>JBKDAM010000001.1:0-40711 GCA_046316495.1 Chitinophagales bacterium
CCGCCTGACTCATTTGCCAAGCGGGGAACTGCCCTGTTGTATATCTACATCATGAAAAAGTGATACAAAGATGGCGGCCTCTCTAAAAGACCTTCCAGACAGCTATCCAACCCCCAAAAAGGCCCTTTTTATTAACAAAAACAACCCCCTAAACAACACAACTCACTACTATTCAAACACTTAAAAAAATAAAATTCCCCCCAAAAAACCCACCAAACCCAATCATTAACCATTAATAATTAACCATTAAAAAACGGTTCCCCGCCTGACTCATTTGCCAAGCGGGGAACTGCCCTGTAGTTTACATCATGAGAAAAGTCTGAACGACTCGGTTTTCTCTGGCACTATTTCTTTTGGGAGATTGTTTTGGTTGTTTTCTACCTGCCTTTTGATAGTGCAAAAATGAGCGAAATCAACAAAGCATTTTCAGACATTTTTGACAAAAAAAACAATCCTAATTATACAGGCAAATATACTACTTTTTTTAAATAAAAAAATGTTTATCAATTATTTATTAAATATAATTTTACAAATAAAAATTATAATTTTATATCAAAAAAAAGACTATTTAAATAGAGTACGTGAGCTTCCTGAGGAGCGATAACAGGGTATTGCCGGTGCCAGGCCCCCCTTCAAAAAGAGATCGCAGAAAAAGACACCCATCAGCCCTTTTGAGATCTACAATTACTCACCTTGGCGCCCTATCCAACCCACGCAGCCCCCCTTTTTAGCAGTCTCCCTTTCATCACAGCATCCATTTCCCCTCCATTGTCGTCTAGAAAAATAGATGTTGATCTTCTTTGCTATTTTGCACCCTATGTCAATACCACCAGGGTCACCAACACATTGCTGGAGCAGCAGCGGCATTGCGAAGAAAATCGAATAATGCACTTAGTAAAATAAGTAAAATACACCCCAAAAATCAATTCATTTAATTTAAAACCAATTAATTGTTCAAGTAAGAAAACATCCTAAAAAATGCAATTTATACTCCATTTTTTTGTGAAGTTAGGATGAATTACCACGCACAGGGAAGGGGAAAGCAGCCTTGATTGCTTTTTTGTGTACTTTTGCAAGGTATTTAATTTGATATACGCTCTCCTTTTAAATAGTAACCGTACTTATGGCCATCCGCGCAGCTTCTGCTTGTTTTTCCAAAAGGAAACCACAAATCCTCCTGGTAAAAAGAGTCCTCTTTGTTTTCTGGTTGGGGCTCGCCCTGCATTCCAATGCCCAAACGGTGATCTTTAGTAACCCCGGGATGACCTATACAAATTCCGATCAGGTAACGAATGACCAGTACAACATAAGTATAGGCAACTGCTCTTCTATTTCTTTTGCCATGAACTACAGCTTTTCACAACCCTGGCTGGGAAGTGGAAATATGGAATCGAGCGACGAGTGCGGCTTGGCAGGTGATCCCTGTGCCGGCGACCCCAATAATGCGGGTGCAGGTTCCTGTTCCAATTGCTGGGACTTTTTATACGTACAGTACCAAATAGATGGCGCGACCGTATATTCAGAACTGGTAGGGGTTCCGGGCAACCTGAACCAAACCGGAACCATTAATTTCGGCCCTGTGTGTACTCAAAATGCAGAAAACGCTACCATTATTGTCCAAACACAAACCTGGGCAGCCAATGAGTCCGTGACGTTTTCCGGAATTACGGTAACCTGTTGGGATGGAGGGGCTACCTTGAACGCCAATCCCAATCCGGCCTGCTCCAATCAACCCATCAACCTGACCGCAGTCCTCGACAATACGCCCTCTGTGATGAGTACCACCTGGACGGGCCCGGGTACCATCGCCAACCCAAGCGCTTTGAATACCACCGTGACCAACGCACCCGTTGGAACCAATACGTACACCTTTACAACACTCGACGATAACAACTGCGCTGAAACCAATACCGTTGAAGTAGAAGTGGGGCCCGGTCCAACCGTGGATAACCCCGGCAACATAACGGTATGTGCCAATAGCCCGGTGAATGTTGCCTTCACAGGCGAGCCCGGCGCCACCTTTAACTGGGTCAACAACAACACCCAAATTGGACTGGGCGCTTCTGGCAATGGAGACCTCAACTTCACAGCAGCCAATGTTACGAGCAACCAGACCGCTACCATTACCGTTACTCCCTCACTGGGCGGGTGTACTGGACCTTCCATTAGCTTTCAGGTGGTTGTGAGTCCCTTGCCAACCCTCAACCAACCCAATAACGTGGTGGTTTGTTCTGGCAATTTTGTGAGTGTCAACCTGAGTGGCTCTGCAGGCAGTACCATTTCATGGAGCAACGACAACCCAGCTATCGGATTGGCGGCCGCAGGTAATGGCAACATCAACTTCAACAGTGCTGTGACGACCAGCCAAGAAATAGCTACCATTACCGTGATTGCTACCAATGCCGCAGGTTGCGAAAGCGCTCCGCGCACGTTTACGATCACCGTCAACCCAGCCGCCGTCGTAGATAATCCAGGCAACCTGACAGAATGCGCCGGATCGCAGCTAGAAATTAACTTCACAGGTACCGCCAACAGCTATTCCTGGACCAATAACAATACCCAAACGGGTATTCCCTCCAGTGGGAATGGCAATATCAGCGTGCTAACACCCTCCTTTTCAGACGGCCCGCGTATTTCTCTACTAACCGTCACCCCGAACGGTGCCTGCCCTGGCCCCGCCATTACCTTTACTGTTACTGTTCAGCCGGTAGCTACCCTGGCACCCGTCGGCGATATCACCGTTTGCTCCGGCCAACAAGTAAACGTCAACTTTACAGCTCAACCCGCCAACCTGCTGCCCACCTGGTTTAACGACAACACCGCAATTGGATTAGGTATCACTGGAACAGGGAATATTCAATTTACCGCCGCCAATGTTAGCACGACTCAAACGGGCTTTATTTTAGCAGAAATGCTTTCAGCAGCCTGCCCAGGCAATCCGATTGGGTTTAACATCACCATTCAGCCCGGGCCCACCATGAATCCGGTAGCAAACCTCGCCCTTTGTAGCGGTGCCCCAATTGAAGTCAACTTCTCGGGAGCAGGAGCGAACGCTACCTACACCTGGAGCAATAGCAACAGCAACCTCGGACTTCCGGCTTCTGGAACGGGCTCTATTTCTGGCACAGCAAGCAGCCCAGGCAGTACTGAAACCGGCCTAATTACGGTGGTCCCTTCCGTAGCGGGATGTACTGGGCCTGCTCAAACGTTCTCGATCACTGTCAACGCTACACCAGTAGCCAATTTACCAGCAAATGTAACGAGCTGTGCAGGCCAAGCCGTGGCAGTTAATTTTTCCGGAGCAAACACCTCCGTTTTTAACTGGACTAATGACAATACTACCATTGGCCTCCCGGCTTCCGGAAGCGGTAGCATCGCCTTCACCGCACCCTCTAACGTGTTGGGCAACCAACTGGCGAATATTACGCTGACCCCACAATCGGGCAATTGCACGGGCACCCCAGTCTCGTTCACCATCCAAATCAATGCCCTGCCGAGTCTCACGATTGGTAGCGTGCAATGTGCCCCCAATCTGCTGAGCTATCAGGTTACACTCCAAACGGATACCGCTGTTACCCTCAGCAGTAGCGCTGGGGTGGTGAATGGAACGAATGGCCTATTCACCATTGACCAAATACCCGCAGATACCAATATAGTGCTCACCCTTACATCTGCATCGGGCTGTATACTGACCCAAAATATAAATGCCCCCAATTGCAATTGCCCTTCTGTCACCGCACCTGGCAACCCAAGTAATCCGGTTATTTGTGAGAACACCAGTCTGCCCACTCTTACGGTTACTTCTGCAAGTGGTCTATCGGTCAATTGGTACAACGCAGCTACTGGAGGCAGTCTACTGCAAGCCGCAAGCAACAACTACACCCCTAATGGTCCTTTGTCAGCAGGATCTTACACTTTTTTTGCAGAGGCAATTGACCCGGCTACCGGCTGTGTAAGTGCTACCCGGACTGCCGTTACCCTCACTATTAATACTACTCCAACCACCACGACCCCAGCTAACCTGGAGGTATGCGCGGGGGCGCCAGTCAATATTTCCTTCAGCGGAACAGCAGGCGCAGCGTTCAGTTGGACCAATAGCAACCCTTCAATTGGATTGGCATCCAGCGGGAATGGCGCGATTAGTTATATCTCAGCGGCCAATCTACCCAATACCGAAGTAGCTACTATTACCTTGATCTCCCAACTCGGAAGCTGCACCAGCACGCCCACCTTCTTTACGATCACCCTCCAAGCACTGCCCACGGTCAATCTTGGCACAACCAACTGTGCACCGAACCTGCTTAGCTACTCCGCCAGCATAATCAGCAATGCGGACAGCCTGGCAAGCCCATTCGGGACGATTACTACCACTCCCACCGGCTTTTTTATCAGCTCCATTCCTGCTGATTCCAGTCTGATAGTGACCGCTTTTTCAACGGCAGGCTGTACCAGCACACTTTTGGTTACAGCCCCTAATTGCAACTGTCCTTCTGTTACCCCTCCCAGTACAAGCGGCATAACCATAGGCTGTACTGGCGCCTTTGTACCCCCACTGCAGGTCACAGTGAACAACGGACTGGTGGTTGATTGGTATGCCGCCCCAGCTGGGGGAAGTCCCCTAGCGCTGGCTACCCCTGTTTACACACCCATGGGGCCCTTAGCACCTGGTATCTACACCTACTATGCAGAGAGCAGAGATACCCTTACCGGCTGCGTTAGCTCCGGAAGAACCCCTGTAAACCTTGATATCCGGCCGCTGCCCACGATGGTTACCCCCTCCAATCGAGTGGTTTGCGCAGATGAACCTGTTTTTGTGAACTTTACTGGCACCCCTGGAACCAGCTTTACCTGGACGAACAGCAATCCAGCCATTGGGCTAGATCCAAGCGGAAGTGGGAACCTTAATTTTGACACCCCGTCTAATCTTGGCACAACGCAAACTGGGGTATTGTTAGTAACCCCGGCAGACGCCAATTGTACGGGTACGCCAGTCAGCTTTTCGATTACCGTTCATCCGATTCCGACGCTCACCATCAGCACGCCCCAATGCGCACCTGACTTTTTAAGCTATTCCGTTGCGATCACCACAAATGCAAGTAACATTACCTCCACCGCTGGCACAGTGGTTGGCATAGGCGGCAACTTTGTTGTCACCCAAATCCCTGCAGGCACTAATGTGGTGATCAGCGCCATTAATCCTACTACCAACTGCGAAAACCAACAAGTCATCAATGCACCAGTATGTGGCTGCCCTCCAGTTCCCGCTCCGTCCAACCCCTCCAACGCGACGGCCTGTGCTGGCGATCCAATGCCCGTCTTGTCAGTCAGCCTTAACAGCGGACTACTCGCCAACTGGTACTCTGCGGCAACGGGCGGTTCTTTATTGGCTGCTAATACCACATCCTTTACTCCTTCAGCCGGACTTGGTCAAGGTAGTTACACCTATTTTGTAGAATCTTTTGACCCAGTGAGCAATTGTTTCAGCACCAGTAGAACCGCTGTCACGCTCACGCTTACCGCTGGAATCCAAGCCACTATCACTGGAAATACCAGCCACTGCGTAGGCCAAAACCTGGTTTTAACCGCCAGCGGCGTGGGAGGAGCCACTTATAGCTGGAGCACCGGAGCCACCAGTGCCAGCCTTACACTTACCCCCTTGGTGAGCACCACCTACAGTGTCACCATCAGCAACAATGGACTTTGTGCCGGCACTGCCACGCTCCCTGTAAACGTGTTTCTTCCTTACAACGTGACGATCAACGCCTTTAGTTGCGATCCAGCTCAAGTAGGTACCACCATCCAAAATCTCCAAACCACTCAAGGCTGTGACTCTGTGGTGACCACCATTACCAGCCTAGACCCCTCTGGTTGCGCCCCGCAGGCTACCCTGGAAGGCAGTACCACCAGCTGTGCTGAAACAGCCGATGGGTTCCTATCTATTACGGTTACCACCGGTTTTGGGCCCTATAATTACACCTGGTCTGGCAATAACCTCAACGGTCAAGGGGTGATTTCCAATAATGGGGAAACACAAGTATTGGAAGATTTACCCGCAGGCAACTATAGCATCACCATCACCGGTGCAAATGGTGCCAGTGTAGTTCAAACCGGCACGATCAACAGCCCAGCCCCTATTGCCGTTTCGCTTACCGAACAAGCCATCCGCTGTGCAGCGGAGGCATCCGGACAACTGAGCGCTGCAATAAGCGGAGGAACGGCGCCTTACAACCTAACCTGGAATAATTCCTCCACCAATACAACGCTTTCCAACCTGGCGGCCGGCACCTATAGCCTCACCATCACTGATGCCATCGGATGTACTTCCACCGCTAGCAGTACCCTCGTAGAACCTTCGCCCCTTTCCTTAGGTTGGTTAGTAGCACCAATCGACTGTGCTGACACTACCATTACCCTTACCCTGGCAGCCAATGGTGGCACCGCTCCCTATGTCTATGAGGTGGATGGAGTAGAAGTCGACCCACTTTCCGTAGCATTGGGGGCCGGCCAACACAACCTTTCGGTAATTGATCAAAATGGCTGTTCGCTTGATTCTATCACTTTTTTACAAATCCCGGCGCAAGTATTTATAAGCCTCCCGGCAGATACAAGTCTGAAATTCGGTCAACTACTCAGCCTAACCGCCACCACCAACCTAACCGCCTGGAGCCAAATTACCTGGAACCCTCTCTATGATGCTAGCGGGGCAAATACCCTAACACAAACCTGGTTGCCCGAAAAGTCAGAGCGCATCACCGTTAGCATTACCGATACCACCGGCTGTACCGCCAGTGCCTCTATTCAAGTGAATGTACTGGAAGTCGCAGATGTCTATATCCCAAATGTCTTTCTTCCTAATCTGGATGGAATCAATGATTTTTGGAAAATTTACATTGGCGTCGGCATCCTCGGCATCGATGAACTCATGGTTTTCGACCGCTGGGGTTCCTCTGTGTACCAGCTCGAGGCCCCTTTAATGCCCGGTGACTGGAATGCTTGGCAGGGGTGGGACGGTAAAATCCGGGGTAAAAACGCCGATCCAGGTGTCTATGTGTACTACGCCAAGATTAAATTGACCAATGGAAGTACCAAACTCTACAAAGGCGACGTCACTCTAGTCAGGTAATTCCTTTTGATCAAACAGTAGTACCTATTTAGTCATATCGGGAAGCAGTCTCCAGCTGAGCTGCTTCCCGATGCGCTTTTAGTCCGTTGGGCTAGTTGCCGCTACGCTACCCACTCCCGTGCTTGGCCTTCTACCACATCCAAGGCCCACAATCGAATAGCCCTGCCCGGAAACTGCCGTTGAACAGCGTAGCCTAACCAAGCCAAAGTAGCGGCCGACTCCTTTTCTTCTAGTAAAACCAGATGAATCGTCTGATCGGTCGATTCCAAGAGCACATCAATTATCCCCTCGAAAATACGTTCATTGTACACGCACCGAACGGGCACATGCGTTTGCATCTGAACAGCAGAACAAGTTGTTCGCAACCATTCCAATAGAGTGGTTGCTTGCTTTAACAGAGCTTCTGCTGTCCACTTTCCCACCAGCTGCCGAACCTTGATTTGATGCTCAGCCAAGGGCAAATCGGGGTGCAATCGGTGCATCAAACTCTTAATAGCAGCAGCCTGATCGGCGGCCAATGCCGGATCAAGGGTCACCATTGGAGCTGCCACAAGGGGGGCTCCCGACTTCAGGTGGGGGTTGGTTGGAACCGCCTCCGCAGCGGGATTGATTTTTTCAGCTGAATAATACTGCTTCCCTGCACTCTCTTCGTGGTACAAAAAGGCAGACTCCCTCCATTCCACAGCAGCATGTACTTTTGGGAAAAACAATCGTTCCGTCTGACAATGTAATACTCGGCCTCCCAAGGTGTAAAAAGGCGTCTCGTCCGAGTCTGGGTCGAGGGTAGTAGCATTTTCATCTCCATGGCTAAATACCCGGTTTAACCAGCGCGTACCATTCGCTGTGGTCGGAAAAATCAGGTAATCCCGGGCACGCGTAATTCCCACATACAGCAAGCGTGCTTCCTCTTCCAAAGCTTGTCGAGTGGCCTCGGTAAAGGCTGTTGATTGCCGAAGCCGCTCCTCCAATCGGGTATTCCTTAACTGGTCGGCATACGGATTGACCCAATACCGAAGCCATCGCCCTCCCAAAATATCATTCAGATCTGGCGGCCCCTCCGGCATTAGGTTGACCTCCCACACATTTTCCTTAAGCGGTTGATCCAGGTTGTGGCAAATACAGACCGGATATTCCAATCCCTTACTTTTGTGGTAGGTCAGTACATGAATGGTGTCTTCACTTTCTCCACTGCCCTGATAATCGTGGCTGAGCTCTGCCTGACGGTTTAACCACAATAAAAATCCACCGATGGTTGCCGCCGTATGAAGCCGGTTGCAAGCTGATTCATACTCCCTCGCATATCGGCGCAATACTTCCAAGTTATCCAACCGCTGAACAGCCTGACCTAATTGGCAAACCGTACGGCGCAAATCTGTCTCGGATAACAGCAAGTCCAAGGCTTCAGCGGCCGACCGGGAATGCAGGTCATTGCCGGGCATGGGGATGTCCAGATGCTGCCTCTTTTGTTCCGGACTGGCTTCCCAAAGTTGATGAATCAGCTCCTTCAGCCGCAGGTCCCCGCTGATCAACTTGATTTCCGCTGCACTCAGCCGGTCATTGGGATTGACCAAGCGACGGAGATAGGCCAAGGCCAGCCGAACCTCCGCCGTCTCCAATAAGCCTGCCCGGGCTACTCCAGCCTTTAACCCAGCGCGGTGCAGCGCCTCTGCCACCTGCTGGCAGTGGGAATTATTTCGACATAGAATAGCGATATCCCCTGGCCGAACCGGGCGGGTTGTTTTCCGTGACTTGTCAAAAACAGGAACTTCTTGTCGGAGGAAGACCGCAATTTGGGACGCAATACATTCTTCTAGCCAGGGCTGTCCGGGCACTTTTTTATTATTTTCCTCATTCAAAAAATGCCAATGCCGCAGTGCAAGTGGGGTATCCAGCGCAGTGTAACCCATTTTTTTCCAAAAATCCACCTCTTTTTCTGTACTGAAATTAGGCGACAATACCACCTGCTCCGCCGGTAAGTCTTGAAAAGCCCGGGTAAAAATAGCATTCGATGCTTCCACCAAATCCGCCCTGCTTCTCCAGCTTTCTTTCAAGATGTTTTCCGAACGAATCCCGCCAGTGGCTTCAATAATGGCCTTCATAAGCGCCGGCTCTGCGCCTCGGAAACCATAAATGCTCTGCTTGGGATCACCCACCCAAATAGAATACTTGGCAAGCTGACTGAGCTGCAAAAATATATCCAATTGGATGGGGGAAGTGTCTTGGAATTCATCTACTAACAGCAAATCTAACTCTTCCCTGAGTGTTTCGCGAACGGCAGGCATACGTAGCAGTCGGCTGACATAGGTTTCCATGTCGGTATAATCGATAAGCCCTCGCTTCTGTTTATACTGCTCATACTCCTGAAGTGCTTCGATAGAGATTTCAAATACCAGATCGATATAGGATTTGATATCCGAATGAAAGGCTTTTTGTTCCTCATGCCGAAGTGCTAACTCCTTGAGATCTTCCATTAATTCCCGGCTTTTGGCACCAGGTGCTATTTTGGCAATTTTCACCCATTCGTGCCAGGCCAGAGCACCATTCCATTTCAGCTGGTTTTCCATTTGGCGAAGCAACTCAATAGCAGCCTTCGTTGCCACGGTAGTATCCGCCTCATTGGCCTCCAAGGCTGCCACGGTTTGTTGCAGCGCTGAGCTCAAGCGGTTGTTCCAAACAAGCTGTTCTACTTCGGTTGCAGGCGGCAGGAGGGCAGCAAAGGACTCCCAAGATCGGCGCTTGCTTTCTGCTAAAACGGTGCTGGAAAAATTATTAGCACGCGCCACATCCGTTAGTTGGCGGATTGAAGCACGCCAATCAAACGACGACTTCCCGAAGCCCTTCTTGGTCAATCCAAGACGTTCGGACAAGGCATTCATGCGATCGGTTCGTTCACTGCTAAGAATTTGGGACAACGATTCATTAAACAGGCGTTGTTCGTCCCCATCAGCAATTACCTCAACCAGCGGGGACACCCCTGCATCAAAGGCAAACCGCTGTAATAATTTAACTCCAATACTGTGTACCGTTCCAATCAGGGCATTTCCAAGTTCATTTGCGGCGGTGCTGTTGCCCGCTTCCATGAGTCGGGAGCGGACCCGCTCTTGGAGTTCAGCGGCGGCTTTTTTAGTAAAGGTCGTAGCCAGAATAGCAGAAGGCCGGATGTTTTTTCCCAGCATTTCAACCATTCGCTCTGTAAGGGAGTAGGTTTTTCCGCTTCCGGCACCCGCCGAAATAACCTGGATCGGTAAGGGAGTGGGTTGTTGGCTCATACGACAAAGGTAACAAGGAACCATTCGTTTGGGTATATCCAGGAGTTGGGAATACGCACTTAAATTACAGGTTAATTCCGGCAGCTCCCATCGAACAGCCTGAAAAGGAGCGTACCTTTGGGTTCATTATGAACGTATCTACCCTCTCTAGCCGCCATTTAGCTTACTTAGCACTTGCTGCCATTTGCCTGATTTGGGGTACCACATACACCGCAATCAAATACGCTATCCTGTATTTTCCACCCTATTTGATGGTTGGGATTCGTCAGACAAGTGCTGGGTTGTTGTTGCTCGTCCTTGTCTTTTTAACGGGCCAATGGGCCAGGAGTAGGGCATCACTCTCTCCCCGCTACCTATTCCTGCAGGCAGTGATCGGAGTAGTAACCATCACCGGGGGCAATGGATTTATCACCTGGGGCATGCAGTATGTTTCCTCCGGTTTGGCAGCGGTGATTGGGTCCCTGACACCTATTGTAGTATTGCTAATTCAATTTTCCTGGCACCGCCGAGGTGAGCGCTTGAGTGGATATACCCTATCTGGTGTCCTGTTGGGATTTGCGGGGCTTGGGCTCATTTTCAATCAAGGTTGGACCGATTTTTTGAACCCGGATTACCGCTGGGGCATTTTAGGGTGCTTCGCCTCTTGCTTCACCTGGTCCATGGGAACAGTGATGGCCAAGCGGTTGAACGCACCTGCCGTTTCACCGATGGTGAATGCAAGTATTCAAGTAACGGCCGGCGGACTGGGCGGATTGTTACTCAGCTGGACGTTAGATTCAACGGCACACATTCAGCACCATTGGCAGGGCTGGTCTGCTTTACTTTATTTGATTTTAGTGGGTTCCGCCTTGGCCTTTAGCTTATATATGTTCGTGCTAAAGCAGTTGAGCGCTACTGCGGCCTCTTTATATACCTATATCAATCCAGTTGTTGCTGTACTTTTGGGCTGGTGGGTCTTGAAAGAGCCTCTTCACTGGTTGGAGGCCGTTGGAATGAGTGTTACCCTGGTTGGTGTCTGGCTTGTAAATCGAGGGGAATCGACTCCCTCCGAAGCCTAATTGATGGTACCGGATTGCTTTTTCTTTTTTTTGGAAAAATAAATAAAAAAATCTGCTCTAAGAGGGCTTAAATTACAGCCCATTACTACCAGCAACTAAAATAAGGAACATGGTTACACGCAGTAAAATTGCCGGAATCGGATATTACGTACCTGAACGCATTGTTACGAACGACGAACTAGCAGCTATCATGGATACCAGCGATGCTTGGATCCAGGAACGGACGGGTATTCAGGAACGGAGGTTTGGTAAAAAACACGAAGAAACCACCACAACGATGGGGGCAGAAGCCACCAAAATTGCCTGCGCTCGGGCTGGAATCGATCCCTCCGAAATCGATTTTATTATTTTTGCTACGCTGAGCCCCGATTACTATTTCCCAGGCTGCGGAGTATTACTCCAACGCGAGTTAGGAATCACCCACAAAGAAGCGGGGGCGCTCGACATCCGCAACCAATGCAGTGGCTTTGTGTATGGACTCTCCGTAGCAGATCAGTTTGTGCGGACAGGGATGTACAAAAATGTGCTGGTAGTCGGGGCCGAAATGCACTCCATGGGTCTGGACTTTACCACCCGAGGAAGAAATGTCAGTGTGATTTTTGGCGACGGCGCCGGAGCAGCCATTATACAGCCCAGCGAACATCCAGACCAGGGTATTTTAACCACCAAATTACACTCAGACGGAACCTATGCCGAAAAATTGGCCTTCATTAACCCAGGCTCCCACGGTGGTTACCACTTGAATAAACTCGGCGAGCCCGTAGATTTTGGCTATCCATCGGTGGATACCCTGGGAGAAATCTTTATCACCCAACACATGATGGACAACGGACAATACTACCCTAATATGGAGGGGCAGTTTGTCTTTAAAATGGCGGTGCAAAAATTCCCAGAAGTCATTCAGGAGGCACTCCAAGAAGTTGGGTTAAGCGCTTCCGACATTTCTATGCTAATTCCCCACCAGGCTAACCTGCGCATTAGCCAATTTGTCCAAAAAACCCTCCGACTCTCGGACGACCAAGTCTGGAACAACATCCAACGGTACGGTAATACAACCGCAGCCTCTATCCCCATCGCGCTCTCCGAAGCCTGGGAAGCCGGCAAAATCAAGGAGGGCGACCTGGTCTGTCTCGCCGCGTTTGGATCAGGGTTCACCTGGGGTTCTGCCTTGATTCGCTGGTAACCCTTAACCTGCGTAAAAACCAAGACATCGGTCACATAAACACTGCTGGCCATATTGCTTTACCAGCCCATCGCGGGTGCCCGCGTAAATGGTTGGAAATCGCTCCCAGCAATCCCCAGGATAATAATTAATAAATGCTTGTCCGCACCGCGGACAAGCATTTACATATTCCTCTTCCTCCACCACCACGGAAGCCGACACTACCCCGCCTAAAGGAGGATTGAGCTTCCGAATACGCACTTTTAACGCCTGCATCCGGTCAAACTGAGCCTTCATCCGGTCCATAATACCTAGAGCGACCGACTCAATTAGCTGCCTGGGATCCGACATCTCTAATTTACAAATAAGGTAAATCGTCTCGTAATTCAGCGCCTGAGCTGGGTCATCACTGCTTCCTGCTTCCAGTGTCTGATCCGTCTGCACATACACATCCACCACAAATTCAGTACCCAAGATACGTTCCGCCTCATACACTCCATGGTAAGCAAAAAAACGCATCCCTTCCAAGGCTATTGATCCCATAATCCAGTTGTTGTTAGTAAAAAATAGTCCGGCAGTATTAATATGGAAGGCCCAGAGCCCTTAATGTACCTACATCTACATTTCCCATTGGCAAGCCCTTGTCTTTCTGAAACTTTAATAAGGCCTCCCTGGTTTTGGCTCCTAACGATTGATCGACAGGGCCTGGATCATAACCTGCCTTGGCGAGTGCCCGCTGAAGTTGGCCGATGGTCGCACTGGTTATTTTCTCAGGGCAGAGTACTTCTTGCCACTCCGTAAATCCTCCTTGTTTTACCAATGTATGTTTAGTGATACTGGCATACTCAGCTGGGCGCACCTCCGTCGTTCGTTTTTCAGGTGTTTTGATCACCTTGATGGTTACTTGCTCTTCTTTTCCGGGTACTAGCTCTTCTGAAGTGCTGGCTGGCGCTTTCAGTACCTGCTGGATAACCGGTACGTATTCTGCTGGAATCAGCTCCTCCCGAAGGGAACCTGGCACTTTGAGCACCTGCTTGGTGATGGTTTTGTACTCCGCAGGAAGCACCTCAACTTGCGCACTCCCATTAGCATCTGCTGGAACATATCCTGCGGGCAATACCTGGCGGGTCACCTGGATATAATCGGCAGGGAGCACCTCTTCCTTATAGTAAGCTGGTGTCTTCAGTACCTGCCGTGTGAAGGTCTTGGTCTCTGCCGGCACCTCAACTTCCCGCACACTGGCCGGAATTTTAACCACCTGCACCATTCGGCTAGCCATTTTGGCGGGCACCGTAATTGTCTGAACACATCCGGCATCCGGTACTCCGCTGCCATTACAGCCTCGATTGGCGAGTGTGGTAATATTTTCATATTCTGCAGGGACATCCACCAGACACCAGACCATACAATCGTCGGGATGCGCACTCAAACATCCTGCATCTATTTTTCTTCTTATCCACTGAGTAGAAGCGGGTTTCACCTCAATTCGTTCCGTCACACTTTCATAACGGGGTTGTCGAACCTCGGTGCGCGTGTATTCGGGCTCTTCTTCATACTGCTCTGCTAAGGTTTCGTAAACGGCAGGCACCTCCACCAATCTCTTGTGGGCGGGTTGGATGACGACCACTTCCTGAACCGTCTCATACTCAGCAGGGACCAGGGTATACCGACGCAGCTCGGGACGGATCTGAATCCGATCTACCTGCGTTTCAAGGGTAACTTGCTGCCCTGGCAATCGCCTAATTTCAGGTCGAACCAACAGCGGTTCCGTCACTGTTTCCAGCACAGGATCTTCCACCAAAAAGCGCCGATCGGCCGACTTCACTTGGACCCAGGAACGTTTCGATTCAAATTGTGGCGCAGTCGGGATCAGCCTTTTACTAGATTCTTTGACGGTCATTTGGACTGTCTTAGACTCCAAAACGGCAGGGGTAACTACCGTAATGGACTGCGAAGGCTTCACCACTACCTGCTCTGTGAACGATTGGTATTCCTCTGGCATGCGGCACTTGGCATAACATTTCCCCGGTTGAGCATTCGGAATTTGTTCCAACTGCTGGGCAACAGCCCCATCCGGTAGCCCCACCCAAAGCAAGGCAAGCAACAAAATACATTTCATATCGGCACAAACTAGTAGACGTAGAGGACCCTTATTGAGCATTGAAAATTTGCCAACATTACCTTTAGCAGAAAGAAAGGCCTGCAAATATAGGCAATTCTGGACGGAAAATAGTCTGCACTACCGTCCCCTATTTCGGATAGGCCAGGAAATACTTGCTCACCAGCTGCGTGTATAGGGGGACGTCCGAACAAGCTCCAATGGTACAAACACGTCCGTCTTTAAATAAAATCCGGATAGGTTCCTTCGACTCCTGGTACGCTTGATTGCTCTCTTTGCCCTCTAATAACAAGTATTCTTCCGGAAAAGCTGGCCCTAACACAGCCACCGCTTTGTCCCGCATTTTCGCTCGGTACGCCGGATCAAATGGCTCTGTACTCCACTCCAAACGGTATAATCGACGATCCAACAACCCCGATGAAAAACGTTGCAACACCGGATCAGGGCTCCCAGCCCATTCCTTCAAAGCCGACCCTATATCCGTATCGTCCAACTGCGCATACCGCCGCAACAACACCTCCCGCTCGGGAAGCTCCTCTGCAGGCAATTCCAAAAACCAGCGCAATGCCGCCGGAGCCTCCACGCGCACTCCCATCAAAGAAAGCGACCGAGCGCGCTGAAGCGCGCAGGTTAGCATCTGTTCCGCTGCTACATTCGTCTTGTGCAGGTACACCTGCCAATACATCAACCGCCGGGCAATCAAAAACTTTTCAATGCTGTAAATGCCTTTTTCTTCCACTACCAACTCCCCATCGTGCACCGCTAGCATTTTGATAATGCGATCATAACCAATCACCCCCTCACTTACTCCAGTAAAAAAACTGTCCCGGTTCAAATAATCCATTCGGTCCATATCCAACTGCCCCGATACCAACTGATGCAAAAAAGGCTTGTGGTACCGGTTGGAAAAAATGGTAATCGCGAGCTCCAAACGCCCCTCCAATTCCTGGTTCAAAGCCTCCATAAACCACACTGATAACTCCTCATGGTGCAAATCTATAATCGCGTGCTCCAAAGCATGCGAATAAGGCCCATGCCCAATGTCATGCAATAAAATAGCACAACAAACAGCCTCAGCCTCTCCCTCCGTAATCTCTACCCCCTTGGACCGCAATACTTCAATGGCCTGCTGCATCAAATGCAAGGCACCCAACGCATGGTGAAAACGGGTATGCAACGCTCCAGGATATACGTAATGCGCTAAACCAGTCTGACGAATGCGCCGCAATCGCTGAAAATAGGGGTGATCAATCAACTGGAGCAACAATCCCTTGGGTACGGATATAAAACCGTAAACAGGATCATTGAATATTTTATGACGGGCTATGCTCATGATTCGGTTCCTTAACACAGTAAGAAGTTCGCAAAACTACGAAAGGAACTGGTCTCTACTCCCCATACCCCTTATTTTTGGATAAATTCATCTGCTTACTACCCTATAAAACCAACAAATCCTCCCCTAATCACCAACAACCCCTCAAGTTTTTCTTTTTTTTCTTGGAAAATTAATTTAACTCAATGTATCTTTGCGGCGCTTTTGAAAGAAGGCGCGATAGCTCAGTTGGTTAGAGCGTGCGATTCATAATCGCAAGGTCGGGAGTTCAAGCCTCCCTCGCGCTACTAAAATGATAGCGCTGTGGTCTCTTGGAGCACAGCGCTTTTTTTATTTTCCATGCTTTTTTTCTTCGATATTTTTTGGTAAAAAACTAGGCTAAACCGGTCGAACACCCCAAAATAGATTTCTATTTGTCAAAATTAATGCCCCCGGTTTCTGATAATCTTATATATTTGCAATCATTCTAATACTTCATTTAATTTTATCATTGCGTTCCCTATGCCTTCGGGACGGCCTATTATTTTTGAATCTAATGATCTACGTCATGTCACCACTAAGAAACCTGTTGCCAACGCTGCTTTTAGCAGCACTTTCCATCTGTTCCCTGGACTCCTCTGCTCAAAACTTTGGCGCCTTTAGCAATGTTATCGGCCAAGGCGATACCACCCAGCGAACTCAGTACCAAACCAACCTCTCCCACCTCCAGAACGCCTGGAACCTTAACACCTTTAATTTTAGTTCGGTACTCAACGGCCTGTCTAATAATACACCTAATCCAAACACCATCGGCAACATCGATACCCTGCTCCCAGGCCAGTCGTTTGTTGTGGATAGCCTGAGCGCTTTCCTGTCCGGTATGGGATTCGGAGGAGCCGATAGCCTCGCAGTTGTAAATCAGGTGGACACCTCTTATGGTATCTGGAATACTTATTCTGGTAACATGAACAGTACGTACAACCAATACCAAGGTCAATTGGGCCCCATTAATGCGCTCCCAACCTCTATGAACGGGGTAGGAACTACCTGGTATGGCTCCTACGATAGTTTATCCAACAACCAGTCGAATGCCTTTGCATCCATTCCTGCAAATGGTGCCGGCAACTTCAATGCATTGCTGGATGAACTTTTCAATCCCAGCTTGTTTACCAAATTTGAGCTGTCTGCCGGAAATCAAAGTGCTAAAGTAAACTATTACTATACTTCACAGCAAACCCAGGCTCCTGTAATTGGAGTCCGTTCTGTGGAGCAATTTGATCGGTTGTGGGAGCCCCGCTGGCGCGCACAAGGAAGTTGGTTCAAAAACAACACCAATACCATCAACCCTGAAATACCCGCCCAGCAAAACGAGGGTATCAACCCACTCATGTTCAATGCCAACTTTGACGTAATGTTTAATCCAAGCATTACCATTCGTGGCGTGATTACGCCTGTGCGCCTGATCACCTTGTTAGGTGTAGAAGCAGCCTCCTATGCACCTGCACACCGGAACCCAGCCTATCCAACTTCCTTGAACAACAAAGGATACACCACCGGTTGGGGTCCTGTAATCGGTGGAGGTCTCTCTACCGCAGTTGGCCAAACCGTCCTATACGCACTCGGAACTACTTCCTACGGTGATGTGGTCAATCGGGCAGGTGACCCTACCCAATACCGCTACCGCTCCAGCAGAATGGAAGCAGGGGTTCGTTATGCCAATCTGGTGACCCTCCGTTATGAAATTGGAATGTCTTCCAACTGGGCAGATGATGGCAACAAAAGCGTTCGCTACCAGCAAATGACCCTGGGTTTACCACTCGATGCTTTCTTTAGAAACTAATTTCGTAAAATAGCCTTTTAAAAAAAGCGGCTGACGAACGAGTTCGTCAGCCGCTTTTTTTAAAAGGCTATTTGCCAGGCAGTAAAGTACCCAATTCCTTCCAGGTAATAAGCTGGATTCCCCGCTCCTTCAACAAGGCTTTGTATTTCTCAGAAGCAAAAAACGCATAGTCTGCTTTCCTCCAGGGAGCACACCAATTGGGGTACTGCCCGTAATCCTCCGTCATTCCCTGCATTTCGTGGGTATCCTCCGCCAAGTGCACCAGCAACACATACACACCGGGGGCAAGACCCCGCAGTTGTTCTTCATAATAAACGTCCAAACCCTTTTGATAATCGTCCGGCCCAGCCGTTATAATACCATCTACCAGCATATCCGTTGCCTGAAGATGGACTCGAAAAGAATCGGGAAGCAGAGTCATCTCCCTGCTTAGCATCACCGGAATACCAAACTCCCTCCCTAACTCTAGGTATATTTTGAAAAAAGAAGCCCTTTCAAAGAAAAGACAGCCCATGTGCGAATCCAAATGAGTAGGCTGTATCCCCATCGCCTTGGCTTTCTGAATCTGAGCCCTTAACTCGAGCCGAACAGCCTCCGGACTCGCCTTCTTAGCCATTTCCGCACAGTTATCGTAAAAATACCCAAGCGAATCCGTCAACGATCGAACGGCTTCCACTGCCGCTACAGGGCCCCATTTGTAGGGATTCCACTCACTGGTCAAGGTAAGGTGTAAACCCAAATCATAACTGGGGTACTGTCGAGCAAATTGAGCTACCTCTGGCAACCAGGGGCAAGGAACCATCACACTGGCAGATGATATACCGCCCTGCCGCAAAAATTCAAAACTGGCCGTATTCTCCGCGTGCGCAACTCCCAGATCATCCGCATGTAAGATTAATAATCGAGCATCAGCGGGATAACCCAAACGCTCTACTAAGGTTTTTTGCCCGAAAACAACAGAAGTGCCTCCCAGGAACAAACAGAATGAAAAAGAAAGCCGTAGTAATAACATCATTAGATAAGGTTGACTGAGCAAATATACCTTAACCAATCCACCTTTCCCCGCTTCATTCTTCCAATTTTACCCCTAACACCTGTAATTACGCGACCGGAGGTTCTTTATCCCGAATTAACCAGCGAATTAAAATAGGAACTAAGAGTAAATCGCAGAAAAGAGCCCCCACCAAGGTGACACTCACCAAAATCCCCACAATTACCGAGGGCGGGTGAATCGAAAACAACAGCACCAAAAAACTACAAAACAAAATGATGCTGCTCAAACTCATCGCTTTCCCAGTCTCCAACATAGTATGGTGCAAAGCGTCTTCTACTCTATGCCCCTTGCTCCTATAAATCCGAAATGCACTCAAAAAGTGAATCGTATCATCCGTCGCAATCCCAAAAACAATGCTGAAAACAGTGGCAATCCCAGCCTCCAAGGGTATGTTCATATACCCAATTAATGCCCCAGCAAAAATCAACGGAAATACGTTCGGAACTGTGAAAATGAGGACCAGACGCCAATCCATGAACAAAAAGGCCATCAACAGGGCCACAATCAACACAGAGGGAATAAGCCCCTGCAACATATTGTCTTTAATGTACATGGAATTCTTGTCTAAAACCAAGCCCGTTCCCGTAATCTTAAACTTCACCACCGTAGAATCGGTATTCCTGCGCCACCAATCCTCTATCTGCTGTTGATACATCACCACCGTGTCCCGCCCAACATCCAGCATTCGCACTGCGATCCGCGCTTTGGTCTTGTCTTTACTCAATAAAACTTCAGAAGCCGCACCCGGAACCTTCTCCGCCATCCGCTGATAGGGCAAAAAGGCCGATAAACTGTCCGGAAGCCGATATTCTTCCGGCCGATTCCCAAAATCCATCGCGTGCAAACTCCTATACAAATCATTGATAGAAACAATCGATTTGATGGGCGCATAACTGCGCAAATGGTCCTCCAGTTTGTCCATCTCCCTCAATACCTCATAATCCGCTGCTGACCGCCCACTCTGCGCAAACACTGCTATTTCAATCGGACGAAAACCCGCAAACTTCTGCTCAAAATATAAAAAATCGGCCGTAATCTTCTGCCCTCGGGGAAAATTGGACTTTAACCGATAATTCGTGTTGATCTTGGAAATTCCATAAAAACAAACCAACGCCAGACCCACCGAAAAAAGCGCAATGCGTCGGCTATTCCTCCCCGTAAACCAATAAAGGCGCTCCATCGAAGTCTCCCAAAAAGCATATTCCTTGGTCGGCTTAATCAAATCAGCGGCTTTCATCCTAGGCAAAATTGCCCATAACCACCCATAAATTACCAAAAATGCCACAATAACCCCAATCGCCGCATTCACCCCAAAATCTTGAATCGGTTCCGTCCGATTCGTTACCAAGGACGCAAATCCAATCGCCGTCGTTATACAAGTGATAAAAGTGGCAAGCCCAATCTCCCGAATCGTGACGCGTATGGACGCTCCCGTATCCAAGCCTCGCTCCAACTCATCCAGGTACTTGGAGGTAATATGAATGGTGTCCGCTACCCCCACAATACAAATCAAGACTGGGTATAAGGCCGCTAATACATTTAACTCCCGCCCCAAAGCACTTAACAAAGCAACAAAAAACAACAGCGACAACCCAATACCCGTCATGGCAATGAAAACCGTTTTCCAGCGCCGATAAATAAAGAAGATAATCAGGGCCGTCAAAATCGCAGCAATCAGGGTTGAAACAGCCACCTCCCGCTTCTGCATCCAAACCAGCTCATCCTGAAAATACGCACGCCCTAAAATATGGGTTTGCTCAAAAGAATAGGTAGCTAACAAGCTGTCTAACGAAGCAATCAAGGTTTCCGCTTGCTCCTGCGTATTCTTGTTCACCGTCTTCAAAAAAACCACCAAAGCCTTCCCATCCGGCGAAATCAGGTTGTTCACAAACCGACGATCTTGCAGCACCCGCGCACTGTCCGTCGGATAAAAATCAGGTGCATTCAAATGAATAGCTGGAACAGCCGTAATCCCAAAGGGCGTCTTGAGAGGGTATTGAATCTTGGTAAGCGAGTTGGAGGATGTCACATAGGGCAAATCAGCTGCCTTAAGTGTCAAATCATGTACCTGCGATAAAAACGTACTGTCAAAAACCCCCTCCTGACGCTCCACCGCAATCAGCAAAAAATTATCGTCGTTCTCAAATTCCTCAATAAACTCTTTGAAAAAGGCCCAATCCGGATCACCTTTCGGAAAAAATTGCTCAAAATCAAAGGAAAACTGTAAACGGGTCAGCAAAAAGAAGCTGACCATCGTAAGGACGGCATACGCGCCCAACAAGTAGTTTCTATTCATTTTTTTCGATCTGTCACAAACGTAACTATTGCCTGCAAAGCATCCCTAGCCGGTGAAGGCGGCGCAACAGAGGCCAATAAATCGAAGGCTTCCTGCCGATATCGGTACATCGCCTCCTCCGCATACACAATCCCTCCGCCCGCTCGAACCAGTTGAATGACTTCCGCCACTTTCTCCGGACGATGGCTTTCTCGTTTGACAATGTTGAGTATGTTCCTACGAGTGGACCTGTCCGCCTGATTCAGGGTGTAAATCAATGGTAAGGTCATTTTTTTCTCTTTAATATCAATCCCAAGCGGTTTACCCACATCATCCGTCCCGAAATCAAACAAATCATCCCGAATCTGAAAAGCAATGCCCACTTTCTCACCAAACAAACGCATCTGCTCCACTAATGCTGGATCCGTCTGGGTACTCATCGCACCTGCGCTGCAAGAGGCAGCTATCAAAGAGGCCGTTTTTTGGCGGATAATCTCAAAATAAATGTCTTCCCGAATGTCCAGGCGCCGGGCCTTCTCTATCTGCAACAACTCGCCCTCCGCCATCTCCCGAACAGCGCGGCTTACTACCGCCAACATACCAAACTGTTGCTGCTGAACACTGATCTGCAAACCCTGCGATAAGAGGTAATCTCCCACCAACACTGCTATCTTATTCTTCCAAAGCGCATTCACCGAAAAAAAACCCCTGCGCTCGTTCGCATCATCCACCACATCATCGTGCACCAAAGTAGCCGTATGCAACAACTCAATCATCGATGCCGCGGTATACGAGGCGTCATTAATCGGCCCAAAAATCCGAGCACTCAACAACACTAGCATCGGACGAACTTGCTTCCCTTTGCGCTGAACAATATACCACATGATCTTGTCCAAAAGAGGCACATTGCTCTTCATAGCAGCCCGAAAGCGCTCCTCAAATTCCTCTAGCTCAGCTGCAACCGGCTGTTTGATGGTGTCCAGCGACATATTAAAGTTTCAATAAAAACTGAAAGTTTCGAAGAATAACAGAGGGGCACCAGAAAGGTTGTTTATATAGCTCGATCTTTTTGAAGTGACCCGCTATTCCCCCCTAATAACACCCATTAGGTAGGTGTTTCCACAAAAGTACGTAAATCAACAAAGCAAACGCGCTTTTTATTTTCGGGAAATGAGACCCACCCTCTAACACAGCAGTTCTCCCCAGCCTGAACCTTTCCTCTTTTTTACAATAAAAAATCCAAGAACAAAACACCCAGCAATCCCAGAACTCCTACCAACGTCTCCATTAAGGTCCATGTCCGAAAGGTATCCCTCAAACTCAAATTAAAATACGCTTTAAACATCCAAAAACCTGAGTCATTTACATGCGAGCACATCAGACTACCCGCCCCAATCGCCAAAACCAATAAATTGGGATCGACCACCCCTAAACTCGCCATCGGGGCCACCAATCCGGCCGCGGTCAAACCAGCAACCGTCGCCGAACCCACCGCAATCCGAATGACCGTCGCCACTAACCAAGCCAATACCAAGGGTGGAACCGGTAATCGCTGCAAAGAAGCGGCCAATGAACTACTGAACCCGCTCTCCACCAATACCTGTTTTAAAGCGCCCGCACCCGCAATAATCAATACAATTCCAGCAATGTCTTTTACCCCTTCCCCGTAAATGTCCATTACCTCCGCTATCCGACGCCCTTGCCTTACTCCAAGCGTATAAGCGGCCAGGCAAACCGCTAACAACATCACTACTGTTGTATCCTTAAAGGGCGATAACAGCTCCAGAAACAGCGTAGATCCAGAAAAAAGCCAGGGAGAAAAAGCAGCAAAACTGAGTATAATTACCGGAAAAAGAGCCGTTCCAAGACTAAGCCATTGACCAGGCAATTGCCCTTCCTCTAGAGTAGTTGCCTGAAAGAGTGCCGAAGGACTCGGAAAATGGCGAAACCGCTGCGCAAAAACCGGACCCGATAAGACCGCCACTGGAACCGCAATCACCAATCCGTAAAGCAAGGTGCGACCCGTATCGGCTCCAAACTGGGGAATCAATGCCGTGGGCGCAGGATGTGGCGGCAAAAATCCATGGGTGATGGAAAGCGCTGCCAACAATGGAATCCCAACAAACACAGCCGATAAACGGTACTGATAGGCAATTGTCAAAACCAAGGGCACCAATAACACAAAACCAGCATTGTAAAACAAGGGTAACCCAATTACAAAACCCGTCAACAAAAAAGCCCAATGCAACTGATCCCTCCCAAAAAAAGAAATCAGCCCCGTAGCAATGCGCTGCGCAGCCCCAGAAATGGCCACTAGTTTCCCAAACATCGCACCCAAAAATAATACCGGAGCAGCGGAGCCCAAAGTACTGCCCATCCCTTTCTCCAAAATACCCGGCAAGGTCCCCAACGGAATCCCTAAACCCCAGCCAGCTACCAAAGATACCAGCAAAAAGGCTATGAACGGATGCCACTTAGCCGCCGCTATCAGCAGAATCAAGACCAACAGGGAGCCAAGGACAACGGATAACATAGGCTATTTAATCAAATTCAATCTGATCTCCAGGTTTTAAGGTCTTACTGGGCTTGGGTGCTTCTGTAAGCTGTGGTGGTGCCTCCATTTCCTCCTCCCCAAACAAGCTGCCCTGATGAGCCTCCGAAGCAGCAGGTGCCAAAGGAGCCACCGGTCGAGACTCCTCACTGCCCGTCGTGACCTCCTTGATCCCTGTCAGCAATTGATCGCTTAACCGATTCCCAACCGCCTTCCAGCCTTTTACATCCATAAAATCGCCAAGGGTAATCTCCCCTGGCATAGGCTTCCCTTTCACCTTCATGGTGTACCGTATCCGAGGATTTGCCGCTACGGAAGCAAACAACAATTTGGATTTGGGATGATCCGTTAAGTAGGAATAACGTTCCTTGATCTTGTTGGTCTCCACCTTGAATCGTTTCACCATCGTCCAACCCTTGTGCCCGTCAAAATGCACCGCATTGACCACTAGATCTGGCGTTAACCTGCCAACAAACAGGATTTCTTTCATCTCAAACCGCTGGTTCGTATCTGTATCCGTCACTTCATACGTACCATCGTTAAACAACACCATGATATGGTCGCCCGTATCAAATTCGCCTAAAAGTTCGCCTCGCTCCTGTGCATTCAATCGACCCGTAATGGGGTCAAACCATAGTTTTCTCGCGCCAATCGTACTTTTTCCAGCCTCTTTTTGCTTGATCTGTCGAACAGGGTACTTGGTCAAGATATTACCTTGAGCATCCCTTCCTTTAATGGCTAATTCCCCAAAATCAAAATCAAACACCTTGATCTTGGCCGTTGACCCTGCACTCAGGGTGATGTTAATTATCTCACTTTCTCCGTTCGGATTGGCCGTCAGGTACAAGATTTTCGACCCTTTTCCGGATCCCCCCACCGGATATTCCTTATCACGGGTGATAGCGGTTACATTAAAACGCTTCACCATCGTTCGGCCGGTAGATCCATCCACATACGCTAGATTGTACGTAGTACGCTCATCGTTTTTGCGCCACACATCCACATGCAACACATCTTTCCCAACAAACACTTTTTCGTCAATCCGGACTACTTTCATGACCCCATCCCTCCGGAACACAATAATATCGTCGATATCCGAACAATCGCACACCAACTCGTCTTTTTTCAAGCTGGTTCCAATAAATCCATCCGTACGGTTGACGTACAATTTAGCATTATTGGCGACGACTTCTGCTGCCCTAATTTCGTCAAAAACAGCGATTTCTGTTTTGCGTTCCCTGCCTTTCCCATACTTTTCAAGCAAGGTTTCAAAGTAGGCAATCGCATATTCCGTCAGGAATTCCAAATGGTGCTTTACAGTCGTCAGCTCCTCATTGAGCTTGGCAATTTCCTCGTCTGCCTTAAAAGAATTGAATTTAGAAATGCGCTTGATCCGAATTTCAGTCAAACGAAGAATGTCTTCTTCTGTTACTTCTCTTAGCAGCCTGATTTTTACCTTTTCCTGGGCATATCCCGGGTTGGATGGAGTGATAACATACTTCTGCAAGCCTTTATCAATGGTATCAATCACCGCCTCCCAGGTTTCACATTCCTCAATGTCCCTATAAATACGGTTTTCAATAAAAATCTTTTCCAATGAAGAAAAGTGCAGCTTCTCCTCTAGCTCATGCCTACGAATTTCCAGCTCCATCCGCAATAACTCCTTGGTATGATCAGTGGAAATCCGAAGCAATTCATATACGTCCGTAAACAACGGGCGATTGTCCGTAATAACACAGCAATTGGGAGAAATACTCACCTCGCAATTGGTGAAGGCATACAAGGCATCAATCGTTACATCGGGAGAAACCCCCTGCTGTAACTCGATCTCGATATCCACATTCGCTGCCGTTTTATCAATCACCTTCTTGATCTTGATTTGCCCCTTATCATTGGCCTTCAAGATGCTTTCAATCAGGTCGGAAACATATACACTATATGGTATTTCAGTAATCTGAAGTGTTTTTTTGTCAATTTCCTTGATTTTAGCCCGTACCCGCACTTTTCCCCCGCGCATTCCACCGTTGTAATTGGAAACATCTACCAGGCCCCCGGTAGGAAAATCAGGATATAAATCAAACTTTTTCCCCTTTAGTACCGCAATACTGGCCTTTATTAGCTCAATAAAATTATGAGGCAGGATTTTAGTGCTAAGTCCCACCGCGATACCTTCCGCTCCGTGCGCTAGCACCAGCGGAAATTTCATAGGCAGGTTGACGGGCTCCTTTTTCCGGCCATCATAGCTCAGCTGCCAGACGGTAGTATCGTGGTTGAAGCCAATGTCTAGGGCAAACTTGGTAAGTCGGGCCTCGATATAACGAGGCGCAGCAGCAGAATCACCCGTTCTGTAATCCCCCCAGTTTCCCTGACAATCAATTAATAGGTCTTTCTGCCCCATATTCACCATCGCATCCCCGATGGCAGCATCTCCGTGCGGGTGGTACTGCATGGTTTGTCCGATCAGGTTGGCCACCTTGTGGTAGCGCCCATCATGCTGCTCATACATCGCATGCAAAATACGACGTTGAACCGGCTTTAGTCCATCTCCGATGGCAGGAACCGCGCGTTCCAAGATCACGTAAGAGGCATAGTCCAAAAAATAGTTTTGGTACATGTCCGACAAACTGATCACTTTGTCCTCTCCGTTACCGGAGGAGATGGGCGGCGGCGTATAGTCTTTTTGTGATTTGGCCATTTCTACTGTTTACAAACCGGTTTTTCTCCAAAATAACACACAAACCGGTTTTGGCTGCAAATGTAGGCAAACCGTTTTAATTTTATGACATAAAATGTTTTAAAATTAAAGGTAACCGCTTGTCAAATTTGTTTTTTTACCTAAAAATACACTTTCACAATCCCTCCACCAGACCCAAACCAGGCCAATTCAAAAAAAGCAAGCCATTAATGAACCTTCTTCACTCATTCTCGTTGCACCTTCGCATCGAATAAAATCCTATGTCTAAAAAGAAAAAAACATTCAATTGGGCACGCCTATTAGCGGCCAGTTTGAATGGTCTGGTAAAAATAGCACCGGGACTCACCGGCAAGATCGCCTTTACTCTTTTTTGTACACCCTTACGCAAGCGGAAGAAACCCGCTGAAACCGCCTTTCTGAAAACAGGGAGATGGAGCACAACCACCTTGAACAACCGGAAATATGCCCTATACGAATGGGGGAATTCTGGACCAGTTGCGCTCTTTTTTCACGGATGGGAAAGCCACTCCGGGCGTTGGAGAAAATTGGTCCCGCTCTATTTAAAAGCAGGCTATCGGGTAATTGCCGCCGACGGTCCCGCCCATGGCCGCTCCAGTGGGAGCCGGTTTACCATGATCGAATATGCCCGCATGATGGAATCCCTGATCCGCGAACACCAGCCAGAGATAGTAGTGGGCCACTCGGTAGGGGCCTCCTCCCTAATCTGGGCCATGGGTAGTCTCGAAACGACCTTTTTGCCCCAGAAAGCGGTTCTTCTATGTCCATTCAGCCAACTGAGCTATACCCTCAACAAAACCGCTCGCGCCCTAGGAATCGCCCCGGCTGTCATGGATGCCATGCAAGTCCGACTACAAGCATTCGCTGCCCTTCGATTGGAAGATATTGATTTAGCCAAAAAAGCAAGTAACCTTCAAACCGTCCAGGGTTTACTTATCCACGACAAAGAAGATAAAGTCACGGCCTACACCGAAAGTGAACGTATCCACGCTGCTTGGCCCAACTCCCAGCTCATCCTCACCGAAGGGAATGGACACGGCCTCACTGCACCCAAAACACTTTTATTAATGGTAAATTTTTAATGGTTAATTATTAATGGTTAATTATTAATGGTTAATGGTTAATTAATTGGACTTGTACGGAAGAGCCCTTCACTGTTTTCCTGGTTCTTGCCATGCGCAAATCTCTGTTTTTACCCCGATACCCTGACACACTTTTCTAAACAGTCTCCCAAATCCGCCAACCCACCCTCATTAACAATTAACCATTAACAATTAACCATTATTCTTGCTGCTTTTCAATATACTGGTGATCAACTTAATCAATTCCACCGCGTCTTTATTAACACTATCGAATTGTGTATCGTTTAGATAATTCGTTGCTTTCAATAATTCCAACCAGTACAACGTCTCATTAATCTCCTTTTGTGCAACCCCCATCTTGTGACGAAAGTCGCTCCTTGATTCTGCATGCTCCGCTTCTCGAATCAACGCTCCAACACCCGAGCCACTCCTCAGTAATTGCTTGGATAAAACCCATTCCAGTTTCTCTCGTTGAAGATACTGACAGAGGCGAACTACCCTCACCGCAAACAAAAAACTTTTGGTCCGAACTACATTCTCCCTCATTAACCATTAATATTTAGCAATTAATAGTGTGACTCCCTTTCTCCAAGGAAGTACGGACCCAGACAAACCACACATCCTACAAATAAAGAGCTGCTCTACCATTCCACATACCCCTCCAAAACCCATTAACACCTAACTAATAATCATTAACAATTAACCATTAACAATTAACAATTAAAACCGTATTCCAATTGTGGCAAGCACGTCCCCAACATGGCCTTTGGTACTCGCGGTGGGGGCTGCAGAGCCGAGGTATGGACTAATCGAGCCCGTAAAGGAGCTGCGTCGGTAGGCAAGATCTAAGTATATTTTGTCAAAACGAACGCCAGTACCAACTGACCAAGCCAGGTTATATCCAGATTGGTTGGACTGTGGTTTACCGAGCAAGTTTAAACCTCCGCGTAGCCGAAAAGCATCCACGGCCAGCTCACCACCCAATTTGTAGTTAACTGTGGCTTTAAAATTCCGTTGAATGGCTGTATTCAAATCCCGTTCAAATGCTCGAGTGTCAGCGTCATTGAACGATTTGGTCAAATTAAAGGAGGCAGCAGAATAGTCCACCCATTCGACATCTGCTGATAAAAATCCATATTTCATCACCAAGGCAAGGCCTCCAGTCGCCCGCCAAGGGGTTTTTAGACGATAATTGAACGGATCAGCGCTCGCATCTGCCGAATTATTGGTCTGCAACAACCCACCTCCATTGGGATTCAAATCTTCGTAGGTGTAGTCAAAATCAGCCGAAAACTGATCGGTCATGTTGTAAAAACTGGGTGAATGAATCGCTCCACCAAGCCTTAGTAATTGGTTTACCCGCAAGATAGCCCCTAATTTTGCATTAAAACCAACCCCAGTGGTCCTTAAAAAATCGGAATATTCCAATTCACTGAAGTACGGAACCCGTCCTTCAAACCCGCCCTCCGGATCTTTTTCCGTATAAAACGCTTCTTGACGATAGTTGATTAATGGCACCCCAATCGAAGCGCCAATCATTAAGCGCTCATCATAATTCCCGGACATGGCAAAGGTCATTTCATTCGTACTTCCACTGGTAAAGGCTACCTGGGTCCGGTTAATTGAAGCATCTGTTGCCCCAAGAAAATCGTAAGAAGGCACCCCTCCCTGAAAATAAATAGCACCCGCCTTGTATCCCAAACCCGCGCCCAATGGATAAAGCTGATCAGGGTTACCACCTCCTGCTAAAAATGGTTCCGCTTCTGCAAACCAACCATCCAAAATACTCCCAGTCCCAGCCCCTTCATAGTAGGCCGTCTGATTATAATTCCCCAGCTGATTAAATCCCAGCCCAACGTTGAGCGCTTTCCATTTTCCACCGGTCAGGGTCGTTGGAAACACCATGCCCAGGTTTGCAATCCGCAGTTTACTGGAAGCATCGTCGTAACTGGAGGCGTTTGGAAGAGAGGCAGAGGTAGTAGCCGTATGCACACCCGGAGTGAAGACAAATTCATTGGACCGGTACATGGCCAAGCCCGCCGGGTTCAGACTAAGGGCGCCAAAGTCGGCACCTAAAGCGGAAAAGGCACCGCCAACTCCCGCCATCCGAGCGGTACCTGCATTGTGAATCCGGGTGTATCGCACCGCGTCTGCGGTATTTTGTGAAAAGACAGGAGAGCTCACGGCTAACAAAAGAACCGCTGCCAAGAAAGTAGGTCTCATAGTACTAAATGATTCGAAAAAGGACATCTACCCAATACTAAGCGAAAAGAAGGCTTATCAAGTAGAGATAATTGGGTGGAGAAGCTGCAGGTGGAGCAGGTAGTTGGTTCGTTTGGTGGACCCGGAGGCCCTGGAAGTGACAATCTTCACTTCCAGGACACTCGGGAAAGGTTATTGGTTGCGCAGAAGTCTCAGCGCAGGGCGCTCAGGTTTAAAGAGAAAGTTTAGCCGCCTCTTCCACTTCTACCAGAATTCCCCCCGCCGCTATTGCTTCTGGAGGGGCTAAAGCCGCCTCCACTATTTCCACTGCTTCCGCGGCTGGGGCTGTCAGAACCCCTATTAAAGGAAGGACTTTCATTGCGGCTAGGGCGGTTTTCAAATCCGTTGTCGCGGGTAGTAGAGGGGCTCTGCCGACGCTCGGGACGAGCCTCTCGGGTAGGCCGGGCCTCTGGTTCGGAGCGGCGCTCTGGTGCAACCTCCCGGCTCGGACGACTGGAAGGGGTCTCGCGTTTTTCAGGACGTACTGTCGAAGGGCTACTGCGCTCCGGGCGAACTTCTGATGGACTACTGCGCTCCGGACGAACCGGTGCTACTTCTCTTTTGGGAGTTGTGCGCTCTACGTTAGACCGATCGCGCTGCACTTCGGGCGCTGCAACGGTTGGCTTCCTACTGTCCCCGCGAACACGCTCTACCTGTCCACCTTCTGGTTCTGCGTCACGGACGATGCGCCCATTAGGCCGTTGTAGCTCAACAGTGGCTCCTCCAGGGTTAGCGGTAGTGATGCGTCCATTGCGATCGTTAAATCGAGTGTACCCCTGGTCAATACCAGATCCCCCTCTTCGAGGGCCTGTGTAAGTGGACGGACGATAGCCCCCATCGTTATTCACCGGATTATTACCGTAATAATAATGGTGATGATGCTGTCCATAGTAAGGATTAAATCCATTCCAGGTCCAGTAAGGATCGTAGAAGAAATTGTTCACCACACAAGGATTGTACCAGGGATTACCCCAGGCGCTGTAATATCCCACTCCCCAGCCCCAAGTATTAAAGCCTGCATTCCAACCCCAAGGGCTGTAAGCATAAGGACTACCCCACTCGTTCCAACGGTTCCAACGATTCCAGCGGCGCCAACGGCGGTAAGACCAGTAATCATCCATCCCAACAACGTAAATAGAAGATCCGGGTAGGTAGTAGGGATCGTAAAAATATAGATCGGAATAAAAAGGATCGTAATAATCAGAAACCATCGAGCGGTTATGAAAACGACGAATCCGAGAACTATACTCGTAGGCATAATCATCCTCCTCGTCGTAGTAACCAGACTCATCATAAACAGAGGTCACCCCGTTTTCACTGTATGGGTCCGAATACGTCGTAGTCTCCGTGGTCGTAGTAGTAGTAGTGGTCGTCGTCGTACTAATAATCACCGGTGCAGTAGCGGGATTGTAGTACAAATCATCTTGTGCAAAAAGGGAGGTGGCGCCCAATAGAAAAGACACTGACAACCAAATGGAAGAAGGTACTTGAATTATGCTTTTCATGGCATCAATAGTTAAGTTGTAAAAGTGCAAAGATTGTAAAGACCTCTTTGTAGGGCAAATTTATTACCTTTGCAGCCGATTTTTTGGTTAAAATGTATTTAATTAGACAAGTGACCTACGTTAAAGTTTAAACAAGAAAACATTTTAAGTCAAAATATATGTTAAAATAATAATACAAAAATAAAAAAGACATTACAAAATGGCGAAAGAGATTACACCTAGGGCGGAAAATTACTCGGAATGGTACCTGGATATTGTACAAAAGGCCAGATTAGCAGACAATTCGCCCGTGCGGGGCTGTATGGTGATTAAACCGCATGGATTCGCCATTTGGGAAAAAATGCAACGTGCCCTCGACCAAATGTTTAAAGATACTGGCCACGTAAATGCCTACTTCCCTCTCTTTATCCCCAAAAGTTTTCTTAGCAAAGAGGCCAAACACGTAGACGGCTTCGCCCAGGAATGTGCTGTCGTTACCCACTACCGCCTAAAAACGGTGGGCGAAGACGACCAACGCCAAGTGGTCGTGGACCCAGAAGCCAAACTGGAAGAAGAACTCATCGTCCGCCCCACCTCCGAAACCATTATCTGGAATACGTACCGAGACTGGATTCAGAGCTACCGCGACCTGCCCATTCTGCTCAACCAATGGGCCAATGTGGTACGCTGGGAAATGCGAACCAGGCCGTTCCTCAGAACTGCTGAATTTCTCTGGCAAGAAGGCCATACCGCACACGCAACCGCCGAAGAAGCACTGGCAGAAACCCGACAAATGCTGGATGTTTACGCCGAATTCGCTGAACAATTCATGGCCATGCCCGTCATTAAAGGGGTCAAAACAGCTAATGAACGCTTCGCAGGTGCCGAAGAAACATTCTGCATAGAAGCACTTATGCAAGATGGCAAAGCACTCCAGGCTGGTACTTCCCACTTCCTGGGCCAAAACTTTGCAAAAGCCTTCGATGTAACGTTCCTGACCAAAGAAAACCAGCAAGAGTACGTCTGGGCCACTTCCTGGGGCGTCTCTACCCGCTTGGTGGGCGGCTTGATTATGACACACTCCGATGATGATGGACTCGTTCTCCCTCCCCGACTGGCCCCTATCCAGGTGGTCATCGTCCCTATTCCCAAACCCTCCGAGGAACTGACGGCTGCTGCAGAAAAAATTGCCAACGCCCTCAAAGCAAAAGGTATTTCTGTTAAAATTGATAACGATGACCAAAACCGTCCTGGGTTCAAATTCGCTGAATATGAGCTGATTGGAGTCCCCGTTCGCTTAGGCCTGGGCGCTCGCGACTTGGCTAACAATCAGGTGGAAGTAGCGCGTCGGGATACCAAAGAAAAAGTCAACGCCCCACTTGAAGGCATCGACACTTACATCGCGGATCTACTGGAAGAAATTCAACAAAATCTATTCAACCGAGCCAAAGAATACCGGGATGCGCACATTACCAAGGCAAATACCTGGGAGGAGTTCATCGAAGTGCTAGAACAAAAAGGAGGCTTCGTTTATGCCCACTGGGATGGAACCAGCGAAACAGAACAGGCCATTAAAGAAAAAACAAAGGCCACTATCCGCTGTATCCCATTGGACAACGACCTGGAAGAAGGAACTTGTATCCTGAGCGGCAAACCAAGCCAACGAAGGGTGCTTTTCGCAAAAGCATACTAATAAAAATACCATTATCAGCTTTTTCTGAAATCCACTTTTTTCAGCAAAAAAAACGCCTGCTGACTACACTCACTCCGCGAAATGACCTGCGTCATTTCGCGGTTTTTTTTTAAGATCGACTTTTGTGCAACAATCAACAAAACGTCGCTCAATTATGAAGAAGGTTTTAGTTCCAACTGATTTCTCCGAAAATGCAAAGCACGCACTCCACACCGCTGCTGGCATCGCTCAAAAGTTTGGAGCGTCTTTAAACGTAGTACATGCAAATGTGGAGGCCGCATATGTGCCGCCACTTGCAGAATACACCGGAGCAATTAACTTCGACATGATGGACTACGGAGCAGCCGCAGCGGAAGAATTGTTTGCCATCAAAAACCAACTGACCCAAACTCCCGGCTTGGAAGATTTAAAAATTGAAGCGTCCGTAGAAGAGGGTTATCTGTACAGTACCTTGGAAAGGGTCACCAAAGCAGAGCACTGCGACTTGATTGTGATGGGAACTAAAGGCGCTACCGGTGCAGTTGAGTTTTTCGTCGGGTCCAATACCGAGAAAGTAATTCGCACTGCAGCAGCCCCCGTTCTAGCAGTTCCTCACCAGTCGGGCGACTTCAAATTGCATAAAGTGTTGCTACCATCTACCCTTAAGGAAGATCAAAAGGCAGCTTTTGAATATTTGGCTAAATGGCAGAAACACTACGACTTCGAAGTAAAGGTATTATACCTCAACAACCCCGCTGGCTTTAGTGATGAAACGGCCATCGAAGCTGCCGCCAATGCCCTAGCCAAAACAAGTGGATTGAAAAAAGTAAGCACCTTCGTGAGCTCTAACACGTTCAACGAAGAAGCAGCTATCCTCCAGTTCGCTGCCTCCAATCAGGTCGACCTGATTGTCATGGGCACCCACCAACGCAAAGGATTGTCTCATCTGCTCTTCGGAAGCCTGACGGAAGACACCGTCAATCACTCTCCAGTGCCCGTTTTGAGCATCCCTATCCATTAGAAAATCCAACTCAAGAGTGCTGAGTTAGCGCCTATGAGGACCACGGAAAGAAGCATAAAGACCTTGCAGTGGTAAACGAACCCTGTAAGAGCGTACAAGAATAAATTGATGAAGGATTTCGTAAGCAGTCGCCGGCTGGCAGTAATGTCGCGCCGGCGATTTTTTTTCGGCTAAACTATCCGCTAAACCAACCTAGAAGATCCCTTTACCGCAATTTCCCCAAAACCATCTGAACCCTCCAAGTTATTAGTAATATAGAGCTACTCTACTCAAACAGCTCTTACCCCTGCGGAGTTCCCTCCATCTCCGGCTGCCACTTCCAACGCTTATGGCTCCAAAGCCAGTTGGCCGGCTTTTGACGAATAGTTGCCTCAATGGCACTCATCAGCTCTTGCGTTAGTGCCCCCGCTTCCAATGCAGCCGGTTCTCGGCAAATTTCCGAAAAGGTTAATTCGTAATAACCACGCTTAATCCGCTGAATTTCATACATAAAAACGGGGTAATTATTAGACCTGGCAATTGCCTCCGTACCCGGCAGACAAGCTGTTGGCTGCTTGAAAAACCAGGCCGGAATGGCGGTTTTCCGATTGGAGGGTACTTGGTCAGCTACCAGGATAAAGACGGAGGGCTGCCCCTTGAACTCTTCTACCGAACGAAATGTATCCCGCATGCTTTTGAGAATTATGCGCCCGTCCCTGGATCTGTTCTGATAAAACCACCTGTCAGTGAGCGGATTGCTCAAAGGCTTGTACACTCCAATAGTATTTCCGTGAAAACCAGCAGCAATCGTCACTACCCCCCACTCCCAATTGTTGTAGTGCCCACCAGCCAACACCACCGAGCGACCTTGGTCCAGCACCTCATTCACCAGCTCATAATTAACATATAGAAACCGCCGATGAATTTCCGATAAGGGCATGGTTCCCGCTTTTAACGACTCTAAAATCAAATCGGTCAAGTTGCGATAGGATTCTCGAGCAATTTCAACCAGCTCGTGATCTGTTTTTTCGGGAAAACAACGCTTTAAATTGCTCAAAACAACTGCTTTCCGGTACCCAACCACGTTCATTAACACATACGACAGACCATCCGACAAAGGGTACAGCAACCGAAAAGGCACCCATCCAAATAATCCAACCACCAATCGGGTTAATAGGTAACTAATCCACTTTGCCATTTTTTCTATTTTCAAACAAATAATGATAATACATCTATTGAATACTTAGGTTAAAGCTTTTCACTTTCCAAAAGTTAGTGCGGACGATCCCAATATAAAATCCAGTTGCCTTCCGTATCAATCTTGTCTGCGCCCGGAAGCACTTGTTTAAACGTCCCCTCCAAGTAACGTTCTGCCAACACTAAGTCCCGATTAGTTCTAGAAAGTCGGTTTAATAACAACAGGCCTCCCGGCCGAAGCAAAGCAACACAGGCTTCTAAAAACGCTACCGTTTCAAACTCCTCCGGGGTTTCACTGTCCTGAAATAAATCAATTACGACCATGTCATACCGCTCGGAGCATACCTCCACAAATACCGCCGCATCCGCCACTACCATTTCAACGGGGCTTTTTAACCTGGAAAAGGTATACCGATCCGCTAAATCCGCAATCACTTCATCCCATTCCACTGCCGTGTAGTAATACACCAGCTGGTGCTTCTTTTCTAATAGGTAAGGAACGCTCCCCAAGCCTAAACCTAAAAGTAACACTTCTTGATATCCCCGACGGGCGGGTTCCAAGACCTCGAAGGCTTTGGCAAAGTTGTAGTATAAATCATCCCAAGAATAAATGGCATCGCCACTCAATAGTTGAAGCCGACCGCGATCCAATACCACGGTCAGTTCAGGATTTAACGGGGAGGAAGTAACTTCCAGCGTAAGTGGAGTAATATAGGAAAGCCAGCGCTTCCAAAGGGGGACCTCCATAGGTTGAATTAGAAAAAAAGGGTGAGTAGGAGCAACAGCGCTCCAACGCACCCTTCCAACGGATATCGAATTAAAGTTTACTTATTTTGGTGACCGTACTGGTCCCATTTCCTAATCGAACATGAACATAATAAAGACCAGCAGGTAGGCCTCTCAAGTCAATTTCCTGTACTTGCGTCGCAATAGCGGGAACCACCAAGGAGGTAACCAGAGCTCCGGTAGAAGACGTGATTGTTATCACCCCTTCTCGCTCTGACTTAATCAAATTCTTCACATACAATACCGAACGCGCTGGATTGGGATAAACAGAAACCAATTCTTCATCCCCCATCCGAAGCTCTATATACCGATCTACTGAGGTAGCCTGCGCACCATCCGGAGCACTACGCTGTATCCGGTAAAAATTGATCCCAGGAGAGGGCATCCGATCCAAATATTGGTAGCGATTAACCTCATTACCATTGAAGTAGGCGTTCATCTCAGCCAAATCCATCCAATTCGAGCCATCTTTAGAATGCTGAACAGTATAAGTAAAGGCCTCTGCCTCCAAACCAGTCTCCCAACTAACCTCCACCGATGAAGGGCCAAGAGCTTTTAAAGACAAGTCTTGAGCAAAACTGTTACACGTGGAGGAACCAATGGGTAGTACCGCCACAGTAATGATATTCGATTCAATGTACCGTTCGCAGCCAACTCGACGACACCTGCGCATAAAATAAGATGTTTCCGTCAAAGGACCTGTCTGTAAGTCCCGCTCCGTTGCCCCTGGGATTTCCACCCAAGTGGCTGGTCCCTGAGACTGCTTTTTAAACTCCATCCAAAGGTACTCCAAAGCGCCTTCCCCTCCTACTGGTGGAGCCACTTCCTGAATTCGGTTGGGGGTCTCTCCAAAACAAATGGTCTGGTTACAACAAATGGTACCTGGGAAAAGCAGGGGCTCACATTCCATGTGTATCCCTGCATCAATACATATATTGTTAGACTGCCCCGCCACAACGGTGAAGGGATCAGTGGCTCCCATCAGATCTGCATCGCTATCCAAGCACTCGTTTTGACCAACATCTTTAAATGTAAACTGGTAACCCGTTGGCAAGTTACTAAAGACGATTACATAGGTACCAGGCTCCACACAGTCAAACAGGTAATACCCCGTTGGCCCCGTTATCGTGGTGGCCACCACTACATCATCGGAAGTTCCAAAACTACCATCAGCCCCTTCTGTCGTTAAATTCACCACTACACCTGCAACTCCAAGCCCTAGCTCTACACCAGATTGAATACCGTTCTGGTCCACATCATACCAAACAAAATCACCAAGTTTTATATTTCCAGTAGCTTGTATGAAGATGGTGGGAACAACAGTACTACAGGAATTGGCATCTGTTACCGTCAAGGAGTAAACACCGGGTGGGACGTTGGATACTGTCGCCGTAGAATCTCCTGTGCTCCAAGCAAAATGGTATGGAGCAAGGCCCCCTGCTGGTATAGCCACTATAGTCGCTCCATTGTTGCAGTCAGCTGGTTGTATAATAGCTACAGAAGCACTCGGCTGTGTAGGTGGACTAATCTGGACCGAAGCGCTTACCTCACAACCATTCGCATCACGAACCGTAACGGTAGCAGTTCCCGGTGGCAGGTTCACAGCCGTAGCAGTTGTTTCGCCATTGGACCATACATAGGTAAAGGGAGCCAAACCTCCTGCCACCCCAGCCGAAGCAGATCCACCGCCCAAACATCCCGCACTACTCAAAACAATCGGATTGAGTACTGGGGCTGGGGTCTGTAAAATAATCACACTGTCTGTCCGCGTACACCCTAATGAATCCGTCACCGTAACGAAGTAGGTTCCAACCAGAAGCCCACTCACCGTAGCAGTACTGGCTCCGTTCGACCAGGTATAAGTATAAGGCGGCTGTCCGCTAGAAGCAACAACCTGAGCGGACCCACCCGCCGAACAGGTAGCGTTGGAAATAACCTGGGTAATAGTAACGGGTAATGGAATTTGGGTAATCTGAACATTGGCAACCCCAACACAGCCCGTGGTGTCCGTCACCGTAACCGAATAATCACCGGGAAGAAGCCCAGTAGCAGTAGGCCCCTGTTGTCCATTAGACCATTCGTATACAAATGGCGCAATCCCAACTGTCACTTGGGCAAATGCTACCCCTCCCGTATTGCAGCTGGCATTCGCCAAGGGGATCGCTGTTACTTCTACCGCCGTTATAGAAGGAATTACCACAATACCTACACCTGTACAACTATTTGCTACATCCGTAACCGTAACGGTATAAGTACCCGCCGGCAAGTTGACCGCTTGAGCGGTGGTCTGGCCATCTGACCAACTATAAGTGTACATGCCTGAACCGCTCACCACCGATATTAAACCGGAGCCATTGATGGTACAGCCCGCCGGGGCTACCACCGTACCATTAACGGTTAACGAAGAACCGGTACCGGTTACCGTTACCGTTACTTCTTCCTCGCAACCATTGGCATCCGTCACCGTGGCGGTATAAGTACCGGGCGCCAAGCCAGTAATGGTAAAATCCGTCAATCCATTTCCCCATTCTATATTATAAGGTCCCGTCCCACCGTTTGGAGTCACCACTACTGAACCAGTCGCAGCACAACTCGCCGGAGTAACCCCTACCGTGGTAGTAAGCTCTGTAGGTTCCTCCACTAGGAAGGTAAGGGTGCCCGCGCAGCCATTCACATCGGTCACCGTCACCGTATAAGGGCCCGGTGCTAAATTGGTGACCTTCATCGTTGTATCCCCATTGCTCCAGGCGTACAAGTAAGGCGCTGTGCCGGACATCGGCATCGCAATCGCCATGCCATCATTCGCCTCAAAACAAGTTATATGAATCGTACTATCCCCTATCCAGATGCCCTCGCTCGTGAAGGCAGTTACGTCTACCGTCCCCTCCGTAGTACAATTATTGGCATCCGTTACCGTAATCGAATAAGTGCCCTCTACCAAACCTGTAATGTTATCAGTGGTGGCACCTGTACTCCACAAATAGCTATACGGAGGAACTCCTCCATTCGGCTGAGCCCCCGCAGTGCCATCTGGCATTACATCGCAAATTTGGTAAGTACTAAAGAGCGTCACAGTTAATGCGACCGGCTCTAAAATGATAACCTCCGTTGTCGCTTGCAGCTGGTTATTATCCACTACCGTAACAACATACGTCCCAGCAGCTAAATTAGAAATGGTAGGCGTAGTAGCCCCTGTACTCCACTGATACGTGTAAGGAGCCGTCCCCCCAAATGCGACTACCGTCGCTATTCCATTTGTACCTCCGTGACAGGAAACATCTGTAGTACTATATACCAACGTCAATTGGGCCTTTGACAAGGTAGCCAGTCCCATCAGCAGGGTCAATAGTAAAGTTCTTGTGAAAAAAAGAAATGACGCAACGGTTCGTCCCATTAGAAAAATTTTTTCGATTTCGGTAAAAAAACATCCCCATGCAATGCAAAAGGATGATGTAGACGGTATTATAAACGAGATAGACAGGACAAAGTTAAGCGTATAAAATAAAATTCGGTAAAAAAAGGGCCTTTTTAATAAAACTACCCCTTCTAGTGTAGTAGATCCCACCATCAAAAAAGCCGCCTCATCATCATGAGGCGGCTAAATTACACAGAAGATTTATATAAAAGTTGTTCTACCAACCTGATGGCAGGATGTCCTTAAACAGCCTGCTTCGTAAAACGCAGTGCGTTTTAATACAGTTACCTGAAATGCCCAATTTGAAATGAAACTTGGTTTTTTGGAGACTACCTTTTAGTAGTTAATACGTTTGGGATGCACACAGGTGGAGGTATTCACAATAAAGGTTAATCATTAAGTACTCTTGAATAGTTCGGTCATACGATAAAGCACAGCACGCTTAAAACTTAGATAAATTCGCAGTCTTGAAGTATTTTTTCCACGGGCAATTCAAAAAGCCGTTAACCAAAACACCTCATCTTCTAAAGATTTCCACAAAGTAAAACACTTGCGCTCATATCCATCTCAACTAATTAGCGGTTGACCGCCCAGGCTGAGTAATTGACCGTTTTGACTTAGTATTTGGAAATCACGACTACCTAAAACTGGCAATAATCCCCCACTTTTTTAATGGTTAATGGTTAATGGTTAATTATTAATGGTTAATTATTAATGGTTAATGGTTAATTATTAATGGTTAATTACTAAAATAGGAGCCTGTTTAGAGCCTTTTTAGAAAGGTGTGTTAGAAGATCAGGGCAAAAAAAGATACTCGCGTGTGACAAAAACTAGGAAAAAATGGAAGGGATCTTCTGAAAAAGTCCAAAACGAGTCTAAGCCCATCAACAATTAACCATTAACCATTAACCATTAACCATTAACCATTAAAAAAGCCGCCCCATCATCTTGGGGCGGCTAGCTACGGCGGAAAGCGAATTACCACTAATTAATTGTTAAATTTTAATTGATAATGGTCAATTGATTCGGTTAGGTGTGCCAACCCAAAACAATTAACTCATTAAAAACCATTTACTTATTATTCTACTCTGTAAACCCATTAACAATTAACCATTGATAATTAACCATTGATAATTAACCATTGATAATTAACCATTGATAATTAACCATTAAAAAAGTGGTGCCCAAAATCCTGTGGCTCGAAACTAATCTCAACATCAGCTCCTCAACCACAAAACCCAGGCACCACTTTCACCACTAATAATTAATCATTAACAATTAACCATTAATCATTGCTTTCACGGATTGATCTTTGTCGGTTTCTACTTTGTAGTACA
>JBKDAM010000002.1:0-2850 GCA_046316495.1 Chitinophagales bacterium
TGGTCGTACCGGGGTTAGCATCAGTATCGTTACTCCAAAGTACGAAGAGAAAATCAAACAAATTGCCCGAAAAAATCGTGCTGAGTTTGAGCGTTTGATGATTCCAACTGGGGTAGAAGTTTGTGAAAAGCAGCTTTTCCATATTATCCGGAACATCCACGAGCAAGAAGTTAATAACGAGGCGATCGAGCAGTACATGCCGGCAATTTATGAGGAACTGAAGGATTTAAGCAAGGAGGAGCTGATCAAGCGGTTTGCTAGCGTCGAATTCAACCGATTTATTGAATATTACCGCGATGCCCGGGATATCAATATTTATCCAAAAGAAGGCCGTCGTCGGGATGGTGATAGCGGAAAAGCAGCTGGAGCTAATGGTATGTCTCGGATGTTCGTGAACATCGGTACCATTGATGGCGTTTCAAAGAAAGATTTTCTGCAATTATTGGTGCAGGAGGTTGGAGTCCCAATGCCAGCGATTGGAAGTATCGACATGGGCCGGACCAACTGTCACTTCGATGTGGAGCCCTCCTACGTCAAGCAGTTGATGAAGAGCCTAAGTGAGTTCAACCTTAATGGCCGCCGAGTTCGGGTAGATGAAGCGCTTCCGCGCACCGAGAAATTTAGCAAATCAGGCGGTGGTGAAAAAGGCCGTTTTTCAAAACCAGACTTTGGTAAGTTTGGGGATCGTGGTCGTTCCTCCTCTAAATCTGATTTCGGAAAGCCTGGTAAAGGATTCGGAGGAAAAAAGAAAAGTAAGTATTAAAAGCGGGATGTTTGGGCTTATTGTCCTTCGTCTTTCCATAAAAAAGGTGGTGAGCTAAGTGCTCACCGCCTTTTTTTCATTCTAGGAGCAAAAAGATGCTCAAGGGTGCTTTCCAATTAATATCTGGACTGAAAAACAATAGCAAGCGCCGTCTCTGCTTTGCCGGACTCCAGGTACTTAGCCGCCAACTGGTGTAATGCGCTTATTTGGGCATCTCCCTCCAACCTTAGTGCCGCGGCCACATCTGGGAGTTCAGCGGCCCGTTCCAATGCTTCAGGAGAGGGTAGTTTTTCTAGATTTCCGAGGCGCCCCAGTTGGTTTCCAGTCAATACTGCGCTTCTTCGTACGGGTGCTGGAAGCTGGTCTACGCCAATCCCTTTGGTAGTGAGTGGCTTGGGGATTTCAAACAATGCGTCTCCACTGGCTCTACAGTACCAGTTGGCGCCCATTCGTGCTACCAGGTCTAATTTTTCGGTATCGAGTTGTCCCGCTGGGTTTAGATAGGTATCTTGGATATGTAAGAGTTGGACTTTTGCCACCACCAAATTCCCGGCACCGGGTCCATCACCCAAGGGAATGACCTGCTCCACCGAACATTCTAGTGCGACAGGAGACTCAGCCACCCTGGGCGGTCTGATTTTTTCTGAAGGTAATGGGGTTAGTCCTGATTTAATAAATTCATTTACGCCCTTTTCATACTCTGTGCTTGAGAGGGACATTTGTTCCACCATGGCGTAATTGACAATATTAATGACCACCTCTGGTATTTCTTGGACATTTTCCAAGGTATGTTTAGTGGTTCCATTGGTTACTCTCCTTGCTGGTGAAAAAATCACAATTGGAGGATTGGCGCTAAAGAGATTGAAAAAGCTGAAAGGGCTCAAATTGACTTCTCCCGCTGCATTGATGGTGCTGGCGAGTGCAATAGGGCGTGGTGCAACAGCGCTTTGCAAAAAGGCTTGCACTTGTTGGGTGCTTAAGGAGCTTGGGTCTACAGTCATAATTTGCTATTTTCCGATGATTGTTCCTTCAACTGTTCCGAATCCTACTCGGATCTCAGTGTTTTGGGCAAAGCCCCGCATAATAACCCGATCACCATCTTGGAGAAAGGTTCTGGTGCTTCCATCGGCCATTTGTATGGGCTTGGTTCCCATCCAGGCAATTTCCAACATGGAGCCAAAGCTACCTTCCTCTGGTCCACTGATGGTTCCAGAGGCCATTACATCTCCGATACGCACATTACAGCCATTGATGGTATGGTGCGCGAGTTGTTGAAGCATGTTCCAATACATAAATTTATAATTGGATTTGCTTACAATGGTCTCGGTACTGTTGGATGGCTGAATTCCCACTTCTAAGGCCACGTCGAAGTTCCAAGGACCCTCGAATTGTAAATACGGTAGAACGGCAGGCTCCTGCTCTGGTCCGTTGATCTTAAACGGTTCCAGCGCCTCTAGCGTAACGACCCACGGGGACATAGAAGATCCAAAGTTTTTTCCCAAGAAGGGTCCTAAGGGGACATATTCCCATTGTTGGATATCACGGGCTGACCAGTCGTTGAAAAGGGCAAGTCCGAAAATATAGTCTGCTGCCGCCGTGGTGGAGATGGGTTGACCAAGCTTGCTTTCCTTTCCGATAATGAAGGCCATTTCAAGCTCGAAGTCCAGGCGAGCGCTGGGTTGAAAAACAGGTTGATCAGCCCCTTTTGGCAAGACCTGTCCGCTGGGTCGTTGAATGGGGGTTCCACTTACGACAATGGAAGAAGCTCGGCCGTGGTATCCCACTGGAAGGTGTTTCCAGTTAGGCAATAAAGCATTTGCGGGGTCACGGAACATTTTCCCCACATTAGTAGCATGTTCGATACTGGAATAGAAATCGGTGTAATCACCCACTTCTACCGGTAGGTGCATGGTGGCCTCTGACTGAGGGACGAAGACGGAGGGGGTCTGCTTGAGAGGAGAGCGATCGTCTGTCAGCAGGTCCTGTAATTTTAATCGGATTGCTGAGGTAGCGGTTTTCCCCAAGGCAATAAACCGGTTCAAGCTTTTTTCGGAAAAAACACTTTGATCGGGCGCCCAATTTTCCAG
>JBKDAM010000003.1:0-3139 GCA_046316495.1 Chitinophagales bacterium
GCATCAGCATGCTGGAACGGATGTCAAGGTTTGCGCTGAAAAAGTTGCTCAAAAAACCCTTTTTTGGGGCGACTTTTTCAGCAGCAACCCGTAGGTGCAAATTCCGGAACGTTTGACCCCCTAATTCCGGAGGTTTGACCCCCATGTGGATAAGTATGTCAACTGTAGCGGATAAAGATACGTTAGTTAAGATTTTTTCTTCTGCTTTTTCCTTTGAGATCTATCCGATGTGCTTTGGGAATTATTCGATCTAGAATTGCATCGGCGATAGTTGGCTCGTTCAAATAGTCATACCACTTTGGGATTGGGAGTTGCGAACAGATTACGGTTGAGTTGACTTCGTATCGGTCTTCGAGAATCTGTAGTAGTATAATACTTACTTGCTGAGGAATTGGCTGTAATCCGAAGTCGTCTAGAATAATGAGGTTAGCTTTTTTAATTGTATTGAGCCACTTTAACAGTGAACCATCAGCTTTAGCGAGTGCGATTTGCTCTGTGAGTCGATTTAGGTTGAAGTAAAGGGTTTTAAATCCGATTGAACAAGCCTGATTTCCTAGTGCACAGGCCAAGTAAGATTTTCCACAACCTGTTGCTCCACTGATAAGGATGTTTTCAGCTCTGTTAATAAAGGAGCAGTCTGCCAATGCAGTGATTGTATGTGTTTTTAAGTTACGCTCATCTGAACAGTGGACATCCGACAAAGAAGCGCGGTATCTTAACTTACTGGCTCTCAGGAATAGCTCCGTCCTTCGCTGAGCTCTGGACTGATTTTCAGCATCAATTAAAACGGCAATCATTTCATGTGTACTTGGGTGTTGGTGCAAGGGTAATGCAAGGGTTGCCTCGTAAGCGGAAGCCATCCCGTTTAGTTTGAGCCTTTTCATAGCTTGCAGAGATTCATTTTTCATACCTTTTTGTTTTAGAGATAAGGAGAATTATTGATAGTCTTGGGGGCCACGGATGTTTTCGTGGAACCCAAAAGAGAGTTGTGTGTGACTTTCCTGTTCAACTTGATCAAGGTTGAGTTGAAGAATCCTTTTGAGCATTGTGTAAGTGGCCTTGCCTGCGTTTAGACTACGTTTAGCAGCGTTTTCCAGCCGTTCACTGGAATATTGTTTGCCTAAGTGGAGGACTCCTTTGCAGGAGTTGAAGGTCTGTGCCTCATGAATTTTCCCTTGCAAAATGAGTCGAATCGCCTCGAGTGTATTGGGACCGATCAGTGCCGCTTGGCTTAGGAAGTAAGCGGTGTCATAACCTTGAGATTTTCTCCACTCCAAATGGTTTTGGGGCATATGTTCTTCTCGAGTTTGGTACCGGTTATTAAACCCGTTGGGGGCTAATCGATGATGGGTTGCGATCCTTTTTCCAGCAACGTATATTTCTACCGTATTGTGACTGTAAAGAACTTCGCTCTGTTTTCCAGCATATTGCCAGGGTACGGAATAAAAATTCTTTTCCTCACCTAAAAAGACGTGGTAATTGCGTTGAACTTTTGCACTAGTCATTTTCTTGACTTCAAAGGCCTCGGCAGGCAACGATCGCATTTGAGGCAGCTCGTACTGTTCAAATAGAGTTCGGCGGGAACCTGCTTTTTTCTGGTATGCTTGCTCATTATGCTGATGTAACTGTTCTAAAATAGCCGCATTTAGTTGTTCAAGAGAATAAAACTCTTGATTACGCAAGGGGGCAAATACTCTTCGATAAATTTGCCCGACACCATTTTCAACACTTGCCTTGTCGCGTGGATGACGAACCCTAGTTGCTTGTAAATCAAATTGGTAGTAAGCACCCATCTGTTCGCATAATTGCGTAAATGTGGGTTCATATCGTTCTGATTTACTAACATAGCTTCTAAGGTTGTCAGACAAAATTGACTGTGGAACAGCGCCAATAAAGCGAAGCGCTTCATTTATTCCATGAATAAAATCACCAATTTTTTGTGAAGGAAGCGCAATGCAATAACTGTACTGCGAAAATGGAAGTACAGTGACCAGCACTTCACAGTCATGCTTTTCACCAGTATTCCTGTCAATCCACGACATCTTTTTGCCCGAAAAATCAACCATTAGTACTTCTCCCGCACGATGTTCTAGTGTCAGAGTTAAGTTACGGCGACCGGCATATTGCTTTAAATACTCACAAAACTGGCTATATCCGTAGCCATCTGGATGATGCTGCCGGTACTCCGACCACAGTAAGCTACGCGTAACACCAACCTTGCCCAACTCGATAAGCCATGCTTCACAGTGCTCTTCAAATTCCTTTTGGCGGCTGTCTGATTTACGAACTTCCTCTCGATACATTAGTTCGTGAAAATGCGTGTCGTCCAAGTGTAAAGCCTCGCGAACATCCGGAAAAGATTGCTGGGCTCGACGTACATATTCTTTTACTGTATTTTTGGAAATGCCGAGTACGCGAGAGGTTACCTTAACATTGTAACCACTCGAAACATAACTCCTTAAAATATTTCTGATTTGATCCATACGTTTTTTACTTGCCATCGGTTCTGATTTTAGAACCGAAAATTGCCGTATTTGACGTACAAATCCACTATCAATGTTGGGGGTCAAACCATCGGAAAGTTACCAACATTTTAGGGGTCAGACCTCCGGAATCAGGGGGTCAAACGTTTTCGGAATCAGGGGGTCAAATGAATCGGAATCTACAGTAGATGTTCCCTCTTTGGATTCGGTGCTTTTTCTGTCTGCTCGAAATTCGCAGGTGGATGTTGTGCAGTCCGTTGGTCGTGTCATGCGTAAATCGGAAGGCAAGAAATACGGTTACATCATTATTCCTATGGTGGTTCCTGCCGATGTAGAACCTGAACACGCTTTGGACGATAACGAACGCTACAAAGTAGTTTGGACAGTATTGAACGCTTTACGTGCACATGACGACCGTTTTAATGCAACCGTAAACAAAATTGAACTTAACAAAAAAAGACCAACTGGAATTATTGTTGGCGTTTCGGAATACGGTTTCGATGGCGATGGAAACCCAATTGAAAAAAGCCGAGACGGTTACGAAAGCACAGACCCGAGTAAAGAAATCGGACGACAAATAGCCATTCAGTTTGAGCAATTACAAGATGTGGTGTTTGCCCGAATGGTGCAAAAGGTAGGCGACCGCAGGTATTGGG
>JBKDAM010000004.1:0-38241 GCA_046316495.1 Chitinophagales bacterium
GCCTTCAACAAGTATCCATAAAGGTGCAAGGTAGCGGTATAGGATCCTCGATCGAACGGCTGTTCAAACCAAGGTTTGATCATCTCAAGCTACCAAGAGCAGAAATCGTCCCAGATCAGGGCATGAAGGGATTTCAAGGCTTCGCTGAGTCGATAGCTCTGGAAATCAGCTTCCACCTGGGCCAGGGTCTGCTGGAATTTTTCAGTCATCCAGCGAACGGCCAATTCATTTTTCCTTAAAATCTCTTCGGATTCAGCTTTTTCAACAGTTTTCCAACCTTTCACCAATCGAAGGGCATTCCACATTTTATTGCAGAAATTCCGGCCTAATTCACAAAGGGCGCTTTCATTCAGGATGGTTCCATCAGCTCCAAAGGGCGCATCGAATATCAAATCTCCACCAGCAGCGGCGCTGGACATCAGACCAAAGCGGACACCGTCGGCTCCATAGGTATCCAACAAGGCTAGGGAGTCGGGGGAATTGCCCAAGGATTTGGACATTTTACGCCGGTTTTTATCGCGGACCATGCCTGTAAAGTACACGGATTGGAATGGCCGTTCTCCCTTGTATTCGTAACCAGCCATGATCATCCGGGCTACCCAGAAGAAAATGATATCCCAGCCAGTGACCAGCACATTGGTGGGGTAATAATAGTTGATTTCCCCCTCTGGCTCTGCAAATCCATTGAACACACTAATTGGCCACAGCCAGGAAGAGGCCCAGGTGTCGAGCACATCTTCGTCCTGGCGGAGGTCTTCTAGTGTCAGCTGTGGGTTGCCCGTTGCTTTTTTAGCCTTTTCAAGGGCTTCTTCCGCTGATTGCGCGACAAAAATAGCCGTTTCCTTATTGTTGGCTTCCGCTTTCAAGTACCAGGCAGGAATGCGTTGTCCCCACCACAACTGGCGGCTGATGCACCAGTCGCGCAGGTTATCCATCCAGTTGCGGTATAGGTTTTGGAAATTGGCTGGGAAAAATTTGATTTCTCCTTCCATTACTGCTCGGAGAGCGGGTGCCCCCAAATCAGTCATTTTTACAAACCACTGCAGGGATAACTTTGGTTCCACTACGCAATTGGTGCGCTCTGAGCGACCAATTTTGGTTTGATAGTCCTGAATTTTTACCAGCACTCCAGCAGCTTCCAGCAAGGGTTTGATGGCTTTTCTTGCCTCAAACCGTTCTTTTCCAATCAGGGGCTCGAAGCCGCAGGCTTCGTTCAGGTAGCCATTGTCGGTCAAAATATCAATAACAGGTAGCTGGTGCCTTTGTCCAATTTCGTAGTCATTCGGGTCGTGGGCAGGGGTTATTTTTAAGGCACCCGTACCGAATTCGATGTCCACATAATCGTCTGCAATCACAGGAATTGCCCTGTTTATAAGCGGTATCAGTACTTTTTTTCCAACCAAGTGGGCAAACCGCTCGTCTTTTGGATTGACCGCCACGGCCACATCCGCAAAAATAGTTTCTGGGCGTTGGGTAGCGATTACTACTCCCTCTTCGCCTCCTTCCAACCGATAATGAAGGTGGAAAAGCTGGGCATTTTCCTCGGAATAAATCACTTCTTCGTTCGACAAAACCGTTAAGGCTTCTGGATCCCAGTTGACCATCCGAAGTCCACGGTACAGTTTACCTTTTTCATAAAGGTCTACGAACATCCGGACACAATCTTGGTAATACTGCGGGTCCATCGTAAAAGCTGTCCGGTCCCAGTCGCAGGAAGCTCCTAACCGACGAAGCTGCTGGAGAATAATTCCACCGTATTTATCTTTCCATTGGTAGGCGTATTGCATGAATTCTTCCCGGGAAATATCGGCTTTTCGAAGCTTAAATTCTTCCCGGAGCCAGCGCACTACTTTTGCTTCTGTTGCGATGGAGGCATGGTCAGTGCCGGGGACCCAACAAGCATTCTTCCCATCCATACGCGCTTTCCGAATCAGGATATCTTGGATGGTATTGTTGAGTAGGTGGCCCATGTGGAGGACACCGGTCACATTGGGAGGAGGAATCACGATGGTAAAGGGTTCCCGATCATCGGGTACCGACTTAAAATAACCGGAGGATTCCCAGTGACGATACCATTTCTCTTCTGTTTCGGCGGGATTGTAGCGCGTGGATATTTCAGACATGTAAAAAAGTAATTTTTGAAGCTGCAAAATTAGTACGTTTGCCGATGAAATGGGTTTTGTTCCCTTGTTTTCTCCAGTTAATCTTGAATTTCAAGGATATTTTTTTCGAAAAAAAGCATCCAACCAAACTGCATGAGTAAAAAAGCCAGCAAATCGGAGGGGCCAGCCACCGTAACTCCCCTTATGGCGCAATACGCCCAAGTGAAGGCTACCTATCCAGAAGCCATTCTGCTCTTTCGGGTAGGTGATTTCTATGAAACCTTTGGAGAGGATGCCGTAAAAGCTTCCAAGGCGCTTGGGATTACCCTCACCAGTCGCAACAATGGTGGATCCGATATGGAATTGGCTGGATTTCCGCACCATGCCATGGATATGTATTTACCTCGCTTAGTTCGGGCTGGTTATCGGGTAGCGATCTGCGAGCAGATGGAAAAACCAGTGCCAGGGAAGGTAGTCAAACGATCGGTTACCGAGGTGGTTACACCCGGAGTTACTACCGTGGATGCACTGCTCGAGCACAATCAAAACAACTACCTTTTGGCCTTGGCCATTGGAAAAAATGATCAATATGGACTCGCGTTTTTGGATATTAGCACCGGTGAGTTTTTTGTAAGTGAGGGAGATGCCGCTACGGCTGATAAGTTGATTCAAAGCTTCAAACCCGCTGAAATTGTCGTGCCGAAGAGCGGAATGAAGGCATTTAATGCTCAATTTGGCGATAAATTTTACCTGTCTACGCTGGAAGACTGGATCTTCACCCTTGATTTTGGTAGGGAAAAATTGCTCAACCATTTTCAGGTCAGCTCCTTAAAAGGGTACGGAATTGAGGAAGCCGCCCTCGCTCAGTGTGCTGCTGGCGCTGCGCTTCATTACTTAGCAACCACCGAAAACAACCGACTTTCGCACATTGGTTCGCTCAGCCGATTGCAACCCGCCGAATTTGTTTGGTTGGATCGATTTACCATTCGTAACCTCGAATTAATTTCCAGCAACCACGAAACGGGGTTTTCGTTGCTGCAGGTGCTTGATAAAACAGTGAGCCCCATGGGTGCACGCCTACTCAAAAAATGGGTTCTACTGCCTCTCACTAATCTCCGCCAAATCGAGGAACGGCTAGATTCGGTTGAGTTTTTACTTAAAAACACCCATTTTTCCGATCAACTTTCCAATTTTATCCGTCAAATCGGCGACCTGGAACGGCTAATGGGAAAAACAGCCATCGGTAAAATTAATCCCAGGGAAATGTTGCAACTCCGCCGGGCCCTTGGCGCAATTCAACAACTAAAAGCGGCCTTGGCAGAGATGCCTTCCGCCCCCGCCTCCCTGCTGCGAACCGGTGAAGCCCTAAATCCTTGCTTTAGCTTATACGATCGAATCTTGTCTACCCTCGCCCCTGATCCACCGGTGGACGTACGGAAAGGGGGAGCCATTGCTGAAGGAGCAAACCCTCAATTGGATGAGTACCGACATATCGTCAAAAATGCCCGAGACCTGTTGTTGGGGATTCAACAGCGAGAGGCCGAGCGAACGGGAATCACTTCCTTGAAAATAGGCTTTAACAATGTATTTGGTTATTACATTGAGGTAACTTCAAAATGGAAAGACCAGGTGCCTTCCGATTGGATTCGGAAGCAAACGATTGCTAATGGGGAGCGGTTTATTACCGATGAACTCAAACAACTGGAGGCTAAAATATTAGGAGCAGAGGAAAAAATCCTGGAGCTGGAAGATCAGGTATTTCGGTTGTTGGTCGAGGAGGTGTTTGCCTACATCGCTCCCATTCAACTCAATGCCCAAAATATTGCTCGGTTGGATTGCCTACAGTCCTTTGCCCAGGTGGCGCTGGTGCGGCAGTACACCCGACCTCAGCTGAGCGAAGGATTTGAGCTTGATATTCAGGCCGGCCGACATCCTGTAATTGAAACCCAGCTTCCTATCGGGGAGCCCTTTGTTCCCAACGATGTTCGACTAAGTCGGGATGAGGTACAAGTCATTCTGATTACGGGTCCTAACATGGCTGGTAAATCAGCGCTTTTACGACAGACCGCTTTGATTGTACTGATGGCTCAGATGGGTTGTTATGTACCTGCCGCTTCAGCTACGATCGGTTGGTGCGACAAGGTGTTTACCCGGGTGGGTGCCAGCGATAACATTAGCGGGGGGGAGAGTACATTTATGGTAGAGATGAATGAAACGGCCCTAATTATGAACAATATTAGCGATCGATCCTTGATTTTATTGGATGAAATAGGTCGGGGAACCAGTACCTATGATGGGATTAGTATCGCCTGGAGTTTGGTGGAGTACCTGCACAACAACGGAAGAGCTCGACCCAAAACCCTTTTTGCTACCCATTACCACGAGCTCAATGAATTGGCTACCTCCCACGAACGGGTGCATAATTTTCACGTGAGTACCCGAGAGGTGGGACAGAAAGTGGTTTTTCTTCGAAAATTAGTTCCCGGAGGCTCCAATCACTCCTTCGGCATTCACGTGGCCAGGATCGCTGGGATGCCTCCTGCAATTGTTGAACGGGCACAGGTGATCCTCAAAACCTTGGAGGAAAAGCATATAGAACAAGAAGACAGTGCCTCCAAAGTACCGGTTACAGAGGATCTTAAGCAAAAGGTAAAAGGTATTGGTAGCCTTGTGCAGCTCCAGATTTTTGATGTGGATGAATATACCCGCCAAATCAAAGAAGAATTGTTGGCATTGGACCTGAACAAGATGACCCCGATCGATGCGCTTTGGAAGCTCAACGAGTTGGTCAAAATTGCAGGCAGAAAAAACAGCGGTTAAAACCCAGTTTTACATGCCCGTTGAATAGGCTTTCAACCACTTGCATTCCGCGATGACCTCGGAGAAAAACGCTGTTTGCTGGTATTTTTGGAAAAGTTCCCGGTAATACGTTCGGTATTTTTCTGGTGGCAGTGGAATGAAGCTGCTCCCGGGCAGGTAGTTACAGTCCGGATCCGTAAACCAGATTTTTTGGGTGGTGCGGGCGGCCATAAAAACAATTTTAGCAGCAAATTCTGGGTCATCCCCAACCAATTCAAGGGCTTTTTCGAAACATTCCAAGGCTTTTCGAACATCCGTTACTTCATAGTTGCCACTGTAACTCCCCGGGAAAGGGAAAACGGGCCCTTCTCCTAATCGTTTCCAGTTCCGGCTATCTCGGTAATAATCCCGCAGCTCCCATTCATAGCCAAACCAGGAGCTGTTGTAGTAACCCAGCCCTAGCAAGTAATAATACCGAGCTGCTTCCTTTGGGTAAAGGGCAGTGTTGCCTTTGGCGTTTTGCTCCAGTTCTATCAATTTTTCAACAAATCCCACTCGGTTGAGCTGCAAAGTGTCTATTGCGGAAAGGGGTGGAGCTCCTTCCCGGATGCTTTCCTTGAACCCGGAGTACTTCTTTAGGTTGGACCGGTCGGTTGCCCGCATACTTCGATGGGCAAGCAGTGCTGCCTCAGGATGGCCTTGGTTGAGTAATGCAATGCCTTTGGCTTCGATCAGCTGGGCGGCCAAATTCGATTGGAGTCCGGTAGTGGTATCGTATAATTGGGCGGTTTCTAAAAAATCTTCGTTACCAGCCTCCGCCAGGCGAATCAATTGGTCTAATACCACTGGAGAAGGATTCAAAAAAAGACCTCCTGGACCATGAACCGTGAGGGCTGCCAGTCCACTCATTTTGTGGTTGGTAAAGTACTCCGCCTGAATATCCTGGAGATAAAGCGGCAGGTCGGGATGATCGGTAAAAGCTCGGTAGGTGCGGATTTTGGCAGCCCGGTCATGGTCGAACCCTCGTTCAGTTTCTAGCTCATTAATTTCGGCTACTGTTCGCCAGATTTCGAGTTGTCGTTGAAGGATGCTGCCTTTTTTTCCCGAGGGGAGCTGCTTTTCCAATCGTTGAAAGCTTTTTTCCGCGGCGTACAGATCTCGGGCGATGACTTGTAAGTAGCCTTCAATGGCGGCCCAGACCGGCCAGTCGTCTACTTGTTTGCTGGCGACCACTTTTGCAACAAATTCTTGGAATCGGATGAGTTGGAGAGCTGCCTCTCGTTGTTTTTTTTCGAGGGTTTCGAGTTGGAAGCGTCGATCTGTCGCAGGCGTTCGCATCAGCCATTTTTCAAAATACTGAACCCGGTGGAGCAGCAGCAAAGTGAGTTGGGGGTTGAGGGGGTCAATTTCATACGCTTTTTCAAAATCTTCTTGAAAGGTAGATTGGTATTTGGCGGCCCGTAGTAGGTAGAGGGTTCCCTGTTCTTGATCGCTTTGGCAGAGATAAAGGGCCGCTTCCCAATCTGCCTGGTTGCGAATTTTAAAACTTTCAAACGCTTGTTCGCGTTTGGAGGCACATTGTTGGAAAACCTGTGCGAATTGATAGGCAGCAGTGCTGTAATCGCCCAATTTTTGTCGGGCTCCAGCTAGGTGTGCCAGTATCCAGTGTTCAAGTACGCTTGGTTTACGGCGGTCTATTTTGGGTTGACAACGCTCATATAGGTCCAGCACATTTTGGTAATCCCCTGCATAATGCGCCAGGCGAACCATTTGATAGAGGTACCGTAGTTTTAAAAAATGCGATTTAGTTCCATTAAGCAGTTTTTCTCCAACGGGAATGAGCCGTCGCATGGCTGCCCGGTGATCGGCTTTTTGCCGCCATTTACTAGCCCGCGCGATGCAGTACGTTTCACAACTTCGCGCATATTTTAGGTATTCCACAACGTCCTCACAGCCGTTGTAGACGACACAAGCTGCGAAGGAATTATCTGTAAAAGGGTAGCCCAAGTCGGTACTTCCTTTCTTTTGTTTGCTTAAATCCGCCAAATAGGTTAAGTCGGCATCCGTTGCTTGGTAGACGACCGACTCCACGTCCTCGGGGTTGGGTAGGTCACAAAAACGACTGGACCATTCTTCCACGTTTTCTTTTTTTTGCCAATCAATGATATCAAAGGAATCGCGGTAAAAGTTACTCCAATTCAGCAAATAGGGGGCGTAAGCAGACCGGCTATCCACCAGGTCGGGACGAATAAAAGTGTACCCAGAGGCAAAGCTCCAATTAGGGGTGCATTGTCCAGCTGGATCACCTGGCGCATTTTGTTGTTTGTTTTCGGTGAAAAATGCCAGGCAGCAGAGGGCCATCACCCAACTAATGCTACGAATTATTTTTTTTCCCATGTTGTTAAATCATCCAGTAAATGCCTAAGACTATCCGGTGGAAAGGAGTCTACCGTTGTGGGGTTCAGATGGTAGAAGGAGAGGACCCTGCTTTCAGCCGTCCAAGTGTTGCGCAGGAGTGGTAATACCTGTCGTAGAAGTCGAATAGAACTACCTTCTAGACGAAGGCGATCCTCAGAATTCAGGTACTGCCCACCCCAAAAAAGTGGTTGTTGGACGGTAAACCAATTGCCTTCGGGGCGAAAGTACAGCGGATCTTGGAGGCTTTTTTCATCCGGTTCTGGAATTATTTTCCAAAATTGGTTGGATCGGAAGGCGAGCGCCCAAGTAAACGTAGGTAAGATGGGGTCAAGTGGAAGAGGATAGCTCCTTTCTGGGACCAGGTATTTGGCAGCCGATTGGAGCGATAGGATCGAGTTGATTTCACCCACGTCCTCCAGTTGCCCGGTGTTGTAGCACATCAAGGCCCCTCGGTCTACAGGTGGCACCCCGGTTTCCTCTGGAAATTTGTATTGGTGCAGACGAATGGTCGCGCTCAAACGCACCCCTGGAAAACGAGTGTGCAGTTCCCGCAAAAAAGCAAAATAGGAGGCCCGACTATTTGGTGTCCAATCACAGTCCAACTGAATTTCTTGGAAAGGAAGGGGATACGATTGAATCAACTGCGCTAGACTATCTGCTAGGGCGGGGGTGGCCTCTGGAGCCAGCTTCAAAAAAACCTCATTAACAATAAATACGCAAGGAATCAGTTCGAGGGAGCCGATGCCAGTCGTATCCTCTAATTGCAAGGTGCTTAACGGTTCTACCGTTTGAGTAGCGGGGTCCAGGCCGATGTCAGCATATTTAAGGTAAAGTTTAGCGACGCCAGCATTTTTCAGGTAGGCTCGTTCGGGTTCTGTGAGACGAAAGGTGGTTTTCCAATAATAGAACCCGATGCTCGGTGCAGTAGCCACTGGCGAACAGGCCATTTCAAGGCTTGCAATCAAAGCTAGGAGGTAGAAACCAATGGAAAAGCCTTGGATTCGCACCTTTCGGGAAAAAGAAGGTGTCATGTAGAATTATCCTTACCCCAGAGCAACTCAGAGGAAATGCAAAAATACAATAGGGAAGGGGAATGACGCTAAGAAGGTGTGGTACCCGATTTATCCGATTTTCAATGGGTTCGATTGGAGATCTTCTGAATTCTTGTTTCAATATTGGAAAGGTCCCAGTACTTTTGCGTTTACTATGGATAAAGTTCGAATCGACAAATGGTTGTGGAGTGTGCGTATTTTCAAGAGCCGCACCTTGGCAACAGATGCCTGCAAAGGTGGAAAGGTGAAAATTGACGGGGAGTCGGTTAAACCTTCCTATTTAGTGACAGTTGGAGAGGAGGTGACGGTCCGCAAGGATGGTTTTAATTTTCAATACAAAGTACTTGGGCTTATTGAGAAACGAGTTGGAGCCCCCATTGCGGTGACTTGTTACACCGACATAACACCAGCCGAGGAGCGCAATAAGTACGAAATGTGGTTTATTCAACAAAAAACGCCCGATGGTCGCGAACGAGGCACCGGGCGTCCTACAAAAAAGGAGCGCAGAGAGATTGATAAACTTGAATTTTGATCAAGCTAATTTTTGTAAATCCCGAATTAATATACTGTTGCGGTTGAAGTAAATCAGATTTGCTTTCCGAAGGTCATTTAATACCGAGGTTACTGTTTGTCGGCTAGTACCCGTCAAATTTGCGATTTCTTGTTGGGTCAGCTGGTGTTTTACCAGTGTTTCATAGCCCACTTTTCGGCCTTCCCTTCCTGCGGTTTCAACCAGAAAGTCGATAATGCGCTCCCGGGCATCTTTTAAAACCAGGGAGGATAACCGCTCCTCCGCTCTCGAGAGGCGGGTATTCAAATGTTGAATGCAAGCGAAGGTCAGGGAGGGTATTTCGGCCATTAACTTCCGGAAATCGGCCATGTGAATGACCAACAACTCTACCTCTTCCTGCATGACCTGAGCAAACTCGACTCTTGAGGCATTGCTGGAAAAAGCCAGTTCTCCAAAAAGTTGTTCAGGCTGTAGGATTTCACGGATTACCTCTCGACCGTCACTCGAAAAGGTGCCCATTTTGATTTTCCCTTTAATTAAAAAATAAATTTGATCCGCTTTCTCATCTGCCATATAGATGAATTGAAAGCGGGGAAAACGCTGATGCCGGGTAATCCCGGCAATTTGTTCTATTTCAGTTGGATTTAGTTGGCTGAGCAGCGGCATGCGCTCTAACGTCCGAGTAATCTGTTGTTGGTCCATACCCTTAATAGAAGTAGTTTGTGTAAATTATATTTGGATTAGAACCCAATTTCATGATACAAACGTCGGCAAAGAGACCAGTAAGAAAAAATACAAAAATTCAAATTTGTCACAAAAAAATAGAGTCTATTTTTAATGTAAAAAATTGATAATTAATATTTTACATTAAAAATAGACTCTAAAAAAATCGAAAAAATTTATTTTTTTAATTCGATTTAATTTTACGCTTATTCAATTTTTATTCGGATGCCAGCAGAATGGCTGGAAAATTCGGGAGCGTACATGCATTGGAGCGTGGCCAAGCCGAAGGACATTTCTCCTTTATGGGTAGCCACGATGGGGTATTCCAAGACATAGGTACCTTTTGGCAAGTAGTCCATAAAGTAGTGGGTAGCCAGGTCGCGGGTGCTTTCGTAATAACCCAGACCGCCTTGGTAGCGGTAGCCACTAAGTACATTTCGCGGCTCACAACCAGCAGGACGCAAATCTTTCAGATGCACATACTCCATATCTCGGTCGGCCCTGATTTCAACTCGAACCACTAATTGATCGCCTACTTTTATTTTGCCTTGGTCAGCGATGCGCTGTAAGACGGGTCCTCGATCGGTGTGGACCGACTTATATACTTCCCTCACTAGTTGGATACCGTTGGTTTTGAAAGTCGTGATTTTATCCAGGTCTTCAAAATACTGTCGATAGGCTGCTCCCCAAACCATGTGTCCGTTGGGATTTTGTACCTGAATGCTTGCAGAGGGATTGGGTGATTCTTTCCCTGTCCAGGTTTCTTTAAAGTAACCTGTACCGGCTTCTATTTCCTTTGGCCGAACTGCTTGGTTGCCGATTTGGATAGAAACGGGTCGGGTGTTGCTCAACCAGTGATCACCGGTTAGCAGCAATGCATACACCGCTTCTGCAGTGGCCTTGGTGCTTTCCCAGCGGTTGGTTTGTTTGTTTTTGAGCATCCAAATTCTAAGTTCCTCAACGGCGCGAGTATCCTGAGCAGCTTCATTAAAGACTTCGACCATTAACGCCTGGGTTTCAATGGGTAACTGATTCCAGCGCATTCCCCACTCGTTTGGCCAAAACATGCCCATTTCCTCCTTGATAATCGCTCTCTCTCTCAAGGAGCGTAGAATGGAGGCGGCAGATGTTGGATCTCCAGTACGATGGGCGGTCAGAGCAAGCAGTCCTTGTTCGTATAAATTTTTACTTGTCCAATATTTTCCTATCAGATTTTTATAGTAAAGAAGAACAGGGTCATTTTCCATGGTTGGGAAAAAAGACTTGAGGTACAGGTAGTGAATGATCATTCCGTGCAGGTGATCGTCCTCCCATTTAGTTCTCCCTGCCTTCACTTCTTTTTCTAGTTGCCGGTATTGTTCTTGTGCCTGTTGGTCGCAATAGCGTACCGCTTTTTCCAGCATTTCATTGGCCTGGCCATTTTTTTTCAAGTCCAGCGCATTCAATTTGTAGAGGTGTGCCAGGCCAGTGGCGATGTATTGGGTGATGTACCAATTGTCGGGTCCTCCTGCAAACCAGGGCCAGCCTCCTTGCTCGGATTGTCGTTGTTTCAGTTCGCGAATCGAGGCTGCCTGTGCATTGGAGAGATTATTCAAGTCGAACAGCAGTCCAATTTGTTGTTTTTGTTGGGCTTCACTTTGGGCTTCCAGTACCCAAGGGGTTTCTTCCAGCAAGGCATACTTTAGTTCCTGGTTTTTACTCAGGTTGGACTCCAGCGCCTTTGTTCCCTTCCATTGGTCAAACACCCTCCTGATTCCCGGCAGTTTTTGCGTAACGGCAGCTGCCAGGGTATTGGCATAAAAGCGGTTAAAAATCTGCTCGCTGCATTCGTGTGGGTACTCCATCAGGTACGGCAGGGCTTGCACGGCATACCAGGCTGGATTAGAACTGAATTCGAGGGTGAATTGATGGTTTTGGCGGCTATCTGAGCGGTTGAGATCCCCAAATTGAAAGGCTTTGTTTTGTTGTCCACGAAGCGTCATGGGCAGGCTTTCGGTCACCAGCATTCGATTCGTGACCACTGGAAGTGTATTTTCTTCCCCGTCTCTACCTGCTTTGCTTTGTGCAAATACCTGCCAAGTTACGGCCCCGGTATAATCAACTGGCACGTTGATTTTCCATCGAACACCGGTGGAAAGACCTGCTTCCAGGCGGAAAGACTGCACGGGCTGTAAGAGTCCCAGTTGGGTTTCGATGGGTTGGAGGCTGTTGGCATCGAGCAGTGTGAGAGTAGCAGTTCCTTCGGTTGCATGGTCCGTAAGGTTACTCACTTTTGCAGTCATTTCCAATTCATCGCCAGCTCTCAAGAATCGAGGCGGGTTGGCGGTGATCATCAATTCTTTTTGGGTAACCAAGGTTTTTTCCAGCAAACCTACCTGAAGATCCTGCGTGTGGGCAAGTACCTGAAGTTTCCAGCGGCTGAGCGCTTCACTCATTGTAAAAGCGATCAAAACATCCCCATTGGCATCGGTTTTTAGGTCCGGAAAAAAGAAAACGGTTTCTTGAAGGTTGCGCCGTAGCGGAGCGGGTGCCTGTCCGCTGGGTAAGTTCACCTTTTTCTGTTCTAGTTCATCCGCAGGTAATGAAGAGCCATCTAGTGCCAGTTCCATCGAAGCTTCTGCCGCTACTGCTTGTGGCGCCTCTGGGGAGTTCCGCATGCGAACCCCCGGGGCGCCGGCCATTTTTGCCATAGGAAGAAAGCGCCTACTGCCCATTTGGTCCAGAAGACCAAACCAATTTAACTGAGGGTAGGAACGATTGGGTAAGGAAGGCTCTTTGCTCTCTACATATATATATTGATGTCCATCTACTCTTGCTCCCGCTTCTTCGTGCATAAATTGTCGAGATGGAAAGGTCGAATGAGGAAAAAACGACCACTGGAACGGTAAAAACTGATCCAGAGAAGCATCGTACATGGAGGCAGTAATTTCAGCTGCCACTTTTTCTTTGCCAGGACCGCTCACCCTGAGTTGGTAGCGTTCCTGTGCGCCTGGTTGCAGTTTATCTCGGAAGCTTTCAAGGCTCAACTGGAGTTGTTTGTTGGTCCAAGGTATTTCCCAGGTGATTTTTCCTTCATAGACCCGGTTGTCGTAAAGGCAGATCCAGCTGGTGTACATATTTCCCCGGTCGTTCTCGGTTACCGCTAGCTCTAAGCTGGAGGAGGTACGAACCTTTGTCCAACCCTGTTCTGGTGTACGGTTGGGCCGCTCTGTCAATAGGTAAACATGCCAATTGGAGGCACTGGAGCCCATGATTAGTTGGGCAACTTGACCTGGTTCCAGGCGTGTTTCTCGGGCGGCCACGGTCGGGGCGATTACGTCTGCGGCAGCCTTTTTTACCCGGACAAATTGTTCGTGTTTTACTTCTGATCCGAAGGCATCCTGGGCGGTCATGGTTACCCGGTAATAGCCGGTTTCTGTTAGCCGGCTACTTAGGTCCAGTGGTTGCTCCAGACCAGTGTCGAATGGGAGGTTGATTGGGCTTCCTACTGGTTTCCAGCTAGAGGGGTCCTCCTCGTTTTTCCAGGAGTAGCTCGGAAATTTAGTCCGAAAGGCTTGTTCAGTCATGCTCCACCGGTCAGGTTGTTCAAACAGCCGGCGACGGAAAAGGCGTTCCGGCGCATTTAGATATTGAATGGTTAAGGTCCCCTTGGTGGGTAACGCTTGTCCAGAGAGGTTTTCTGCCAATAATTTGACTGTTTTCAGCTGGGTAGGCTCCACTTCTTCCGGTAGACTACTGCCTAGGAAGAGGCTGTTTTTCCCAATGGCAACGGATGACAAGGCAGATCTTGTTTCACCGGTGTTATCAGTGATATCTACATTGATTTCATAATAAAAGGCGGGAGGCTGCTGGTCGGCCGGTTGACTAGAGGGGAGGGCTGTAAAGGTCAATTGGAAGTGTCCCTGTTCATCCGTAATGCCGGTACCGGAAGCAATTTCTTGCTGGTCTGCCTTGGGCGCGGGCCTCCAGCGAGCCCACCACCAGGGGTAGTGGCTTTTTCGAACCACCCTCCAAACCACTTTAGAGCCATCGGAGGGGTTGCCCGAGTAGTTGAGGGCTTTTCCATTCACTTGTACAGAAGAGCCAATTTTGTATGCTCCGGCCAAGGGGTCTAGACTGACTTCAAAACGGGGGCGTTTGTATTCTTCCACCTGTATCCTACTTTGGCCTTCAGCTATGCCAGCTTTTGCTTGAAGGGTGTAGGCTCCAGTGAGTTGGCCCAAGGGCAGCGTGAAAGCTCCATTAAAGGTGCCAAATGCATTTGTTTTAAGTTGCAGGGTGGCCACTTGTTGGTAGTTTGCGTCCATCAACTGCACTTGCACATTTTGGTTTTTCAAAACGGTAGGTGTTTTGCCGCTGGACTTTTCAAGGGCGATCCCTTTGAAGTACAGCAATTGGCCGGGCCGGTAAAGCCCACGGTCAGTGAAAAAGGCTATACTTCCTGAGTTCCGTTCTCGGTAGGTTCCGTAGGGGTAGATATGTTCGGTTGTAAATACATCTTGCCCTTTTTTAAGTACCAAAAAACTATTGTGCGGAAGTTCTTTTTTGAGCTCTATTTTTCCATTTGAATCGGATACATAGTTTCCAATTACTCGGCGCTGATAGCGGTCCCTGACCCAGTCGGTCTGCATTAAAGTGCCTTGTACTCCTTCAATTGGGGCGCCTGTTTTGCGGTCAACCGTCAGAAAAGTAGTATTCGCTGCATTTCCAAAGAGGCGGATGGCGCCTATTTGGCAGGCGTTAAAGAGGGCGAAATCACTGACATCTGTTTTTGTTTGCAAGGTGTTTTGATGGCCTACCAGCAATACATAGTTGCCGGATGGAAGTCCATTTAATCCAATTTCGGTTCGGTGGCTAAGTAAATCACCTGGCTCCGCTAAAGCTTCTGATCCTTTAGCGACTTCTGGTAATCCAAGATAATAGGAGATGGCATCCTCAAAGGACACTTCCTCGTATCCTTCGGGTAGCCGAACAATTTTGTACCAGGCTTTCTGGATATTTTTATAGTCGAAGCTGAGTAGAAGTGCCTCATTGGGCAGGTTATTGACCTCCATTTTAACCTTGAGCTGTGGTTCCCGGATGGAGTTTAGTAATACCCTGCAATAAGTTGATCCGTAGGCATTTGGGAATTTCTCCAAGGCTTTTTCACACCATTGCACAGCGGCTTGTAGTTGCTTGGCCGCCATGATCTTGTTCTCTGGCAATTCATTCACCAGCTGGGTGGCCAAGGCATAAATAGCCTCTGTTGAATTTTCAAAAGCGCCATATTGATCAATTAATCGTTCGAGGGCAATTCGATACAAAACCGATCGATCGCTGCGGTTGGATTGACCCAGCGCAAACTGTAGGCGGCTAAGCTCCAGGTCTAGGATCTTAGGACCAACGCCTTCCTTCCATTTCTTTCTGGTCAATTGTTGGTACAATCGAAGGGCATTCCAGGTGCCCGATTGACTATCCCTGGTTTCAAAAACGGTGGATTGAAAAGTTTCGGCTGGCGCAAAGGCCGCTTCCTGGTTCAGATCGAACCGGTAGGCTGGTTCGGGAAGGAAAGAGCGGCTATCTTGGTAATGATTCAGTGCACGGTGTACCAATAATTCGTACAAGTTGGAACGAAGTGCCTGTTGTTGAATGCTATCCAGAGCACCTTTTTGAATCAATAGTTCCCAGTTTTGAAGGGGGACACCCTCCAGCAAGTCAGCTTCTTGGATGGATTGTTCAAAGTACTCGGTACTTTTTTGAGCGAGGGTGGCGGTTGACCAAGTCTTGAGATCTCCACCTTCTCCAGCAGGGATGGGAGTTCGATTAAAGAGCTGCCATTGGTTATCCATTAAATACTGTTGGTACCATTCTCCCAACAAGCTCTGGAGGATGGATTTAGCAGGTTGAGTGGCCATTTTTCCCTCCTTTTCTATCAAAAGAATGGCTTTTTCGGTCCCATCTTCTTCCAATTCCATCGTGTATTTTCCTTGGTAGATAAGAGCTTTTATCCAGTGGTCGGACTGATTTTCGCGCAGGGCCCTCTCTTTAATCTGAAGTACCTGTTCGAGGGCGCTTTTAGGTAGTCCTTGTTGTTCGAGGCTATCGACCTTTTTCCAGTCAGCGTCGTAATGATTGTTGAAAGATTCCATGTGGAGGGTGGTGGAGGGTTTGGTTTTAGGCTGACAAGCGCTAAACCAAGTGCCAGTGAGTAGAATAGAGCCTCCGATCAAAAGGCTCTGAAGTAGGGTTTTGGATGATAAGTGGATCATATTCGATTGTTTTAACGGACTGTTTGGAAGGCCAAGCATTTCCAGAAGAACGCAAAAAGGGTGGCTTTAGGTATGCTGCTTTTGATGGTATTTCTATTTTGTTTTTGAGAGGGATCTTGGTTCAGCGGAGTCGTGCCTGGAAGTAAAGGAAATGGTGGCTGGTTTGCTGTAATGCCTGCGGCCACTATTGGCAAATATACCAAATAATTATAATTGTGTCCTCTACTCAGAATATCCCTTGCCGAACAAATTTTTGTTGGAACTTTTGTTATTACCTTTGCAAGTCAAATACAGACATGCAAGAAGCGAACAAGATCGAACCAGAGGAGGATTTCCAGCGTCCATCTGCGGAAGTTCAGCCTGATTCAGTGGAATCGGAGCCAGAAACGGATTTGCTGGAGAGCCCCAGTCAGGAGGGGGATGATTTCTATGAGCGAATTGAGATCGTAGCCGATCAGCGGCAGTCTCCGATTCGCCTGGATAAATACCTGATTGATCGGCTTGCCGCTATTTCCAGGAACAAACTTCAAACCACCATTCGGGCCGGCGGCGTTTTGGTAGATGAAAAGCCGGTCAAACCCAACTACAAAGTCCGTCCTGGTAACCGGATCAATGTGATTTTAGCGCGTAGTTTTGACGATGACCAAAAAATCGAGCCGCAGGATATCCCGCTTAACATTGTTTTTGAGGATGAGGATCTGATGATCATTAACAAACCTTTCGGGATGGCCGTGCATCCAGGAGTGGGGATTCCGAATGGCACTCTGGTGAACGCTGTGGCCTGGCATTTAAAGGACGAAATTGACCGGGCTCCTGTAGGGACGAATGATTATACCCGGGCTGGGATTGTTCACCGAATCGATAAGGACACTACTGGATTAATGGTGGTGGCGAAAAACACTGAAACGCTGACCAATTTGGCCAGTCAATTTTTTTACCATACGATTGAGCGACGATATTGGACGTTGGTTTGGGGGGATGTAGAGGAGGAAAGTGGGACCATCGTTTCCAATATTGGCAGAAACCCGCATGACCGCCGCCAGTTTATGGTGTTCCCGGATGGAGAAGATGGGAAGCATGCGGTGACGCATTGGAGGGTCTTGGAACGGTTTTATTACGTTACTCTGGTGGAGTGTAGACTTGAAACCGGTCGAACACACCAAATTCGAGTGCACATGAAATCCATCGGCCACACCTTGTTTGGAGATGTGCGCTATGGAGGTAACCAAATCCTAAAAGGTACCATCCATTCTAAGTACCGGCAGTTTGTCGAGAATAATTTTGCGTTATTACCCCGACAAGCTCTGCATGCCAAAGTTCTTGGTTTTACCCATCCACGAACGGGGGAGCGCATGCGATTTGAATCCGAATTACCCGTTGACATGCAAACCGTAATTGATCGCTGGCGGGAGTATGTGAATAGCCGAAAGGCCCTTTTGTAATTAGTCATTTTTGGAATGAACGAGTCACATCCAGTTATAAATAACCCCCTGCTTTCTGCAATGCTTGAGCCCTTGCGGATCGTATTTATCGTTAATCCCAACTCTGGAACGAAGGTGCAGCAACGGATTGGTCAGAGTATCGAACGTTACCTGAACCACCGTAAGTTCCTTTATAGTATTTGGCATACCGCTTACCCTGGGCATGCTACAGAGTTAGCCAAGAAAGCCGTCGAGGAAGGATATCAGGTGGTGGTGGCTGTAGGGGGCGATGGATCCATTAATGAGGTGGCCGCTGGTCTAGTTCACACGGAAGTGGCACTTGGAATCGTACCGGCTGGATCAGGAAACGGACTAGCCATGCACCTAGGTTACGGTAGAAATATGGACGAGGCGATCAAACGCCTTAACGCTGCCGAGCCTGTCAGAATGGATTGTGGATTCTTGAATGGCCGCCCATTTGTAAACATGGCGGGGGTAGGTTTTGACGGAATGGTTTCTAATTTAATGCAGGGACAAAGTTTTCGAGGGTTTATCCCTTATTTTTTCCAGTCGTTAAAAGCGGGTTTGGTTTATCAACCCAAGGATTGCTTATTGGAATTTGACGGGAAGGTGGTGGAGGAGCGGTGTTTTGTAATCACGGTTGCAAATGGAGTGATGTATGGGTACAATATGAGCATCGCCCCCGACGCTAGGATTGATGACGGCCTTTTTTCGGTGGTGGTACTAAAAGATGTTCCAAAATGGAAGTATTTCGCAGCAGTGCGTTCGGTGGTTACAGGTAAAATCTACGAGGAGGATTTTGTGGACCACTACACTACCAGCGAGATTACCATCAAAACGGCGGGTGAGAATTACGTGCATTTTGATGGGGAGGGAGCACGATACGAAGGCGACTTGCATTTCAAAATAGAACCTAAATGCCTAAACGTGCTCGCTCCCAGAAATGGTCCGTATTACGACTCTGTGGTTTCTTCGTAGATGGATTGGCGATCAATAGTTGTTGGCAAAGTGCCGAAGTGACCGATTTTAATCTCCGCCATTTTTCGGCCAGCCATTGCGCGTTCGACCAACGATTTATCGTCGATGACCGCAGTTAGGTAACCTGCCCAGAAGGCATCGCCTGCTCCTGTGGTATCTTTAACTTCTACTTTTCTTCCAGGTACAAAATGCCGCTCTTTGTCATTGGCGACCCAACAGCCCTCCGCCCCCATCGTGTAGCAGACTTCACTGGCATTGTTGCGCAAGAAATAATCAAATACTACGTCAGGCGAGCTGGCTTTTTCCCCAAATAAGCGCTCCCAATCTACATCGCTGATCTTGATAAGCGCCCCAAAACGGACGTATTCCCGAATAATTTTCTGAGCGTCGTGCTGGTCCGGCCAGATCTTGGAAGCATAATTAGCATCCAAACTTAGTCTGCAGCCCGCCCGACGTGCTTTTTCAGCTGCATCAAGGATCACCGATTGTGCGGGGGCCTTGCTTAATCCAAAACAAGTAGTATGAAAAATATTGATTTGCTCGAATTTTCCAAAGGGAAACTGCCGTATGGATAGGTGATTGTCTGCTGCACGGTAAGGCACAAAATCGGAGGTATGCGCAGATCTTGTCACCAAAATCAGCGTTGTTGCATGGTCATCCAATAAGCTCACGCCAGAAGTATCAACCCCTAAAGAAGTGACGTACTGCTTCAAATAACGGCCCACATCATCGTTCCCTACGGAAGCCGATAGCAGCGCCTTGTTCCCAAGACGAGCCATGTTGGAACACAAATTGGCAGCACTACCCCCAGGGATGCGCTTGAATAAACTAGCCTCCTCCAAGGACTGGACGAATTCAGCCGTAATCATATCGATCAGCAATTCGCCGGTACTTAAAATATCAATTTCTCTTCTCATATCTGACAATAAGCCGCAAAGATAACACAGAATCAGTTAGTTGTATGCTACTCGTTAAAAAATGTTTACTGTGAACGCTTCTCCTCCACCAGGGTGACAAATTGATTCCTAACCTGCCAAATTTTTTCCACCTTTCTGCAAAAATGGCAGGTTATGTATCTTGGCACAAATTCTGCTGATGGCTGTTCATCCGAAGTTAATTCGGATACTACTAACTTACATGTCTATTAACAAAACAAAATAATTAAACACGTATGAAACCTATTGCAGATCGTGTCATTGTTAAACCTGCACCAGCAGATGAAAAAACGAAAGGCGGAATCATTATCCCCGATACCGCAAAAGAAAAGCCACAACGCGGAGAAATCGTGGCCGTTGGACCAGGTAAAGATGGTAATTTAATGACGGTAGCACCAGGCGATATTGTGCTTTATGGTAAATACTCCGGCCAGGAAATTAACTATGAGGGCCAAGATTACCTTATCATGCGGGAAGAAGAAATTCTCGTGATCTTGTAAATTTATTGTTATTTCCAACAAAAATCTCAACTCACCCCTCTTGAAAACACAAAAAAAGTCCTGTAAGTAAACTGTTAAAGACAGGCCTTTTTTTCCCCTATTCCTCTGAAAATTCTATTTCACAAAAAAACACAACATTCAATATGGCTGCGAAGCAAATTACCTTCGATACAGAAGCTAGAGAAAAACTCAAACAGGGTATTGACGAACTGGCAAATGCCGTTAAAGTAACCCTTGGCCCAAAAGGTCGTAATGTCGTTATCCAAAAATCATTCGGCGCTCCTTCCATTACAAAGGACGGTGTAAGCGTAGCAAAAGAGGTAGAACTCGAGGATCCAATCGCTAACATGGGTGCTCAAATGGTCAAAGAGGTAGCCAGCAAGACGGCCGATGCAGCCGGCGACGGTACCACTACCGCTACGATCCTGGCGCAAGCTATCGTAACTGCTGGCTTGAAAAGTGTAGCCGCAGGCGCTAACCCAATGGACCTCAAAAGAGGAATCGATAAGGCCGTTAAGACGGTAGTCGAAAACCTGAAGTCCCAAACAGAAGAAATCGGTGACGACTTCAATAAAATCAAACACGTGGCTTCTATCTCCGCTAACAACGACGAAACCATCGGTACCCTGATCGCTGACGCGATGAAGCGCGTAACCAAAGATGGCGTTATCACCGTGGAAGAAGCAAAAGGTACTGATACCTATGTAGATGAAGTGATCGGTATGCAATTCGATCGTGGCTATTTGAGCCCGTACTTCATCACGGACGCCGAGAAAATGGTGGCAGATTACGAAAATCCGTATATTCTGATCACCGACAAGAAAATCAGCAACATGCAGGAACTGATTCCTGTGTTGGAAAAAGCACTTCAGTCAGGTCGTCCATTGATGATCATCGCGGAAGATGTAGATAGCCAAGCGTTGGGTGTATTGGTAGTGAACCGCCTTCGCGCAGGCCTTAAGGTAGTAGCTGTAAAAGCTCCGGGTTTTGGCGATCGCCGCAAAGCCATGCTGGAGGATATCGCTATCCTGACAGGTGGTACCGTTATCAGTGAAGAACAGGGTTACAAACTGGAAAATGCCGGTCTGGAACACTTGGGTTCTTGCGAGCGGATCACGGTTGATAAAGATAATACCACTGTAGTCGGAGGTAAAGGCCATGCTGATAACATCAAAGCTCGTACGAGCCAAATCAAACAGCAAATCGAGTCTACCACCAGCGATTACGATCGGGAGAAACTGCAAGAGCGCCTTGCCAAATTGGCAGGTGGGGTTGCCGTTCTCTACGTAGGTGCTGCTACAGAAGTAGAAATGAAAGAGAAAAAAGACCGGGTAGACGATGCATTGCACGCAACTCGCGCTGCAATCGAGGAAGGAATCGTTCCTGGTGGTGGGGTTGCATTGGTTCGTGCCATCGAAAGCCTTTCTGGTATGAAGGGTAGCAATGAGGATGAAACCATTGGTATCGCCATTATCCGTAAATCACTCGAAGCCCCCATCCGTACGATCGCTGAAAATGCAGGGGTGGATGGTTCCTTGATCTTCCATAAAGTGGCAGAAGGAAAGGCTTCATTTGGTTACAATGCCCGCACCAACGAGTATGAAGATATGAAGAAAGCTGGTATCATTGATCCAACCAAAGTGACCCGTGTAGCGCTCGAAAACGCAGCCTCCATCGCGGCATTGGTGTTGACCACAGAGTGTGTGATCAATGAGAAGCCTGAAAAGAAAGCACCTGCAATGCCTCCTATGGGGGGTGGAATGGACGGAATGATGTAATCCATCCCATACAGGTACCAAGAAGTAGAATAGTCTAAAGGAAAGGGGCCTTCACCGTGCGCGGAAAGGCCCCTTTTTCTTAATAGTTGGCTTGAACCTGTATCCTCAAAAACCGACCTCTCTCATCGTAGTCCGTTTTGAAATCCTGGTATTTCCTGGCGCTAATCACGTAGGATAAAGTTATTTCCAGGTTTTTGAAAACACTCCATTCGGCCCCAAATTCCACTTCTCTAACCTGGTGCATCCGCGCGTCTGCCTCGTGTTTCTTGGCCCCATCGTACGATTGGTACCGGACAAAAGGGAATAAGGTGCTTCCGTTGTTTAATTCTGTGCGATACGAAAGGGTGATAAATCCTCCTCTTAAGTCTCGGACCTCGATGGAGTCAGTTGCAGGGTTAAAACCCGGGCTCTTCCCAAGATTGTATTCCGCTAACAACCCAAAGGGCCTCGGATACACATTTATAGTCGCTGCTGCTCGCTGATCCAAATAGGTTTGATTCTGGTTGGTCTTTACTCCTGCACTCAGGTTCTCTTTGGGAATGGTAAATAATCCAGTGTATCCTTGTATGCTGGGCTCAATGACTTGTCCTTTTACAAAAATTGGGTACGTAAGCCGCACAAGGCTGTGCAAATTATCATTCAATTCTGGTCGGTTGGTCGTCTGACCGTTGTAAAGACCCAAGGTGAAGGCTCCGTAATCTCCATTTCCTTTGTGGGTAGCATTCGCCCATTTCTGGTGGTTTTCCCGAATTTTTTGAGGGGTATACATGAAGAATACGCCAAATTCGCGTTCATTAGGGGCCGCCGAATTCAAGGCATCTGCTCGGTCCATTGGAAGGCGATTGGAGCTCGACTGCATGTTCTCATACCCAAAAGGTACTTTACTTTGCCCAAAACGAACCCGGTATTCTTGTTTTTTATCAAAAGAATAATCAAAATAAGCATCCCGAACTTGTAAAAAATTACGACTGCTGGAACTTACGTCAGAGGAATAGTCGTATTGCAAGTACACAAATAGTTTGGGGTGCACCTGTCCACTAAACACCAGTCGGGCCCTTCTAAACCCGAAGCCTTGCCCTTCCCCGATGCTCTTATCGCATTGATCGCATTTTAACTTTGGATTGGTTTCTAGTAATCGGTTGTACCGAAACTGGGAGTACCCCCGCAAGGAAAGCTTTTCATACCATTTGGATAGGCTAGCTTCTTGCTTTTTTTTCTCTAGGCTGTCTTGAACGGTGGATTGGGCAAAGCTGTTGTTCTGGAATACGCACAACAATAGGAGGGCCGCTAGGGCCGACTTGAGAAAATACATAAGTACGAAACAGGTAAAAAATACGAAACAGGAAAAAATGTTGTCTTCTTAAGGCAAAATAGGGCGATCGCTACACCCTTTTGAAGCTAGCTAACTTTTCAAAAGGGTGCAGCGAGGCAAGTCACACTAGAAAATAAACCGGAAAATGTAGAATAAAACGGCACCCAGTAAAATAGTAGCAGGAAGCGTAAGTGCCCAAGCCCATGCAATGGCCGTGATGGTTTTTTTGCGTAAGTTGCTGACCCCTCCAGATGCGACCATAGTTCCCGCAATCCCTGAAGAAAGTACATGCGTCGTACTCACGGGCAAACCAAAGGATGAACTTACTCCAATTGTAGCGGCTGCACAGATTTCTGCACTGGCACCTTGTGCATAGGTAAGGTGCGATTTTCCAATCTTTTCTCCAATGGTTACCACAATCCGCTTCCAACCTACCATAGTTCCACCTCCTAAGCAGATGGAAATAAACAAGACTACCCAAAATGGGGAAAATTCATAAGCGCTTTTATTGAGCTTAATTTCATCTTTAACCATTTTTGCTGCCTCACCGTGTAACAAACCACCTTTTGCACTGCTCTCCAGGTTTTTGTTCAAACTCTGCAAGGAAGTGCGAAGCGCAAAAACACCTGCTTTATTTTGTATGTTGATGGTATCACACATGTTGGCAAAGCTGCTGCACTTTCCAGCCAAAGCTCTTAGGGTTGGGCTATTTTCAGGATAGGCCAAGGTGTCTGCCAAAATGGCCTGTTCCATTTTACGGGTTGAAACCGCCAGATCAGCCGGTTTTACCTCTGGATTGAAACCAAAATACATCGGCAGAAAGCCCATCAAAACAACCAACATTAAACCTACTCCCTTCTGACCGTCGTTGCTTCCGTGGAAGTAACTCACCAATGTACAAGTGCCAATTAAGACGGCCCGTATCCAAGTCGGAGGCGCTTTTTTGGGGTCTGGCTCTTTGAAAATGCTTTTTTTACGAACCGTTATCTGCAACAAAAACATAATTAATATGGCCAAGCTGAATCCAAACAAGGGAGAGATCAACAATGAGAGTCCAATGTCCTTCGCTTTGTCCCAATTGACCGCCGCTCCCTCATGTATGGTTGAAAAGGCATAGCCTGCTCCCAGCAAGGAGCCAATTAGGGTATGAGAACTGGAGTTAGGAAGACCAATATACCAAGTTCCCAAATTCCAAAAAATGGCTGTCAACAAGATGGCAAAAACAAAAGCCATGCTCTCAGCGATATCAACCGTCATCAGTTCATTGAGTGGAACCAATTTAACGATTCCCATAGCAACGGCAATACCGCCTAAAAGCGCTCCTAAAAAATTCCAAATGCCAGACCATACCACCGCGAAAACGGGTGGAAGGGTTTTGGTGTAAATAACGGTGGCAACCGCATTGGCTGTGTCATGAAAACCATTAATGGCTTCAAAAATTCCCACCGCAAGAACAGAGATGATCAAGATGATCGAAATCTCTGTAGAAAGTCCAGCAATAAAACCTAAAAGCATGAAAAATTGAATTTTTTAGTAAAAATCGGCGCAAAAGTCAATATTAATTTAATGTTAAGCAGGGCTTTTAATATTAAGTTAATGTTAAGTTTGGCACATGTCAGTAATTTATCCACAAATATTCCATCATTTTCGATTAATTTTCAAGCATTTCCGCATTAAGATTGGGTTTATTTTTACAATTTTGCACCACAGGTCCTCCGGCCCGTTAATTCAATTTGATCGTTATGCCAATTTTCGCTCTTGCCCCGTTTTTGTTGTTATTCATCTTCCAGTGCGAAGCCCAAACCCCTGTCAACAAGATCGCTCACAGTCCCCAAAAAACAACTTTCCTCTTAGATAGTGCCACCGCTGCGCAGGTTATAACTCAGGACGCATACGATCGTTTTTTCGATCGGGTCACCCCCTGTGAAATGTCCATCCAGATGAAGCAAGCCCTTGGAAAAGGTACTCCAACCGAACGGGCCGCCTATCAAGCATTTCTCCAATCCGACATGGATAACTTTACGGCTTCCGAAAGCCGTTGGGTCGCCAGTATTATGCAGGAGGTCTTCTCTACTTGTCAAAAATTCCATTCGGAAATCATGCCAGATTCCCTCCTTCTAATTAAAACAAAAGGCAATCATTATGGGGATGGAGTCTATTATACCCGGGGTAATTGTATTGTGATCCCAGCTGATGTCCTCCGGAAAGCAGACCGATCCGCTTTTAAATCCACCATGTACCATGAAGTATTCCATGTGTACTCTCGTCTGAATCCGGATAAACGAAATCAGCTTTATCAATTAATTGGATTTGAGCACATTGGCCTCGATCAGCTGGATATTCCCTCGCCACTAAAGGACAGGGTCCTCTACAACCCAGACGGTGTAGATTTTGGAAAAAAAATTAATCTGCGGCTGGAAGATGGGAGCAGCATCAGCGCCGTCCCAATCATTTATTCCAATGCAGATGGGTATCAACAAGGGAAAGGCCCTTTTTTTTCCTACCTAGAGTTCAATTTATTTCAGGTACAGCAAACACCGGCCGGCCGCTGGCAGGTGCTTACCAAACCTGATGGACTTACGAGCTGGCTCTCTATTCCTCAACTCCCTGATTTTTTCCGTCAAATCAGAGACAATACCTCCTATATCATTCATCCCGATGAGGTATTGGCCGACAATTTTTCTTTCTTAATGTTGGACAAAGACGGAAAAAAGATCTCGTCTAAATTTTCACCCGAAGGAAAAGAGCTGCTCGAACAGGTAAAAAAAATAATTACAGCTGATTAAGGTACTTAATTGCAAATGCTCTTAACCTGTTCGGGATGCCAGTTGGGTGCTGAAATAGGCTCCTTGTCCTTTTTTTGCCTTTTATGGGGTATAAATTGGTTGGTGAATCCAGGTTTGAATTTACTTAACAGGTAATTACAGATTCGGTAAGTTCCGCAGGATCCAGGCTGAGCTTGGCTATATGGGTGTTCGTATTGCCCATCCCGTTAAGCTCTTGAAATGAAAGGAAACTCAATCAGCAGTCAAGGTGATTTTTTGATTTTTCTCTGTTTGGATCTCTACAAGGCCATTTTTCATCCGATGTGGCTGGTCGTACTTGATTTTTTCCCATCCAGGAGGCAGTTTTAGTCGAAGTATTCCCCCTTTTTCTGAAGTTACCTCGATTGACTGAACCTGGTTGTCGTTATAATGGGCCGAAACCAGAAAGGCCCCCTCTGCTCGGAGCTGGTGAAAGCGAACCTCCTTCCAGCGATCAGGAATGGCTGGAAAAACCTCCACCCATCCCGCGTGGCTCTGCAACAGCATTTCATGAAGACCTGCTGCGAACGCAAAATTACCCTCCAAGGTAAAGGGCCGATAGGTATAATTGGAAAACCCAAGTCCGGATTGGTCTCCATTCACATGAAAGCTGTTTTTCAGGCAAAAATGCTGCGCAAAAATGCTCAACGCTTGTTCTGCTCTTTTTCCATCTTTATTTCTTGCACAAAGGTTGCCCAGCCAACTGTAGGAATAGCCACACCAGGCCGATGGTCCATGGCGATACAGGTTGTCTAACGTATTTTGAAGCAATCGTTGTTCTGTTTTCCCTTTAGATACATCCAGTACACCCAGTGGATGCCATGCAACCAAATGGGAAAAATGTCGGTGTGAACTCTGATAGGGAGTTTGTGGTGCAAAAGTCAACCCGTTTTCGGCCACATCAAAATCTGGCCACTCAGACAGAACCTGCATCCACTTTTTACTTTCCGCTTTTTTATCCAGCACAAGTGCCAGCTCCGCTGCTTTTGCAAAGGTCCATCGAATCAACCCGAGGTCAAAATTAGTGGTCGATGAAAACCAGGCATCCCGGCTATTGTCTCGTATTTCGGGACTGGAACTCAATGGTAGACTTCTTTTACCCTTCGCATCTTTAATGGAAAGTGCTTCAAGGAAGCGAGCGCTTTCCGAAATCCATGGATATGCTTTTTCCGAAAGGAAAACCGTATCCATGGAGTACCTCCATTGCAGATAGTAATGATGGCCTAACCAGGCGGATACCGCGGGGCCAAAAGCATACTGAATCCAGCCTCCCATGGGTTGACCATCCAGCGTAGAAACCCCTGGAACATTGAGTCCGGGCAATTGATAAAATTGACGCGTGTAGGACTCAAAGGCAGGTTTGTTGGTTTCCAGCCAATCTATAAGTCCCATTGAGCGGTCAAGGTGATTGGCCGAGTAGCTGGGCCAATAACTCATCTGCACGTTCAAATCGTTGTGAAAATCGCCTTTCCAAGGCGGAAGTCGTCCATTGTCAGCGGTCCAGATGGCTTGCAAGGAGATTGGCGGTGCTCCGTTGCCTGTGGCGGCCCCCAGCTTGTACATCTCCAGCTGCCATTGATGCTGCAAGGTGTCGTTTGGAAGGGCCATCCAGGATCGGTTCCAGAAGTCTTTCCAGCTTTCAATGTGGTGCTGCTTTGCTGTTTCAAAAACGGTTGCAAGTGCAGTTGGTTCGGGCAGCGGAACTGGTTCGAGGGTGTGAATACTCCAACAGCCACTTAGCCGATCCGCTTCGCGTTTCCAGACCACTTGAACCTCGTACTGAAAATTGCCCCAACCTTGTTGGCGGAATCGGATAGATTGGGCACCTTTCTCCCAAGTACCCGCGGGGTATCCCAATCGCTGCAGGTCTTGACCTTCCACCGCGTTCACTTCCGCGCTTTGCTTCTCTTTTGAGTAGGGAGGCGCTTTAAAAACGGGTTGCAGATCGATGGAAAGGCCTGTAAACTGAAACCAGCCCATCTGCTGGTTTTGGTCTACAAAACAACTGAAAACAGTGTTGTTTTCCCAGTAGATTCGAGCGGTGGCTTCTTGGAGATCCAGCTGAACCCGCTCCACATTTCCTAACGGACGAATATCAAATTCAAGGGCGCCTGCTGGAAGTTTACTAGGTGCAGGATCCCGTTCGTATGGAAGATCAAAAAGTTCCTGGACGATTCCATACTCATTTTTCTCCCATTGCGCTTTCACCCAATCGAAGCGCCATTCCGGGCGGTCAAGGTTAGCCATTGGCCTCAAATCCCAAAGGTCAGCTCGGTCGAGTGCAAGACGTAGCTGTTGGTCTTTCTGCCAGATTAAGGCCCCGAGCAGTCCATTACCCAAGGGGAGTCCCTCATCCCAACTGTCGGGAAGCTTCTCCCATTGCAGCGGAAGAAGGGGAGCTTGAGCGGCAAGGGTCGAGTGATGCTGGTTTTTTTCCAAAAAAAGAAAAAAAACCAGCACAATTCGCCAGAAATAGCCCATTATTAGTGGATTCCTTGTTCCTTGAATATGCGGTTCAGCCATCGTAGCATTGCCAATAAGACGAGGGCTGCTGCCGCTAACAACACAAAGTTGACCCAAAAGAAGTGGCTTTTATCGTCGTAGGTATCCCATAATTTAGCCAGGATCCCGGAAAGTTTGTTGCCCAAAGCGGTTGCCAACTGCCAACCCCCCATCATTAATCCGGCAATACGTGCAGGAGCCATTTTAGAGACCATTGATAATCCCATCGGGCTTAAGCACAACTCACCAAAGGTAATAACGGCATAGGTAGCAATGATCCACCAGGAGGAGGCTTTTTCCATTCCATTGTGGCAGGCATATACGGCACCGATGGTGACCAGGGTAGAAAGTGCAGAAATAACCAAGCCCCAGCCAATTTTTCCTGGGGTAGAGGGTTCTTTTTTCCGTTTGCGCAGCCAACTAAAAAGGTATATTACCAGTGGAGTGAACAGGATAACGAACAGCGGGTTGATGGACTGAAAGATTTCAGTGGAAACCAGCATTTGGGTACTGCCAATCTCCGGCCGCTCAGATACCGGAATGTTGTTGAAATAGGGAGGTAAAGCCGCACTGTCCAAGACCACTTTCCCATTGTCCCCTTTCTGCGTGCGGAACTGTTCATCGTAAATGGGATGGACTCCTGGAACAACTTTGAGCTCCTGGACAGCCCCTAGGGGCCTGGCCACTGCCTCCATGGTAGGAGACATAGAGCGGTCTGTGTAAAACTCGGCCCAAGTGGTCAGCGCTGTGCCATTTTGTTTGAACACTGCCCAGAAGACTATGACCACACCATAAACGGCCAACAATGCCTTGATTCTTGATTTCTCTGCTGCTTCTGCCTTGATTAGAATCCAACCGTAAAAAGCGACCACCGGCAAGGCGCCAAATAAAAAGGCATCGGTGGAATCGGAGCCAAATACATTGCCCGGAATGTACCAAGCTGCTATACCGGTCAGGAAGGCAGGCAACAAAACGGAGGATAACAAAACACCTACGCTTCCTTGACCGGGAGTCGCTGGTTTCCGCTCGTCCGCGCTGGCATAATGCTTGTACCCACTCAAAAAGACGAACACACCGATAAACATACCGATCCCGGCAGCAGCAAAGGCGTATCCCCAGCCAAAATTGTTGCGCAAATAAGCAGCCACGAAGTTGCAGATGAGCGCACCGATGTTAATACCCATGTAGAAGATATTGTACCCATCGTCTTTTTTGTCTTTGTAAGGCTCGACATTGTATAGATTGCCCAAAAGAGTTGAAATATTGGGTTTAAAGAACCCATTTCCCAGAATAATCAAAAACAATGCCCCGTAAAAGGCCGTGAAATTGTGCGGTATGGCCAAAAGCAAATAGCCCAATCCCATCAGGATACCCCCAATTACAATACTTAGTCTAAATCCCAACACTCGGTCAGCCAATAAACCTCCCACAAAAGGGGTTACGTACACCAAAGCGATAAAGGTGCCATATACATCAGAACCCATGGACCGGTCAAAACCGAGCCCTCCAACCGGATCTGTCATATAAAGCAAAAAGATGCCAATCATCAAGTAGTAACCGAAACGTTCCCACATCTCGGTAAAAAATAAAAAGGGAAGTGCCTTAGGATGCTTATTCATAGTTTGTAATTGGTTGAACCTGTGCAAAAGTAGTTCTACAGCTGACTTATCAAAATATCTTCCTTTAAAAAGATGCGATTTCCATGTAAAAAACTAATTTTGCATTCTGTAAATCAACTATCACTCCTTTAGATATGCTTCACATCTGGATTAAAGACATGGTAGAGCGGCATGCCTTTGGGGTTTGTCAGCACTTGGGTGAGCGCATGGAAATCCCACCATCTGAAGTTCGGAAGTATTTTATCTATACTTCCTTTATTGGGATGGGCTCTCCTCTGATTATTTACTTGATTGTTGCCTTTTGGGTGAACTTCAAGCGGTACTTGCGGAAAGGCAAGAATATTCTGTGGGAATAAGGATTGCCTTTTGATCCTATGCCCTTTTAACTAACCTTATACTCCTCTGTTGGCCTGATCTTCTATCGGAGGCGTTAATGCTTCTAAAACTGGTTTGAATGCACTATTTACGGCAGCTGTTCTTTTTTATTAGATCATGGGGGCGATTTTATTGGCGGGCAGTAACCAGCTACCAAGTGCATTCTCCTTTTGTCTTCTCCTTTTTACAGGAAGTACTCGAAGATCAGCGCCACTATTACTCTTTTTCCAAAATAGAGGGTTTGCGGGCGGAAATGAAATCCAGCCAGCTGCCCATTCAGATCACCGATTTTGGTCCTGGTCCGAGAGGAAGGGGAGGTGATCGTCTCAGGACTTCCTCCATTGCACGGGAGACTCGTCGTTCCGCTAGTTCAGCTCGAAAAGGTGCTTTTTTGTTTCGATTGATTCAGTGGTGCCAACCTGTTCACCTACTTGAAATGGGAACTTCCGTTGGAATCAGCACCGCTTATCTTTCTGCTGCCGCTGGGAGGAAAGCCCATTTAACGAGCCTTGAAGGTTGTCCAAGACTAGCAGCTGTCACGCAAAAACACCTTGAAATACTAGAGTTGGGTCCGGTTGAGCTGGTTGTTGGTCCATTTGAATCTACTTTAAAGGGGGCTTTGGAAGGCATTCCACAGCTTGACTTTGCTTACCTAGATGGCAACCATCGGGGTCCTGCGGTTGTTTCCTATTTTGAAGCTTGTTTGCCTAAGTTAAGGGCTCATTCGGTGCTTTTATTGGATGATATTCATTGGTCACCCGGAATGGAGCATGCCTGGGAACAACTAAAAGCGCATCCTGCTGTTCGGCTTTCTATTGATTGTCCCTATGGGGGATTGTTATTTTTTAATCCGGAAATAAGGGTAAAACAACATTTTACCTTGGTTCCGTATTTATGGAAACCTTGGAAGATCTACTAACCAATCCTTGATTTGCAGCTAAAAATCACTTATAAAGAAATCTGGCGAATATCAGCGCCCATTATGTTGGGCTCAGCCGCTCAGAATGTCATCGCCTTGAGCGATGCGGTGCTGCTGTACCACCGGGGGGAGGTGGAATTTGCTGCCATTGGTTTTGTAGGTGTCTTTTATATTACGATCGCTGCGATTGGGTACAGCTTGTCGCGGGGGGGGCAGATTTTGATAGCCAGGCGGATGGGGGAGCGGCGACCTGAATTGGTTGGTCCTATTTTTCAAACGATGTTGTTGTTTGAATTGCTACTCGCGGTGGTGATGTGGGGAATTATGCGGCACGGCTCTGCCTGGATTTTCGCCCAGTTTTTAGATAGGAGTCCGGCAGTGTATCAAAAATGCCTGGAGTATATTCATTACCGGTCTTTTGGTATTTTTTTCAGTTATGCAGGCGTAGCCCTGATTGCCTTGTATTCCGGAATTGCCCGTCCTTGGATAATTCTGGTGGATACGGTCATCTTGGCGATTATCAACCTTGGACTCAATTATGCGCTGATTTTTGGTCGTTTGGGGCTTCCTGAAATGGGTATTGGGGGTTCTGGTTTGGCCAGCAGCATAGCCGAGGGAATTGCTTTTGTAGTTTTTGCAGGCTATATTTTATTTGACAAAAAAAATCGCTCATTACAGCTGTTTTCTGGGTTGCATTGGGACTGGAAACTTGCACAGCAGCAGTTGAAATTATCCATGTCGGTGGTAGCGCAGGCGGCAGTAGGGCAGGGTAGCTGGATCTTTTTCTTTGGAATGGTAGAGAATTTAGGAGAACGCGCCTTAGCCATTTCTAACTTGGCCCGGACCGTGTACTTAATGTTATCCATTCCGTTGTGGGGCTTTGCCTCCGGAGCCAATACGCTCATCAGCAACCTAATTGGCCAAAAAAGGTACCGGGATGTGTTGACAGCTACCTGGAGGGCAGGTTTTCTTTGTTGGGCCGTCACAATGGCGCTCGCAATTCCGATTTTGTTTCGTCCGGATATTTTCTTGTATCCACTTTTAGGTTCCCAGGATTCCAACCTGATGCAGGAGGCCAGGCCTGTCTTTTTGCTTTTATTGGGTCTTCTTTCCCTATCAACCTTCGGAACAGTTGCTTTTAATGGTTTGGCGGGAGCAGGTGCTACCTGGTTCGGTCTGAAAATACAAACCTCTTCGGTCGTTTTATATCTTAGTTATATTTACTTTGTGACAAACTTCTCTCAGCTTGGAGTGTTTTGGGTCTGGGTAGGAGAAATATTCTATTGGATGATGATGTTGTCTTGGATGATTTGGTACCTTCGCTCTTACCGTTGGAGGAGGTTAAAACTTTAATCGGTTGCAGTTCGTTTTAGCGTTAAAAAGTCCTTTCTGTACAATAACAACAGCCCAAACTTAATTTTAGTAAAAAAGTTAATTATGAAAATTAGTACTCGATGGTTTCGCTTATTATTAGTTTTATTCTCTGTCGGGATGCTGGTCCTGGAAGGTTGCAAACTGTTTCGCCCTAAGTGTGATTGTCCCGAGTGGTAAAAGCTACCAGTTGTTGAAGGCGGCGTTGAAAATATCCTCCAGGAGCTGTCTGTTGATTTCGTTGATCAACTCGTCCTGGATAGAAGCCAAATCAGCTTCGCTAGGGAATTCGGAGAAAAAGCTAAATTCTTTTCCATCCACCGGAAAGTCAGTTGTCAGCCCTTCTTTATTAATCAGGTAGTACACTTTTACGGTTATCTTTAGTTGGTTGCGGGCTACCAACTCCCCGGGTTTTGGGGCGAGTGGCACCACCTGAAAGCCTGTGACCGTTCCTGAGAATTCACAGTCGGGGGCTTCATTGTTAAGTGACAGCGGAGTCTCAGTCCTGACTTTGTCCTTTAGTTGTTCTGTGAAGTTAATCGCCAAGGTAGGCGGAGCGTTCCCGGCGGTCGTTTCAAATGTTCGGACGGTAAACGTTTTGATATTAGGATCGATGGAGATTCCTTTGAAAGAGTAACAACCCGAGTTGGTTATTAAACCAATCCAAATCAATAAACATATTGTTGCTCGCATAAAACTTGGGTATAAAAAGGAGTTGAGGCGAGTCGAATGGCCCGCCCAACTCTATTTTTTTAAAATAACTAAGGCTGTGCAGCGTGTATTTTTACCTCGAACCGCACATTAATCCGGTGCTCTTCTTCCGAGCAGTTGGTTCCTGGTTTGCATTGGTTGCGGGGTTCTTGTCCTCCTTTTCCAATTGCTTTGAGTCTTCCCTCCGGGATTCCTCGGTAAACCAGGTAGGCCACTGCATTATTAGCCCGTTCTTTGGAGATATTGAGGTTTCTAGTGGGGTTCCCACGGGTGTCGGTATGGGAAATAATATCTGCTGTAAAATCAGGATACCGCATCAAGAGATCGTAAATAGCATCCAAGTTTCGGATGGCAGCTTGGTTAAGGGTGGTTTGAGTAGGTTCAAACGCAATTTTATCCAATACCACCACAGATCCGTCGCTAATACCACCTGCAATGGGCTGCTCCTCTCCAATTTTGGTGGGTTTAAGGCGAGTTTCATGAAAATCGGGTTGATCGTTGCGGGCATACAGGATAAAGTTGGCTGATTGGAAGCCGCTCCGTTCCACCTGCACCAAGTATTCTCCAGATTCACTTAGGCAAATTTCATAATCCCCATTGAGTCCAGTCCGGGTCGATTGGATCTTATTGGTTGCTTTATGGATAAACCGAAGGTTGGCATTGGCGATCCGGGTTCCTAGTTGGTCGGTAATTACAGTTCCGACCGCTTTATGGCAGGTGGGTGCATCCAATAGGGTTATTTCCACTTGTTGAATGCCTGCTTCGTCTTCCACATTGACAAATTGTTGAGCAATCAGGTAGTCTGGATGGGTGACTAGCACTACATAACTTCGGTACCGCAGGAAGCCGGTCATTGCTGTTCCTTCCAAGTTGGTGTACAGGTCGGGCCTCCTCATTTTTTCGGGTGATTTGGGTCGAAGCTGGAGGCTTACATTGCCTGGTTCTGTACCAGTGGGTTGCAGATCAATTTCGTACACGCTGCTATCGGTATCGACAAAGCCTTCATTAGAGGCCTTAAGAATTCGGACTTCTGCCCCTTTAATTGGATTTCCAGCGACATCTCGGACTACAATCAAGCCTTCTCGTTCGGCGGGTCGAAATTGTTGAATGCCTTTCTCGATGCTAAACATCCAGATATCGTCTTTGCCGATGCTTCCGTTGAGCCCGCGTTCATCGGACTGCCGGTTGCTGGTGAAAAAGCCCCGTTTCAGTTCATCGTCAATGATAAAGCCGAGGTCATCAAAGGGCGTATTGTAGGGAGCATCCATATTCACCACGGATTCATCCCCGTTTTCATCTTGATCGTAATAGTAAATATCGTAGCCACCAAGGTTAAACTCATGCCCTGAGGAGGAAAAGAATAGGGTCCCGCTTGGATGTATGAAGGGGAATAACTCCGTTTTGGGGGTATTTACAATGTTTCCTGCATTAATAGGAGAGCCCCAAGACCCGTCTTCTTGCCGTTCACTGTAGTAAATATCGTAACTACCCAAGCCACCGGGCATATCGGATGCAAAATAAAGGCGTCGCCCATCGGCACTCAGGGAGGGGTGGACACAGGAATACTCATTGCTGTTAAAGGGGAGTTCGCCAAGTGGCTCCCAATCGATGGCGCCTTTTTGGGCTTGGTAAATCTTTAGGCGAACCACCCCTGCCTGGTCAGATTTTTGCACTCCACTTTTTTGGTTGTTTTGGGTGTAAAACATGGTAGTGTATTCCCTGTTGAACGTAACCGGACCCTCGTGCAATTTGGAGTTGATGTTGAGGGAGAAATTTTGACGTCCAGCGGGAGCTCCATTCGGATCGAAGGGCGCAAAGTAGAGTTCGGAAAAGGTTTCTCCTGTTTTTTTATCTTGAGCTCCGTTTCGTTTTCGGCTGGATACGTAAACGATCCCATTTTGGTAAAAAATAGGGCTGTAATCGTTTGACTTGGAATTCAAGATCAGGGCATTTTGCACAGTAACCCGGTTGTCAGGGGTATCCTTTTCCCTAAACCGCTCCTTAGATTTACTTTTGGAGGATTGTTGGGCGCCTGCCAAAAGGCTGGTGAAAACCAAAAACAGTAAGATGGAAACTCGACTGAAATACCTCATATCTTGCAAAGATCACTCTTTTTTTAAATACCTCAAACAGGTTTATCTGCTATAAACGCAAAGTAGCACGGAATAAATATGTAGAGTTGCTTAATTTTGCCACCATGCAACTGAAAACACCTTTGGTTCTGAGCGCGGATTTCAATTATGCCATTGATTTGATTGATAAATCCAAACGAAGTCTTTTTCTTACCGGTAAAGCAGGGACGGGTAAAAGCACCCTGCTCCAGCTGATGCGAAATACGGTCCGAAAAAAAATGGCCTTTCTCGCTCCAACCGGGGTAGCCGCTCTTAATGTCCAAGGGCAAACCATCCACTCTTTTTTTGGTTTTCCGCCAAGGCTGCTTACCCGGCAAGAGGCCGATCAAAAAACCAGCCGAAAAGACCTTCTTCGTTTGTACAAGAGCTTGGAAGTTTTGGTAATAGATGAGATTTCGATGGTACGGGCCGATATTTTAGATGGAATTGATGTTTTTTTGCGGCGAAATCGGGAAAACTACCAACCCTTTGGAGGAGTTCAAGTCGTGTTGGTAGGCGATTTGTTTCAGTTGCCTCCCGTAGTAAAAAATGACCCCGTTGAGCGCTCCTACTTTCAGGATTACTACGAAACGCCCTATTTTTTCTCCGCGAAAGTGTTCCAGGACCCTGAATTCACCTTTGAGCACCTGGAGTTGCGAAAGGTATATCGCCAGGACTCCAGGCACTTTTTACGTTTGTTGGAAGCAGTCCGGCTGAATACAGTGGACCAGGATGATTTGGAGGATCTCAATGAACGTTACCTGCCCAATTTTTCCGAAACGGAGGGTTATATCACCCTTTGTGCCAGAAATGCTACTGCCGATCGCATCAACTTACGCGCTTTGGAGCAATTGAAAGACCCAGCCTTTACCTACGCAGCCGAGGTGAGCGGTCAGTTTGATCCACTGCTGTACCCAACGGACCCAATGCTTAAGCTGAAAAAAGGCGCACAGGTAATGTTCATAAAAAATGATGCTGAACGGGATTTTGTCAACGGTACCATCGGGATTGTAACCCATGTCCAAGCGGATAGCGTCACCGTTAAAATCACCGATGAGAGTGGAAAAAACAAAAAAGTGGATGTTGTCAAATCCGAGTGGGAAATCCTTCGATATAAGGCATCAGGTCTTGGGGTCATTGAAGCAGAGCCTATCGGCTCTTTCCGTCAATATCCCTTGAAGTTAGCGTGGGCAATCACGATCCATAAAAGCCAAGGAAAAACGTTCGATAAGGTATTACTTGATCTGGGAGGAGGCGCTTTTGAGCACGGGCAACTATACGTAGCTTTGAGCAGGTGTAGAACACTGGAGGGGATCGTGCTAAGACAGCCAATCCGCTCCAGCGATGTAATTACGGATGATCGAGTTGTGGATTATTACCAAAATGCATTTCGATAAACTAAAAGAAGGTCCAGTTCTTGCCGAGTGCCTAAGCACTTCAACGTCTTGATGAAACAAATGTATGGAAATATTGTTTGATAAAGTCAATATTTCTGATAAGTTTTTAGAAAAAAATAACTTTTTCTAGTTGCTCCTTCCCTTTGGATCAGACAGTTTGTTGGGTAGAGCTCTTTAAAGCCAAAAAAACATTAAACAGAAAACATTTAATGTATGAATAGATCGATTGCTCTCTTATTATTCGTCTGGGTTTTTTTAGCCTGCGCTCCGACCCCAGAAGGTCTTCCTGGTAATTCAGCGCCCAAGGCGTCCACTCCCCCCGCTGACCTCAGTCAGCTTAGTAGAGCTACCTTCGCAGGTGGGTGTTTTTGGTGTGAAGAAGCGGTTTTTGAAGGGATTCGGGGTGTAGCGGAGGTTATTTCAGGGTATTCAGGCGGATTTACGGAACAACCTACCTATGAATCGACCGGAACTGGAACCACCGGCCATGCAGAAGCCATTGAAGTGTATTACGACAGTGCCCAAATTACGTTTGCAGACTTGCTGAGGGTGTATTTTGCCTCTATTGATCCCACTCAGGTGAACGGACAGGGTCCAGACCGGGGCAGCCAGTACCGTTCCATCGTTTTTTACCGAAACGCAACCGAGGAGGCCTTGGTAAGGAAGATGATTGAAGAGATGAGTGCATCGGGCAGGTACAACCGGCCAATTGCTGTAGAAGTGATGCCTTTTAAGAAGTTTTGGGAGGCAGAAGCGTATCACCAGGATTATGTAAGGCAGCATCCGGAGAATCCTTATGTGCAGCATGAATCCATTCCAAGAAGAAAACGGACCCACGCCAAAGTACAGGATCTTTTAAAATAAGTGGAATGCGACGTTTTTTATACCTGTTGTTGCTGGGTGCTTTGTTAGCTGCCAAGTCATTGCCCGCTCAGCGCACCTATTGTAACCCTATTAACCTCGATTATGGCTTTACGCCCATTCCAAATTTCAGTGAATGGGGTAGGCACCGGGCCACTGCAGACCCTGTAATCGTTTCCTTTAAGGGCGATTATTATTTATTCTCCACCAATCAGTGGGGATACTGGTGGAGTTCTGACTTGCTGGACTGGCATTTCATTTCCAAAACCTTTCTTCTTTCACATCATAAGGTTTACGACGACCTTTGCGCTCCTGCAGTGGGGGTGATAGGCGATACCATGATCGTATTTGGCTCCACCTATGGCCGAGATTTTCCAATTTGGATGAGTACAAATCCTAAGTCCAACACCTGGACGCAATTGGTAGAAGCCTTCGATATCGGAGGATGGGATCCCGCCTTTTTTACAGACGATGATGGCAAACTGTACCTTTACAATGGTAGCAGTAACCGGTATCCCATTTATGGAGTGGAGTTAGATCGAACTACCCTTCAGCCTCAAGGCGCCCGTAAGGAACTGTACCTCCTGGAACCAGACCGATACGGTTGGCAACGATTTGGGGAGTATATGGATAATACGTTCCTCGACCCCTTCATGGAGGGAGCCTGGATGAGCAAGCACAACGGCAATTATTATCGACAATATGGGGCCCCAGGGACCGAATTTAGTGGCTATGCAGATGGGGTATTGGTGGGGAAACACCCATTAGGACCT
>JBKDAM010000005.1:0-21951 GCA_046316495.1 Chitinophagales bacterium
GAGCCAGATCACGAAAGCGGTTGCGTTTGAGGCGAACAACAAGTTGGACGTAGCGATCCGTTTCAACGGAGCGAACACGACGATCAGCACAGTTGGCTTTGAGTTGTACCAGAACAGCCCGAACCCATGGGTAAGCAAGACTCAGATTGGATTCCATTTGCCAGAGGCAACGGAAGCACGTCTGACGATCTACGACGCATTGGGCCGGATTCTGTACACAGCGAAAGGCCAGTTTGCGAAAGGATACAACGTATTCACGGTAGACCGGAAGTTGGTAGACGGCGTAGGCAACTTGTACTACAAAGTGGAAACTGACAAAGATCAAGCAGTGAGGATAATGATTAATGGTTAATTGGGCATGTGGGGTGGCTGGTATTAGTGTTTGACCACGCTAAGAGAGGTCGTATTGGCAAGGTTTGGAGTGATATAAATTATGAATTTTATCTATTCTAAATATGGGAACATGGTTGCCATGCAATATTGAATGTGTTAGTAGTACCTTCGCTTTTTGAAAAAAAAAAGGTTACATTGAATTGTTTATTGAAGAAGATTGTATTAACATAATTAAGGTTTTATTGATTAATCACCTTCCTCCGTGAGTTGGGCCGCCCCATGAAAATAGGGGCGGCTGTTTTTTTAGTTTTAGGAGGAGTGATTGTGCCAAAAAGAAAGGTCGAGCTTAGACTCTAGGGCGGATTGCTGCTCTAATGTGAGGTTTGGAAGGAAGTCAATATTAGTAATTTGTTCGATATAATCTACATTGAAGGCATACTGCATTGGATCTTTAGGGGTATATTGATTAGGGACTAGGAATCCAATTGCTTTTTGGAACTTGGGAGTATAAATTACTTTAAAAAAGCCAACTGGTACAGTTACTTTATTTGGACCGATTTGTTCGAGACCAGGTTTTGATAATACGGGGCCAGTAATAACCAAGATATGACCGATGTTTTTTGCCCAGTTTCTGGCATTAACTTCAATTTCCCTCCAGACGCCCTGATTAAATGCTTTTGTCTGTGGGCTGATATTGCTCATATAAAATGTTTCGCGAAGAGCAATTGAGTCAAATGCCATGTCGGCAGCTGGGCAGAGATGGCCCCTATCATAACCGCTTCCGGAATAGTCGTTTGGATTGGCGCTTTTGGAGTTTATTTTGGGGTCAGGGATGAAGGAGTATCCTGTTCTATTGAATTTTTTTGCTGATAATTTTGGTCCTGAGAGTACGTATGCCACCCATTCCGCCTGTTCGTGTATTTCTGAGTAGGATAGAGAAAAACGACTGTGTTGAACAAACAACCCAGGGCTTTTGGCAGGTAAAAGCTGTGTTAAGTATTGAGATATACTATCTTTACTGTAGATATTTGATTTAGGCGGAACTTCAGAAATGTCGGTCTGATAGAACAGCCAGAGACAAACCCCTGAAAGAAATGCCAGGATACTGCTTTTCTGAAGGATTTTTGGGAAAACAGATTTTGATCTTCTCATATTTTACTAAATTAAGAAGGGTCAAAGGTAAGTTTGTTTTCATTATAAAATAAATTGTTTTAAGTAAAATAAACAATTTATTTTATTTTTGTCTTTTCCAACACCTCGTGAAGCGATGAGATAGATCAGTTTTGCTATCAAATAAGCGTTTGTCTTGCTTTTAATAACAGTAATTGAGAGCCTCAAGGGGGTTACTGAATGAAATAAATTAAATCTACAGGGAATACCTACGGTAAAAGTGGTACTTTTGCAAAAAATGGGTGCTGCTGTAGTAATTACCATTTTTCCTGATAACAGTAAAGGGGACATAGGGTAATGGACCGATCCACCTTTATAATATTTAAATTAAAGTGAAGCAATTAACGCTGACCGCCGTTCAGGCTAAAAAAACATCTCCCAATTTAGTTGTCTTCATCGAACGTGAGGGAGTTGATAACTTGTCGGACTGTTTAACACCTGAGGAGTTGCTTTTTTTTCGTCAGGCATATCAAAGGGAGGTTAATTCCTTTTTTTTTCCAAGGAAATCTGGTGCAGTTTGGGTTAGAGTACTGAAAGGAGGAAAAGAATCTTCTATTGCTCGAGAAGATGCCCGCTTGGCCGGTGCTGAGGTCATAAAGGAGGTTTGGAAGTACAAGGTAGACTCAGTAGCTTTAAGAACCTACGGTTCTGATCAGTTACTTCTGTCATTTGCGGAAGGGATGGCATTGGCGAGCTTTCAATTTTTAAAATATGTGACAAAGGCTGAAAAAAAGCGCCATTCGTTACAGACAATTGAAATTGAGTCGGCAGATCCATTGGCTGTTAATGAGCTAGATGCGATTGTTGAAGCGGTTTTTCATGCGCGTCGGCTTTTGAATGAGCCCTTCTCCTATTTGACGGCACCCCAGCTTGGTCAAGAAGCTATTGCACTAGGACAACAGTACGGATTCAATGTTGAGGTATTGGGAAAAGAAAAGATTGAGGCATTAAAAATGGGTGGTTTGCTTGCGGTCAACCGTGCTAGTCAAACGCCTCCTCAGTTTATTGTTATGGAGTGGGTGCCTATTGATCCGAAGAATGATCAGCCAGTGGTTTTGGTAGGAAAAGGAGTGGTATACGATACAGGAGGATATAGCATTAAGTCGAGCGATGGGATGGAGTACATGAAAAGTGATATGGGCGGTGCTGCTGCGGTGCTAGGAGCCTTTGTAGCTGCTGCAAAAAATAAATTGCCTGTTCATTTAGTTGGTTTAATACCAGTAACGGATAACTTGGTGAGTGCGAGTGGAATAGTCCCAGGAGATATAATTACGATGGCTTCTGGCGCCACTGTTGAGGTGTTAAATACAGATGCAGAAGGTCGATTAATCTTGGCAGATGCGCTTCATTACGCAAAGCGATATCGACCATCCTTGGTGATTGATTATGCAACCCTAACGGGAGCTGCGGTCCGTGCCCTTGGTAATCAGGCAATATGCTACATGGGTACGGCTTCGGATAAGGTGAAGCGGGCAATAGAACAGAGTGGATTTTCAACTTATGAGCGCCTTGTTGAGTTCCCGCTGTGGCGGGAATATGGAGAGGAGATAAAAAGTCAGCATGCGGATTTGAAGAATATCGGTGGGCCTACTGCAGGTGCGATTACGGCAGGAAAATTTTTGGAATTTTTTACAGAAGGTTATCCTTGGCTGCACCTGGATATTGCAGGGCCTGTATTTGCCAAGGTGGCGAATGGTTATAAAACAAAAGAGGGTACTGGAGCGGGGGTTCGATTGACTTATGATTTTTTAAAACACTATTTTACTTAAGATGAGCAATATCACAATCGGAATTACATGTGGTGATATCAATGGAATTGGTTTGGAAGTTATTCTAAAAGCCCTGGCTCTTCAGAAGGCAGCACCAAAGTATCGTACTGTTGTGTATGGTAGTTCCAAGGTAGCTGCTTACCACAAGAACATCATTTCTGAGGAAAATATCCAGTTTCATACGGTGAATACCCCAGCAGAAGCAGAACCTGGAAGGTTAAATTTTATTAATTGCTGGAATGATAATATCAACATTACGTTGGGTAAGCCGACGGATGTGAGCGGAAACTGTGCTCGACTAGCATTGGAGCAAGCGGTTAAGGACTTTAAATCGGGTGCGATTGACGCTTTGGTTACGGCACCGATCAATAAAAAGGCGATGCAGATGGCCAATTTCCCATTTATCGGCCATACAGAATACATCACTAAGGAGATGGGTGCCAAGGATTCCCTCATGTTAATGGTGAGTGATTCCCTCAGGATTGGTGTGGTTACAAACCACTTGCCATTAAAGGAGGTGGCTGCTGCCATAACGCGGGAGCGGGTTTTGCGAAAAATTCAGATTATGGCTGAAACGCTTAAAGTGGATTTTGGGATTGAACGACCTACCATTGCCGTCTTGGGGTTAAATCCTCATGCTGGTGATGAGGGTGCGATTGGAAACGAAGATGATTCTGTAATTCGCCCTGCAGTAGAGGATGCAAAAGGGAAGGGGATTCTTGTTTTTGGGCCATATCCGGCAGATGGTTTTTTTGGCTCTGGACAGTTTAATAAATTTGATGGGGTTTTGGCGATGTATCACGACCAAGGCTTGGTCCCCTTTAAGCTATTATCATTTGGAGAGGGTGTTAACTATACAGCTGGCTTAGCTTCTGTCAGGACTTCCCCGGATCATGGAACGGCTTATGATATTGCTGGAAAGGGAGAAGCTGATCCCTCTTCTTTTATTAGGGCGCTTTATTTAGCAGCTGATATCCATAACAATCGCAATGAGTACCTCGATCAGCGGGCTAACTCATTAGAACGTCGTAAACAAAAAGCTTTGTTGGATGAAACGGGTGCAGATGAGGATTTTGTACCAGTAATCCCGGAGGAATAATGTCGTGTATGTATGAATCCTATACTTGGTATTGATGTAGGTGCTTCTGGAATTAAAGGAGCATTGGTAGACTTAGAAAAGGGCAAATTGGTTGGTGAACGGTTTCGGGTGCCGACACCCCAACCGGCTACTCCTGCTGCTATGGCGACTGCCTTCGCAGAAATCATCCGCTTTTTTGACTATTCAGGACCGGTCGGCTGCGGTTTTCCCAGTATTGTCCGAGATGGAGTAGCCTTATCGGCTGCAAATATTGAAAAATCTTGGATTGGTACAAATATCGAGCAGGTTTTTGGGGAGGCTTGTGGATGTCCTGTATTTGCAACCAATGATGCAGACGCTGCGGGCATTGCAGAAATGCGGTATGGAGTAGGTAAAGGTGAAAATGGCTTGGTTTTGCTGATTACCATCGGAACGGGCTTAGGTACCGCTCTTTTTTACAGAGGGCTTATGATTCCTAATACAGAACTTGGCCATTTAATATGGAAAAATAATAAACCTGCAGAAGCATGGTGTTCTTCCGGTGCCCGAGAAAAGCTTAAGTTCAGTCGAAAAGAGTGGGCAAGACGGTTTAACGAATACTTGCATCACCTAGAATTGCTTTTTTCCCCAGAACTATTTATTCTTGGTGGTGGGGAGAGTAAGTACTTTGAGCAATATCGTGAAACATTCGATATCAAGGCCAGGGTGGTGCCTGCGCAATTATTGAATAATGCTGGCATAATTGGTGCAGCAGCCTATGCCGCGGAGAGCCTGAATCGCTAGTTGATCTAGTATTAAAAGATAATCCCGAACGAAGCAATCTAGCTTTGTCCGGGATTATTTCTTTCTATCAGCAACGATATTTCCTAACTAATTCAAGGAATGTTTGTAGAGCGTCCTAGCCCTCTTCAAGTACTGCAGAGAGACCTCGATCTGAAAGGGCTTGAGTTGGCGCCTCAAGTTCCGCCCTGGGGCCTGTTTTTACGGTGGCTTTTCCCTTTGTATGAATGATAAGAGCGAGTTGCTCAGATTGAACGCTGGTGTGGCCCAAAATTTCCATAAAACACTCAATTACCCATTCAAAGGTGTTCACATCGTCGTTGTACACCACGATTCTACATGCCATCTCACTATCTAGGGCATGCTCCAGAGCTTCCTCCAAAAGGATTTCATCTTCACTCTCCCAAGCTGGTCTAGTTGGCATATTCTGTGAAATTAATTCTGTAATGAGCGCAGAGTAGAGCGAACTGCCTCAAAGTTCGGAAGCTCTCCAGCATTTTCTAATACTTCAGCATACCGAATAACCCCTTTCGCATCAATGACAAAGGCAGATCGCTTTGAAACACCTTTCATCTCAAAGACAAATTCTTTATACAAGGCGTCGTATTTCTTACTGACTGTTTTGTTGAAATCAGAAAGCAGCGTAAAATTAAAGCCTTGCTCTTCTTTCCATTTACCTAAGGTGAAAACGGAATCAACAGAAATGGCGATTATTTGGGCATCCAACTTCTCATAATCTCCAATGCTATCCCGCATATCACAAAGCTCTTTGGTACAGACACCTGTAAAGGCCATTGGGAAAAAAAGTAATACTACATTTTTACCCTTAAAATCTTTTAAGCTTACTAACTCTTTTTCAGTGTTCCTCAACGTAAACGCTGGTGCAGTGTCTCCAATCTTTAACGGCATATCTTGTTTTGTTTATTAAGTACGCAAAGGTACGGCTGCTTGGACTATTTTACAAGGGGATAAACAAGCGCGACTTTTAAAAGGGCCATCACTGAAACAGCATCAGTGATTCTCCCGTCCATCGCCATTTCAATCGCCTCTTTTATTGGAAGTCGTCGTATCTCTAACTGTTCCGTTTCTTCCGGCTGAGCGACGCCAATGGTGAGGTCCAGCGCGAGGAAACATTGGCAGTACTCATCTGTAACGGAGTTAGATAAATGTGCTTCTAAAAGTGGGATCCATCTAGATGCTCGTATTCCCGTTTCTTCCTCCAACTCTCTCTTTGCTGCTTCCAATGGCACCTCACCTTGTGGGCATCCTCCTTCCGGGATTTCCCAGTGGTATTGCTGCAAGGTGTATCGATATTGTCCAACTAACCAGGTGTTTCCATCTTGGTCGATTGGGACCACACCAATGGCCGTATTTTTAAAATGTACTACACCATAGATGCCGGGGTTACCAGAAGGATTTGTTACCTTCCGGTGCGTAATACTGATCCAGGGGTTGGAGTACTTTTCTTCAGAAGTATGCGTTATCCAAGGGTTTTTATCTTGATCTGGCTCCTCTCTTTTGAATGTGTACATCATAAAATGGTAGTTTATGATACGTTTTAGTTCTTTAGTGTTTTTGTTTCTATTTTTATCCGATTTGACAGGGCAGGATACTATACGCCTAGTTCAAGGGACCTATATCCCTGTACAACAGATCCAGGAAGTTGAGATGGATCCATTAGGAAATCTATATGTGCTCACGAGCATAGGCGCGATTGAAAAATACGATGGCTCAGGAAGCAAACGTACGGTATTTACTCAAAATCGATTGGGTAATCCTTCGGCAATTTTTGCTCGAAATGCACTAAAGGTATTTGTTTGGTATCCAGATTTTAGGACGATTATAGTCTTGGATCGCAACTTGGTCCAACTGGGAGGCGCTTTAAACTTAATGGAGTTGGGCCTTCAGAATGCGATCATGTTAGGTCCATCAGTGGATGGAAATATATGGCTGTATGACGAGGTTCGGTTTAAACTTCTAAAAATAAGTCCTGACGGGACCTTGCTTGCAGAAAGCCAGGGCCTCGACCTGCTCCTCCAAAGGCGTATATCAATCCAAACATTGGTGGATAATGGTCAGCAGGTAATTGCCTATGATCCTTTGGCAGGATTAATGTTTTTTGACTTATTTGGGCAGTTCAAAAGGCAACTAATAATTGATCAGTCTATTGAGCAGCTTCAGTTGACTGGTTCTCAACTGCAATGGCTTGATTCAGCCAATCGATTGGTTGAAATGGCGATCGGATTTCCTACTACAGAAAAGAGCTGGGTATTGCCCAAAACATTGGAAGCGGGAAGGAAAAAACTGGTGCCCAATGGGTTTATTACATGGGACCCAAAAGGAGTTCAAGTCTGGTCTCGTTAGGATTGTGATGCCACTCCTCCTAAAAAAGGGACAAACTTGAAGGCGTCTAGGGTTTCAGTCTCAAATTGATACTTGTCTTTGCGTTGAATACGCATCATATATTGTCCATTTGTGTCGCCTACAGGAATAACCAGTATTCCACCGATTGCTAATTGCTCCAGCAGGGATTTTGGCACCTCCCTTGCTCCAGCCGTTACCAAAATTTTATCAAATGGGGCATGCTCTACTAATCCAAGTGTTCCATCGCTATAAAAGCAGTGGATGGTGGTTAATCCCATTTTTTTTAGTAGCTCCTTTGCTTTAAGGAATAACCCTTCTTGACGCTCAACGGTATAGACAGCGGCACCTAGGGCTGCGAGAATAGCAGCTTGATACCCCGATCCGGTGCCAATTTCAAGGACTTTATCACCTGGTTTAAGATGAAGTAGATTGGTTTGATAGGCTACGGTGTACGGTTGTGATATGGTTTGTTCATGACCTATTGGAAATGGCTTATCCTCATATGCATGCTCTTCGAACGCTTTATCCAGGAAAAAATGCCTTGGAATAGCTCCAATTGCAGCTAAAATGGCCTCGTCCGTTACACCTTTTTCGCGCAATTGATTAACGAGCCGTCTCCTCATGCCTTTATGGCGGTATGAATCTTTCATTAGGGTGCAAATATAGGTAGGTTTTTATGGTGAAAAGGGCAACTGGGTTCGAACCTACTTGATTGTTTTTTTATTGGTAGCGAGCCAGCTGAAAAAGTGGGGAACGTTGGTTAAGAATATTGGCATCATGAGGTAAATTTAGATCAATTACTGAGTTGATACAGGTTGGAAACCGTAGGTTTGCAATCTGTAAATAATGATTTCACTTACTAGAATCTGATGGCTTTTTGGAATAAAAATTGGCTGTATTTGCTTGGGGGGCTTGTTTTAGCTCTTTTGGTATGGTACTTTAGCCAGGTGGTTGCCTTTTTATTGATTGCTTGGGTGTGTTCTTTGTTAGGGCAGCCTATTATGCGTTTTTTTACAGAGCGAGTCCGTATTGGCAAATACCAAATTGGCACCTCAGGCGCTGCGTTACTAACTATTTTTTCTTTTTATGGCATTTTAATTGGCTTGCTTTTTCTTTTTGTCCCTACTTTAATTCAACAGGCCAATAATTTTGCATTGATTGACTACGATGCTCTAGGGGCAAAATTACAGGTGCCTTTTTCCAGATTAGATCAGGAGGGACATCGTTTAGGGATCTTAACGTCGGATGAATCGTTGTCTTCCAAGTTGCAAGAGGCGTTTCTTTCTTGGTTTAAACCTTCTTTTGTGAGTGATCTGGTAGGGGCTATTTTTTCTACAGCCGGTAATGTGGTGGTTGGATTTGCTACGGTTAGTTTTATTCTGTACTTTTTTTTAGAAGAAAAGGGTCTCTTTGCGCAAATAGTGCATTCACTCGTTCCTAATCACTATGAGCCGAAGGTGTTGTTCGCTATGGAAGAGTCGAGCGAAGCTCTGACGGCCTATTTTAAAGGGTTATTGATACAATTGGCAGCCTTTTCCTTGATGACAACGATTGCCCTCTGGCTCTTTGGCATTCCCAATGCTTTGCTTATTGGGGTTGCCGGGGGGATGCTAAACGTGATTCCTTATGTTGGTCCTATCATTGGATTGGTATTGGGATGGTTTATTACGTTATCCTCTGGGTTACTACTTGAGTTAGATCAATTGGGATGGCAGTTGGTAAAAGTCGCAGTTGCTTTTTTAACGGTTCAGGCTATTGATAATCTGTTCTTATCAACCCTGATATTCTCCAAAAGCGTAAAAGCCCATCCCCTGGAAATTTTTATTGTCACTCTAATGGCTGCAGAGGTTGGAGGGGTAGTTGGAATGATCGTTGGAATTCCTGTATACACGGTAGCCAGGGTAATAGCTCGAACGTTTTTCAGTCAACTAAAAGTGGTTCAACGCTTGACGGACCATCTAGAGGAAGTCAGTTAGCCTTTTGACGTAATTAATCACTAAAAGTTGAAAAGGAAATTAAGCCGTATGCATCAGCAAGTAGCTCCAGTTAGTAGTCGGAGGTTATGGGTCGTATCAGTATTTCTTACAGCTTTCGTCCAAGTGGTTTTGGGTCAGACGGAGGCGGTTCATCTCGGCAAAGGGCTGGTATTGACAAAGACTTCAAGGATAGTTCCCTCAAATTATTTGTTGATGGGAGAACGGGAGGATATTTTTAAAGAGCCTTTTGGGCCTGAAATTATTTGCACTCCAGTTATTATGATTGAGGGTGAAAACATAGAAATTGATTTTCAACAGGCACAATTAATGGGCGCTTCTAATATGCGATCTCCCGATCAATTTTATGGGGTGGGTATTGCAGTCAAAGGGCGAAATATTACGATTCGCAATGCACGAGTGCGAGGATTTAAGGTGGGGCTTTTAGCAGATGGAGTAGAGCATTTGCGATTAATAAATTGTGATTTTTCTTATAATTATAGGCCAAGGCTTCATTCTGGAAGAGAGCGAGAGGCCTTTTCCGACTGGCTTAGTTATCATCAAAATGAGCAGGATGAGTGGTTGCGATATGGATCCGGTATTTACTTGAAAAATTGTACTGCTCCGGAGGTGAAACAATGTAAAGTAACTGGGAATCAAAATGCACTTCTTTTATCTGGGTGCAAGGATGCGTTGATATGGAATAATACCTTTCAGTTTAATTCCGGATTAGGTATTGGAATGTACAGGAGTAGCGGTAACCGCATTATGCATAATCGGCTAGACTGGAATGTACGGGGCTATTCGCACCAGTTTTATCAACGTGGTCAGGATTCTGCTGGTATATTGGTTTATGAACAAAGTAATAACAATCTTTTTGCATTCAATTCGGCCACGCACTCTGGGGATGGCTTTTTTCTTTGGGCAGGGCAAAGCACTATGGATACCGGTGCCGGAGGCTGTAATGACAATTTAATTTTTGGGAATGATTTCAGTTATGCCCCGACGAATGGTGTAGAATTGACCTTTTCCAAAAATGAGGTTCGAGGAAATATAATTCAAGAATGTACTTACGGGATTTGGGGCGGGTATAGTTACCAGTCTGTTTTCTCCGGTAATTACCTTGCGGGCTGTCAAACGGGCATTGCGATTGAACATGGTCAGGATAATGTGGTTCGGCAAAATTTATTTCAAGGCGATAGTGTTGGGATTCGGTTTTGGGCAAATAAACAGGTGCCTCCAAACTGGGGTTATGCTGAGAAGAGAGACTGTCGGAGTAGGAACGGGTTAATTGATCGAAATGTTTTTTTAGGTGTTCGCCAGCCACTGAACATTAGTAACTCACAGTCGATGTCGGTTAATGGTGAAAATTTATTTTTTGGCTTTGAGGAGTTGCTTAAGGTTGATCAACCGAATGATAGTCTATCATTTATTAGAAACAATCTTTACGGCACCCCTTCTCAGCTTTCACGAGCGTTGAAAATCCCGGATATTGATCGACAAAAAAATTTGAATACAACCCATTTAGGAGCACCAGAGCATCCTTATCAGCCTTTGGAAGTGCCTGTTGAGGAATTAAAGGAGCCTGATAGTTTGGAGGGAGGTATTTCTGCTGCCTTACCGTCCTATTTACCGAGGGGTCGAAAATTTATTTTGATGGGAGAATGGGGGCCTTATGATTTTAAGCGTCCGTATGTGATGCTCGATACGGTAGTTGGTTCTTTTTTGTCACTCACCTTGTTAGGTCCCACTGGTGACTGGAAATTGAAGGAGATGAAGGGGGTAAAGTCAATTTTCGCCCAAAATGGGGTGGTTCCATCAGTGCTGCTCCTAGAGCTCCTTCCTGGTCAGCCGAATGCCTGGTTACAGTTGGAATATGTCGGACCTGAGACAATTACTACTGAGTTTGGGGAGAAAATCCCCCCAGGGAAGCCATATTTATTTAGTTTTGATTTTTTTGCACCCCAGATTAACTGGACAGTTGACTATTACCCGTATGAGGATTTAACGGACCCGAGGCTGCATCCTGACGCACTCCAAGTGCTTCTTAAGAATCCTCCGTTTAGAACCCAACAAGTTAGCCCGTTGTGGCTGGCCTGGTGGGGGAAGCCTTTTCGAGAGATGTTGGATGAGCGTTTTGTGACAGTCAGTAAAGCCACCATACAACAAGAGGCAGGGGAGTATGTATTTTCATTGACGGCCGATGACGGGGTACGATTGTACCTAGATGGGCGTCTTATTTTAGATCGTTGGGTTCAACGAGAGGCTGAGACAGATCGGTTAACAGTTCGCCTAGAAGGTCGTCACGAACTGTTAATTGAACACTTTAACGTAAAGGGCTTTAGTGCGGTTGATTTTCGGTTATTAAAAAGCGGGCGCTAGAACCACGTGTTCCTTTTTGTATCTTTGTGGGAATATGAAATTTGACGATTATCGCATCACCCCTGAGATTAAGGATAATTTGGCTGAAATGGGTTTGAAGCGCCCTACTGACATCCAATTCAAGTCTATTACGCCTATACTGAAAGGAGAAGATGTGTTGGCCATTGCTCAAACAGGGACAGGAAAGACTGCGGCTTTTGCAATTCCTATTGTTCACAAAATTCAGGAACAAAAAAGGAGTGGTCGAAGTGAAGGAATTAAGTGTCTCGTGATGGAGCCCACGCGGGAGCTTGCACAGCAAATTGCCGATACCTTTGAACGGTTAAGCCGAGGTACGAAGGTGAAGACTTTTTGTGTTTTTGGAGGGGTAGAACAAGACCCTCAAATTGCCCGTTTGGAGAAAGGGATTGATATCTTAGTAACGACCCCCGGTCGGATGTTTGATTTAGCCAGCCAAGGGTATATTAAATTGGACAAGGTTCAAATCTTGGTGTTGGATGAGGCTGATCACATGCTTGACTTAGGCTTCATCAAGGATATCCAGGACGTAGTGCGGTTAATGCCGAAGCAGCGGCAAACCCTGTTTTTTTCAGCTACGATCAATGAAAAAATTAAAAAAATAGCCTATTCACTGGTAAAAGGTGCCGCTATTCGGATTCAAATCTCTCCAAAAGACCCCGTTTCAAAAAATGTTAATCATGCGGTTGCTTTTATTGCAATGGACGATAAACGGTTCTTTTTAGCGCGTCTAATTGAAGAAAACCCTGAGAGTAAAGTGTTGGTGTTTGTCCGGACGAAAGTGCGAGCGGAGCGAGTAGCGAAAGCCTTAGAGCGGGCGGCGGTAGAGAGTGTAACGATTCACGGTGATAAAGAACAAAAAGACCGCTTTGCGGTGATGCAGCAGTTCAGAGAGGGAAGCGTTCGGGTCTTAATTGCTACAGATGTGAGCGCAAGGGGAATTGACATTCCGAATGTGGATGTAGTAGTCAACTATGATCTGCCAGATGTTCCAGAGAACTATGTGCACCGGGTGGGGAGAACGGGCCGCGGGCTTCAGAAAGGTAGGGCGATTTCTTTTTGTAGTCAGGAGGAAAAGCCTCTTTTAGAGTCTATCGAGACCTTTATTGGAAAATCAATAGATCTGCTGACTATACCGAAGGGGGATTACCAAGAAACTCTTTTGTTGCATAATGATCGTCCAGATAAATTAAAGGCGATCGTGGATGAGCTGGAAAAGTTGGAAGCACTTACTAAACCTAAACGGAAGAAGTAGGTCTGTTAGGTGAGGTACAGGGCTTTTTTTAATAGTAAGGCCGATAGCGGTTGCTCGCGCAGCTATCGGCCTTGCTAATTTGTTTAACTGCAAATTATTTCCAGGTTTCAGCTAACGTTTTTAATTTAAAGGCTTCTGTTGGGCTATCCAAGATGGTATCGGTTTTGAACAGTACCTTTTTAGGTTCGTCAGGTAGCAGGTCAAAATAGTTATCGGAGAGCGTGCCATTGGCATCTGTTTGAATTTGCACGTTTTTTGCCAAGGTTTTAGATTGCAGCTGGAGTAGGTAGCCATTATTTACTTGTTCTACCTGAAGTTGAATAGTAGGCTTAGAGAGCCGTAATTTTTTGGGAGGTGCGGGATAGAATAATCTTCTATACAGCTGATGGCCACTTGTGTCCAGTAGTTGGATCACAATGACGGCATTTTCCGGCTTAGTTTTCCCTAGAATTGTTCTGATATCTCCTTGCCAGATGGTGCGGCTGGAATCGTTTGGAAGGAGTACGGATTGCCGGGTTACATCGCTGAGTGATTTTCCTTCGAAGTTTAGAGCATTCACTCGGATATTCAGCAAAGTGTCTTGAGCAAGGTCATTAACACCCACCAGGCTAAGGATGTCATTTTCGAGAATGGGCAGTGCAGCAATCGGGCTAAAGGCCTCTTTTATATAGTATTGGAGGGCTTTCCAACGGCCAAAATAATCGCGACCAGACCAGGATGCAACTGGCCATACATCATTGAGTTGCCAATAGAGTGTGCCCATGCAGTAAGGTTTGTTTCGACGGTGTGCTTCCAGTCCAATTCGCATTCCTTCTGCTTGGAGTAATTGGGACACATAAACAAAGTCTTCGAAGGTGCTTGGGGTGTTATAATCTCGACGCATATATTCAGCAATCAAAGCGTTTCCGCGAGGATGTTTCTGATGCTGCAACATCACTTTGCTTTCAAGTTCGCGGTCAGCAGCTTCAGTGAAAGAGGTGATGGTTCGCCATTCAGGGAAAGACTGGAAGCCAAATTCACTCATGAAGCGTGGTACTTTTTTGTTAAAAACAGAGAAGGGTTCCTCATCGTGCCAGACACCCCAATAATGGCTATCACCTTCGGTGTTGGATTTGGCATTCGCTCTTCCGAAGCTCGGGGAGCTTTCCCAATACGGCACTCCTGCCGCTTCATTGAGGACGTAAGTACCTAAAATATCCCTAAAAAGGGTTTTGTAATCTCTCCAGAGTTGATCACGTTGGGCTTGAGTAAATTGCATTTGCCAACCCCAGTTATGCCAGGCCTCATCATTTTCATTGTTACCGCACCAGAGCGCAATGCAGGGGTGTTTTCGTAAACGGTGAATTTGGTAAAGGGCTTCTGCCGCCATATTTTTAAGGTGTTTCCCGCCAGGGTACATCGCGCATGCATACATGAAATCTTGCCAGACAAGTATGCCTTTTGCATCGCAGAGCTGGTAAAAAGTTTCTTCCTCGTAAATGCCACCTCCCCATACACGGAGCATATTCATATTGGAGGCCAGTACATCGTCGATTAGTTTGCGGTAATGTGCGCCCGTTACTCGATCCTGAAACATATCTTGGGGGATATAATTGGCCCCTCTTGCAAAAACGGGTTTTCCATTTAGCCGGAAATAAAAGGTTTTGCCTTTTTCATCCGCTTCAGTAATCAGTTCAATTTTACGGAGGCCCACCCTAGCCTCATGTCGTTCAATTGATCGTACGCCTTTCTTTATTTCAAGTCCAAAATCGTAGAGGTGAGGTTCGCCCATTCCGACGCACCACCATAGTTTAGGATCTTTTATGTCAAACCAGATGGAGTCTTCGTTTACACCGGCATAGAAGGTTCTACCCTCTACCACCTTGGTTTTTCCATTTCTACCGATAACATCGCCTTTAAAGGTTTCATCACTTCTGTAGCGGAATCGGCCCACCACTCTTGCCTTTTCTTCGTTAAGTTCTATGGTGGTGAAATAGACATCCTCCAGAATAAAGTCATCCCAAGCTTCTATTTGCGGGTGCGCTAGGATGCCAGCTCCTACTAGTCGAGGCCCCCAGTCCCAACCATAATGAAACTGTGCTTTACGGGTCATGACTCGTTGTCCTCCGGGCAGTTGGTATCCGAGGGATTCCCAGTCTGATTTTGTTTTATTTAAAGGGCTTTCGAAATAAATGTGCAGTTTGTTACCGGTGGGTTGGAGAAGGGATTTGACATCTACTCTCCATTCTCGAAACATATTTTCAGTTTCTGCAATCAGGCTGTCGTTGAGGTAGATGTGGGCATAGGTATCTATGCCACGGAAAATTAATTCTATATGTTTTTTCTGAAGTGTAGTTTCATCTACATCGAAGGTAGTTTGATACTCCCAATCTTCTTTTTCGATCCACTGTACTTTTACCTCATTATCTCGGTAGTAAGGATCTTCAATTAGTTTGTGTTGTAATAAGGCTGTATGGACGCTTGATGGAATTTGTATTTCCCTCCAGGTTTCGGTATGGGCTTGACGAAACTCCCAGGTTCCTGTGACCAGGTTTTTTTTAACAGGTTGGTACTGTGCTTGGGTAGTGTTGAAGGACATAAGGAGCAGAAAGGGAAGGATCAGCCGTTGAAATCCAGTCATAGTAAGCATTTTTGAAGAGCGAACGAATACGTTTGCTAAGTTTAAACTCCTAGTTGAAACATGTTGGGTGTTGTGCAATACAATCAAAGGTATGTGCGATTTATGATTAAAATAGAAAATAGCGCTTTTCGAAACGTTGAAAAAGCGCTATTTCTCTATTTTAAATTCTGCAATGATCAACCAGCTCGTTGAACCTTAGAGGGTTCCCCGCAGCTCTTGTTCGCGCTCTAGCGCCTCGAACAGGGCTTTGAAGTTACCTTTTCCAAAGGAGCGAGCCCCCTTTCTTTGAATAATTTCAAAGAACATGGTTGGACGTGCCTGGACGGTGCGCGTGAATATTTGTAGCAAATAACCTTCATCATCCCGATCTACCAGGATTCCTAGCGGGCGAAGTGCTTCAATATCTTCATCGATCGTTCCAACACGTTCTAACAAGGTATCGTAGTAAGAGCTAGGGACTTGTAGAAATTCTACGCCCCGGCTGCGCAATGCAGTTACAGTTTCGAGGATATTATTAGTGGCTACTGCGATGTGTTGTACTCCAGCGCCTTCATAAAAATCCAGGTACTCTTCGACTTGCGATTTCTTTTTACCGGCGGCAGGCTCATTGATGGGGAATTTGATTCGGCCATTTCCATTGCTCATTACCTTACTCATCAACGCGGTATACTCGGTGGAAATATCTTTATCGTCAAAGGATAGGATTTGAGTGAATCCCATTACTTTTTCGTAAAATTCTACCCAATGGTTCATTTGTCCGAGTTCAACATTACCCACCATATGGTCAACATACATTAAGCCAACGGGTTCTGGATTGTAATCTGGAGTTGACCATGCCCGGAAACCTGGTAGAAATACCCCATTGTATTCTTTACGCTCAACAAAGATGTGTACTACTTCTCCATAGGTGTAGATGCCTGAGCGGACTACTTTACCCTTTTCGTCGGACTCGGTGTAGGGTTCGAAGTAGCTGGTTGCTCCCCGTTCCATAGCAGCTGTATAAGCTGCAACTGCGTCGTCTACCCAAAGCGCAATCACTTTGACACCATCCCCGTGTTGGTCGATGTGTCGACCTATATCGGTGCCGCTTTTTAGAGGGGAGGTAAGCACCAATCGAATTTTATCTTGAATCACTACATACGATTCCCGATCTTTTAAACCGGTTTCAAGGCCGGCATAAGCGAGCGATTGAAACCCGAAGGCAGACTTGTAGTAGTGGGCTGCTTGTTTGGCGTTGCTGACATAGAGTTCAACATAATCGGTGCCATTGATGGGCATGAAGTCCTGAGCGGCATCATACGGTTTGGCTTGAGTCATAGCTGAGAATTACTTTATATGGTTAGGCAAATAGCAAGAAACATGTGGAAGGATTTTCTTCAGTGAAAATACATTTCACATCTTTTTGTTTTGGCCGTAAAATTAGCAGCAAAGGTAGGAAAATAGCGTCATTATGCCGTAATATTTTGGTTCAGATGAGTTCAATCCACTCCTATAGTATTCCGTTTTAGATGCGAAGTAATTGTCCAATTTGGATATGATCTTCAGTAAGATTATTTAGCTTTTTGATTTCTTGGACTGCGATTCCATATTTTCTAGAGATGGCTTGAAGGGTATCCCCTGTTTTGACCTGATGAATTCGATTGGGCGGGCTTAAACTGGGGTGTTTGTTGTCATTAGATTGGAGTAGTTGTGCGAGGACTTGTGCATTGCGCCAGCTCATAGGCGGTTGGGGTGCAGGTACTCGACTGGTTTTGGTGGCTCTAGCGATGGGATGAATTTTTTTTGAGGAGACAGGTATACTTTCTCCGGCCATATTTCCCCCTTTAATTCTGATTTTGGCGGGGAAAAGGGGTTCCTGGTTTGAACCGATACCATTCATACTTCTTAGGCTTGAGGTTTTTATACCTAATAGTTGGGCGAGCTCGAAAATGGGTTGGCTATTATCTGCATAGAAATACGACCATTCGGAAAGCGTCCATTCGGTTGGTTTTTCTTCTAGGTAGATTCGGGTTCCATGCGGAGGGCGGCTATCTGGCTTCCAATAGCCATCGTTGAATTGAATAAGCTGGGAAGTGCTTAAGCCGGCTTTTCTTGCAAGTTCTTCGATGGTTTCACCTTCCATCACCAGTACCATTTTTGTACCATTATTTAGTGTGCTCCTTTTTGAAATGGGGATATTGGTCCGATTTTGCCATGCCTTTTGGTCTAATTCATATAAGCGATACCGTTCAATGTAATCAATTAGCCGGTTTGCATAGCGATTATTGGAGGAGTATCCAGCTGCTTGAAGGCCTTGTGCCCAGCTAAAATAATCGAGTGGGTGCAAATAGAACAACTGTCCATATCGATTGTATTTTCGAGGGTCAGATAGGAAAAGACTACGATCTGCAAATCCTTGTTCGGCGGTGGGATAAGCTCGGAAGCAGGATGGGATCAGTACGCCTTCCGCGTTATGATCGTCATCAAACTGTAGATGTGAGTTGCCCTCCCAGGAGGTACCGCACTTCAATCCAAAATGGTTATTAATGTGGTTGGCTAGGTAGCTAGAGCCGGCAGAGGTTTCTAAAATGCCTTGTGCCAGTGTTATACTGGCAGGAATTCCGCTTTTATACATTTCGGCTACAGCGAGCGCTTGAAATTGACCGATGTATTTAATCCTAGCGGCATCTAGGGAGTCCAATTTAAGAGATTGGGGAGGTTGCGTGTAGGCAAAAGCGGAAAGGAGGAGGAGCGTAATAAGTAAAGGATTTCGGATCATTTTCAGTAGAACAAAATAAAGGAATTTGGTAATATAGCCCGTTTAGTTTCTCCAGAGTATTTTTCCCCATTTCCAGAGGAGGGACCATTCTTTTCGGATTCTGAAATAGGCTTGTTGGCTAGCTCCAAAATCGCGTTTACCTTGTTCTACCGCTTTAATCATGCTCCCTTCAAAGTCAAATATGGGTAATTTTAATTCATGTTGAGTAAATTGAATGGCTTTCCATTGTAGTAAAACTGCAGAGCCAGAAGCTCTAAATTGAGGGTCATCTCCAGCCATTAGGTAGTATGCCGTCTGTTGATCCCAAACCAGAAACGCGGCCGAGTGGATGGCACCGGATATTGGATCGGAGGCAAAGAAGCAGCGTCCGGCTTGATGGTTTATAAATACATCGTGGATCGCACGGAGTCTATCAATTGAGAGTGGAAATTCAATTCCTTGTCGGGTAAAACTGAGTTTACAAAGACGATGGAGCTGTTCTACGGGTAGGTTAGAGCATACCTTTAGTTTTTCAGATGCTTTTGAGATTTTTTTTCGATAGGAATTGGAAATATTTTTCCAGAGGGTTGTTTCTGGTTGTTTTAAATCCAGGCAGTAGGAGTAACGGGTAGTTTGCTGATATCCCTTCCAAAAAAAAGGGAGCCAATTCGTTTGAGTGTAGTTGAAATCTTGTTGGAAGGCCGCCAGGTCAGGAGGTAGTTGTTCCATCATTTTCTCAAGCAGGTGCATTTGTTTGGATAGACTTCTACAGGTGGGTATCAGGTAGGGTCCCATCATTTTTCCTAGCAGTGGCATGGCTATGTATGTCCACCACAGCTTTTTTTTGAGAAAAAAGGGCCAAACGCCGACTATCTTATCGGATTCTTTTAGAACGATTGCATCCCAGGAGCCATCTGAGCAGATAGCATCCAGGTACCAGTCCTGCATAAATACTGGAAAATCTGTTGGAGCAGTTTTACAGAAAAGGCGATAATCTGCAAGTGAATTGGAGTGCATACTATGGCGGTAAAGGTACTACCTTTGTGACAATTGTTATGCGATACAAATTATTGATTGAGTACGATGGCTCCAGGTATGCTGGTTGGCAGCTGCAAAAAAAGGAGCGCTCCATTCAGGGGGAATTGATAACGGCGGTTACTACCGTTTTTGGGCAGCCGCCAGTTGAGTTATATGGTTCTGGCCGTACGGATGCGGGCGTGCATGCACGCGGCCAGGTGGCGCATTTAGAAATTGTAGATGATCGTCGGTTGCGACCGGATCAGATTTTGATAAAGCTCAACGCGGAGCTTCCTCATGATATTAATATTTTGGGGGTGGAGCGTGCGCATCCAAAGTTTCATGCTCGTTTTGATGCGAAGGAGCGGGTATATGTGTATGAAATTTCAAAACGCCGGAATGCTTTTGCGAAGAAACATGTTTGGTGGGTACGGGATCCATTGAATGTGCAGCAGATGAAGGTAGCTGCTTCTTTATTGGTGGGCTTTCATGATTTCAAATCTTTTGGAGATATGTCTGAGCCGGGGCAGTCCACCTTGGTAGATCTTCATCGGGTAGATGTTGCAGAAAGTGAGGACCGGATTTTTATTACCATTAGTGGTTCTCACTTTCTATGGAAAATGGTCCGGCGAATGGTGGGAATTTTGGTGGAAGTGGGCAGAGGGAATATGACTCCTGCCGAAGTAGAGATATTGTTGACACAGCCATCCAGAACGCCGGCAAAATACACGGCTCCGCCCTCAGGTTTGTTTTTACAAGCTGTTTATTATGATAAATAACCAGAATAATAGCGATTTTTACCGACTGTACCACGGAGTTTTTGAAAATTGGGATGGAGTGGTTTGGATTGGTTTAATCTCCGAATAATTCTGTATTCTTACTTACCTTTGACCTTAGAAATTTAAATTCGATATGAAATTTGCAGTTATTGTATTTCCGGGCTCCAATTGTGATGATGATATGGTACACGTTTTGGGTACTGTAATGGGGGCAGACGTGGTGAAGGTTTGGCACAAGGATACTCATTTGCCGGAGGGCTTTACAAAACAGGATTGTGTGATTGTTCCTGGTGGGTTTTCCTACGGTGATTATGTCCGTTCCGGTGCGATTGCCCAATTTTCTCCGATCATGCAGGCCGTAAAAGTGTTTGCTCAGGAGGGTGGATACGTGTGGGGAATCTGTAATGGTTTCCAGATTTTGTGTGAGGCAGGCTTATTGCCAGGGGCTTTATTGCGTAATTCGAATCAAAAGTTCATTTGTAAAAATATTTGGCTTAAGACAGAGACTACCCAGTCTGCCATAACAGCTGGTTTGGATACCAGTCGGGCATTAAAAATTCCGATTGCGCATGCGGAGGGTCGATATTATGCCGATGAAGCTACGCTTAATGCATTAGAAGCGAACGATCAAGTATTGTTTCGGTATTGTAATGAGCAGGGAGAGGTAACGGAGGCGGCCAATCCTAATGGTGCAGCCCGTGGGATTGCGGGTATATGCAACAAAGAGCGCAATGTATTCGGGATGATGCCCCATCCCGAGCGTGCTTCTGAGGCGGATTTAGCTAACACAGATGGCAGGGGCATGTTCGAGTCCTTAATGGGGCTGGTTGTTCAGCATTAACTTGTTAAATATTCTTATTGAGGGGAAGGTAGTCTAGTATACTTTTTTAGTGTTCAAGGCGTTTTTGTTTGGCTGTAAAGGCTGGGCATCACATTCTTTTTCCCATTTTGAAGTTGTTATTGTTAAACAATCAAATTTTGATAAATGCGTATTTTTCGAATTGTTGGAGCTGTATTCCTTTTTATTTCGTTGAGTATTTCTTCTGCTTGTCACAAAGATGAGGACTTGGGTAGGGGGATAGACTTGGCTTTTCGGCAGACCTTGGAGATTCCGGCGGGAATTGGGGTGTTTGATGTGCATCACTTTTACCTTTACAATATTCCTACGCGGTACGCGGATGCGTTGAGTCAGGCGAGTATTTCTCCTGATGAGGTACTTCGGGTAATTACAACTAAAGGGAACCTGGCAGGTCTTTTTGGAGATGCTAACTTAGATTTTGTGGATAGGGTATCGTTAAGGGTATTTAAGGATGATCCGACGAACTATCTGGAGATTGCTTATCGCGACCCTGCGCCGGTGGATCCGGGAAACACAATGGGATTAATTCCATCGTTATCAGATTCAAAGCAGTTTTTTAAGGAGGAGCGGGTGAATTTTGATTTGGTTTTTTGGCTTCGGAAGACGACCCAGGAGAGTACTCCTTTACAATTGGATTTGAATTTGAGGATAGGATATTAGGAAGAATTATATTTATAAAAAGAGGCCGTCTCACAAGTAACCTTGTGAGGCGGTTTTTTTTTTTGTTAGGATTAGTTATCTTTGGGGATGTCAACAACAAGAAGAAAGAAGCGGCATAGTGCTGTAACCTTCAAGCCTTATGCCCAGCATCAGGGTA
>JBKDAM010000006.1:0-2604 GCA_046316495.1 Chitinophagales bacterium
ACTGCCGGGTTGGGGGTGGTGGTTGTACTCCCAATTGGCGGCGGGGGGCATACTCATCAGGATGGATTCGGTTCGGCCGTTGGTTTCGAGGCCAAACTTGGTGCCGCGGTCCCATACCAAATTAAACTCCACGTAGCGGCCACGGCGGAGGTGTTGCCATTTCTTCTCTTCGGGGCCGTAGGGGCGGTCGGCGCTTCGGCGAAGGAGTTCGAGGTACGTCGGAGCAAAGAGATTGCCGGTTGCCAGGATGAACTCCAGGAGCCGGTCTTTGGATAGATTGGTATTGGCTTCGTCGAGGTAATCGTAGAAAATGCCCCCTACCCCACGGGTTTCTTTACGGTGCCGTATATAGAAGTAGTCATCCGCTTGTTGTTTAAATTGTGGGTAGAAGGTTGGGTCGAACTCCTGGCAGAGTGCATGGAGTTGTTGGTGGAAAAACCGCGCATCTTCGGGCACCACATAATGCGGGGTGAGGTCAATTCCGCCACCGAACCACCAGCGTTCGCCGCCCAGGGTTTCGAAGTAGCGGACATTCATGTGGATGATGGGAGCCATGGGGCTATGCGGGTGCAGGACGATGCTGACTCCGGTGGCAAAAAAATCGGTATCGCTGAGCCCCATGCTGCGCGCCTGTGTTTCGGGCAACGGACCGTGTACAGCGGAGAACAGGACCCCTCCTTTTTCGATGACGTTGCCTTGCAGCACCCGGGTACGGCCCCCTCCCCCTTCCGGGCGTTCCCAGAGGTCTTCGTGAAATACCTGCCCATCGTACTCGGAGAGTTGTTGGCAGATCCGGTCTTGAAGCGCTTGTAGTTGTTCGGCGATGAATTCTTTTGATACCATATAATAAGGAGTTAGAAAGGGCTGCAAGGTACGAAAAAGCCATGGGAGGTAGGAAGGTGTAAAAAGCGGTGTTGTGGAGCAAAAAGAACGGAAATGGGTCAAGAAGTTCAATAAAAAACACCTGTTTAAAAAAAATATATAAATTGGGGGACTTGGAACTGGTATTTATTGACGTACTTTTGACAAAAAATAATTTATCTCACTTGTAATGCACCCAAGGAATATTCCTATTCTTGCTTTTTTAATCTGGACAGTGGTTTGTTGGAGGTGGTATGTTTGTGGCATAAAAGGGGCTTGTCAGCAGGATTCGCAGGAAGTAATTCCGGCGGTTCAGCCGCTGAGCCAAGCGGAGCCACAGAACCCGGTGACAGCTACAACCCGAGTAACGCAGCCTTACGTTGCACCTGAGCCGGTGCGACAAAACATGGAAGCGTCTGCGCGAGTGGAGCCAGCGTTGCAGCCCCAGCAAGTTGCCAAAGGCGTGCTCAGGGGATGGGCGGCCTTGACGGCGCAGTGGCCGGAGCAGGTAGATGAGCAGGAGTTAGACCGTTTACAGTTGGTTCGCAGCGGGGAGGTATTGCGTGCACATTTTCCACCGGGAATGAATTCCTTATCGCAGGTAGAGCTTTTGGCTCCATTTTTGCGAGAATTAGCTCGGTATTTATCCACGCATCCCGACCGGTTAACGATCCAATGTTTTACGGACGGAATTGGGAGTGCGGAAGAGAATTTAAAAAAATCCAAAGAGACGGCCTTATTAATCCAGGCTTATTTAATCCAACAAGGAGTACCGAGCGGCCAGGTGGTTGCGGGAGGATTGGGCGAGCAACGTCCGATTGCCAGCAATGATCATCCGCAAGGACGTTACTGCAACCGCCGGGTGGAAATCCAACTACATCCATAAGCAGTCAATCGACACTATGTTTGAACAAAATGTTACTATTGGACCTGGCACGGGAACGTTTGCCAGCCATACCCTTGAGATTCTTGTTATGTTGTTGGGCTCCTTTTTATTGGGAGTATGGTTGGGATGGGTGATATGGAGTCGTTATCGACATCGTTCGGAGCAATTGGCCTTAGAGAATGAGGGCTTACAAGCGACGGCGGAGCAGGCGAATCAGGAGTACCAGCACATGAAGCAGCGTTATCAGGAGGTAGAGGCCGAGCGTTCTGAACTCAGCAGCAAAGTTGCGGGCGGTGAGTCGGAGCGGTATGCGATGCGGTTGCGGTTGAGTGAGTATGAGGCGCGGATTGAGGAATTGGAGCGTTCGCAGCGGCAGTATCAGACCAAGTCCATCCTAGATTTTGAGTATCCGGGTGCTCCGCCGGCGGAGAAGCCCACTCCTTTTTATTTACGGGACATCGATTTAATGGAGGATGCTGAATTAGAGCCCTCTCCCACCCCACTCGATTTTGAGCCGGTGATGCAGTCGCCCGAAGGGAACAGAACGTTGATCGAAGACAGCACGGTTCCACCTCCATTTTCGGACGCCTCTTTTGAGGCCTTGACGAAGGACACGGGTGGATATGTTTCGCCAAGCAAGTTTTAATAATGGTTAATTGTTAATTGTTAATGGTTAATTATTAATGGTTAATGGGGCGGAGGTAATGGTTAATGGTGGATAGGTGCTTTTTGTGGGGAATGGGTGGGGAGTTGCATTACTTTTCCTTTAATGGGTAACCTTTCGTACAATAGAGGCTTTTTTCTTTTGGGGTGTGGTTGTAGTAATCAGAGGCTCCAGGTCGTTCATCTCATTTGGG
>JBKDAM010000007.1:0-16311 GCA_046316495.1 Chitinophagales bacterium
TCTACGCCTTCCGGGGGGCTACCATCGATAATATCATTGACTTTGAACGGGACTATCCTGATCTTAAAGTGTATAAACTAGAGCAAAATTACCGCTCTACTCACCACATCGTTGCCGCTGCCAATCAGGTGATTTCGCACAATAAAAAGCAGCTGCAAAAAACAATTTGGACCGATAAAAACGAACGACAAAAAATCAAATTGCTGAAATGCCTAACCGATGACGAAGAGGCGAAGCGAGTAGCAGACTTGATTTTGGAGTACAAAAACCGATACCACATTCCCAATCAGGAAATCGCTATACTTTATCGAACCAACGCTCAAAGCCGAAAATTTGAGGAGTACCTCCGGCGGCAAAACCTGGCTTACCGGGTTTTTGGTGGAATGTCATTTTACCAACGAAAAGAAGTAAAAGATTTGGTAGCCTACCTTCGCATTGCCGTCAATCCGATTGACGAGGAAGCAATGCGCCGGGTGATCAACTACCCCACTCGAGGCATCAGTGACAGTACACTCCAAAAAATTGGCAAGGTGGCAAATCAGCTCAATTGTTCATTTTGGGATGCCATGACCCAAGTGCCCGATATCACAGACCGAGCCAAAAAATCCATCGCGGCCTTCAGGACACTGGTGCTAAAATGGCAGGAACAAACTACCAAAGCCAATGCCAGTCAACTGGCCACCGACATCCTTCGACAATCTGGTTTGTTCGATACCTTAAAGGCAGATACCAGTCCAGAAGGTCAAAGCAAGGTGGAAAATGTAGTATCCGTGATCGATGCAATCGCTGAATTTGTCAATGGAGAAGTGCCCGCAGCGGAAATCGCTGGTGCAGACGAGGTTCAGGATAAAAGCCTGGCAGCTTACCTTCAGACCGTTACCTTACTCACCGATGCGGATGATAATAAACAGGATACAGACCGCATTACCTTGATGAGCGTACACTCTGCAAAAGGACTGGAGTATCAGTGCTTGTTCGTAACGGGTATGGAAGAACAGCTATTCCCATCCTTTATGTCGAGTGAAGACCCGAATGGACTGGACGAGGAAAGGCGTTTATTTTATGTGGCTATTACCCGGGCGAAAGAACTGCTAACGTTAACCTATTGCCAAAATCGATACCGCTATGGACAGATTCGCTCCTTCCCTCCTTCCCGATTTTTAGAAGAAATTGGCCCTGAACACTTCGAAATCTCTGGTGGTTTTGGTTCCGCCCGCAATGCAGGTCGAGAACAAGAGGTGGTTTCTAATGGTGCAAGGGTATCGGGTGTGACCCCTGTTCGGCGAAACAACGGCCCAATTCAATCCACGGTATCTGCTGCTGCACAGGCAGCCTTCTCCGCCTCTCCGGCCGAAGCAATTGTAGCGGGTGTGACGGTCCTACACCTTAAATTCGGGAAAGGTACCGTGTTAAGCGTCGAAGGGCCAAAGGACGGCAAAATTGCAGCCATCCAATTCGAGCAGGACGATGTACCAGAAAGGCGTATCGTTCTAAAATTTGCCAAGCTTCAAGTCCTAGAATCCTAAAAAAATCCCCCGCTGGAGTACCAACGGGGGATTTTTTTGGAATGGAACTAGGTATTTACTAAGCGTTACCCTCTTTGGAACCCGATCGGTACCAGAAGAAAAGACCTGCACCTAACAGTAGCAACACCAAAATGGAGGCAATACTTCCAATTTGTGTACCACGCTTCCACGAAGCGGGCTCAAAACGCATCTCCAACACCATGTCCTTACCCGCAGGCACTCGAAGGGCCCGCAATAGGTAATTCGCTTTGATGATATCTTGGTAAGGCTGTCCATTTAGGTAACATTTCCAACCTTTATCTGCCGGGTAATATTGCTCTGGAAACACCGCTAATTGCTCCGAAGCGGCAGAATAAGTGTAAGTCATCCGATCAGGATGGTAATTGGTCAATTCAATACGAGCTGTGGTATCAGCTGTTAAGTGGAGGCCTTCCAGCGCAGCAGCAAACGACTGTTGAACCACCGCAGAATCCTTTGGATTCAAGGTCTCAAGAGCAGCCAGTTCTGCATCTCCATCCGGTACGATGCTGACATGGCGAACAAACCAGGCATGGCCACAAGCTTCTGGATTTTGGATAACTTCCCCTTTTTGAGTGATAATATACTTGGTATTCATCATTCCCAAAATCGGCAAAGACTCCGCGAGATTAGCGCCCAAGTAGCGTTCTACCACCTCTTGGAACCGCTGCAGCTTGGCAGCATGGTACCCATTGATGCTTTTATGGAAATAAGAATTGGTCGCATTCGCTGTAATGCCCCCTCGAGCCAGGTCCAGCACCCGGTAGTGAATGTCTGGATCCGCCAAAATTTGTTGATCAAATTTTTCAGGTGCTGGTGGGGTGTTCACTGATTTAGCTGAAGTGTATTTATCGGAGGAAATGGTCCGAGTGCAGACCGTCCAATTATCTACTAATGAAACGCCCACTAAGGACAGGGCCAGAACAGTCGCCTGCAAAGAGCCTTTCGTGTACAAAAACATCAAGAAAGCCGCTAAGGCGATAAAGCCGGCAGAGCGGAAGGCATCCCCGCTCACCAAAGAAGAGCGGTCGTCTTGCAATAATTTTAACAACTGAGCATTTCCACCCAATGCCTCATCATTCGGTCCTGTACTTTCAGCCAATAAGATTGAAAGCAAGGATAATCCGATGGTCACACCAGCAGAAATATAAAGTGCTTTTTGTTTGGCAGAAACTGTCAACTCACTGGAAATAAACCGCTGCAAACCCAATGCTGCCAAGGCCGCAACTGCCAGCTGCGCCACTCCAAGGGCCATGCTGACCGCCCGGAATTTATTGAACATGGGTAAGTAATCGTAAAATAGGTGGTTCAAGAAAAAATGTTTTCCCCAAGCGAGGCTGACCATCAACAAAGCGGAACTAAGCAGCCACCAACGAATAGCGCCCTGGGCAAGTAAGGCTCCCAATAGCGCTAAAAAGATCAAAACCGCCCCGAAATAAATAGCGGTCCCCACAAATGGTTGCTCTCCAGTGTAAAACAAACCTGCAATCCCCCGACGATTTTCCGCAGGTACCGCTTTATACAACTTTGTATCCTTGAACTTCTCATTGGATCCCCCCCCTGCAAAGTGGGGCACCAGCAGCGTCATGCTTTCTTTTACCCCATAGCTCCAGCCAAACAGGTAATCCTTATCTAATCCATCCCCTTTGGAGGCTTTTTCTTTTAACTCCGATTTCCCGCGGATCGTTTCTTTGCTATATTCCAAGGTAGAAAGCAACTTAGCAGCATTGGTCGCCACACCCAAGCCCATGGTCAGGCCAGCCAGCACCACCGCTTTGCCCCAATGAACCAAGGTTTTTTCCCGAATTGCCTGAAAGAGCTCAAACAAAAAGAACAGGCCCAGGAGTAGCAGAGTATAATACGTAATTTGTACGTGGTTGACATAAATTTGAGCAGCCGTAAAAAAGGCCAGCAAACCACTGCCTTCCCACCAGCGCCCCCGAAGAAGAAGAACAGCACCCGACAACATACCAGGAGCCAAGGCCAGGGCCAGCATTTTGGTAGTATGACCTGCTTCCAGGATATCAATATTATAGGTAGTTATACCATATCCCAACGCACCTAGCAAAGCGACCCTCCAATCCAGGCGCAACACCGACAAAAACAAGTACATCAACAACATGGCTGCGAATACCTGCGTCCAAACAGAGCTCAAATCCCTCCAAAGAAAAGGTGCCCGGGCCAGAGGCCGGAGCAAATCGCCCTCACTTTTCACATAGATTTGGTAAGAAGGCATCCCGCCAAAAGCACTATTGGTCCAGAGCGGAGAGGATTCTCCTTTTTTTAAATAGTCCTGTATTTCACGCTGCATACCAAATGCCTTATCGTTATCTGGTTGCGGAAGCACCTTACCCTGAAAGGCATTGGGGGCGAAGAAAACAGCCGACACCAGAAGTAAAAGGGCGGCGGCAATCAAATGCGGTATTACTTTTTTGAAATCCACTGTGTGTAAAGGTTTGTTTCAAAGGCGAAGGTAGGAAATCCCCGCCAAGAAGCACAAGCCCAAACACTAGGAAGGCTTTTTTTTATTGCGAAAAGGGCAATGTCGGCAACCGCTGCTACAGCAGTAACCACGTTTCAGGTGGTAGTGTTCGGTAAAAACATAACGGCCATTTTCTACATAAAAATCCTCCCCCGGAATTAATGGAGATGACTGTTCCACCTGCTTGTTTGGCCTTTTTTTTCCGTTTTCCTCACTCATTCAAGCAACCTGCTTAAGTGATCAGTAGCATTTTCTTTGAGGAAATGAAAGCGTTTTTCCCGAAGCTGGGCGACATAGCAACCGGTGTTGGTATGGGGATTCCCCTCCATTTCCGCCAGTGAAACCCCTTTCATTAATGAAATCAAGCCTCTAAGCGATCGTCCATGGGTACAGATCAGTATATGGCGTTCCTCCCTACCCTTCAGCCAATCTAAAAAACGCTCCAGTCGGGCATTCAGTTCAGCAGCACTTTCCCCGCCGGGCATTCGGGCATGCAAATTACCTGCGTTCCAGTGGTCGCGGACTTCCTCCCAAATCACCTTCCAACGGGCATCTGTGGGCTTGCCTTCGTTTTCACCCCAGGAAATCTCATTGATATCAGGCGTTACATGCCAATCAATGCCTTTTTCCAAAAAAGGTGCCACCGTTTGGTGCGTTCTTTTGAGCGCAGAAGTCACTACCAAATCAAAATCAATATGTTGGTAATGTTCGTAAAATGCTAAAGACTGCCGACGGCCATACTCGTTCAAATCCGCATCAATACTACTTCCCTGCAGTATTCCCTGGCGGTTGAGGGCCGTTTCTGCATGCCGTAATATATATAAATGAGTGCTCTTTTCCATTTGTCTAGTGTTGATTCAACTGATTTTTGGGTAACCTTATTAGGAAACCACCGGCAATTCAAAATACCCGCGAAAGGCCTTATCCGATTCAAATTCTACCTCCGTATAGTCCTGCAGCACATTGTACAACGTATCCCGTTCGATGGGCCTGCGGCCGACTTTTCGAATTAGATCCACCAACTCAGCCGTTGTCAGAGCAGGGTTTTGCTCCTCCGAACCAGCCATGGAGTAAATTTTGGTGGTATCATCAATGGTTCCATCAATATCATCCACCCCGAACGATAACGAAAGCTGGGCAACCGTCCGCCCAATCATGGGCCAATAGGCTTTGACGTGGTCAAAGTTATCGAGGAAAATCCTTGAAACCGCATAATTGCGCAGGTCCTCAATCACGGATTGCTCCGGTATATGACTCATCTGGTTGTCCTGATTGCGGAATTTGAGCGGTATGAAGGTTTGAAAGCCACCTGTTTTATCCTGAAGGGTTCGAAGCTGCTGGAGGTGATCAATCCGATGGTGGTACGATTCGATGTGTCCATATAACATCGTTGCATTAGACCGTTTACCCAACTTGTGCCAAATTTCATGCAGTTGCAACCACTGTTCTCCAGTACATTTATCCGCTGCAATCTGCTCTCGGATCTCTGGATCAAAAATTTCAGCCCCTCCACCCGGTAAGCTGTCACAACCAGACTCCATTATCATTCGCATACCTTCTTCGTACGACACTTTCGCTTTTTTAAAAATGTAGTGGTATTCTACAGGAGTCAAGGCTTTCACGTGCAAATCAGGCCGGTGGGATTTAATTTGCCGGAACAAGGTGGTGTAAAACTCCAGATCGTACTGTGGAAGAACCCCTCCCACGATATGTACCTCAGTAACTGGTTGACCGTCGTATTTACGGACGATATCCATCATTTCCTCCATAGAATAGGCCCAGGAGTTGGGGTCGTTGCGCTGCTTAATCAACCGAGAATAAGAGCAGAACTTGCAATCGTACACACAGAGGTTGGTAGGCTCAATGTGAAAATTTTTATTGAAGTACGTATTGTCTCCGTTTTTCTTTTCCCGAACAAAATTGGCAAGTGAGCCCAGGAAGGATAGCTCACCCTCCTCGTATAAATGTAAACCCTCTTCTGGTGTGATGCGTTGACCTGCATATACTTTTTCAGCGATGGAACGCATCTCAGAGGAAAGTTCTGGATGATCAATCAATAATTGCGACATACGGTTGTATTGTTTGGATGCTAAACAAGCAGAGAATAGAAAGGTTGAATCAGGAAACCGGGTTGCTTTCAAACCGAATCACCTCCAGCATTTTGCGAGCATTTTCCAGGTTGGAGTACATGGTCTCCAAATATGCCTTTCGTTCATCTATTCGGCTTTGTTCAAACGGTGCATTCAGCAAAGCTTCAATGGTTTGTCGGATAGTCGCCGCTGAATTCCGGACATAGCAAAGTTTCTCCAGCCCAGTACCGCTCACCATCGGGTCGTTCACAATACAAAAACGGCCCCGGAACAGCGCATTTATTAACTTGAGTTTGATACCCGAATTTTGAAACGAGACCAGTAAATTGATGTGGGCGTTGCGAATCAGATCGTTCATAGTCCAATCATCCGGATTCTCGACCAAGCGGATATGCCCATGTTGGGCGACAGCATCGCGAAGTCGTTGGGTAGGTTCCATACCAGCAATGACCAGGGGCGTTTCCATGCCGGATATGACTTCATCAATGAGCCAAAGAGCGGCTTTTTCATTGTCTGGGACGCTCAATTTTCCGTGAAAAAGCACATATTCTCCCCTACCCAATTGGCTTTCCACGAAAGAATTGGGATGGAAGGTAGGGATGTAGTAGGTATTGGCTTTGTATTTTCGGAAATAAGCAGCGTCGTTGGTAGAAATGGCCAAAATCTCATCGGCATGTAACAACACCTGTGGCTCGATCCGCTGTAGTTTTAAGCTTTCTACAAAATAGTAGATTTTCTCCAATAAAGACCGGGTAGAGGTCAATTTCCAGAGATGTTCGTAGTATTGCCATTCCACATTATGCATCCGAACGATCTTGTGCCGATGTCGTAACGCTCGTTTCCAAACAAGACCCGCTGTATGAATACCCTCAAAAAGTATGGGATGGTCATCTTTTTTAAGCCGCTTGAGTAATGACCTGCTCATTCGAGTTTGCATTATAAATGGCAACAAGGAAAGTTGCCAAATCATAGAGCGGCTCCGTTGGTAGTAGTAGACCTCATGGCAGTAATTCGCCAATTCGGGCTGTGGTTGCCGATCACCGTATTGATAACAATGCAAAATTACCTTCACTCCTAGCGCATGAAGCGCTCTAATTTGATTAAACACCACAATCACCCCGCCGTAGTTGGCTGGATATGGGATGTCAAACGCGATTACATGTAATGTCATACCTCATCTAAAGAGCCGCAAAGGTAACTTTTTTCAACTGGATTTCAAGGGGGATTCTATTCGGCATCGGATTTCTTAATTGTAAAATAATATTTTTTTATTTTAAAAATTCACCAATAAAACAAACTATTATTTTACCAAACCCCCTTGCGATAATGAGAAAAAAACCATTAACTTTAGGGTGTTGTAAATCGACCGTCTGCCGTTGGGCAGGCTGTTATTCGTTCACCAAACCAATCGATTATGAACGTATCATTTGAAGAATTGCGCCGGGTAAAGCACGCCCTTCCACCAGGTGGAGTAGCTAGGCTTGCCCAAGAGTTTCAACAAACGGAAGAGGCCATCCGCAATTATTTTGGCGCTGGCCACTACAAAAATGGCGATATCAGCGAGTTTCACCTCGAATCGGGCTATGGTGGTGGAGTGGTACACCTCGAAAATACAGCTATTTTTGACCGGGCGATCCAATTAATTGACGCAAGCAAGGAAACAGTATCTTAAAATGTACTCTACTTAAGTGAACGGGTTGGTTTTGAGCACTTCAACACCGACCCGTTTTTTTTTGCCTTGTCAAAAATCCTACCCTCCCGTTCCTTCAATTCAAGTCATCCGTTATCTTTGCCCCATGCAAAAAATACTCGTTGCCAACCGCGGAGAAATCGCACTCCGCATCCAGCGCACTGCCCGGAAAATGGGCATCAAAACGGTCGCTGTTTACTCAGAAGCAGACCGAAATGCGCCCCACGTTCGCTTTGCCGACGAAGCGTACCTATTAGGACCAGCCCCCTCCGCACAAAGTTATTTGCAAGCGGATAAAATTATACAAATTGCCGTCTAACACGGCGTGGATGGAATCCACCCTGGATATGGTTTTTTGAGTGAAAATGCAGGCTTTGCCCAAAAAGTAAAAGCGGCCGGTATCACCTTTATCGGGCCTGAACCCCATAGCATCGAAATGATGGGCAGCAAATTGGCTGCGAAGGAGGCCGCTAAAAAATACCAGGTACCCATGGTTCCCGGTATCGAAGAAGCCATTACTGACGTAGAAAAAGCAAAGGAAATTGGTCGTCGCATCGGATATCCTATCCTTATCAAAGCTTCTGCGGGGGGCGGAGGTAAGGGTATGCGTATTGTAGAAAAAGAGGAGGATCTGAAGGAACAAATGGAAAGGGCTATTTCAGAGGCTATTTCAGCTTTCGGAGATGGAGCCGTCTTTATTGAAAAATACGTAACCTCCCCACGTCACATCGAAATACAAGTCTTGGGCGACTCTTATGGCAACCTGGTTTACCTGTTTGAACGAGAATGTTCCATCCAACGACGCCATCAAAAGGTAGTGGAAGAGGCCCCTTCGGCAATTTTAACCCCGGAACTCCGAAAGGCAATGGGAGAGGCGGCTGTTCGCGTCGCCCAATCTTGCCAATACGTAGGAGCTGGGACAGTAGAATTCCTGGTGGACGACCAGCTGAACTTCTATTTCCTGGAAATGAATACCCGCTTGCAGGTAGAACACCCGGTCACTGAGCTGATCACCGGCCTCGATCTGGTAGAACTCCAGATCAAGATTGCACGTGGAGAGGCCCTACCCTTTCAGCAGGAAGACCTGAAAATTAACGGGCACTCGCTCGAACTTCGGGTATATGCAGAAGATCCTAAAAATAATTTCTTGCCTTCTGTAGGAACCCTTCAAAAGTACCAAGTTCCAGAAGGTTTGAATATCCGGGTGGATGGAGGATATGAAGAAGGAATGGAAGTCCCTATCTATTACGATCCGATGCTCGCCAAATTGGCGGTATGGGGAGCCAACCGTCAAGAGGCAATTCAAAAAATGAGGGAAGCCATCGACCAATACTTAGTCGAAGGGGTTGCTACCACCCTACCCTTCGGCCGATTTGTGATGGACCACCAAGCGTTTCAAACCGCCCAGTTTGATACTAATTTCGTGAATCAGTATTTTACACCTGATCAGCTGGAAGCGAAAGAAGCCGCTGCAGCCCAAATCGCCGCGAAAATGGCCGTCCAGCTTTACCTCGAACAACAACAACAGCTCCGTACCATTCCCTCCATAGCAACGAATTGGACCAATCGGTCTTAAACAATTTGCAAAGATCGCCTGTTCTAAGGCCACTATGCGGTACACATCATTGAGACAGGCGGCCAACGACCTGGAAAGACATGGAATGCTTCTTCGTATCCGCGAAGAGGTAGATCCCAACTTGGAAATGGCGGAGATCACTCGGCAAGTGTTTGATCGGCAAGGCCCTGCACTCTTGTTCGAACGGGTGAAAGGAAGCCCCTTTCAGGCCATCTCCAACCTATACGGAACCTTTGAGCGTACTGCTTTTTTGTTTCGTGGCACCTTGGATCAGGTAAAACGGGTTATTGAGTTAAAAAAGGACCCCATGTCCTTCCTCAAGCATCCGCTTCGGTACTGGAAAGCACCAGCCACTGCACTCTCTGCACTACCACAAAAGTCCTGGGGGAAGGCACCCATTCAATATGGTGAAACCAGCATCAGCGCCCTGCCGCAGGTGAAGAGCTGGCCAATGGATGGGGGCGCATTTATTACTCTCCCACAGGTATTTACCGAAGATCCAGATGCGCCGGGCCCGATGAATGCCAACCTCGGCATGTACCGAATTCAACTCTCTGGCAATCAATACCTACCTGACCAGGAAATTGGTATGCACTACCAGCTCCACCGGGGCATTGGTGTGCATCATACGAAATATAACCAGCGGGAAGAACCTTTCAAGTGTTCTATATTTGTCGGAGGCCTTCCTAGCCATGCTTTCTCCGCCATCATGCCTCTACCGGAGGGACTGAGTGAACTCACCTTCGCCGGGATGCTTGCCGGCCGACGGTTCCGATACACTCGGAAAGATGGGTACTTTCTCTCATCGGATGCCGATTTTGTGATTACGGGTGAAATTGTCAAAGGTCTAAAGAAGCCCGAAGGCCCTTTTGGAGACCACTTAGGGTATTACTCCTTGACCCACGATTTCCCGGTCATGAAAGTGCATAAAGTATTCCACCGCAAAGACCCTCTTTGGCATTTTTCAGTGGTGGGCCGCCCCCCGCAAGAGGATAGTAGTTTTGGCTGGATGATTCACGAGTTGGTTGCTCCCCTAACTCCACAAGAATTCCCAGGGCTCAAAGAGCTTCATGCTGTGGATGCAGCAGGTGTCCACCCCCTCCTGTTGGCGATCGGGCACGAGCGCTACATGCCTTTCCGTGAACGGCGTCCCGAGGAAATTTTAACCATCGCCAATCGAATACTGGGATCTGGACAGACCTCGCTGGCAAAATTCTTGATTATCGCTGCCTCAGACGATGATCCCCGGTTGGACACACACGACATCGCTCGGTTTTTTCAACATGTCCTTGAACGGGTGGATTGGAGGAGGGACCTTCATTTTCAAACCAAAACAACGATCGATACCCTGGATTATTCAGGGAGTGGTTGGAATGAGGGCTCTAAGGTAGTGATTGCCTGTCGAGGAGAACAACAACGCCGTCTCGCCACCGAAGTTCCGATTGGATTGCGCTTGCCGGAAGGATTCGCGAGTCAACAACGCCCGACGCTCGCCCTTCCCGGTGTACTTTGCATCCAAGCACCTCGGTACTCTACCCAAGCCAAGGCACAACAAGAAATGGAGGAGCTAGCCAAAACACTGGAGAACCACTCCTTGGAAGAAACTCCATTGATTCTTCTGGTGGATGACAGTACCTTTACTGCCGCAACACTCAACAATTTCCTGTGGGTTAGCTTCACCCGCGCTAATCCGAGCCACGACCTATATGGTGTAAAATCGTTTACCCAATTCAAGCACTGGGGCTGTGAGGGTCCGTTACTCATCGACGCACGCATCAAACCCCACCACGCACCGGAGTTGATCACAGACCCTGAAGTGGAGAAAAAGGCTAAGATTTTGGTGGAGCGGTATCTCCGAACCTGATTTCTATAATTCGAAGGCGAAATTTATCTCCCATTTTTATTTTTCGGGGCGTTAACAGGTAGGTTCCTGCTAAAAAAGAACCCGCCCCCGCCCCAATAAGGGCTGGAAAGTTATAGTCAAAGTCTCGGTATAATACAGCAGCAGTAATTGCAACACCCATCGATACCCCAAACGTGAGAAGAGAAGAGCCAATCAATCGAACGTACCCCTTTCTTGAAATTTTAAGCGCGGCAATATCCTCAATGCGCACCAATTGATGATCCAACATCAAACTGTTCCCCTCCGGAAGCAGGTCGGTGATCGTACGCTTGTACCAATAATCTTCCTCCCCTTGTAACCGAAACACCAACTGGTCCCCAATCGTGAGCTTGATAGGTTTGACTACATTCGACTGCTCAATCAACAACAGTTTCTGGCTATTGGAGACACTGGGAAGCAAGCATATGAAAAATAAATTTAACGTAAAAACTCCAATCCAATTGATTTTCTTCATCATCTAAACATAATTTAAAGAGGGTAATCTTCCTGAGCCTCTGCCATTTTTATCCACCACAACTGGTAAAACAAGCAAAAAGCGGCTCCAATGGAGGTTTCCAAGGTATATTCTACCAAAAAGGAAATAAATACCACCACCTGAAACGACATGAACAGGTAGTTTTTTCGATATTTAAAAAAGAAAAGTGGATACATCCAAGCAAGGCCACTGATGATTAATCCAAAAAGACCAGTAGAGGCGAGGATGTAAATGAATTGATTATGCGGCAATTTGGGCGTCTCACTGTATTCCGGATGAATCCGGTCGGTCATCCGCTGATTCTCTAACTCCAGGTCCCCTACCCCAACACCTAGCCAGGGCTGTTCCATCCAGATCCGAATTCCCACCTCTAGAGAAACAAACCGCTCTGCATCCGAATAGTTCGCACCACCTTTAGCCGACCGAAATTGCTCCCAATCGTACCGCATGTAGGCAATTCGATTCCGAACGCTTTCCACTGTTGAAACCGTAATGACCGGTACCAAGAGGAGCACAGAAAGGGCCAAAAGGCCCAACTTCCAGTTGCGGGTTTTCCACCAATAACGAATTAGGGTAAAAAACAGACCTGCATAAAATGCCACCAAAGCACTTCTCACCGTCAAAATATGCAAGGTAACTACCAGAAATAAAATACCCAGCACCACCCACCTTCGCTCCGCCCTCGAACTCCAATAATCGTGTTGAAGGCTTAACCAACCAGTAGATAAAATGGTGACCACCATAATCAAACTAAATCGAATATGATGTCTTGGGACCGGAACTGGCTGCCCTTCCTTCAATCCATTCAAGATTAAATCAGGCTCCAGACCAAAATTCACCAAAACCCCTGCAGAAAGCACCACCATGACGAGTAATGAACCGTAAATCGGCGCAGCGAGCTGTCGCAAACGGAGGGCGGGCAGATTGGCAAAAGCCCAAGGCAATATCAAAAAGGGCAATCGGATACGAACCCGAGTAAGCCAGGAAGCGAGATCGTCCGACCAGCCCATGCTTACAAGAGGAACCCAAAACAAAAAAGAGAGGGCCAATAACACCTTGTTTTGGACAAAACGTTCCCAGCTAAATCGCAGTAAGGAAACTATCCCCGATGGCTGCTGCAAGTAGGTGGACCAAAGCGCAACAGCCACCAGACACCACATTCCAACAGAAAGTAGAAAAGGAGAAAATGGCATACTCACCACCAATAGCACAGCGGCGAAACTGGCCCAAAAGCCAGGCTCTTTCCAATGAATTTTTGTTAACATGATTTGCGGCTGTAAATGTAGGGCATTCTGATAGGATATGGCCCCTCTTCATTAACTTTGCGCTTGAATCCAAGCCACAAACCGGGAAAATGCTCGTTTTAGAGCCTTTTTACCAAATCTTTTTCTCTTTTTTGTTCAAAATCACCGTTCCATTCTACCCACAAAAAGGAAAGAAGACGAGCAAGGGGTCCTTTTCAAGCATTATCGTCCAACTATGAAACTGTTGTCACCGTTTTTTATGCTGAGTTCTTGGCTGCTGATCGCCTGCGGCCCTTCTCAAGAGCCGCCCGAAAACACCTCCCTTACCCTTCTCCAGCCCAATAATCAAAGCTCCGATACCGAAACCTATCAAACGGAGAATGACTTCGACTTGCTGGTCTCTGATTACGAGAGTACGCAACGCGTCATTTGGCAGAAACCCGATCTCGTCATTGCACAATTAGGAGACTTAAACGGAAAAACAGTGGCCGATATCGGTGCAGGGACTGGGTATTTCGCCTTTCGACTAGTACCTAGAGCAGCACGAGTAATCGCCATTGACATCGATCAGCGGTTCATCAATTTTATGGATAGTATCAAAGTTCGCCTACCCGAGAATGTCCAGGAACGATTTGAAACCCGTCTTGGAAAACCAGAGGATCCGCTCCTGAAACCTTCTGAAGCGGATGTTGTTATGCTTGTGAATACTTACTGTTACCTAGAGAACAGAGTACAATACCTCAAAACCCTGGCAGCTGGTATGAAAAATGAAGGCAACCTGTTGATTATTGATTTCAAAAAAAACAACCTCCCCGTAGGACCGCCCACCGAACTGAAAGTAAGTACCGCTCAAGTGAAGGCAGAACTGGAACAAGCTGGCTTCAAAGTTAAAAAGACAGATAACCAATCCCTAGATTATCAATACATTATTGTAGCGACGCTTCAGCAACCCACTACCAAGACAAATTAATCGAATATGCGCGGATCACTCAAACTGTTTTCCTGGTTTAAAATACCAGTTTACCTTCATTGGAGCTTCAGTCTATTGGTGCTTTTCTTGCTTTACATGCTCATTGGCGAGGGTGAACTTAGCATGGAAGTGGTGGTCTGGCAGTTAATCTTGTTTGTGGCCTTGTTCGCGAGTGTACTCCTCCACGAATTTGGTCATGCGCTAATGGCCAGAAAATACGGGGTACACACTCAAGATATTATTTTAACCCCCATTGGTGGGATTGCTCGGCTAGAGCGGATGCCGGAGCAGCCCAAGCAAGAATTGTGGGTGGCGATTGCAGGCCCGATGGTCAATGTCGTTATTGCCGTCTTGTTGGCCCTCCTCGCTCGATTAGTGTTTTTTAGCGGAGATATAGAGTGGTTCTTTTTTAAGGCTTTTGTAGAGAACTGGTTGTCACTCGATGCCGATGACACCGACTTGGTCATGTTGCTCCAAGATACCGATATCCAATTTTCGGAAGCCAAATTGACCTTGCCTCGTTTGATGGCGGTCAACTTGATGATGGTGCTTTTCAACCTGATTCCGGCCTTTCCAATGGATGGGGGTCGTATCCTGCGCGCACTTTTAGCTATGCAACTAGGGCGCTCTATGGCTACCAAAGCCGCTTCAATTATAGGTCAAGCGATTGCAGTAATCTTTGTTGTAGCAGGATTGTACTATTCTGCTTTTACCTTGACATTGATCGGGTTCTTTGTATTCACCACCGCTCGCAGTGAAAATTCCATGGTTCAATTGGAACATTTATTGGGAGATTTTAAAGCATCGGACGTACAACGAACGCAGTTTACCCGACTTCGAGGAAACGATTGGATGCATACGGCCATTGAGCAAATGGCGAGGGGATTGGAGCGAAATTTTCTAGTTTTTGATTTGGAAGACCAGTTATTAGGCGTACTGAAGGAGGAGGAAATCCTAAAGGCAGCAAAAAGAAAAGACACTTCAAGTGAAATCAGGAACCACTTACAGGTACCGGTAGATATCGTGCACGAGCGAGAATCTTTAAAATATGTTCATTACCTGATTAGCCAAAAAAACGCCGGTATCGTTGCTGTGGTAGATGACCAGATGCAACTCACCGGCGTTATTGATGCAGCTGGGCTGCAAAACTTCTTCAAAATCAGGAGTTAATTCTCAGGGAAACCTGCCTTTTCCCAACATTCGAACGCCTCTTTTTCTGCATCGGTCAATGGGGTAGAACCGGGTTGAGGCATTCTTCCTTCCTTGATTTCCAGCCACATCACGTCCAAACCGTTTTTCATGTCCGCGTAGCTATCGTAAACACCGGAAAACTGAGCAGAACCACCTGCCGTATGACAGGTTCCGCACTTGCTATCAATGATAGCCTTCATATTCGAATTATAGGTGGAATTGTATTTGTTGCAATCCACTGTGGTTGTACTCTCCTTGTCACAGCCAAGCGTAGCCAAAATGGCAACCAAACCAATACCGGCTGCCGACCGCAATGTCCAATTTTTCATAAAAAGTGTTGTTTTATTGTTATGTAAAGCAAATGTAAGCGAAAGGTCAAATTAGAACAGTCCTTTTTCAAAATTGGCTATTTTTCTGCTAAGATTTTTTTAAAAAAGTAAAATTTTTTTCAATAAAAAAAGGTGTAGCTTTGCAGCAGCATTTTCATCGTCAATACCAAATCGCAGGGAGACTCCCAAATTGAGATAAAACCAATAGACGATTCATATGAAAAAACAACACGTCAACCGCAACTATAACGCTCAAGACGCAGAGCTTTATCAATGGTGTCAAGAAGCACTCCGACTGGCATACCGCGACCAGGCTGCGTTCCAGCAATATGGTTACAGCATGGAACGAGCGCAAAAATTCAAGAACATGTGCGATGCCTTTCAACAACTCCCTGATGATGATGAAATGGTAGGGGATCAAATGATCGCTACCGAAAAAAAGAACACCGCAGCCGACGCCCTTCGGACCGCCATCAGAAGCGTGATGACCCGGGTCGCCATGAAATACCACGATAAAACCGGGCGCTATCGCAAGTTCGGAACCTCTAAACTGGGAGACATGTCCGATCCCCAACTACTATTTTGTGGACGAAGAGTAGTCCGGGTCGCTCGAGCTCAAATCGACTTTCTAGCAGATGTCGGAATTAATGAACAATTGTTGCAACGCGTTTCAGAGGCTTGTAGTACCTTTGAAACCGCTTTAAATATCCAACAAGACCGAGTACATGACCGAGACATCGCTGTAGAACGGCGAATGGAGCAAGGAAACAAGGTGTACTCTGAACTTGTAGTACTCTGTGATATTGGAAAAGATATC
>JBKDAM010000008.1:0-11570 GCA_046316495.1 Chitinophagales bacterium
TACGTGTGCTCCGCAGCACCAAATCCTTGGGCCAATGAAGTCACATACATCGTGCAGTTATCGCTCGCCGTCGGAGCCGTATAGCTGATGTTCACTGCACAACCAGCTCCGCTCACAGGGTCCGTTACTACGTAACCTCCCGCTGCACCTGCAGGGCTCACCGTTGTACCGGTCGCACCAATCGATACCGTAATATTAGCTGGACAGTCAGCAAAGACAGGAGCAATATTGTCTACTACCGTTACATTGAACGCACAAGTAGAAACATTGCCAGAGCCATCTACCAACGTGTACTCCACTACAGAAGTGCCCTTATCAAATACCAAAGCATTCACCTCTCCAGCGCCATTGCTCAGCACTTGAGATGGGTTCATTACTTCGTACGTCAAAGAACCACCTGGAAGCGTACAATTGTCTGTAGCCGTTACCGGAGCAAGTGAACCAGAGGTCCAAGTGCAACCTGTAGATGGAGCTACATTCTGCGTCAAGCTGCTTGGGCATACCAAACTTGGCGCTGTTACGTCTTGTATAACCACATTTGCGATACAGGAAGACGTATTGCCTGAGCCATCTGTCACAGTAAGCTCTACGTCATTGTTTCCAAGATCAGAACAATCAAAGAAGGAGACATTGTACGAAAACTGCGATGCAATCGTAACGCCTGGGCCAAATATTCCATCTAATGAATTAACCACGAAACAGAAAGACTGGCCCGCCAAAATTGGCAATGTCACTACCCCAGTTTGGGTTTGTGGCCCTGAGTTATTAGTCAATTGCGTAAATACCCCATCAATTGAGTATCCAAAAGGATCAAATAAGGGGCCATCAGTGGTTTGGAAATTCCAATTGAATACAACGGTTAATGCTTCGGGGGCCGTAATACACAGTTGAGTGTTACCAGCTACACCGTTGTCATTGCCCGTCAACTCAATGGAATTAGGAGCATTGGTGACATCTATAGATCCATCTCCGGTAGAAGAGAAGGCCCAGTTACCCGTTTCAAAGTAATTTTCAAAACCAAAGAAACCAATTCCAACTGCAGCAGTACAATTATCAGAAGATCCTCCATCTAATTGACTTGCTGAAACAGAAGCTTCGCCATTAGCATCCAATGCCAAAACAATACTCTTACACTGCGCAATCGGCGCTTCCGTATCTACTATTGTCACATTATAGGAACAAGTAATAGATGGGGTGCCAATCACTACAGCGTTTACAGAGGTGACTCCTTTTTCAAAAGGAACTGCCACTACAGATCCAAGAGTACCAGGAGTAGCACTTGAATTCACCGTCGTTGCACCAGTAGCATAATAACCAATGGTCGTACCATTGGCGCAATCGCTGTTAAGTGTAGCAGGTAATAAGTTTACATACGCGTTGCAAGTACCTGGATCAGCGCTAACGGTTACGTCAGCGGGGCAGGTAAGAGCAGGTGCTGTAAATGTTACCTCGATAGACTCAGTAGTCGTACAGCTTGGTCCATTTGCACCATTTACTCCATTGTTTGGATCCGTAACCGTTACGGTATACGTAACCGGTCCAGGAGTAGAAGCTGTAACATCAATATAGCTGGTAGTGGAACCATCCGACCATAAGTACTGGTAAGAACCACTTCCGCTGTGTACGTTGGATGAAACCCGAACGGTTTGATCTACGCAAGCTACCGCAGGAGCTGTTAATATAACAACCGGACGGTTAACTACCCGAAGCTCGATTACCCCCACATGGAAGCAATCATCACCGGGAATACCATCAACGTCCTGACCAATCCGAACATAAATTTCATCATCGGAAGAAATGTGGTCGAACCCTCCAGTAGCAGAGATCAAATCCCCAGCTACCGCATCTGCTGCACCACTATAAGTACCGTAGTATCCAAGGATCGTCAAGGTACTTGGTGGAGTGGTTGGAGCAGGTGTCGGATAAGTAATGCCACTGAACGTAGCCGTATTACCACCAGGAGCATCCGGACAAGCTTCCAACTGAAGATTTGTCAACACCGGAGCACCGATGATTTCCAAGTTAACCGTGTAAGCCAACTCGGCGCAACCGCCGCAGCGCTGCCATACCTGATAGGTTCCAGGAATAAATACTTTCTGGAATTCAATCGGGTTGCCATCACCGAGGACAGACTGAACCAAGGCATTGCCCACTGGCAAACCAAGCGGAGACAAAGAGCTGCCGTAGTATAGCTCATACGTGCAACCAGGTACAGAACCGCCAACAGACTGATCCGCATCATTCTTAACGATTGTCGGAGCAGGACCAGCAGTGCTGTAAATCGTCCACCCATCGTTGGATGCACACTGAACTGCCGTGCTTGGATCAACATTCCAACCAGTCGTAGTCTCAAAATTAGGCTGAACTGTAATAGTAAAGAACACTTCAGGACCTATGCAAGAAACCTCCGCACCAGGAACAGAAAGAACCGCCTGTACCCCTACTGTAACTACATTGGGGTAGTTGTTTCCATTTACACCCGTGTAGAATAATTCAGGAGCATTTTCATCTCCGCTCATTAGTCCAGGTGCAGGAACAGAAGTTACCACCAACTCATCACTTGACGTAATGATATAAGACAGGTTAGCAACATCCGCTACACAGGCAGGAACTGTCTGCTGAACGTGCGCTAAGTCGATATAGCCTGTTTCATCCAAACAAACTGTAATGTTGTTCGGCTGAATAGCCATTGGAGACTGTGTCAAAACTACTACGTCTACAGAATCAAAACAAGCAACAGAGATATCTGCCCCATCTGGGTTGCAGTTATTTTGCATGTCCAATGGACGCTGCACGTTGCTTGGATAAATCGCTCCGCAAGCAGGTATGGTTATACCGTTGCAAGTAGTAGTAACACGAACTGGAGTTACAAACACCTTGTAGCATCCAGCAGTTGCGGGCGTAAACGTAGGATTAGCCGTCCAAGATCCAACTGGAGTTGGAGTTCCAGACGTATAGTCCACTAGAAGATAACGCCATGCATAGTCGGTTGGAGCAGTGGATCCTGCCGTTACCGTCAACGTACCACCTTCACATACTGGATCAGCCGTAAGGGTTGGTGCAGCAGGGAAAGTAATAAATCCACGAAGCGTGGTACGGCAAGTATTAGCCGCCAAATCACCAGTAGCTGCACCATCAGCTGCAGCTGTTGCATCATCCGAATCTTTACAATCGGAAGTCGCACGCGCTTTTGCACGGATAAAATGACAGCCAGGTTGTACAGCCGTAGCATTGTAGCTGAAGTCTACCATCTTAAGCGCATCCAAGGTCAAGTTGGTAAATGCTACCCCATTGCTCTCGCCAGAGTACACCAATTCCTGACCATCTGGAATACTAGGTGCCGTTGGCAAATAGTTTACAGAGGTAATCTTTACACCAGCACCGCAAGTATCACTTAATGTGACAGTTGGCCAGTTACCACTCATATCCACCCAAACGATAAAGTCATGGGTTTCTTCACAAGCATCTGGAGCAAGAGCGCCCGCCGTAATAGTTCCGCAAGCAGACGTATATGCCCACTTTGCAGTGACGGTATGACAACCAGGAGCCACATTGGTAAAGGCTCCAGTCGTATTCGTGAAGGCCGTACCACCATCTATATCGTAGCGTAGCTCGAATCCAGCTACCGAAGGAGTAGCAGTAGCCCAGTTCACAGCTGTGATATTGGTCGTACCGCAAACTGAACTTTTTGTCACCGTCGTGATATTCTCCGTAGAGATATCTGGGAAAATCACCACGTTTACCGCAGCACTCTCATCACATGGAGCTGGTCCAACTACAGCAGTAGGTGCCTCGGCACCATTGCGCATAGGGGTTGGAGCCGTACCACAAGTACCCGTATACACATAACGTGCCTTCACACTGTAACAACCAGGTGTGGTTGTGCTCGGGCTCGCAGACCAAGTGGCCCCGTTATCAATACTGTACTCAACACCAAAATCCGTTACCGGATCAACTGTGGGTAGCGTAAACATCGTGCCACAGGTATTGTCTGGCGCCGTCAAGGTCGGTGCCTCTGGGAAGATCAGTACATTTACTTCTGTACTTTCTACACATCCAGTTGGACCACCCGTTCCCGCAGTAGTCAAGCCACAATCTGACGTCAACACGTAACGTGCTTTGATCGAGTGGCAGCCTACAGAGGTGGGTGCTACTGTCGCCCATGAACCATACGTACCACCATCCACACTGAATTCAACACTGAATCCAGTAACAGGTGTTACCGTTGGTTCTGTCACTGCAGTACCCTCACATACATCTGCTGGTGCACTAAGCGTCGGCACAGATGGGAAGGTCGTAATGCTCACCGCATCGCTCGCTCCACAATCACCTGTACCAGCCGTTCCTGCAGCAGTACCTCCACAAGCACTGGCCGTCACATAACGAGCCTGTACTGAATGGCATCCCGCTGTGATTGGCACTGTCGGACTAGCCGCCCAAGCACCACTGTTAATGCTGTACTCTACGGTAAACCCAGTCACAGGTGTTACCGTGGGCAACGTAAATGCAGTACCTGCACACACATTGCTGGTAGCAGTCAACACTGGCTTCGCTGGGAAAATAACCACCGATTCTGAAGTGCTGGCTCCACAGCCCCCTCCAAATTCAGAGAAGACTTTGAACCCAAAGTCAAATTGTGGATATGGAGTATATGGTGCATTTGCATAAACTTGACCTCCTGGATAAACATCGCCTGACCCCTGAATATTAGCACCCACCGTTCCAGTTAGAACTAAGTAGTAGACCGAACCGGGGGTAACACTTACCTCGGGCCATGACACATCTACCCATAAATTAGATCCCATGTAACTTGCTGTACCCTGTGCCAACTCTATCCCACCCATATTCGGGAGGTCTGAGTACAGCTGAATGGTAACCGAACCAGCAGTACTATTAGCCAAGTAGATACTCGCCCCAGACACCTTAGAATCGGTTGCCGTGAAGGACTGTGCAAGATCAGATTGGCTAAAACTAGCAAGAAAAAAATTTACTTGTGTCTGAGCTATGCTTTCAACATTAGGAAACTCTCCTACCGTTCCAGCTAAGGTAGATCCACAATCTTCACTGAGTGCATATGCCGCCTCAATGGTGTAGCATCCTGCCGTAGTCGTAGTAGACGGGTTGGCTTCCCAGTTTCCACCATCAAGGCGGTAAACCACATCAAAACCAGCAACATCTGTTACAGTTGGCAAGGTGAACATCGCATTGCAAGCATCTGCTGGATCTGTAATGCTCGGTGCAGCAGGGAATACCACCGCACTTACTTCATTACTTTCTTCGCAAGCCGCAGGAGCAGTTGCTCCCGCTGCCGTTGATCCACAAGCAGCCGCCAGTACATAACGCGCTTGGAAGCTATGGCAGCCAGCTGTGCTAGGGGCCGTCGCTGAAGCAGAGTAAGTACCTCCGTCAATGCTCCATTCTACGTTAAAGCCAGTTACAGCCGTTACCGTAGGAAGCGTCAACGCAGCGTTGCAAGTATTAGCTGGTGCCGTCAAGGTGGGAGCGCTTGGGAAAATCACCACGTTTACCGCAGCACTCTCATCACATGGAGCTGGTCCAACTACATCTGCTGCCTCAGCACCAGAAGCGCCTCTTGCAACACCTCCACAAACACCCGGGTAAACATAACGCGCTTTTACGCTGTGACAGCCAGGAGTGCTAGGGACTGTCGGAGCAGCCGACCATGCACCACCATTTACGCTGTATTGCACGTTAAAGTCTGTAACCGGTGTTACCGTAGGCAATGTAAATGCAGCAGCACAGGTGTTGTCCGGTGCCGTCAACATGGGTGCCTCTGGGAAAATCAACACATTGACCGTGTTGGAAGCTGCTGAACACTCGCTTGCAAAACTACCTCCAGGAACTACATTCAAAGGTGGATCCACACCGCAATCACCACTGGTCACATACCGTGCTTGCACGGGGTAGCAACCTGGCGTTGTTGTGCTTGGAGCAGCATCCCAAGTCACACCATTGTCAATGCTGTATTCCACTGAAAACCCTCCAATCGGCGTCACCGTTGGAAGGGTAAACATTACACCACAAGTGTTGGAAGGCGCCGTAATGGTTGGGGCCGAAGGATAAATGACAAAATTCAATTCCTTCCGGCACATCGCAGGTGTCGAACCATCACCGGAGCTATTGGGGCATTCAGCCGCCTGCCGGATGATGATGTTGTGACAACCTGGAGCGAGATTGGTCGGAAGAGTCGCACTGAACATAGAGCCATCCACACTGTACTCGTACGTCAAACCCGTACCAGCTGTCGGCAACCCAGTGATGGACGTGATCGCTCCATCTGAACCAGAAGAGCAGGTCTTCACTAGCGTAATGTCATCCGCATCAATTTTACTCAAATCGTCGAAAATCGAAAAGTCGGTCGTAGCAGAAGCAGTCGTCGGAATTGGAGCTCCAAAACTAACCCCACTTGTGCAAGATACCCGATTCGCCAAGGTATGGCAACCGGCACTCACCGAAATGGGTAGCGTGGAGGTCCAAGCCCCGCCATCTACACTGTACTCGTACGTAAAACAGGTACGATTCGGTGCAGGGGTAGGAGTAATCAGACCACTGCACTCCAGATTCCCAGCTATGTTGGAAGCCAACACCGGCTGTGGAGCGCCTGTGCCAAAATAAAGGCAGGCTGAACTTCGCGTGTTCGGAATCTCCGTTCCCGCTGTGTACAGCACCCCATTACAAAATACATTCGTCGATGCAAACACCGCCGAAGTAATGCAATGTGGCCCCGTAGGCACATTGGAAATCGAACTTCCTGTTACAAAAGCACCCACTCCATTCAATTGAAACTTGTACTCATACCCCATGGTCAATGCTGGGGTCATGGTAATGTTCGAGATGGAGTGGTTCACATTCATCGCCGGATCAGCCGGACTGAATGTCATGGAGCTAAAAGTGCCCGGTCCTGGACAGGACTGTGCACGCGCATCTCCCGGACCCATTATTGCCAATGCTAAAAAGAGCATCGCAGGTAAGGTCACAAGAAAACGTTTCAGCTTGAAATGTAGAACGGACGGTCGACAGGCATCCCGCGATCTACACCTCGGATTGTAAACTTTTTCTCCCATGAGAATAACAGTTAAAAGGTGATTATAATTAAGTGGTGAAAAAAAACAAACAGGGTCCCTTTGTCAATGAAGTAGGGATTAACGCAGCAATTGAAGTCGGTTCATCAAACGACGTCTGGTAAGCGGCAACTCAGGGCATAGCAGCAAAAAATGCTGGATCAAAAAACACGAGCGAGAATCGTCAAAAAGGGGCACGCAATCGTCAACAGTCATAGCGTAATTGGATTACTCAAAATCAGGGATTAAATCCCAAATGCAAAAGTGCCCTGACAAACGGTAGAATATTGTATAAATGACGCTGCTTGACGGCGAAAATTGTCTATAAGTAAAGTGGCTTGTATCAAAAAACGGTAACAAATATCCCAAAATCAAAAACTATTAGAAAAAAGTGGTTTCGACAGAACATAGGAATGCCGATAGGACAAGGAGGGCTTTTTGTGTGAGCAAATTAGGTGGTAGGTAAGGTGCTACACAAGCCATTACCTACTATCCAATTCCCCAACCTTAAAGGATCTTAAGCTTCCATTAAGGAGCGGATCGAACGGCCATAGCGCTGCTTAAACAACTTGGAAAAATACCGCTCATCCTGAACCCCTAAATCCACTACCAACTTCTTGATGGAATCGTAAGCACCCGACTCCAACAAGCGCCTACCCTTCTCTAGTCGGGCCTCCTGAATATACTGGTTGGGCGTCATACCAGTCAGTCGTTTCACCTCTTTAAAAAAGGCACTCCTAGCCATTAGCATTTGTGCAGCACACCAGTCTACCGAAAACCCATTGTCGCCCAGGTGAGCAAACACCAAGTCCTCCAGCTTTTGCAACCACTCTAAATCTTTAAGACTAACTTCACTGCTACTAACCTGCTGATCCTTTTTCTTGGATAAAAGGGTCTGAAGAGAGGCGATCAAGGCAGTTTCTGTAAAGGGCTTTTCCAGATAATCGTCGGCACCCAGCTGCAACGCATTTTTGCGATCTTCCTCCCCAGACTTTGCCGTAATGACCACTACTGGAATAGAGTCGTATTCTTCCTTCGATTTCAGTGCCTCGATTAGTTGAAAGCCGTCGTGTTCTGGCATCATCACATCTGTCAAGATCAGATCGGGCAATGGATGACTCGATAACCAATCCAGCGCTTCTTCTCCGTTGCTCACTGCCATGACTCGGTAAAAGGGACGTAGCAACACCTCCAGGTACTCTTGGAACTCAGCGTGGTCTTCCACTAAAAGAATACTCGCTTTTTTACCGTCCAAAACCTTCGGAACGGTTGGATCCCCATGCTCCCCGAAAGTTGAACGAAGGTGATCAATAATCTCTACCGGTTGTTCCACGATTTTTTTCGGAATTTCCAAAAAAAAGCTGCTCCCTTTTTGCCATGTACTTTCCACCCAGATCGATCCCTCCAACAACTGAGCCCATTCCCGACAGAGCGCTAACCCAATTCCTGCCCCCCCTTCTAAAGGTGCATCAGGACGCTGAGTCTGGTAATATCGCTCAAATACATGCGGCAAGTCATCCGGATGTATTCCTCGACCACTATCCGTTACTGAAAACTGGATATGTTGCTCAAATTCGGTCAATCGAATGGTGATACCTCCAGAAGAGGTAAATTTTAGAGCATTTGAAAGTAAATTATTAAGAATACCCCTCAAGCTTTTTACATCACAAAAGACCTGCAAATCCTTGGTTATGGCCGATTCTACCTGTAAGTACAAACCCTTTTTTTTAGCCAATATCATAAATTCAGAAGCCACCCCCCGCACAAATCGGTCTAAATTAGTTGCCTCCTGCTGAACGACCACTCCACCCTCCGCGATGGTTTGTAAAAGCAGTGCGTCGTTCACCAGCTCTAGCATTCGATTGGCATTATTTGTCGCAATTTGCAATAAATGATCTTCCTGCACTCGATGCCCAGGCATTTTTCGATACCGCTCGAGGGGACCTTGAATTAGGCTTAGAGGCGTTCTTAGTTCGTGCATCAGGTTGGTAATAAACCTGGTTTTCTCCCTGTCCTGCTGACGCAGTCGTGCAGCCTGCTGCACGATAAGTTTTTTATCCTCTAATATTTTGGCCGTTCGCTTAGCCACTTCTTCTTTCAATTCAACCTGCCGCTTTTGTATCACCTTAATCCTGCGCATCCATAAAAGGCTTAACCCGGTCAGAAGTAAAAGCAAAACAGAAAACCTGAACCAACTGCTCTTATAAAAGGGCGGAAGGATAATCATACGAAATGGTGCAGCTGACTGGATAATCCTACCATTGGCCGTTTTGGCAAATAATTCAAGGAAGTACTCGCCTGGAGCTAAACCCCACAACTGGATTTCTCCCGTTTTGGAGGAGAGGTATTGCTCATATATGCCCTTAATCCTGTAATAATAGGTCGTATGCTCTACACCCTGAGATGGTGGAATTGAAAATTTCAAATAAAGCACCTGGATACCCGGGGCCAATTTAAGTTCCCCTGTTTCATAAAAGTCGGTTAAAACATCACCCGATGCAGCAGATTGAAAAGTAGGAAAAGTAGCACTGGTAAGAAACAGCTGAGCATCCGTGTTTTCTTCAAAATCATCTTTAAAGTCTTTAGGATGAAATTGGACCACACCATTTAAGCCTCCAAAATAAAAATGTCCATCCGATGCCCTTAGGTGCGCCAGTCGATTAAACTCATTATGTGGCAACCCATCACTGATTGTAAAAAAACGAAGCTTGCCTGTGCTTGGTTGAAGTTGAGTAATTCCAAGATCCGAAGTGCACCAGAGGTAGCCAAACTCATCCAAATAAACAGCATAAATGTTGCTATTGGGCAGCCCATCCTTTACAGTATATAGATGAGTTTCTGCAAGCATCCAGTTCCAGTGCAACAAGCCTTCTGAGGTTGCTAACCAATATCCGCCTGCCCCATCCGGGCAGGCATGCCGAACATTGTCTGCCGGAAGAAAATACTTTCCACTACCACCGCTCCAATAGCGTGCTAGGATTCCACGTTTTGGGTCTAAATGATAAATTCCCGTAGAGGTAAATAAATAGATGGAATTTTGGGCTTCTGAGGAAAGCATCAAATACACTTCCGAACGACGAAGGGCATCATGGCCATTGTATTGCTGAAATGCCTCAATAGATTCAGTAGCTCGATCAAAATACAATAGCCCATTTGAGTGGCCCAGCCAAATACAGGATTTAGTGGGAAGGATAGACCAAATATTCCCGTACAAAGCAGAGGATGCATAGTTGCGATATGTCCCCGTTTTTAAATCCAACTTTCGGAACTCTGAAAGCCCTAAAAGGAGACTCCCATCCTCATCTTGACTTATCCCGTAGTAGCCCAATTTTTGACTAGTCACCAACGATAGCTTACCGCTGGAAGGATCAAAACGATAAGTAGAATCCCCAATATTACAATAAAGAAGTCCGTTTGAGTCTTCAATAATCCCCCTACTCGGCCGCAAGAAGATACTGCCGTTTTCCATCGCAGCAATCTTAACAAAACGCGAAGAAAGCCGCTCTACTTTAAATAATCCATGCAAGGTAGAAACCCAAAACCGGTGCTGCCGGTCAATTAAAATGTGAAAGGCGCCTTCAATTCGGCTCCCCACCGGTAACTGGATTTCTGAAAGAACCTTATCTCGCTCCGCATCCAACAACATTGGGACACCCTCATTGAAAATCCAAATTTGGTTTCTACCAGGCTCTAAAGCGAAGATCTCTTTTCGTATTCGAGTCCCTTTCACCTTGTCTATTGCCTTGCTGGAATGGAAAACTGGTTTTTGGCCTTCCTTTATGTGCGCGTATTGATTCGCACAGATGACCCAAAGGCCTCCTCCAACAGCAGGAAGCATCTCATAATCCAAATCTGGAACGAAGTACTCCATTACTTTCTTGTACTCATCAATCGAAAGCAAAAGACTTCCTCCTTGCTGATACCGATCCAATTGGATCCAAATTGTGTTTTCTTCAGACTTATACGTGCAAAATTCAAATCGCCCCAAACCACAGCGATAATATTCCTCCACCTTACCATCAGTTCCCCGCTTCCATAGAATACCCTGATCGTCTCCCAACAAAACAGTTCCGTCTGTGCTTAGAGCCACCGTATGAATGGATAAAGGGATATCCCCCTTCAAAAAATGGAGCCGATTCGACTTCCTGGTTTTAATATCCACCTGCTCAAAAAAGACTCCTCCCTGGTCTCTTCTCCGGATCCATAGTTTCCCCCCTGCATCTTCAAATAAAATCATTACCTCCTTGGAGGAGCTCAGAGGCGGCCACTCAGCTACGGTGGTAAAATCCGTGCCGTCAAAAAATTCAAGAGAATTCAAGGTGACCGACCAAAGAAATCCCCTACTATCCTGAAAGGTCTGGTATACGTGGTTGTGCGTCAAACCGTCCCTGACGGAATACTTTACAACTTGATACTGACTTTGCAGAATAGCAGGAGCAATCAAATAAAAAGACAGAATTAGATGCTTAATTCCTTTCAATGGTTTCT
>JBKDAM010000009.1:0-26067 GCA_046316495.1 Chitinophagales bacterium
GACTAAGTTTACCAAATTGCGGCAAAGTTAATTTTAATTCAGTGATATAATGGAACAGAGCAGAAGAAGTAGTATTAAATTCTGTTTTTATCTCTCGAAAATGACCATTTTAACAAAAAAAATGCCTTTTCTTCCGCAAAACAGGTAGAAAAAGCATCCTTATAAAGCAATTATCAGTTCTTTAACTTTTAAGAGACGGTTACAGCGGCCTCTTTTTTATCGTTCACCGCTTCCGCAAGCCAGGTAAAATGACGGAGAAAAGTTTGGATATTTTTTTCAAATGCCGGATCCGTCAAGTTGCCTGTTTCATCAAACCGGGTGGCAACACTTCCTACAGGGAGCATTTGAGGGATTGGATATCCCCCGATTCCAAGCACCAACTGCTGCATAGAAATCGCTGCCCGAATACCGCCCAATGGACCTGTGGTCACCGATACAACTCCAATCACTTTTTGATTAAACTCATTTTCTTTCAGGTAATCTACCGCATTTTTGAGTGCAGAGGTATAAGATCCATTGTATTCAGGTGATACAAAAAGAAAGGCGTCCGCTGAGCGAATTTGCTCGGCAAACTGCAACAGTGCTTCCGGTGGATTGGGATGCCGGTGCAATACTTCTTCAAAAACGGGCAACTGATAGGCGGATAAATCGATCACCGTTGCTTGGTGAGAACTGCTGGACTCGATCCACTTTTGGAGGCCTAAGGCGACTCGATGGGAAAGGCGGTTCAAGCGCGTACTTGCGGAAACAATACCGATGTTCATAATTTGCTGTTGGTGAAATCGGATTTATAACAGCAAGCGACAACAAAAGTTCGTTTGTTAATTGGGCACTGGTTTTTGAAACGGACTTAGAGTCGGTTTTTTTCAATGAGTTCCAGCAGCTCATCTCGGTAGTTTTTCCCAATGGGAAGTGCTTTCGGTTTATCCTTTTCCATGACCTCTACCAAACTGCCGTCGATGGCTACAATCTTATCCATGGCGACGATGAAGGAACGATGAATCCGACGGAACTTGTTGGAAGGGAGACGATCCTCTAGGCTTTTCATGGTTTGAAGGGTAATCACGCGTGTGTTTTCAAGGCGGATAATTACATAATCCTTAAGGCCCTCGATGTAGACAATATCGTTGAAATTAATTTTAACTAATTTTTTGTCCGCCTTAACAAAGAAAAAATCAGCACTTCCTACGGGTAATACTGGACCAGCGCTGGCATCGCGTTGGGTAATTTCATGGTGTTCTAGCGCCCTGTTAACCGCTTTCATGAAGCGTTCCAGAGAAATGGGCTTCAATAGGTAGTCAAGTGCATTCAAGTCAAAGCCTTGGATAGCGTAATTGGGGAAGGCAGTCGTAAAAACGACCATTGGAGGATCAGAGAGGGTTTTTACAAAATCAATCCCGGTCATCTGCGGCATCTGAATATCAATAAACATCAGATCTATCGGCTCCGATTTCAGTACTTCATTGGCTTCAAGAGCATTGGTCACCCTTCGGACTAGTTTAAGTTCCGGCATTTGGGCGATGTAGGTTTCCAATACATCCAAGGCAAGTGGCTCATCGTCCACGATTAAAACATTCAGCATAGTGGTCATAATACATGGTATCGAAACCAAAAAATCGGTTATAGGGTTCCGAAAGACACAAAATTAGCGGGCTTCAGCCACATTTCGAAATAATTCTACCAACGAACGGCTTCTTTCGATCAGTTCGGTATTCTTTCTTAGGTTAAGGGATGACCGGCCTTAGGCGAAATTTGTGCCATCGCCCGTTCGGAGAGGGCTGTTATGGAGAGGGCTGGGTTGACGCCGGGGTTGGCCGAAATCATGGAACCGTCACAAACCAACATGTTTTGATAGCCAAAAACTTGATTATTGCGGTCAATCACCCCTTCCTCGGGCGATTCACCCATTACGGCTCCACCAAGTATGTGAGCGGTGCCGGGTATACCCACTAAGGGCGTGAGCCCAAAGGCCATCGCCTTCCCTTTCATTAAATGCTCCATTTTTCGGGCTAATTCAATGGCCCTCGGGATAAAGGCCGTTGGTTTTTCTGCTCCCACTACCTGGGTGCGCATCCCTCCTGTCCAACTCCGGCTAAACGTGACGGTACTGTCAAGTGTCTGCATGAACAGCATTACCAGAGAACTTTTGGCCCAATCTTTTACCCAAAAATACCTCCAGTAATCCAGGGGGTGCCGAAGTACATCTGCAATCATTTTGAAGAGACGGACGAGCATATTGGACCCTTCTACGAACGGTAGAAAACTGAGTTTCCAAGCACCGGATCCGGAGCCATACCGGCAAATTTCCAGGTGACTGTGTTCGTCTGTGTGCAATATGGCCCCTATGGCAATACCCTTAGACATATCCGCCACTGGTTTTAGCTGGGTAACACAAATCAAACTTTCATTGTTGGTCCGTACTTGTTTGCCAACCTGATTAGACAGCCTCGGGAGGGTTGTTTCCTTCAATTTTAACAACAAACTGACCGTTCCTAAGACCCCTCCGGAGAATACCACTCCTTTGGCTCGGAAGGTCCTGCTGCGCTTAACAAAGCGGGTAGAAGTTTGTGCCCTAACTACATATCCATCCGAGCCATCGTCAGAAGCGATAGGCTTCACCTCTACCACTTCCTGTTCTGCAAGGATGGTGGCACCGTGCTGCTGGGCGAGGTAGAGGTAATTTTTGTCCAAGGTGTTTTTAGCGTTGTAGCGACAGCCTGTCATGCAAGCCCCGCAAAAGGTACATGCAGAACGCTCGGGCCCTTTGCCATCAAAATAAGGATCGGACACTTTTTTCCCCTCCTTTCCAAAATACACAGCTACATCTGTGGGCTGCAAAGTTTCCTCCTGACCAATTTCTCGGGCGAGTGCACCAAGGGTTGCTTCCCCATCAAACAAGCCAGGGTTTCGGGCAGCCCCCAGCATTTTCAGGGCAAGGGCATAAAATGGTTGGAGTTCCTCTTGCCAGTTGGCTAACCCAGCCCAGCTTCCTGATTGGAAGAAGGCCGGTTTGGGAATGGGAAGCGTATTAGCATAAACAAGCGATCCACCTCCAACCCCAGTGCCTGATACGATACCTACATGCCGAAAAATGGTAATTTTCATAATACCGTACCAACGAAAAGCAGGCAACCAAAGCCATTTGGCAAACTCCCAATTCGTCCTTGGAAAATCGTTCGAATGGTACCATTTCCCTTTTTCAATTACCAATACTTTATACCCCTTTTCGGAGAGCCGGAGGGCACTTACCGCCCCTCCAAAACCACTGCCGATAATGACGTAGTCGTAATCCAATCCTTCTTCCTGTTCTTTTGCCATATTTTTCCCTTTATTTCGGTAAAATGTGCCTGCAATGTAGGGAGCTTCTGGTTGTTTTCCAACTTTAAGAAACCCCAATCCCTCACCACCATTTATGGGCGATTTTAAAGAGTTCTACAATTCCCTAACAATGAAACCCAGTTGCAAGGTTAATTCCTTTGATTATGTCGCTTTTCCGACAAAATACACAGCAATATTCTAAACCATTCAGGGTTGTTTAGGTTTAGAAATAGAATTCCAGCCGCCACCTACGCTATTCGTAAGCGACGGATGTAAAGTTCTATTTTTTCCCATACCTTCCATCAAAGAAACTTCTCAATTTGTTTAGTACTTCTACACAGCAATCGACTATGTCCTTTTCTTTACCACCGCGTTTTGTAACTGGAGTATACCTGTTCATCCTACTGCTCACCTCCAGTCAGCTTACCGGACAAGCCTGCCCTGGTTTGGGCTCTATCACTTTAAATGTGGTGGCAAGCCCTCAGCCCAGCCTCAATTTTCCAACAGTACTTTGTCCAGGAGCTACCGGCACCGTTTCAGTGAATCAATCATTCACGCAATACGCTTGGAGCACGGGAGGAAATGGCCAAAGTATTACCATCAATACACCTGGGACCTACACCGTGACCGTAACGAATTCTGCGGGTTGTACGGCTACTGCAGAGGCTGAAGTGCAGGCCAGTTCAACGCCCCCCCAAACTATTACCCAGAGCCCTTATGGGTGCAATGGGAACATAGTCCTGAATGCTACTCCTGGTTTCAGTACCTACGCATGGAGTAACGGAGGTGGCTCCGGAACGAGTGCGACGTACGCGAGTAGCGGCCTCTATTCTCTAACGGTAACCGACAACGCGGGTTGCACTGTGACCGCCTTTTTCCAGGTCACGATCCCCCCTGCCCCTGTAGTCACTATTTCGGGAAATACTTCTGTTTGTTCGGGAAACAGCTCCACACTCAGCGCCAGCCCTGGCTTCTCGTCCTACAACTGGAGTTCGGGTCAAAATACCTCATCCATTGAGGTCACTGCCTCGGGCAGCTACTCCGTAACCGCAACCGATGCGTTTGGCTGCACGACCACCACTTCAACTACCCTGCAAGTCCTTCCTTTTACCCCTCCTTCGATCAGCGGTCCATCGGTTCTTTGCGAGGGCACTTCCGCATCCCTAAGTGTAGTAGGTGGGCCCTATGCTTCGGTTCAATGGTCCACTGGTTCAACGGCTACTACCATTGCCGTGTCCGACCCGGGAGTTTATTCGGTGACTGTCACCGAGGCGAATGGTTGTACCGGAACGGCTTCAATCAATCTAGCACCCGGTGGATCTACCCAAACCAGCATCATTGGGACGCCAACCCTTTGTTCGGGCGCTGCCACAACGTTGATTGCTACGGGTAGTTTTGCAAGTTATAGCTGGTCCAATGGTGAAACTGGGAGCATTCTCACTGTAACCACGCCGGGTTTATACACGGTAACCGTCACCAACTCGAGCGGATGCACTGGGACCGCTTCACAGACGGTAATCGCTGTAACTCCTCCACCATTGAGCATCACGGGGCCAACTTCGATTTGTCCAAACGGTGTGATAGTGTTAGCTGCTAGCCCAGGATTTGTCTCTTACTTTTGGGCGGGCGGCACGGGTCAATTCGTATTTGTAGCTAACCCAGGCACCTATACGGTTACAGGGACGGATGCCAATGGTTGCACCGCTACTGCCCAGACCACCATAATCGGTTATCCGGGGCCATCCCCTTCCATTACTGGTTCAACCAGCATTTGCGATGGCTCCTCTACCCTACTTTCTGTTACACCTGCATTCAATAACTACACTTGGTCAACCGGGGCAACGACCGCTAGTGTTGAGGTCTTTAGCAGTGGAACCTACAGTGTAATCGTAACGGATTCCGATGGTTGTCAAGGGTCGGTCTCAGTTCAGGTAACACAAGGCAGCAATCCTGTCGCCTCCATATCTGAAGCACCTTATCTCTGTAATAACCAACTCGTTCTTGAAACTACCCCCGGATTCACGAGTTACAATTGGTCTACTGGATCCACCGCCTCCAATACAACGATTTTGAGTAATGGAACGTATAGCCTCACTGTCACCAATGCGGAGGGATGCACGGGGACTTCCTCTTACAATGCCGTCATACCGAATCCACCAGTAGTGAGTGTCAGCGGTGCAACTCAGCTTTGTCCGGGAAGCTCAACCCCTCTATCCGCTTCCCCTGGGCTAACAGACTATGTATGGTCATCCTCCCAAACGGGTCAAATTATTACGGTCACCTCCGCAGGCACCTACAGTGTTACTGCCTCGGATGCCAATGGGTGCACTACTACTGCACAGACCACCATCGTTGGTTTCCCAGCGCCCATCCCTTCTATTAACGGTACAACCAGTTTTTGCGAAGGCTCTTCTACCCTGCTTTCTGTCACGCCTGCATTTGTCACCTACAATTGGTCGACCGGAGCAAGCACTGCTGGGATTGAGGTCTTTAATGGTGGGAACTATAGCGTAATCGTAACGGATGCAAATGGATGCGAAGCGGCTGTTTCTGTTCAGGTAACGGAGGTCAACGATCCCGAGCCGCCTATTTCGGAGGAACCCTACCTTTGTAACGACCAACTCGTGTTGAGTACTGTACCCGGATTCACGACTTACAACTGGTCTAATGGATCCACGGATCCTAGCACCACTATTGTAAGCGATGGAAACTATAGCCTTACGGTCACCAATGCACAAGGATGCACAGGGGTTACCTCCTACACTGCAATCATACCGAGTCCTCCATCTATAAATATCAGCGGTGTCTCGCAGCTTTGTTTAGGAAGTTCTACCGTTCTTACTGCCTCCTCTGGGCTCATCGATTACGTATGGTCTACCTCCCAAACGGGACAGAGTATCACCATCAATTCTGCTGGTAATTACAGTGTCACCGCATCGGATAGTTACGGTTGTACGACGAGTAGCAACATCAGTTTAACTGCCGTTCCGGCACCTTCTGTTACTATTTCCGGCCCAACCTCCATTTGTGCAGGAGGATCTGCCACTTTTTCAGTTGCAGGCTCCTTTTCCAATTATCTATGGTCGAATAATACAAACGGGACTACCATTGTAGTGTCGGACCCTGGAACCTACAGCGTGACGGTCACCGCAGCCAATGGCTGTACCGGTACCGATAGCCAACAGCTAGACATCACCAACACCCTTTCGCCACAAATTAGCGAAGCACCCTACAACTGTGATGGTTTACTTACCCTTGATGCAGGGGTCGGATATTCTACTTACGAATGGTCAAATGGAGCCCTTACGAATAGTCTCACCATCAACCAATCGGGTAGTTTTGAAGTGACTGTCACCGACGCAACCGGTTGTTCAGGAATAGCAGTGTACAACGCAGAAATACCCGAAACGCCCGAGGTAATCATTGGCGCGCCCGGAACACTCTGTAATGGTAACAGCGCCACTTTAAATGCCAGTCCCGGCTTAAACGCCTATCTCTGGTCGAACGGGCAAACGGGTGCCTCCATCACCATCCAATCAGGAGGGGTGTACGAGGTAGTTGCCTTTGATGCGTTTGGCTGTACGGCCTCCGATCAAGTGGTGATTACTGCACTTACCGCTCCTTCTCCAGAAATTATAGGTACCGCAACTGTATGTGAAGGCAGCACTGGAAACCTATCGCTAACCGAACCGTATATCGAATACAGCTGGTCTGAGTCCAGCACAGCTTCCTCCATTGAGGTGAGCTTAAGTGGCCCCTACAGCGTTACGGTGACGGCACCCAATGGCTGCACGGGAACGGACACCTTCCTCTTCAACGTGCAGCCCAACCCGGCAGCGCAGATAGTGGTTGCTCCGTACGACTGCTCCGGCCAACAATCTCTGGAGGCACCAACAGGGTATTCCAGTTATTCTTGGAACACAGGTGCCAGTGGCTCCAGCATACAAACCGATACTACAGGCCTCTACTCTGTCACCATCACAGACCAAGTAGGCTGCACTGGAACTGCCCAACAGGAGATCGTCATTCCAGCACTACCCACCGTAGCCATTTCCGGGAATACCGGATTTTGCCCGGGTGGATTCACCACTTTAACCGTTCCAGCCGGATGGGCTAGCTACGATTGGTCAACAGGCGATAGCAGCCTTCAGTTAACCATCAACTCAGGGGGAGCCTATTTGGTCACTATCACCGACAGCTTTGGCTGCTCGGCGACCGATAGCGTTCAAGTGGCTGTGTTTGCCTCTCCTGTGGTATCGATTAGTGGTCCTACCTCGGTTTGCCCAGGTTCGACTGCCACGCTCAATGCTTCAGGCAATTTCGTGGCATATAACTGGAGTACCGGTGCTACGAGTTCCTTTGTTCAAGTAACCCCTCCCGCGAACCTTGAACTGATTGCTACCGATGCAAATGGTTGTCAGGATAGTACCTCTTTCACCGTTGGCATTTCCAATCAAATTTCCACCCAGATTACCAGCTTAACTTACAATTGTAACGGCCAGTTGCAATTAGAAGCGGGCGCTGGGTTTCAAACGTATAGTTGGAGTACTGGTGATAGTAGTCCCTCCATTGCCGTTAACAGCAATGGTACTTACTCCGTTTCCGTCAGCGATGGGGCTGGATGCTCCGGAGTTGCGACCATAGAGGTCTTCTTACCACTTCAGCCAACTGTTACTATTTCAGGTACTAGCAGTGTTTGTGAAGGAAATAGCGGCCAATTAATCGCCAGCAGTGGGTTTACCTCCTATCAGTGGTCTACCGGAAGCGATGCAAACAGCATAGCAGTCATTCTTCCTGGCACTTATCAGGTAATCGCCACCGATTCGAATGGCTGTACCAGCATTGCCAATTGGCAGTTTTCCACTCAACCCCTTCCACAAGTTGAGCTACTCGGATCAGCTATCCTCTGCTCTTCAGCCAGCAATGAACTGTCGATCAACGGCAGTTTTAGCCAGGTTTCCTGGTCGACGGGGCAGACCGGGAATAGCATCAACATTAGCCAACCCGGAACTTACACCGTCACTGTCACAGACGGTAATGGATGTAGCAATTCGGACAACTTGGAGGTAGTAGAAGGAGCACCTGTAACGGTTCTGCTCGAAGAACTGCCCTATAACTGCGATGGTCTACGCACGATAGAGGCCAGTGCAGGTTTCCTGCAGTATAATTGGAGCACAGGCGGTACAACTAGCCTGCTAACCGTCGATCAACCTGGCCAATACGAAGTCACCGTGACGGATGGAAACGGCTGTACTGGAACCAATAGCCTGTTTGTAAGCATCCCGGCCTCACCCACCGCTAGTATCCAGGGGGGAGCAGCCTTTTGTACTGGACAAACATCCCTGCTAACAGCAGGTGGAAATGCAATCAGTTATACCTGGTCTACCGGTGCAACAGAACCCTTTATTCAGGTAACAACAGGCGGCACCTACAGCCTTACCGTTTCAGATGTATTGAGCTGTACGGCCAGTGCTAGCATATCTGTAACAGAGTGGAACAATCCTGCCCCGACTTTACTAACCGAAGCAGTCGATTGTGAGGGAACAATGCGGATACGGACGACTGACAACTATCCTGGATACAACTGGAGCACCGGAGCCGCTGGACCTAGTATTGTAACCAATCTCTCTGGGAATTACGTAGTTACGGTTACAGATGGAAATGGATGCACGGGTATCGGGACTATTCTCTCTGTTCCTGTTTTTTCGGATACCACTTTGATCAATAGGACCAGTTGCGATCCAAACCAGGTTGGAACACAAATTACACAAATCAGTCTGCCGAATGGCTGTGATAGCGTGGTTATTACGGAGACCCTCTACAGCAACCTTGAATTAAGTGCCAGCATCAGCAGTTTAACTAATTTCAATGGTTATGATATTGATTGTGCTGGAGCGGCGACGGGTGGTATTCAGGTGGTACCAACCACGGGGGTTGCACCATTTAACTACCTTTGGAGCACTGGATTGCAAGGCACAGATAAAGCTGAAAATTTAGCAGCAGGCAGTTATGTTGTTACGTTTACCGATGCTTTAGGTTGCACCGGAACCGCCGCCTTACAATTGGAAGCGCCCGCTCCGCTTCAGGTTGGGTACCAACTTGTATCCCCCAGCTGTCTAGAGAAAGGACAGTTGGATTCTCTTCAGGCAACGGGCGGAGTTGCACCTTATCAAGTTACGTGGGAAGGACAGGTCCTGCCCCTGGGAGCGGGAGCTACTCTTGACCTTTCCGATACACTGACGGGGGGAACGTATGCACTCGAGATAGCGGATGCGAATGGTTGCATATGGGAAGCCGTCCTCAGCCTTCCATTCCCAGACCCAATTGTTCAGCAGTGGGCAGACACGCTCCTCCTAAAACCGGGAGAAAGCATCCAATTGCTTGCACCTGATCTATCCATCACCCCATTAATCTACCGATGGACGCCAGCGACCGGCTTGAGTTGCCAAGATTGCCTGGAGCCAATTGCCACTCCATTTGAAACGATCGGCTATCAATTGGAAATAGAAGGATACCCCAATTGCAGCGCTATTGGATGGTATTACTTGGTGCTGAAACCAGGGAAAAACCTATTTGCGCCCAATGTGATACAACCAGAAGATCCCAATAATGCTGGTTTCACCCTTTTTGGCGACGCCGATCTGGCCCTAATCAAAACCCTTCAGATTTATGATCGTTGGGGCGGAGAAATGGCGGTATTTCAGAATATACTGCCTAATAATCCTTCCACCGGATGGGACGGACGGTACCGTAACCAATGGGCAGAACCAGGCGTATATACCTGGTGGGCTGAGATTCAATACCAAGATGGCAGCACCGAAATCATTAAAGGAGACGTAACCGTACTGCGATAAAATGAATAGGCTTCTTCGATTAATGCTCTTATTAAGCCTTTTTCTCGGCACCCTTACCAGTTTGTGGGCGCAGGACAATTTATCAAGTTGGAATCAACAACGATTGGATAGGAACCAACAGGCCATGTATGTTTTGGGAGGTTGGGCTGTTGGAAACCTAGCGGTCGGTGCCTTTGGCATGGCTCAATCTACTGGCGAAAACCGCGCTTTTCACCAAATGAACCTAGGTTGGAACCTTGTCAATCTAGGATTAGCCGCCTCCGGCATCTGGACTGCCACTCATACCGATCCATCCACCCTGGATGCTTGGGAAAGCTGGAAAGCATATGATCACACCCAGCGCCTGTTTTTGTTGAACGCGGGGCTGGATGTAGGGTATATCATGGCTGGATTTTGGATGCAGGAACGCGGGAAAAATGCGTTGAAACACCAGGATCGCTGGACCGGTTTTGGAAAGAGCTTGGTGCTTCAGGGTGCATTTTTAATGGCATTTGACATAGGGGCTTATTGGGTACACCAACCCCTTGAGCGTCGTTTTCCAGGCTGGAAGGAAGCCAGAAGCAGCTGGCGCTTTCATCCAGCTAGCGACTCCTTTGGGTTTGCCCTTTGTTATCAATTCAAGTGACATCCTATGCAAAAACGTTCCATACTCTTTCTCTTGCTGTGGATCATAGGGGGCGCTTCGGTATCGCTCAATGGTCAAATTGCCTATGGAATTTATGGCAATTATTTTACCGCGATGGATTTAAGCGACTGCAGCCTTTGTCAGCTTTTCCAAACACCTGCTGGAGGAGATGATGTAACAGTCCTTTCGGATGGTCGGATTATTTTTATCAATGAGATGCTAGGGCTGGTCTATGATGCACAGGGGAACATCCTCAACAGCTTCAATTGCCCTCATGAAATACACAGCAACTGTCTGCACAATGGCGTTTTATACTTGGGCACCTCAGGGGGGCTCTACACGGTTAACCTCACCAACTACCTCGTTACGTTTATTGGCGGTTGGGCGCCCGGCATGCATAGTTTACACGGCTTGTATTCCTTAAATGGGAGTTTGTATTCAACGAACTTAAGCAACAGCGGGGGACGCCCCATTTGGCTGGTTAATATTACAAATCCAACGCAATCTACGTTTGTGCAGAATATGCCGGCGAGTACGTTTCAGCCAAGAGGCGTCAGCGCATCCAATGGCTTGATGTATTACTCGACTGGTTTTGTGCCCTTTATCCCAGCCTCCATCTGGTCTTATGATCAGGCCACCAATACGTCTACCGAGCTGTGTGGCTATGGCGGCGGACAAGGCCCATTTTGGGGACTGGATGTTTTACCTGCCGCAACGGCACCCATTACCTGCCCATGCGTCACGAGTGCCGGAGCAATCCCAAGCCCAGCTATTAACCTCTGTGGGACAGCCCCCCTTAACGGACCAAGTACCTCTGGACCCATTCTTGGAAATAATGACATCCTTCGTTATTTCCTCATTACCAACCCAACCAATATTACCAACTCCATTGTGTCGGTCTCGACTACTCCGAATTTCAGTTTCAACCCAGCCACCATGACCCAAAACACGACGTATTACTTAATAGCTGGCGCTGGGGAGAACCTGAATGGAAGCATCAACTTTGCGGATACTTGTTTGAATTTTTCGAATGCCATCCCGGTGACTTGGAGACCCTTACCAGAAGTTACCTTTACTACGACCAACTCATCCCTTTGTACAGGCGATTGTGAGGACATCACAGTGAACCTAACAGGGAATCCCCCTTTTTCACTTACTTATAGCACCCCCTTTTCAGGCAATCAGGTCCAGGTATTTCCTACAAATAACGGCTTGATTACACTTTGCCCCCCAGTGGGAAGCCCGCCCGGAAGCATTCAATTACAGGCAACAGCCCTTTCAGATGCTTTCTGTACCTGCCAATGAATAATTGATCCGTCAACTAGAAATCAAGTTACCCGGGTAGGCTCCCATCTTCTACCCGAACAGTTGGCTGATGCAGGACCGGAAAGTTGACAGAATTAGCAATAAAGCAGAACGCTCTCGCTCTATGGTGCAGTGCAATCGCTTTTTCCAGCATGGAAGCCGCTGCCACGGTTACCTTTGGACGCAGCACCACTTCTGTAAAATGACCAGCACCCTGCTCCCCTTCCAGAAGTACTCCTGTGGCACTATCTTCATACGCCAACACCACCACCCCTTCGACGGCGCAGCAATGCAAATACCATAACATATGGCAAGCCGCTAAGGAGGAGACCAACAGATCCTCCGGATTGTACCGGGTCCGATCCCCCCGAAAAGCGGGATCGGAAGATCCAAGGAGATCTGGTTTAAACTCGGCTGACACGAGGTAGTCTCTTTCATACGACTGGTAATCAGTAGTCCCCACTCCCTTGTTCCCGGTCCAACGAACCGTTGTACAGTACTGATGTATGGTGGATTTTTCCATCTTAGAGAGTAGTTCAAAAATACTGCGCTAAAGACTTAAATGAACCTCGACAGGGTGCCCCGGCAGGAGCTTTGCCTCCCTGCGGATAACCGCTTTTACGGGTAATACGTAACATTTTAATGTTGAGTCATACCATATGGAGGTGTCCCACTCCAGTAGTGCTATCCTTGCACGAGCCGGCATACGTCCCCAGCCCTGCTCTTGCCAACAAAGCTGTTCCCGAATTTCTGCAGACAATTTGGTTGGCAAGGAGAGAAAGAACCAGCCGCCGGGGTGCCGCCACATAAGAGCGGAAAACGAGTAGACCAGTTGCATACGGCAATTACATTTTCCAACGCTCCAAGGAAGGAATACTGCGAGTGGCTAGCCAAGCGAAAATACGGTTCATTCCGGCTTTCCGCATCTCTTGCTGGCAAAAAACTTGCATTTTTTCTGCCGTATCGACCTCCGGAGGGGTTAAGAAAACACCTTTTTCATAACACATGGAGCAATACTTCGGACTAATTGAGCCGTCCCGCTCCGTCCCGCCGCCTTGTTTGTCTTTTTTGAGTGGATAACCACAGCTTTGGCAAAATTGATAAGTACGCATAATTCAAGTATCGTTAATAGGTAAAAGAGGCCTCCATATTATTACGGAGATCTCCTATTAGAAGCAGCTTAGTTGAAGTGCCCTCCATCCGGGATAGGTTCTATCCAACACGCACAAATCCTCCCAACAACTTTCCCTTACCTATTGCAATGGGTTCGGCACTATTACTAGGTCGTCACGCTCTATGCTTTCTTTGCCTCGAATTGGAGTTCCGATAGTGTATTTTTTTCTAGGCCAATAGAATGGAATCTTCCCTCCAACTATTTACGTTCTACAAAGATCGACTTTTAGGTAACCAAGGGATTTAGGTTCTAAAAAAAAACGGGTAACATCGATTTTTTTAACATCGATACTACCCGGTATTGGCCATTTGGATAGACGGCTAATTCTCCAGGGCTGTATATCCTACTTTCTCTAAGGCAGCTGAAATTTCGCTGGCGGTCACCGACTCAACTTCGACTGAAAGTACTCGATCAGGGTTGGTAAGGTCGACTGACCAGTGTTGGTCTCCGACGAGTTCATTGAGTGCCGGAGTTACTTTCGCCACACAAGCGGCGCATTTAATATTCGTTTTAAATGTGATGGTTGGCATATATTCTAATTTTCTGTACAAGATTTGGTGCCCCCGGCAGCTCCGGTTCGATCGTATTTACAGCAGCCATGCAGGTTGTTGTAGGTAGCGTCCTCTGCTTTATACCCAGCGTTGTCGTATCCTGCTAAAGCTACGGCCTTTTGAATTGCATCTACCGAGGTTTTTGAAGTATTAAAACGAACGGTCAACAGATCGGTTTCCATATTCCAGTCCGCAGAGAGCGCTCCAGCACTTACAGCTGCATTTTGGATGGTTTTTTGGCACATCCCGCAGTTGCCTAAGACCTTAAAGGAAGCCGTTTGCTCTAGACTTGCGGTGGTTGCCTGTTTTTTTACCATGCCGGGCGGCTTTTGAGCGGCTAGACTGCTGTGCAGACTGACCAAAACCAAAAGAAAAGTGAAAATAAATAAGTGCTTTTTCATAATTAAAGTTTGTATTGACGTAAACGAAGGCTATTACTAACCACAGATACGGAGCTGAGAGCCATAGCCCCGCCTGCAATCATAGGGTTTAATAAAAAGCCATTCCATGGAAAGAGCAAGCCTGCCGCGAGCGGGATACCAATCAAGTTATAGATAAACGCCCAAAATAGGTTTTGGCGTATGGCGCGGACCGTAATTTTAGAAAGTTGTAGCGCTTTTGCTACCTGACGAAGGTCTCCAGAAATTAAGGTCATTTTAGCGACCTCCATTGCAACGTCAGTTCCCTGTCCCATTGCGATACTCACATCCGCCAATGCCAATGCTTGAGCGTCATTAATTCCGTCCCCTACCATAGCGACCATACGACCGGAGGCTTTCTCCGACTCGATGAAAGCGGCTTTTTGATCCGGTAGCAAGCCTGCCATCACTTGATTAATGCCCACTTGACGACCCACCGCCTCAGCCGTACGAGGTTGATCACCCGTCAGCATCCATATCCTGATTCCGCTTTTTTGTAGGGTACGGATCGCTTCGGCAGCACCCGCTTTAATGGGGTCTGCAATAGCAAAAAGCCCTAATAGATTATTTTGCTGCGAAAAAACGACCACCGTATACGCAGCAGCTTCCCATTCTTCCAAAAGTTGCTCAGCAAATGCGTCCAGTACGACTCCACGGGTTCGGGCAGCTGTTGGACTGCCTGCGAAATAACCTCCTTCACACTCCACGCCTTTGCCAGTACTACTTGCAAAATGTTCAATTGTGGCAGACTCCACGCCTTCAGATTGTAAGGCCTTTACAATGGCAGCGGCCAATGGATGCTCCGACCGGGATTCCAAGGCAAGCAGCACTCCAGCAGCTTTTTTTTCCCACCACTGTGCACCCACTACACGCGGTTTCCCTTCCGTGATGGTACCTGTCTTGTCAAGTACAAGGGTGTCAATCTTATGGGCGAGCTCCAGGCTTTCTGCATCTTTGATGAGGATCCCATTTTCTGCTCCTTTCCCTACCCCGACCATAACCGCTGTCGGAGTTGCCAGCCCCAAAGCACAAGGACAAGCAATCACTAAAACGGTCACACTGGTTAAAAAAGCATAGGATAGCGCATTGGGACCGCCCAAACCCAGCCAGATTAAAAAGGTGAGGAACGATATACCTAATACTACCGGCACAAAAACCGCCGCTATTTGATCGACCTGCCGCTGTACAGGAGCCTTGCTGCCCTGCGCTGCTCGAACAGTGGCAATAATCCGCGCTAATAAGGTAGCACTACCCACTTTTTTTGCTTCAAAAAGTAAACTTCCTTTTTGATTCATCGTACCACTGAATACCAAATCTCCTATCGTTTTGGAGACTGGAATCGCTTCACCAGACAACATACTCTCGTCCACAAAAGAGTTACCCTCCACCACTTGTCCATCTACTGCAATCCGCTCACCGGGGCGGACTCTAATTTTTTCGCCAATTTCAATCGAAGCGATTGGGGCCAGTACTTCCTGACCGCCCCTCAGCACTAACACTTCCGATGGCTGTAAACCCATTAATTTTTTTATAGCTGAAGATGTGTTGGACTTGGCGCGCTCCTCCAGCCATTTTCCCATTAATATAAAGGTCACAACCACAGCAGAGGCTTCAAAATACACCTGATCATGCAACCCAAGGGAATGGAAATGCTGTGGGAAAAGCGTATTAAACGAACTGAAAAGATACGCTATTCCAGTGCTCAAGGCCACCAAGGTATCCATGTTGGCCCTTCTAATCAACAGCTGTTTCCAAGCACCGATAAAGAAACGACGCCCCAATCCAAAAACCACTGGCGCACTCAAGAGCATCATCAGGTAATTGGCGTTGGGGAAATCCATCCAAAACATTCCGAGCACCACCACTGGGGTAGTCAGAACCGCCGACCAGATGGTATCCCGTTTGATGGATTCAAAATACGTGTGCTGATAGGCCTCCTGTAGTGCACGGGCATCTTCCTCCCTGTTTTCCACAATTAAATCGTACCCACCTTGGCGAATTTGCTGCTGAAGAAGGTCCGCATCTAATACTACCGGATCCACCTCCACTTCAAGGGTTTGAGTGGCAAAATTGACCGATGCCTTTTGAACTCCAGCTTGTTTGCCGGCAATTTCCTCCACCGCAGTTGCACAAGCGGCACAGCTCATTCCGGTGACCGGAAACACCCGTTTTTGAACAGTTGATGTTGACATAGCTAATGGCGTACTAGATGAAGGAATCGCGGTAGAGGGCTTTGGGGGAAGGTTTTAGAACGTTTGTGAAAGCTCAAGAAGGCTTTTCAGCGAGTTTGGCTGCCCTCCAAAGCGCATCCATTTCCTCTAACTTCATTTCTGAAAGAGGTTGTGGAGCATTGGATTCTATAAACTCAAAACGCTTCTTAAAAGTTCGATTGGTCCGCTCCAAAGCAGTCTCGGGATCGACGCCAATAAAACGCGCGTAATTAATCAACGAGAACAAAACATCTCCAAATTCGGCTTCAATACGATCCTTAGATCCTCCCCGCTGGACTTCCTGCTGCAATTCGTTGAGTTCCTCTTGGACTTTTTCCCAGACCTGTTCGGTGTGGTCCCACTCAAAACCCACTTTGGCAGTTTTTTCTTGCATTCGGTAGGCCTTCACTACCGCAGGAAGTCCGGCAGGTACTCCCGCCAGAATTGATTTTTTGCCCTCCTTCAACTTGAGTTGCTCCCAATTTCGTTTTACTTCCTCTTCATCGGCCACCTTTACATCTCCGTAAATATGGGGGTGGCGGGAGATGAGCTTCTCGCAAACTGCATTTAAGGCGTCTGCAATGTCAAAAGCGCCCTGTTCCGAGGCAATTCGAGCATAAAACACCATATGGAGCAGAAGGTCTCCAATTTCCTCTTTAATACCATTCAAATCAGCCTCTAGAATAGCATCTGCCAGTTCATAAGTCTCCTCAATCGTCAGGTTGCGAAGCGATTCCAGGGTTTGTTTCCGATCCCAGGGACACTGCTCCCTTAATTCGTCCATGATGATCAGGAGCCGTTCAAATGCTGCCAGTTTTGCAGCCAAATTGGGAGTAGTTTGCATAGCCTTATTTTCCGGAAAGGATTTTTTGATACCGAGTGGTATCTAAAAGTACTTCCACAGCAGTTTTAATTTCAGGGTCATTCACTAGACTCTTTCGTACTTTTCCCCTTTGGAAAAAGTAACGGCCGACGATTTCGGACTCAATTTCACGGATGATGGCGGCTTTATTCCGCTCCATTTCCTGGTCTTTTTCAGAAGCAATAGCCTTTTCCATGGCGACAATTTGGTCCATTACGGGCCATTTTTCCTGAGCAGCGACCCGTTTTAACTCTTTCAGCTTTTTCTCTGATTCGGTTTCATAGGTAAAATTTCTACCCTTGACAAAAGCTTGGAAAGCTGACCAATCCGTGAAAGCAAAGGTTTCAATGGAGTCTATTGAAGCGTGCTCTGCTGCATATTTGGTAGCGAAATCAAAGACCAAAAATTGATCCAAAAGCGCTTTTACCACTCCAGTAGCGGTATCTTTAGGGAGGACAATATCTGGCTTAACCCCTCCCCCATCGTACACTGGACGACCATTGCGGGTTTTAAAAAGTGCCCGTTCAGATTCTGGAATTTCTACAGGTTCCCCATTTTTATACCGCGTCGACTGGATGCAACGGCCTGAAGGAATATAATATTTGGAGATGGTTAACTTTATTTTTGCATTAAATCCTACATCCGCGGTATTTTGAACCAAGCCTTTACCGTAGCTTAGTTGGCCGATTAGGACTGCCCGATCTAAATCCTGAAGGGCGCCCGAAACGATTTCGGAGGCAGAGGCACTTTTTTTGTTAATTAAAACCACGACAGGAATTTCCTGGTCGATCGGGGTGGAACGCGTTTTGAAAGCAGAATTTTTTTCGGGCGCTTTCCCCTTGGTGGATACTACCAGTTCACCAGGCGGAACAAATAAGTTAACAATATTGACCGCCTCTACCAGAAGTCCGCCGCCATTGTTGCGTAAATCCAAAATCAGGCCCTTCATAGTTGGATTTTTAAGGCGAAGTTGGTTGAAGGCATCACCGATATTTTTGCCAGCATCCTGTGTAAACGTAGTTAGGTTGATGTAACCAATTCCCTCCGCCACAAATCCAGAGTGAGGCACGTTGGGAATCGTCACGTCCGCCCGTTCCAAAGTAAGGGTAAGCTCTTTATTTTCAATAGGCCTAAATACCTTGATTTTGGCTTCTGTCCCCGGGAATCCCCGCAAAAACTCCAGGACTGCCTCTTCACTTCTTCCTTTAGCACTTTGTCCGTCAATGGCGCGGATCTCATCCCCCACCTTCATCCCACATTTCTGGGCGGGACTGTTTTCATAAATATCGGAAATGATGACGTACTCTCCCCGTTGTCGCGCTACAGCTCCTACACCATTGTACTTTCCATCTGTTTGATAGCGATAGCCCTCAATATCGGTTTCGGAAATATAGTTGGTAAATGGATCCAAGCCCTCCAGCATAGCATCCAATCCAAGGCGCATTAACTTACCCGGATCCAATACATCCACGTAATTTTGGTTAATTTCCTTGTAAGCGTTGGCAAAAATTTCAAGGTTTTTAGCAATATCAAAGTAATTACTACCAAGGTTGCGCTGGTTAGCAGTCGGCTGTGCCGTCAAAAGCAAAGGAAAAAGCAGGAGCAGACTCCCAGCAAAACGTCCAGAAAAGGAAAACATACGAAAGATACAGGGGTGCATATACGGTTTTAGTAGTTTTATTCAGAAATGGTGAGAAAACGCTGAATGATCTCCAGCAGGGCTGCGGGTTGATCCGCATGTACCCAATGACCCGCTGCCTCAATGGTTTCCAGCTGCGCATTGGGAAATAACGACAAAATACCCGGCCAGTCTTCCGTCCGGATGTAGTGAGAACGACCTCCCCGGATAAACAGGGTTGGTTTGAGAAAAGGCGTCCCACTGAGCGGACGCAATACTTCTTGGTATTGGTCAAAAAGGACCGGTAGATTCATCTTCCAGGCATAAGATCCATCTGGGTTTCGGGTAATATTTTTCAACAAAAACTGCACCGTCCCTACCTCTGGAATCCGCTCCTTCAAAAACGCTTCTGCCTGCGACCTGTTGTCTAAGGTAGCCAAGTCCAAGCCCAAAAGCGCATCGAAAATACCGGTGTGATCGCTTTTAGAGGGTCCAGGTGCCATGTCGACTACAATGAGTCGCTCCACCAGATCAGGATAGGTTAAAGCCAGCTGCATAGCAACCTTACCACCCATGGAATGACCAATAAAGGAGGCGGAAAACATCCAATGAGATTCCATAAACTGCACGAGGTCTTCTGCCATTTCCGGATAAGAATGGGTTGGGACATGCGGTGATTTGCCATGGTTGCGCAAATCCGGCGTCACCACCAAATGATCCTCTGAAAGTGCTTTTGCGATGGTCTGCCAGTTGTCCGAAAAACCGAACAATCCATGTAAGATAAAGACTGGTTTCCCCTGACCAAATTCTCTGTAAAATAGTTCCAAAGCTCGAATTTAACTAGACTGCAAAGGTACCTCAAATAAACGTCATAGGCAGATCAATGTTGTATTTAAGGCAAAAAGCAAGTTTTTTGATAGCGTAGAAATTTTTGTAAAAAACAAACAAACAATCAATACAGGTGTTTCATTAATATTGCGCCGCATAAATCACTCTTGGCAGGCGCAAGGGCCGTCTAGTACGCCGCCAATCACCGCCTTCATCAGCTGTATTTGTGCAAACACAAAGTCAAACAATGGCGATTTATTCCATCCGCGACCTGGAGAAACTCACCGGGATAAAGAAGCATACCATACGGATATGGGAGCAGCGGTACCGTCTGATCACTCCGCATCGGACGGACACGAATATTCGTTTTTATACGGATGAGGAGCTTCGATTACTGTTCAATATTGCATTATTAAACCGCAACGGTTTCAAAATAAGCAAATTGGCAAAGATGACCCCTGAGGAGATTGCACAGTTGGTCTCTGGAATTGCGGAGCAAAATGACGGAGCAAATACTCAAATTGATGCGATGACCTTGGCGATGCTCAACCTTGACGAGCAGTCGTTCGAACGTATTTTCACCAACGGAGTTGCGGAACGGGGCTTCGACCGTACGATGACGGAATTCATTTACCCCTTGTTGGAAAATCTGAAGGCCTTATGGATTACTCGGAGTATCCACCCTGCACATGAAAAATTTATTACTAATTTAATCCGGAGGAAATTATTTCGCGCCATAGACGAAGCGGAAGGCCCGGAGACAAAAGAAGCTAGGTACTTTTATCTTTATCTGCCCGAATCGGAGCAGCAAGAACTCACCCTGCTTTTTGTATATTATCTGCTGCGCAAACGAGGTATTCGAGTTATTTATTTGGGGGCTGGCACCTCCATTAACGACCTTCGAGATGCCTGCAGTGCTGCTCCTTCCGGCCACGTATTTTCCATTATTGACAGCCCTTTACCCCGACAATCCGTACAGCATTACCTGGATCAAGCTGCCTTGGCAATCGGCAACAACAAAATGCTCGTGACAGGCTCTCAGGTATTCATGCATCCAATCAAATTTCCCGAGAACACCATCCCACTCAATGGTCTTCGAGATACATTGAATTTCCTGGATAAACTAATGCAATAAAAAAGCCCTTGATAAGATACCAAGGGCTTTTTTTATTGACTGAAAAAGCAGTTTAAGCTTGCTTTACAAACTGAACCTCCGCGAGCAAACGAACTTCCTCGCTGACCAAAACACCACCTGTTTCCAGCGCAGCATTCCAGTTCAGCTGCCAAGCCGTACGATTGATTTTGCCTGATACAGAGAAACCTGCTTTGTGGTTGCCCCAAGGATCTTTGTTGGTACCCGCAAATTCCACATCTAGCGTGACAGGGTGCGTAATATCGCGGATAGTCAGGTTTCCGGTTAGCTTACCTTCTGCCAACTGAAATGAAGTGGATTCGAAACGAATGGCTGGAAATTTTTCAGCGTCAAAAAAATCACCGCTGCGCAGGTGCTGATCTCGGTCGTTGTTTCCCGTGTCAACAGAAGCAACATCAGCCGAGAATGAAATAGACGCATTGTTGAAATCTTCTCCATCCGCCTCTACGGTTCCTTCCAATACCTTGAACTGACCGGTTACAGTGGAAATCATTAAGTGCTTGACTTTAAATTGCAACTCACTGTGGGTAGGGTCCAGTGCCCATTTTGAAACTGCCATATCTATTTTTTTAATGTTTGAATAATAAGTGTTAAAACATCTATTATTCAAAATGGTTCAAGGGCATTGGGGGTTTTGTAAAAAATAATACCAATGGTAGGAAGCCCAGAGTATGCTGACTAGACTGTAACTCAAACACGAACCAGGTGCATGCAGATCCAGTTTCCCCTGGTTTCCATATCAACTCGTTTAAATCCAGCTGCTTCAGCTGCCTGCAAAACAATGGTTTCATCCTGAATCAAAATGCCCGACACCAGCAACCAGCCACTAGGGCGGCAAAGTGTGGCTAATCGAGGCAGTGATTCGAGTATGATATGGCGGTTGATATTGGCTAGAATTCCGTCAAATGGTCCGTTTTTTACCACTTCGAGCGTTCCTTTTCGGGCTGTTATATTTTCAACACCATTAATACGGGCATTTTCAAGGGTATTTAGGTAAGATTCCTCCTCGATATCGATTGCTTCGATGGATGCGGCCCCTAGTTTGGAGGCCATGATAGCGAGGATTCCGGTACCACAGCCATAATCGAACAAGTCTTTTCCTGCAACAGGTAAGGAGGCCAATGCATGCAGACACATCCAGGTCGTTTCGTGGTGTCCCGTCCCGAAAGCCATCTTTGGATTAATGATTAATTCATGTTCAACCCCTTCAATTGGGTCATGAAAATCGGCTCTTATGGCACAGAATTTGTCTACCACAACTGGGTGAAAATTGGACTCCCAAAGCACGTTCCAGTTTTGACCCTCGATTAGCTCCTTTTCCCAGGTAAAATTGAACTGATTTTGGAGCTCAGCAAGCAATTCCTCGGCAACCGTTTCCTCGTCAATTCCAACCGGTAAATAGGCACAGAGACCGTTCCCGTTTTCTTCGAACGTATCGAAGGAAGCCTCTGAAAGCAGCGCAATTAGGATCTCAGAGAGGTTTTCTTCACAAAAAATCGTGTACTTATAATAATTCATAACTATTTATAACTTGTTTTTATTCAATGATTTACAAAAATGTTAATTTTTTTTTCTCTGCAAAGGTCAATTTTTTTTAACGAACTATTGACATATCTTGGCATTACTTCATACCTTGCAGCATCATTTTAATCGACAGTTTTCATAAGCGCTTATTTATTTAATCCTATTTTTAATAATTACAACCGCCTTAGTCTCATGTTAGGTTATTTACATTATCGACCATCTCACCCTTGGGGGAATTTTAATCAGCTTGGTACGGACTGTTTGACGCTTTGATTCTTTCGGAACATGCAGGAGTTATTAGAACTTATCATGCTATTCCGGCAAGAGCCGTCGGCGTTAAGTGCGCTTCGTTCCGTTCTTCTTGAGCCCGGCTCAAAAACGGAGATATTGTTCGATGCTATCTATCATGGAAAGCTCGATTCAGACGAAGCCGCTGAAGCGTTGTTGTACGGTAAATCGGAGGGTACGCAGGCCAAATATCAGGCACTAAAAAGTCGGCTTAAAGACAAATTGATCCAGTGTATCCTGCTCTCCGATCTTAATGGGGAGGAGTTCTCTGACCGCGAAATGGCACATGTTGACTGCCAGAAAAAATGGGCCGCGGCCATGACCCTCTTTAGCAAAGGCGCTGCTATCGCAGCAGCGGAACTTAGCGAGCAACTCTTGAAACGAACACGGCGTTACGAATTCACTGAGTTGTCCATTTCCATTCTTCACAGACTCTGTCACTACTACGCACTCCAATACGGCAAAGCCAAAAAGTATGAGGAGTACCGGTCGCTTCAAAAACATTTTCAGCGCATTTGGTTAGCTGAAAAAGAAGCAGAAGACCATGTAAATGACATGGCCGCTACTTACAAACCCACCCTCGAAATCAGGCTCCAGCTCGCTACTACTGCCGAACGCGCGTACGCCGAATTGGCCCCTCTGCTCGAGACTTCCGAATCCTACAGCCTACACTTATCTGGAAGAACCTTACAAACTTTCTTCCATATGTACCGGGGCGAATATCAGGAAGCAGCCAATGTTTGTAAGGAAGCTCTTCATTTTTTTGAAAAAAGAAAATACAAAACCACTGTCCCATCGCAATTATTTTACTATCAACTCATTGTTTGCCAAATCCAACTAAAGCAGTTTGACGAAGGCTACAAAACCATCAAAAAACAACAGGAAGCATTCTCAGAAGGATCTTGGAACTGGTACAAATTTCAGGAACTCCTCTTTCTGCTCTCTATGCATACAGGCGCTTATGACACCGGATTTAAGGTACTGCAGCAGGCCATCACAGCTAAGAATTTCGAAAAAATCCCCGAAATGCTGCAAGAATCTTGGAGAATTTACGAAGCGTTTGGGCACTTCTTGTTGAAAATTGGAAAAATAAAAGCACCAGCCGGTACCAGTAAGTATAAAACCGGAAAATTCCTGAATGAGGTGCCCGAATTTTCAAAAGATAAGCGTGGAGCTAATGTACCAGTGTTGATTGTTCAATTGTTGCACGCCCTAGCGGACAACAAACGCGACCAACTAATTGACCGAGTAGAAGCGCTCTCCAAATACTGCAGCCGGTACCTAAAGGATGATACCCAATACCGCAGTAACTGCTTCATCAACATGCTTATGCAAATTCCCGGAGGCAACTTCCATAAGGAGGCCGTTCTCCGCAAAGCGGACAAATATTCCGCGCGATTGTCTGAACGCAGTGTTCAAATCGCTGATCAGGCTTTCGAATTGGAAGTGATTCCGTACGAATCCCTCTGGGAGCTCGTTGTTGGAATCCTCCCTACCAAGTAAATTACACTCAGACCTATTATTTTTTTTTCGTTTTTAACCTAGCCATGCAACCCCTTGCAGGCAGTTAAGACCTATACCGGTGGTTGACTTGCCAGCTTTACCGCTGTTGCAATCCAGCAGCCTTTGGTGGCTATGAACGAAACAGAACTTCTACTCGCCTGTAAAAAGGGGGAACGAAGAGCACAGCAACTCTTGTTTGAACGGTTTAAACGAAAAATGTTTGCCGTATGTCTTCGCTATGCCCCTACAAAAGAGGATGCTGAAGATATACTCCAAGAGGGTTTTGTAAAGGTTTTTCGGGATTTACACCAATATTCCGGCGCTGGCCCTTTGGAAGGATGGGTGCGAAAAGTATTCGTCAACACTGCTCTCCAACACCTGCAAAAACACAGGAAAGGCATCACTTTTTCTCTCCCGGAAGAGCTAGAATTGGAAGAAGAACCCTCCGAGGACCTTGTTCTGGACGAACAGACTGCCCAGCAACTGCTTTTAATTTTACAACAGCTACCAATAGGCTTCCGCACCGTGTTTAACCTCCACGTACTGGAAGGGTATTCACACCCCGAAATTGCCGCGCTATTGGGCATCTCCGTAGGCACTTCCAAATCACAACTACTCCGAGCCAAAGCCCATTTCAAAAAACGCTTTGAAAAAAGCCTTTTATCCTGACCCAACATGGAAAAAAATCAACACAACGATCCCCTAGATCAATACGTCCGCCGCGTATTTGACAACTTTGAGCCTGACCCTTCCACGCAGATGTGGGGTCGGATTGAGCAAGCATTAGATGAGCAAGAGCAGGAGAAAAAACCCTTTTTCTGGCGCTTTGCTGCAGCGGCGGCCATTCTTCTGCTCAGTTCTGGACTGCTTTACAGCCATCTTTACTACTCCAGCCAAATTAGAGCCCTTGAGGCAGCATTAAAAGCAGCCTCCCAAGAAACGTTTGCAAACCACACCGCTCCCGGAGAGTCCATCCTTTCTGCTGCTAGCCTCCCGATTGCACCTGACCCAACCCTTACTTCCTCTATTTCTCAAGAAGCCCCCCAAAAACAGAGGCCGGTTACTTCTTCCTTGTCCAAATTGGAACCAACCAGCAATACAAACGAGTCATTGCTTCCCGAAACGCAACCCACTTCAACACTTGCAGACCTGCCTGCTTTGCCGATTAAACTCCAGCCACTTCCCAACCCAATCCTGGCACCAAACCGGTTATTTTTACCAGAAACACCCAAAAAGACCAGAAAAGACTGGTTTATTCGGGCCAGCTTTGCACAGCCCTGGGCCAAAGAACGAATTTCTCGCCTCCCTAATGCTCCAGGGGGACGTCCTCCGCGCTGGCAAAACAGCGACCCTCATCTTGAAATCCAAGATTTTTCTATCTTGGCAGGTAAAACGTTCCAGTCTAATTGGGGATTTGAAACAGGGATTACTTTCCGAAAAATAGAGAAAACCAGTATCCACCGGCCCGAGTTTAGAATGCGGGATGGTCGCCCACATTCCCCCTCCTTTCCTAGTCCACCACAATTCGATTTTTCTTATCAGCTCGAAACGTACGCTGGGGAAGCTGCAGTAACCGTCCGTGTGGATCAGCAAGATAATGGGTTAGTTAATCCAGAAGAACCGCTAGCACTTCAAGTGGCTAGTAAAGAATCGCTTGACCTTATTCGCTTCCCGGTGCTTGGGACTGCCCGTATGGGGAATGGACCTTTCCAGGCTTTTAGCTGGAAAGGTCCATTCCCCATACGGGCAGTCCCAAGCACCGGGAAGCGAATAAGGTCAAGCGATTCTTTACTAGCCACTTGAAGTGCTAGCGGTTCTTCTGGATTAACTAACCC
>JBKDAM010000010.1:0-17545 GCA_046316495.1 Chitinophagales bacterium
GTAGACGGCACAGCAACCCCGAACACCTTGACGAGCAGCGACGATCGTACAGCAGGCACCCTGTTGTTTGACGTAGCGGACCGGAAGGTGGTAGCAGGTGAAGAGTTCACCGTACACTTCAAAGCAGCGGAGCAAGTATCAGCATACCAGTTTACCCTCAACTTCCGCAACCTGGAAGTACTGGAGGTAATTCCTGGAGCGAAGCAGACGATGGAGAACTTCGGTATCTTCAACAATGCGATCACGACTTCTGCGGATGCGACACCGGGAGAATTTGCGGTGAAATTCCGTGCGACAGCGAACGGCACATTGAGCCAGCAGTTGAGCGTATCGAGCCAGATCACGAAAGCGGTTGCGTTTGAGGCGAACAACAAGTTGGACGTAGCGATCCGCTTCAACGGAGCGAACACGACGATCAGCACAGTTGGCTTTGAGTTGTACCAGAACAGCCCGAACCCATGGGTGAGCAAGACCCAGATTGGATTCCATTTGCCAGAAGCAGCGGAAGCACGTCTGACGATCTACGACGCAATGGGCCGGGTGCTGTACACCGCGAAAGGTCAGTTTGCGAAAGGGTATAATTGGTTCTTGGTGGATTGTACTCTGCTAGATTCGGATGGTAATCTATATTACCGAGTAGAGACAAAAACCGATGCTGCGAGTAGGCCAATGCAGCTACTAAACAAATAAAGGTTGGACAGAGGGAGGAGTGCCAACCCTCCCTCTGCTCTTCTGTTTGTTCAATCAAAGAGCAGAGCGTAGTAAGTTTGAAATCTACAATTAAAGACCGAACCACAATCGATTGATTTTTTCAAAAAAGAAAAAATAAGATATGATGTTATTAAAAAATACCACGATAGGTTTAGAAAATAATCATCGATGGCATTACTTTTGACTTTTCACCAGGAAGCTTAACCCGGCTTTAATATCTAAAAATTTCCTCATGAAAAAATCCCTTTTTTCCAATATTTTCTTCCTTTTTGGGCTTCCAGTCAGCATTTTCTGCCTTCCTGTCTCTGATCACCCTGCTTTATTCCATGAAAGTAGGTGTCCAGCATTTTCCATTAATAATGAACATAGCCCATTGTCAAAAATAAGCAACCGGGGTAGGGTGGCGGTTGACAGTACGACTCCATTGGTGATACTCCCGACGGAACCTCGGTTTTGTGGTCTGGATACCAATTTGGTCCATTTTTGGAACGCTGATTATTGGTTGGATGCTCGCCTGAATAGCCAAGATTTGACGGAGGCAGCTTGTGATTTATCCATCACTGTGGAGGATGCTTGTAGTTCAGGCCCTTTGGCGATTCAATATCAATTGTTGCTTGATTTGGATGGCAATGATACCCTGGAAACCATCCTGGAAAGTGGGGCTTTGCCCGGAATTAACCAACTATTTTATAATAACCTTAATACCCCATCGTATGCGGGCGGGGAGGCCCGAGAATTTGATTTTCGGCCCGTAGCGGAAGATCAAAAATGGGGCTTCGGAATCCAGGTCCTTTCCTCCGTCCCAGGGCAATGGACGGCAAGGGTGCGCTGGTTAAACCAATTGGGAGAGGACACTACTCCACAACTACCCTATGGTAAGCACCTGATTCGCTGGAGCTTGGTAAGTGCTTGCGGACTGGAAACTACCTATGAACAGGCTTTTGAAGTAGTGGATTGCTCCGCTCCCCAGGTGCTCTGCAAGCAAAATGGATCTTTCAACATAATTAGTCACTCCTTCCAAGCCGCAAGGGTGCTGACCACCGACCTTTTAGCGCTTGCCTATGATAATTATAGCCCGACGAGTGACCTCGTATTTTCCTTGCGGATCGCCAACTCCGGCTCCAGTTTTCCTTTAAATCCAGATGGTAGTCCGGTTGAGTACATCGATTTTGGGTGCCAGGAATATGGCTACCAATACGTAGACCTTTGGGCGATAGATCCAGCTGGAAATACCAATTTCTGCCGCTCTAAATTAATTGTAGAAGATTCCAACCAAATTTGCTGCTTATTCGAACACAGTTTTGTTTCTGGAGAAATTCTAAATGGCTTAGGACAAGCCGTGCAAGATGTAACAGTGGAGTTGAATACCACGGTAAGCAGTTTACCTATTGGACTCGAATCGGTCACCAATGCATGGGGTAAATACTTTATTAACTATTTAGTTCCTTTTCATACTGAGTTGACCATTGTTCCTTTAATGGAGGGTGATCCCCTCAATGGGGTTAATACATGGGACTTATACCTGATCAGTCGGCATATTTTAGGACTAATTCCATTAAATGATCCCTTCAAATTAATTGCAGCGGATGCCAATAAGTCCGGGACCATCACCACCCTTGATATTGCGGAATTGCGGAAGCTGATTTTGGGTACCCTTACCGAGTTGCCACATCAACAAAGTTGGCGGTTCTTACCCGTAACACATGTATTCACCGATCCGACCAATCCTTTTTTAGACGCCCTACCGGAAGTAATTAGAGATACCACTTTAGCCCAAAGCAGTCCCAAAATCAATTTTACCGGGATCAAAATTGGGGATGTTGATTACAGCGCTGTTTCCAACTGTTTGCTTGGGAGCGAGGAGCGGACGGAGGGGACCTTTTTCGTGGAGGTAGAGGATCGTCAAGTGTCCGTTGGAGAGGAGTTTACCGTTTTGTTTGAACCAGTCGAGCAGGTGGACGCCTTTCAATTTACGCTTCTGTTGGAAGAGCTCGAATTACTAGAGGTGCTCCTTGGTCCATATCAATCCCTGGAACAGTTTGGTGTTTTTGAAAAAGCTGTTACAACAGCAGTGGAAGGGGCATCTGAACCGTTTAGCCTGCGTTTTCGAGCTAGGCAAGCTGGGAGATTAAGCCAGCTAATTCGTTTGTCAAGTCAAATCACGCCAGCAGTCGCTTTTAATAAGGGCCAAAAAAGTAAGATTGCACTTCGATTTCATGCCTTTGAGACGGACCGTCCGTTTGAGCTGTTTCAAAATGTGCCGAATCCCTGGGGGCAGCAGACCCGGATTGGATTTTACCTGCCGGAGGATGGAGAAGCCCGATTGAGTATTTTTGATGCCCTCGGGAGGTTACTTTTTTCTGAAAAAAAGCAATTCCAAAAAGGGGAAAACCAATTTGTCGTCGAACTTCAGTTGGCTCCAATTTTTGGAAAATTACTCTACCAAGTGGAAACCGAAACCAATCGGGCCGTCCGAGTTATGGTCAAAGAGTAAGCGGCTGTTTCCAAAAGAGTTAGAATCTAAATAACCCAGAGCACGAGGGAAGCGCTTCTCTCGTGCTCTGTTGTCATTTAGAGACGGGACCTACTTCGAAGCCCAACACGGAATTTCGTTTTCAGGGCAAGCAATTTTGTTTAAAGACTGCTAAACAGCAGAGGCAATCAAATAGGCAGTTGCTGTGAAATATACGCCAATCACCCCAAATACCGTCATGACCCAAAAGAATAAGTGTTTGAGTTGGTCAGAGCTGATGACGAGTCCAACGGCCCCCATCACTAAACAGAGTTGAAGGAATAGGCTGGCGAGGTCAAATTTATCTCCAGAGGCTCCCAACTTTTCTGCTTTTTCTGCCCATTCATTCGCCCCAACAATTAATCCCATTTTCCCATTTATATCCTGCGCCCATTCAGTAGTATCGAGTTTGGAAGATCCTACCAAAATCTCTTTCTTTTCTTTTCCATAACGCTTGATCTCAGCACGGGCAATGTCCATCAACGAGTCTACCGCAGCCTCGTGTCCTTCTTCCACCATTCCACCGGCTACCATCGACCTTAATATATTTAAGTGTCCTTCTTCCATTCCTTGTTTGATGCTTTTGGACATGTACCAATTGTAGGATTTGGTCTGCTCATTGTGGGAGATAATTTCGTCATCCCCAAATTTTCCAGCAAAAAGGTCAGAAATCGCGAGGGCTGCGGCAAAAATGGCAATAAACAGGCCTAGCCGAAGTTCGATATTGCTTTCTTTTGTCTCACTCATACTAGTTTGATTTGATTGTTTTTTTGTAAAAAGCTTTAAAAATGTGTTAAATCTATTTTATCGAAAAAAAGATATTCTTTTTGTTTTTCTATGCAAAGCCGCTAAATAAAAAGGTGGGCTATGCAAATCCCCTAATAAAGTTAACGCGTACGATGTAAAGGTACTAGTTCAATCGAAAATCCAATAGGCAAATTTACCAAAAATCCCAAATGTCAAATTCCTTGCTGGCCTCCGGCCGTTCGATCACAAAATTGTACCAGAACAGGGCTGTCTGAGAGTAAAAAAAATTACATTTGCAGCGAAGGGGGCCAGTTTCCCCTGTTGTCGCAAAATCCTGTTCGTTATGCTAATAAATGACGTTTTTGACCCCGGCTTCTACCGGGCCGCCCCCAATCGGTATCAACAAATGCAGTACCGCCGTTGTGGCAGAAGTGGCCTGCATCTTCCACTGATTTCTATCGGACTCTGGCATAATTTCGGCCACACCGATAACCTGGAAACAGCCCGCCACCTTCTAAGAACGGCTTTTGACCATGGGATTACCCATTTTGACCTGGCTAATAATTACGGTCCCCCCTTCGGAGCTGCAGAAGAGAATTTTGGACGACTCTTCCTCGAAGACTGGAAACCTTACCGCGATGAGTTGATATTATCTACCAAAGCGGGCTGGGATATGTGGCCTGGCCCTTACGGTAATTTTGGCTCTCGAAAATACCTGATCGCTAGCTTAGATCAAAGTTTGAAGCGGATGGGGGTTGATTATGTTGACATTTTTTACCACCACCGACCCGATCCGGATACTCCATTGGAAGAAACCATGGGAGCGCTCGACCATATTGTTCGACAAGGGAAAGCACTCTATGTCGGTATTTCTCAGTACCATCCAGCAGAAACACAACGGGCAGTAGAGCTCCTGAGACAAATGGGTACCCCCTTACTAATCCACCAACCGCGTTACTCTATGATGGACCGATGGGTTGAAAAGGGCCTCTTGGATGTCTTGGGAAAAGAAGGCGTAGGCAGCATCGCATTTTCCCCACTCGAACAAGGGCTTTTAACAGATAAATACCTTCATGGTCTGCCTGAAGACTCCAGAGCCGTGAAGGATGGCCGCTACCTAAATAAGGAAAAAATTACGCCAGAATTGATTGAGAAAATCAAGGAACTGAACCAAATCGCACGCGGTCGCGGACAATCCTTGGCTCAAATGGCGGTTGCTTGGTTACTCAAAGACCCGCGTATCACCACTGTATTGGTGGGTGCCAGCTCCTCCAAGCAGCTGTTGGACAGCATCGGATGCTTGCAAAACCTAGATTTTTCAGCGGAAGAGTTAGCAACTATTGAACGGGTTCTTGGTTAAATTCGGACCAGAGCTGTGTGTAGGGTCTTTTCTCCTACCCACAACAGTATCATCCCACTTAGTTTTAAGGTTGAAAAATACCGGACTGAAAAGGTATTCTACCAAATTGGTCCGGTATTTTTCGTTAAAAATCAGGGAAGCTTACTGAAGGGTAAACTACCCATTGCTTTGTTTTGCTCCAGAAAAATCCAGTAATTTCCCGCCGGCAAATTTTGAAGGTCAACCCTTGTAATGGGTCCGTCTGTTTGTCCATGTTGTACCGTTTTCCCTGTTACATCCACAATCTGAAAGCGCTGGCTGCTCCAACTAGGGTCGATCTCCACCTGTAAAAAGGATCTGGCAGCCGTTGGGTAAATCCGCCAATCAGAACGCTCCGTTTTCTCAGTGGTAGCAGAAACTTCGCTGATCTGAAAATCCCAAATGCCTCGTGCATAGGTCGCAAATCGAGCTGTCTGGATAGAGGGTATATATTCCACATCCATATATTGCAGCACCGGGGCATCCGTTCCGGAAATATCCGACCATAGTCCCGTAGAAGGATCCAACACAAAGGGCCCAATGCTGGTAGCCGCGAAGAGCAGGCTCTCTTCCTCGTTTCCAGCAAATGCTTCCACTCGACAGGCGGGCATCCCCGTGCTCATTGCCTGAAACGTCTGTCCGTGGTTGCTGCTGAAATAAACAGGGCTGTTGGAATATCCAGAACCTCCCACCCATACTTCCCCCAATTGCGTGGTGGAAGGGTGAATGACTCGCGGGTACATGCTGTTTGAAAGAAGGGTACTATTCCAAGTCTGACCGCCATCCGTAGAGCGTAAAAAATACCCGTTTTCAGTAGCAACATAAAAATAATTGAAATTCAATGGTGAAATCGCAATAGCACTGATCTTTGCACCTACCAGCGCTTCAAAATTGGTTGGGAATTGGGTGGAAATCGCTGAATTATTCGGGTTGGCTTTTAGTTCAATCAAGTAATTCCCAGCAGAATTATGGAGAAAACCAGCGGTGTAGCAGCGGTCGGGAAACTGCTGAGGTACCCAAATAGGCGCCTCCCAATATGGAATAGCGCCATCGTAATTGTAGGGCGACCAGGTGGAGAGCGCCTGGTCGGTTCCAGTCATGTAATTACATCCATCCCCCAGCCACCATAGCCAAAAGGTGTTGCCTCCATCCCCGGAACCAACATTAGAGACGTCCCCTCCCCATTGGAAGGTAAAGTCAACAGGGCCTTGCTGTATGTTCCCGAGTTGGGTGTGGGAGTATCCATTATCCTGGGTTCCTATAAACATTTGCCCCGGATCTGATTGTCTGGAAACCATTTTATACAGCTGCGTACAGTTTAAACTCGGGATACTAATGGAATTAAAATGCTCATTATCATCCATTTTGTACAATCCTCCGTCCGTTCCAATAAATACCTCCTCTTCTTGCGTAGTTGGATGGATACTGGTTAATACTTTTGGTACATCTCCATGGTAAAGGGCATAAGACCCGGTTGGATCTAAGTCCATCGTTTCCCAAGTAGCTCCACCGTCTGTGCTTTTTGAGATCAAAATACCACCGAAATAGAGCACGTCACCCGACTTTTTGGAGCAGGAAAAGGAATTTCCGCCAAAGGGCATAGACAACCACCATTCGGTGAGTTCTCCTTTGAAATTCCAGCTTTGATCGGTGCTGTTCCAGGAGTAAAATTTTCCAATATCTCCAACCGCCTCATAGGCCGTAAGCTGGGTATGCCCATTTTCGGTAAATCCAGTTAAAAGGGCATTGTGAAAATCAAGGTTACTAATGGTGCTGTTAAACGTTCGTTCTCCCGTCCATTTATTTACTAGAAATAAGCTATCCTCCAAATTCAGGTATAAGGTTGCATGTAGGGGGTCATTGGAAACCCATAAATCGCTTTTGCGATGCCGGCCTCCATCTCCCACTGGAATTGGGGATTCATACAATTTGGAGAAGCTGGCGCCTTGGTCAGCCGAACGATAGATGACATAATAATCAGAGTGAACGGATGGATCATATTCCTGCTGAAAAAGGTAAAGAGTATCCGATTGACTCGCCATACGTTTTATTCCGGTAACGTACCGGTTAGAAAACCCAGTTGCTTTTTGCCAGGTCTGCCCATCGTCTGTTGTGAAATAGACACCCCAGAAATTATCTACCTTTATCCAGCCACAAACCACCATTTTGCCGTCTTCAAACAGCTCGAGATGGGAAGCGACGTCCAATCCAAGGGGGAATTGATCGTTCAGAGCTACCCAGTTTTCACCGGCTAAATTGGAGGATTTGAAAACGATGCCGTGGTCGCTATGGGCATACAGGTGTTGGTTTTCGTAATCAATTTTCAGGTCTACGATTCGGCCTGGGATGTTGGAGGGGCCTCTTTCCACCCAATTTCCGTTGAGGCTACTGTAGATCCCTGATTTTTTGGCTTCCAGTAGCTGCCGAATGCTGTTGGCCTCGATTGCTCGCCAGTCATCCCACTCTGCAGCTTTATGTGTTTTTTCAATCCATTCCGGTTGTACTTTTTTACTTTTATGGCTAGTCGATGGAACCTTTGTGAGTCCATTTTTTGGCGGAGGGGCCATAAATCCAATCATTTTAGCGCCGGAAACAGTTGTTTTTTCTTTTTTTCGGAAAAGAAAATCTCCCGGGGAAGCCCGATGACTTCGGTGTTCTACCACGGCAGTTTTAGGGTCTTGCAAGCCTCTGGAGGGGGCGGGCATTTGAACGGTTGGTGGGAAGTAGTAAAGGAGTAACAAGGCAAATAGACCAATAAAGGCTATTGTTTTCCGAGAGTAAAAGGTGGACTGAAATCGCATAAATGAGGGGATAGTACTGATGATGCGTTCGTTATTTGCATACGCGGCCTAAAGATAAATCAGGTTCTCCGATTTACGCCACTATCCAAAAAAAAGCAGCCCGCCTTTGCGAGACGAGCTGCTTATGAGGTGATCGCAAAACCGAACGGTTGCTTCACCAATTCAAGACGTTATCCAAATACAGGATCTACATATCATAGGTAATCTCAACGAGGTCCGATTCTGGCCGTGCTTGACAGGTCAAACAATATCCAGCCTTTACCTCCTCGTCATCGAGTGCATAACAGGCGTCCATTTTTACACTGCCTTGCAGCACTTTTGCCATACATGTTGAGCAGGCACCGGAGGTACAGGAATAGGGAGCATCGTATTTTTCACGAACCATCACATCCAAGATCGTTTGTCCGGGAGGAACAACCGTTTTGATGCGTTCCCCGCGTAAGTGCACAATTAGTTGAGTGCCGCCTTCTGTCGTACCGACGGGTGATTCGCCTGGTACGGTCGAGGCATTCAGAAACCGTTCTGAATGGACTTGTTCTTTTGGTATTTCTCTTTCCGCCAAGACTTGCTCGAGGGTGTCGGTCATTCCGCCTGGTCCACAAATAAAATAAACACAATCGGTAACAGGACCATGGGGCATATAGTCATCCAGGAATTCATTGGCCATCGCAGCATTGATACGGCCTTTTTTCCCTTTCCAGTTGGAGCTGGATTTTTTAAATAGGCCCATCAATCCCCCACCACTTTTCGCGGGTTGGGAAAGTACATATTCCACATGAAGTTGGCCGTTATAGCGCTCACTGATGCGGTCAAGTTCCTCTCTGAAAATGATATTTTCCTCATTTCTGGAACCATAAAGCAGAAAAATGGCGCTCATTGGTTCTTTTTCGAGGGTTGTTTTGATAATGGACATTAGCGGGGTAATGCCGCTACCTGCTCCAAATAAATAGTAACTCCTTCGCTTTTCGGGGTGTAGGGCGACGTTAAAACGTCCTTCTGGTTCGGCAACTTCCAAGCGGTCGCCGACCTGCACTTGTTCGGTGAGGTAGGTGGAGAAAACACCACCCGTCACTTTTTTTACGGTGATGGCCAGTCGGTTTTCCAATGGGCTACTGCTCATGGAATACGAACGGCGAATTTCCTTTCCTTGGTGTTGCTTTCGAAGGGTTAGGTATTGCCCTTGTTTGTAAGTAAAGGTTTCAGCGAGTTCCGCTGGTACTTCCAGTTCGAGGGTGACGGAATCCGGTGTTTCTTGTTGCCGGGATTTAACAGATAATTCGTAGAATTGCATTGAAAAGTGGATGTCCTTTTAAAGAAGTGCCCGAGTCAGGCCTTCTTAAGCCGTAAAAATACGTTGTTAAACAGAATTGCACCTCTAAATGTTTGTCTATCTATGTGGAAAGATCTGAAATACTTGGCTGCTTACCTGGTACCTGCTTCTGCCTGGATCTCTTTACGGCTGGAGGGGTTGGGGGCCTTTTTTACCGTTTTCTTTGTTTTCATGTTTGTTCCGCTGCTGGAGCTCTTGCTACCAGCCTCCAATTCCAATATTCAGGAAGATCAGGAGGATAAGAGGTCCCAGCGATTTTTCTTTGATTTTTTATTGTATCTTAACATACCCTTGGTGTATGGTTTAGTGCTGTATGGGGCGCATCAGGTAGCAACTTCTGATCCTGGAGGTACCGAATGGTTGGGTTGGATGTTGAGCGTAGGAATTGTGATAGGGGCGAATGGGATTAATGTAGCCCATGAGCTGGGGCACCGCCCAGAACGGTGGCATCAGTTTTTGGCAAAGGCCTTGCTTTTACCTGCTTTTTACCAACACTTTTTTATTGAGCACAATTTGGGTCACCATAAATGGGTGGCTACCGACCGCGATCCTGCTAGCGCAGCCCGGAACCAAGGCTTGTATGGTTTTTGGGTGCAATCCATTCTTGGCTCCTGGAAAAGTGCCTGGCAAATTGAATCAGACCGGCTTCGAAAGCTGAACCAGCCCGCTTTCTTTTGGAACCATGCATGCTTCCAGTTTGTGGTGGCACAGCTCGTCTGGATCTTGCTGATTGGTTTTCTCTGGGGGATTTCCTCCTCCCTTTTTGCTTTGGCAGCCGGGTTAGTGGGTGTACTTTTATTGGAGACGGTCAACTACATTGAGCATTACGCGTTAAGAAGAACTATTTTGCCCTCCGGTCGACCTGAACCTGTTCGTCCAGTGCACTCCTGGAACAGCAATCATGAGTTGGGCAGGATTTTGTTGTACGAATTAACCCGGCACAGCGATCACCATTACAAATCCAACCGGAAATACCAAGTGCTCCGACACCTGGAAGAGAGTCCACAACTTCCAACAGGCTATCCTGGTTGCATGGTGTTGGCCCTTTTTCCTCCCCTTTGGTTTGCCATTATACACCCAAGGTTAGGATAGTCCGGGAATTTTCCAACTATTCTGTACCTTTGCCCCTCTATATATGGAAATTTTTATAATACTTGTTCTAATTGTCCTACACGGTTTCTTGGTGTTGGGAGAAATTGCCCTCATCACTGCCAAACGCGCCAAGTTAGAGGCTGAAAAACTGAAAGGGAACTCTAATGCTGCTATTGCGATCGACTTGATCGATGATATTGACAACTATCTTTCTGCCATGCAAATCGGGATCACCCTTATTTCGATTATTGAGGGTGCATACGGTGGGGTGGCGATTGGGCGGCAGCTGGAACCTTTCGTTGCTTATATCCCAATGTTTAGCCCTTATGCGGAGCAAATATCAATCACCTTGGTTATCTCTCTGATCACCTACCTCTCACTGGTTGTGGGTGAACTTGCTCCAAAATACATTGCGATTCAGTACGCGGAGCCACTTGCTATTGCCTGCGCGCCTTCAATGAAGGGTATTGTGGTAGTAACCCGCCCTATTTCTGCTTTTCTCAGTTGGAGCACGAAATTATTCATGCGCATGTTGTTCATCAAACCAAATGACCAACAAAGTATCTCAGAGGAGGAAATTAAGCACATGGTTCAAATGGCAAACCAGCAGGGAGTGCTAGAGGCGAAAGAAAGTGAATTTATTCAAAATATCCTTCGCTTCGCCGACCGGGACGCATACACGATCATGACCCACCGCAACGAGGTGGAATGGATCGACGTGAATGCACCCAGAGAAGAGAGCAATAAAGTCATGTTTGAAAGCGGCTTTACCAAGTTTTTGGTCTGCAATGACACAATTGAAGATATCATAGGCGTTGTAAAGCTGCGGGATTATGTGGACCATTACCTCCAACCAGATTTTGACCTTAAACAAATCGTGACCCAGCCGCTTTTTGTGCCGGAGTCCATGAATGCCCTGAAAATACTGGAGCGCTTCCGAAAGGAGCGCAATTATTTTGCAGTGGTAGTGGATGAATATGGCTCTACCCAGGGAATTATTACCCTACACGACTTAACAGAGAATATTTTTGGCGCACTTCCTGACCTGGACGATATCGAGGAACCCAATATTGTGGTTCGGGAAAATGGAAGCCTTTTGGTAGAAGGCAATACCCCCATTGATGAACTTCGGGAACGGGTGAACCTGAAGGAATTTGACCTGGAGGATGCAGACTATGCCACCATTGCAGGTTTCATTCTATACAAGTTAAGTGAAATCCCATCGGTTGGCGATTATTTTGAGGTGGAAGGGTTCCGTTTTGAAATTGTCGACATGGATAAAAGCAAAATCGATAAAATCCTGATTGAGAAACGGGCCAACGAGCAATAAGTATGCAGATTTTTAAATACATCGTTGACCTCCAGCTCTGGTTAGCCACCCAACGGAAGGCAGGTAATCCGATCGCATTTATTCCAACCATGGGAGCACTGCACCAAGGTCACTTGACTTTGGTGGAAGCAGGACAACAAGCGGGGGCTTTGACGGTGGTGAGCATCTTTGTGAATCCTACCCAGTTTAATGACCCTAAAGACTTGGAAAAATACCCCCGGACTCCTGAGCGGGACCTGGAACTTTTGCTCGGGGTAAAGTGCGACGCGGTGTTTATGCCCGAGGTCTCCGAAATGTATCCTCCCGGTAAATCCTTGACGCTTCATCTGGACTTTGGTACTATGGAACAGGTTATGGAGGGTAAGTTCAGACCAGGTCACTTCAATGGAATGGCAACAGTGGTTAAGCGGTTACTCGATATTGTGCAGCCTGACCAACTTTATATGGGGCAAAAGGACTATCAGCAATTATCCATCGTCCGGCAAATGCTGTATTTACTTGGCTCTACCGTTGAATTGGTGATGGTACCCACAGTTCGTGAAAAAGACGGCTTGGCTATGTCCAGCAGGAACGTGCGCCTATCAACAGAAATGCGCCTAAAAGCCCCTTTATTATTTGAAATATTGTCCAAAACGGCAGCTTTAGTGCCTAAGGGAAACTTTCGTTCCCTGGAGCAACTGGCCATGGAGGAGTTGAAGCAAGAGGGTTTTGCTCCGGAATACGTCGAAATAATTGATGGTAAAACCTTGCTTCCGTTGGTGGAGGGCAATGTAGGAGCCTTTCCAGTTGTTTGTATGGCTGCTTGGGCGGATGAAGTTCGGCTCATTGACAATGTCTTAGTACCCTGAATTTTAGAGGAGGAAATGTTGCATCTCCCCCCTAATCAAACTAATTCACCAAATGTCTTTTTTGAAAGATTGTATGCGTATGAGGTTTCATATAGGGCCTTGTTCAATCCGGAAAAACAAGAGAAGCAACGATTAATGTTGACTTCCAAGATTCAATGAGATGGAAATCCAGCCTTGCCAAAAGGTTTCTTCGATAGATACCTTTTTTCCAATTTGAAGGGTAGTTCCGATCGCAAAGATGGGCTTGTGTACCGCTATTTTACCGTATTATATTGGTTACAATTATTGAAAAAACGGTTACAATTGATAAATTTGGTTACAAAACACTGGGTATAGTCCCCGTAAATGGTAACATAAGGCCCTCTGGGAATTACCTGATAGGGTGGGAGCCCAAATAGAGTGGGGTGGTGTCTTCTTCTAAGTCAACTACTTATATTAGAAGTTTCAGAATGGTTAGCTAGTTCAACAAATTCTGTAGGAGAAAATCCGGTCATCTCTTTGAACTGACGGTAAAAGGAAACCCGGTTTGAAAATCCTGATCGTTTGGCGACTTCTGTCATTGGTATTTTGCGATCGCTGTTCAGAAGAATCCTTCGCGCTTCATTAATTCGGAAGCGGTTCACGAATCCCGCTACATTAGTACCACTGTAGGTATTAATGGCTTGTGATACATAAGTTTGGTTGCTTCCCATTTTTGTGGCCACGTCTTGCAGCCCCAACTGGGGATCTAGGTACCATTGTTCAAGTTCCATTTGTCCTACTATTCGACGGTAAAGGTCGAATAGCTGCGTTTCTCCCTCCTTCGTTGATAGTTGCACGGAGTCGGAGAGGGTAGGTTTTCTGGCTTGTTCGGAATTTAGCTGAAATAGGGTTTTTACGTATCGCTTAAGTCGCAAGTGCTGTAAAATGATGGCTCCTGCTCCTATGGAACTACTGATCAATAAGGTAGCCAGCAGTCCTAACTGTAAGTTTCGGGAGCGAACATCAGCCTCTAGTTGTTGAATACTTTGGGTTTTTCGGTCCAGTTCGTACAAGGCTTGCATTTCTTGATAGGTTGCCAAGGCATTACTGTTGGTCGTTCGGGCGGTAAGGGTAACAAAGCTATCCATGGCAGTTGCGAATTCGGAAAAAAGGCCTAATTTGGCAAAAAGCCGGCTTTTTATCTCGAAAAGAGAAGCTATTTTGTCCATTCTGCCCGCTTTATGATACAAAAGGTAGGCTTGATCCAGGTCTTTTTGCGCCTGATGGAGCTGTGTTCCTTGTTGGATGGCATTGTTAGCTCGTTGGACAAGCAAGGAGGCGAGCAATCCATCTAACTGGTGGCTGCTGCAGAGGTCGATTCCTTGTTTTAGCGCTGTCTCGGAAGCAGGAAGGTTGCCTCGTTTCGCTTCGGTATTGGCACGGTTTAGCAATAAGCTTGCTAGATGATATTGGTCTCCAAGTTGTTGATAGTACCCGAATGCCATTGCATAATGCTGATTTGATTTACTAATGTTGCCTTGTCCTTCATAAAAGAGACTGAGGTTTTGATGGCAAAAAGCGACTCTGCTACTGTCTTGTCTTCGATTGGCATACTCTAAAGCCTTCTTACACAAATCCAGGGCTACAGTTGTGTTGCCCAGTTTGTTTTCCAGCAAACTCAGATTGATCCAGCGTTGCATCATGCCATTGGTATCTGCAAGGTGTTGAGAAATATCAAGTGCCTGGTTATAAGCATGGATCGCGGCTTTCAACTGGTCTTGTTGATCATAAATAATCCCTAGGTTGTTCCAGAACGCCGCGCTCAACCTACTTTTTTCTTTCCCACATCGGGTTGAAAGTGCTTTTTGAAAATAGCTTCCTGCGGTGTATAGTCTTGATTGATAGAAGTTGGCTACCCCGATCAACTGATAACATTTTGCAATAACGGAATCGTGTTCCATGTTGAGTTGGCTCGCCTTTTCCAAAGCATCCAAACCAATTTGCTCGGCCTCTGGAGCTTTATCTGGAAACAACTCCCAGGCAGATTCAGTCATTTGCGTAATTTCCTCTAGAGTTTGCGCCTTAAATTCTAAGGAGCTGCAACAAAAAATCAACGCGATAAACAATCTCCCCAATTGAGATGACGGTAAGTGGCTGCAACAGCGTAGCATGAAGGGTAATAAGTATTCAGGTGATTAAAAATGTGGTAATTACTACTGGATGTCTGCAAAAAAGGTCCGCCGAGGTAGAAATGGCAACAGGCTAGAAGGGAATTCGTATTTTACGAATGCAATCAATTGGGCTGGTTGGAAAAGCGCAAAGATAGGCTTACCCTGGCATTATTATATATGTTTCATTTTTAATTTATGCTTACTGGAATTTGATTTCTTTCCAGTTAGTCAAAGGGTCTGAAGAGGGGGGCCAGGTATCAAAGATTGGTATTGACAAAAAAAACGCTTTGGGCAAGGGTGCCCAAAGCGTCCGGTTTAATTCCAATATCTTAAACTACATGTTTCTGCGGTACTGGCCTCCTACTTCATAAAGCGCATTCGTAATTTGACCCAAGGAGCATACTTTAACAGCTTCCATGAGTTCCTCAAATAGGTTTTTGTTCTGGATGGCGGCTTGTTGCAGCTTTCGAAGGGTGTGCTGCGATTGGTGGGAATGTGCCCCATGTAGTTGCTGAAGGGTTTGGATTTGAGCTTCTTTTTCCTCCTCAGTGGCTCGTATCACTTCCGCTGGTAGAATGGTGGGGGATCCCTCCTTGGACAAAAAGGTATTTACTCCGATGAGCGGCAATTCTCCCGTGTGTTTAAGGGTCTCGTAGTACAGGCTTTCTTCCTGAATTTTTCCACGTTGGTACATGGTTTCCATGGCACCCAGTACTCCTCCGCGTTCGGTAATCCGGTCAAACTCCATCAATACGGCCTCCTCTACCAGATCAGTCAGTTCCTCAATGATGAAAGAACCTTGAAGAGGATTCTCGTTTTTGGCTAGACCAAGCTCGTGGTTGATAATGAGTTGGATGGCCATCGCTCTTCGTACCGATTCTTCGGTTGGGGTGGTAATCGCCTCATCGTACGCATTGGTATGCAAGGAATTACAATTATCATAGATCGCGTAAAGCGCTTGCAGCGTGGTACGGATATCATTAAATGCAATCTCTTGTGCGTGCAAGGAGCGGCCCGATGTTTGAATGTGGTATTTCAGCATTTGACTGCGTTCATTCGCTCCATAGAGGTTTTTCATCGCTTTTGCCCAGATCCGGCGAGCTACACGGCCTATTACCGCGTATTCAGGATCCACTCCATTAGAAAAAAAGAAAGAGAGGTTGGGTGCAAAGTCATCCACGTTCATCCCACGGCTTCGGTAGTATTCAACGAAGGTGAATCCGTTGGCCAGGGTAAAAGCAAGCTGAGAGATAGGGTTGGCTCCAGCCTCCGCTATGTGGTAGCCGGATATGGACACCGAGTAGAAATTGCGCACTTTCTTTTGAATAAAATAGGCTTGTACATCGCCCATCACGCGCAAACTGAACTCAGTACTAAAAATACAGGTGTTCTGAGCCTGGTCTTCCTTCAAAATATCTGCCTGGACGGTGCCTCGCACAGATTGCAAGGCTTTTGCTTTTAGTTGTTCGTACACATCCGTTGGGAGCACTTCGTCACCCGTGATGCCGAGAAGCAGGAGTCCTAAGCCATTGTTTCCTTGTGGTAATGGGCCATTGTAACAAGGTCTGGGCAATCCGTTTTGATCGTATTTTTCCTTTAGTTTGGACTCCACCAAATGCTCCAAGCCATTTTCACGGATATAATACTCGCATTGCTGATCAATGGCAGCATTCATGAAGAAGGCAGCAACCGTTGCTGCTGGACCGTTAATGGTCATTGAAACCGAAGTCTTCGGATCGCAGAGATCAAAGCCAGAATACAGTTTTTTGGCATCGTCAAGGCAGCATACGGATACTCCGGAGTTTCCAATTTTTCCGTAAATATCGGGTCGATAATCTGGGTCTTCCCCATAGAGCGTTACCGAATCAAAGGCTGTTGATAATCGAGCAGCTGGTAATCCTGCGGAAACGTAATGGAAACGGCGGTTGGTCCGCTCTGGTCCGCCTTCTCCGGCAAACATCCGCGTGGGGTCTTCTCCTTGTCGTTTAAAGGGGAAAACACCTGCTGTGTACGGGAATTCTCCAGGTACATTTTCCTGAAGTGACCATTTTACGATTTCACCCCAATCCTCGTATTTAGGCAGCGCAACTCGTTTGATCCGGGTATGGCTTAGACTAGTAGTGAAGGTGGACTGGCGGATTTCTTTGTCTCGAACTTTGTAAACGTACTCATCCGCATTGTATTTAGCTTTCTTTTCAACCCAACTCTCCAGGATTCGTTGGCATTCACCAGCAAGGTCTTTACGAAGATCAGCATGCCGCTGAAGCAGGATTTCAGCTGTTTCTGGATTGGTTTTTTGAAGGGTGTCTGCAGCGTGTTTTAAGGCAAAGAGCTGACGCGCAAGCGTGCTTTGTTGAATCACCCATTGGTCATATTTGCGGTTATTTTCACTGATTTCAGATAAGTAACGCGTCCTATTGGGGGGGATGATGTACACTTTTTCAGACATCTCATCGGTGGCATGGAAGGATGTTTCCAGTCCACCACCTTGTTTATCATTTACCAATTGGATGATCCGACTGTAAAGTTGATTGACACCTGGATCGTTGCAGTGACTGGCGAGTCAACCGAATAGCGGCCTTTCAGCTACGGGACCGTCGCGGGCCTTCCGGTTGCGTTGGACGTGGTGGCGTCCCTCTGGTAGGGCAGCCCGGGCTCCGCGGG
>JBKDAM010000011.1:0-27082 GCA_046316495.1 Chitinophagales bacterium
TGTACTACAAAGTAGAAACCGACAAAGATCAATCCGTGAAAGCAATGATTAATGGTTAATTGTTAATGATTAATTATTAGTGGTGAAAGTGGTGCCTGGGTTTTGTGGTTGAGGAGCTGATGTTGAGATTAGTTTCGAGCCTCAGGATTTTGGGCACCACTTTTTTAATGGTTAATTATCAATGGTTAATTATCAATGGTTAATTGTTAATGGGTTTAGAGAGTAGAATCATAAATATGTGGTTTTTAATGAGTTAATTATTTTGGGTTGGCACACCTAACCGAATCAATTGACCATTATCAATTAAAATTTAACAATTAACTAGTGGTAATTCGCTTTCCACCGTATCCAGCCGCCCCAGGATGATGGGGCGGCTTTTTTAATGGTTAATGGTTAATTGTTAATGGGCTTAGACTCGTTTTGGACTTTTTCAAAAGAGCCCTTCCATTTTTTCCTGGTTTTTGGCATGCGCAAATGTCTTTTTTTGCCCCGATCCTCTAACACACCTTTTTAAACAGGCTCCTATTTTTATAATTAACCATTAACCATTAACCATTAACCATTAACCATTAATAATTAACCATTAAACAAAGGCTTCTTCCATCCAAACTGCAGATACCGTTGAAGTATAAATACGGATAATGTTCTTTAGTTGCGCTAGGGATAATCTACCGATGATGTACCCGGAGGTATGGTTAAGGTAAGATTCTTGAACCAGTTCAAAAAACAGCTTTAGTGAAAGACTATCGTTTGGTTGGTGGCGTAGAAAAATTTTTAACGAGATGTCTTTATCGGATTGTAGGCGTTCCGATTGATTTCGTTTTTTATATTCGTAGCGATAATCATAGGTAAGTGCCGAAACATCCGAGAGGACAGCCGAGGCTGTTGGGTAAGCTCCGGCCCCTCTTCCCATAAAAAATTGAGTATCGCTAAAGTAAGATTTGGTTTTTACCCCATTAAAGACATCATCAACATCGTATAATTTATCTCGTTTTGAGATGAATTTAGGTAGTACAAAAGCTGATACGGTGCCATTGGTATTTTTTTCAGCAAGGGCTATTAATTTGATTTTCATTCCTTTTTCGCGGGCGTAGTTAAATTCTACTTCGCTGAGTTGATCGATTCCCAGGTTGAAGATTGCTTCGGGAGGGACGACGATTCCAAAAGCATGCGCAAGCAGTAGTTGTAGCTTATACTTTGCGTCGAACCCTCCAATGTCGAGTAGAGGGTTTGATTCGGCATACCCTTTTTGTTGAGCTTGAAGGAGCGCTTGTTGAAAAGAAACAGGTTCTTCGCTCGTTTTGGTTAAGATATAATTGGTACTACCGTTGATAATGCCCTCTATAGATTCCAGCAAATCTGTATCGTAGTATTCTTCCAGATTTCGAATAATTGGGATGCTTGCGCAGCAGGCTGCCTCGTACAGCAAGGGGGCATTGTATTGCTGTTGCAAGTGGATTAGTTCCTCCAGATGTTCTGCAATCATCTTTTTATTTGCTGTGACAACTGCTTTGCCTTTTTGGAGGGCATTTTTAACCAGGTGGTAAGCAGCTTGTGCATCGTCAATTAACTCCACTACTGTGTTGATCTCTGGGTCGTTTAAGATGTCATCCGGGTTAAAAGTTAGCTGATCCGGCGGGATGGGGCGAGGCTTTAACGGATCTTTGACACAGATACGTTTTATGTTAGCCTTCAGTCCAGGCGTTTTTTCCAGTACTTCGTATAATCCGAAGCCAACACAACCAAGGCCAAAAAGGCCAATATTTAACTTTTTTCTGGACATGGCGGTTTCGAATTAAACGGTTACTGCGGTAGTTGCCAGCTTAAATGCCTTTGAAAGATCATCAATTAGGTCCTCTGCCTCTTCTAAGCCAACGGATAGGCGAATAAGGCTGTCCGTTACACCAGATTCGTGTCGCTTTTCTACAGGAATCGATTTGTGGGTCATTTCACAGGGAAGGCAAATGAGGCTTTTAATCCCTCCTAGACTTTCTGCTAATTGGAAGAGAGAAGTACTGCTAACTACCTTCGTTGCTATTTCCTTGTCGTCTATTTTTAGATCGAAGCTCACAATTCCCCCGAAATAATTGAGTTGTTTCTTTGCTATTTCGTGGTTGGGGTGGCTTGGCAGGCCGGGGTAGTATACCTTTTTTACAAGGGGTTGAGTCAGTAAAAATTCCGCGATCTTCTGGGCGTTTTCAGAATGTTGGCGGAGTCGGAGCGGTAGGGTTTCGATACCTCTTATGACCAGCCAGCTATCAAATGGTCCCAAAATGGCACCAGAGGCATTTTGAATAAATTTGATTTGCTCACCCAGCTCCTTCGACTTGGTTACCACTAATCCGGCGATTAAGTCGCTGTGACCTGCCAGGTATTTGGTGGCAGAATGGACTACCAAGTCGGCGCCCAGTTCAAGGGGTTTTTGGGCTAGTGGCGATGCGAAGGTATTATCAACGCATAACAGAATCTGGTGTGCCTTGGCGATTTGCGCTATAGCGGCAATGTCCGAAATCTTGAGGGTTGGATTGGTGGGGGTTTCGAGCCAGATCAGTTTTGTTTTTTCCGAAATAGCCTTCTCGACTTTTTCAACAACCGTCGTATCTACATATCGGATGGAGATACCAAATTTTTGGTAGATGTGAGTAAAAAGCCGGAATGCACCACCATAAATATCGTCCACTGCCAGGATTTCATCCCCGGCTTTGAGTAATTTTAGCACACTGTCTATGGCAGCAAGACCACTGGCAAATGCGTATCCATGGGCTCCATTTTCAAGTGTCGCTACGAGGTCCTCTAAAACCTTTCTTGTAGGATTATTACTTCTGGCATAGTCGTAGCCTTTGTGCACACCGGGTGCTTCTTGTACATAGGTGGACGTTTGATAAATGGGAGTGGAGATAGAGCCAGTTAATTCATCTGGTTTTAGGCTGTGCAAAATGCGGGTAATTTCCTTCATGTCTGTTAAAATGATTGGATAAGTCAAAAAAATGGGTCAGTAAAGACCTATCCAAAACAGATAGAGGAACAGCCCTAATCGGAGGCTATTTCATAAAAAAAGCGCTTCCGATAGGTCAGAAGCGCTTTTTCGAATACAAAACTGTATTGCCAAAAATGCTGGTTTCTAACTTATCTTTCCCGGTTTCCCGGAGTTGAATGTGGCACCTTCTTTCTGCGCGAAAGGGTTGCCAAGACGTCATAGGGTCAATTCCCTCAGTCTTTCTGGATAAGAAAATACTTTAGCAAAGAACTGCTGCAAAGGTAAAGGCAGGGGTTTTGTATAGGCAAATTTTTCTTTAAAAAGGTTTTGTTAAAATAATTTATATTTCGAAAACCGTCATTTATTTTCATTTTTAGCAGATAAAAAAATTAAAAAATGAAAACACACGGCTAGCTTAGCTTTTTTAGGGCTTCCTGGTATATCTTTTTTATGCTGTTTTTCTCTTCTCGCTGCATGATTTGCTCAATGGCTAGTTTCAGGTCTTGTTGATGTGGGGTATTTAATTGTAAGATTACACCCAGCGCAAAAGCGGAGCTCCAGCGGACCACTGTACCTGGATGTTCACTATTTTCCAGCAAATGCTGCGTAGCCAACTCAAGCAGTGGAAGAAAATGGGATGCAGTATTGCCAATGACCCTCGCGGATTCCCACTTAATCCTTGGAGCTTTTGCTTTCAATGCCTCGGTTACAAAAAGAAATCCAGCTTCGTCCAAGATGCTTGGTGCTTGTTGTGTTGCTTTTTCCAGGGCTTCTATACAAGTTGCTTTGACGGGGTCTTTAGCTGAACTTGCAAAAACGATTAGCTCATTTGTACTTAATCGTTGTTGGAGCAGCATTTGGGATAGAAGCTCTGTTTTTTCTTTCGGTTTTAGCGTTTCTTCATTCAATAATGCCTTTAAATCCATTTTTTCGATCTCGAGTCTTAGCGGCTTGAATAACGTTGACGGAGCAAGTCTTTCATATATTTATTAACTGTCCACAGGTCGGCCACCGGTTGAAGGGTATAAGGCAAAGCCTGCATATAGTGTGGGGGGCCAAATTCGGGACAAATGGTCATTAGCTCCCCTGCTTTCGCTTTGTTTTGTACCACTACATCCCACCAATCCAGGTGTTGCTGTAAGATTGCCGCCCATTCTGGTGCGCGGGGATCATTCACTTGTGGTCCTTCAGGATGCCCGACTCGCGCATGAATGTGGTCGGTTCGCTCGAGTGCCTTTTGCACGGTGTTGACTTGGTCTTCCAACATGGATTCATGGACGGTGCACCAGTGGGAGATATCAAGCGTCAGCCGCAGCGCTGGGTCCTGAAGAAGAAACTGAAGGGTTTGCGGGGCTGAAAACAGCATTCGACCGCGGTGGGTTTCGTGGTAAATCGGAATCCCACTGCTATGGTTGGCTTCTGCGGTGATGCGCAATAGTTGTAGATTTTGTTCTGTGGGATACCAATCTCTTCCTGCATGGCAATTGATATACAACGGTTGAAGCGCAACGGCTCGAGTTAATGAGGCTGAAAATTCAGACAAATGAGTATTAAAATCAGATTGCCAGCTGCCGCACAGCAGTCCTAGTTGCAGGCCATGTTTTTGCACAGTTCTCTTTAGTTCCAAAGCAGCCTCTTCGGTTCCTGGAGTCCATACTTCTATCCCATCGTACCCATCTTGATTCGCTTTTGCACAAAAAACCGAGAGATCACCAAGAGTAAATCCCCAGTTGGTGGCCATAAATAGTAGCCTAAATCCAGGGTTTCCCTGAATAACAGGTAGTGTTTCGCTCAGTAAGGAGTTACTTAATAAGGGAACCGCAGCAGCGGTCTTCATAAATTGTCTTCTTGTCTGCATAGTATTGCAATTGATTGTGGCAAATGTAAACTTGTTTTCGGATACGCTCCTATCGAGAAAGGCCGCTCAAGTCCGTTTTTTTGTGGAGTGATCTCGTCAAAGATAAAATAATCAACTCACTTTCCAATAATCTGTAATGTATGGACATTTCAGAAATAACTGTACTTTTGCATCGGATACATTCCAAATGAATCCCCATTTTATTTCCCTTTTCACAAAAAAACCTACTTCTTATTATGAAATCAAGTAGCCTTTTCACCTATATCCTCTATGCGCTCTTGGCAGCTTTAATCTTGCTCGCTGGTAAAATGGTACTCGATAAGCGAGCAGAAATGCGCAAAGAGAATGCTCCCGTAACAACTCCATCCTTTCCCGTAAACAATCAACCCAGAGATACAGGTATAGAGACGGATGAATCGCAACCTATCAACACTGCCCCCCCAAAGGAGCCTGGCTCTTCCAATAAATCGATCGGTGATAAAAAAAGCCCTGAGCCTCCAAAGAACAATACAAGTAATAGTCAACCGGAGCGTTCATCGTCGGTCCCTCCAAAGTCTGTCAATAATACTACTGCTAAGGGAATCGATTTAGCTCCCCCTCCTGTCAAAAAACTAAATCCACCCTCCAAAGGGAGGTACCTGGTGGTAGTCGGGACTTTTACCCTTCGGGAAAATGCTTTAACCGAGATGGAGAACATGATTAATGCGGGTTATCCAAATGCAGAAGTGATCAAGTACAAAGAGGATCTGTGGCGGGTCATTGCCGTTCGTTGCAAAACACCGGAGGAAGCAGCTCAACAAGAGGGTGACTTGGAACGCCACGGGATAGATGCTATGGTAGTGGATGGCTATAAAAAATAAAGTTTTACTTTTATAAAAACCTTGTCCAGAAGGGGTGTTTCTGTTAAATTTAGCGGAAACACCCCTTCTGATTTTAAGAGTGGGTCCATTTCCGTTTTCTTTGCTATTGCAGTGCATTTCTCCTCGTCTCCTTTTGTATTTCCTCTAAAAGCGTGCGCAGGTAAGGTTCGATTTAAGTACTTTTGCCTTTAAATGTTTTAATATGGCAAAAATATTCGCGTTTTCCATGCTTTTGCTGAGCTCAGTGCTCACTGCCCAATCAAAATTGACGCCTGAACTGCTGTGGAAAATCGGCCGGGTTAATCTGGAGGATGTCTCCCCCGACGGTCGGCAGGCAGTTTATAGCGTGACCCGATTTGACATGGCCTCCAACAAAAGTAGCAAAGTACTGTACCTAGTTCAAATTGCCTCCGGGGAAACACTTCGACTTACGCCAGAAGACTTGCGTTCTGGAGATGCACAATTTACACCTGATGGGAAGCGGGTAGGTTTTTTGCGAAATGGTACCCTCTATGAAGTTGGAGTAGATGGGAAAAACGAGCAAATGCTTAGTGAATATACCATGAACGGCTTTAAATATGCACCCAATGGCAATTACTTGCTGTTCTCAATGGATGTCAAATTAGATAATACTCCGGCAGAGCTCTACCCAGATTTAGCAAAAACGTCTGGAAGGATTTCAGACGGTCTTTTTTATCGGCATTGGGCTGACTGGCATGACTATTCGTACAGCCATCTGTTTTATGCCAAATACGATCAAGGGCGGTTTGCCTCTGAACCATTTGACTTACTCTATGGAGAGCGTTTTGATGCCCCTCTACAGCCAATGGGGGGAATAGAGCAAGCCCAGTTTAGCCCGGATGGTCGTTTTATTGCCTACGCTTGCCGCAAATTGAATGGAACCGCAGAGGCAAAGAGTACCAATTCCGACATTTATATTTATGAGCTTTCCTCCGGGAAAACCTTGAATGCAACGGCGGATCTCCCGGGATATGATATTGACCCCATTTTTTCCCCCGACGGGCGTTACCTAGCCTGGACGAGTATGGCAACCGCATCCTACGAGTCGGATAAAACTCGGTTAATGGTGCTGGATCTAGGCACTCAATTCAGGCAGGATTACACGGCTGATTGGAAATGGGAGTGTAATAACCCACAATGGGCGGCAGATAGTAAATCACTTTACTTTCTGAGTAGTACTGATTATACCTACCAAGCCTATCAAATCGGGGTCAGTGATAAAAAAATTCGCAGGTTGACCGAGGGCCGCCACGATTACCATCAGCTTAAGGTAGCTGGAAATCAGTTGATTGCTACCAAAACAGCGATGGATGCTCCACCGGAGGTGGTCGCTATTTCAACTCAAAATGGGAGAGAACGTCGCTTGTCATTTGTGACTAGTGAGCAGTGGGATGCCCTTGTGAAGGGGAAAGTGGAACGGAGATCGGTTCGAACTACCGATGGTAAGGAAATGAATGTCTGGTTGGTTTTGCCGCCTGATTTTGACCCCTCCCAAAAATATCCTGCCCTTTTATACTGTCAGGGAGGACCTCAGTCGCCTATCAGCCAGTCCTTTTCGTTTCGTTGGAATATGCAATTAATGGCTGCCAATGGTTATGTAGTTATTGCTCCCTGTCGGCGTGGAATGCCGGGTGGACCAGAGGGGCAGGATTGGAATGCTGCAATTAGCAGGGATTGGGGAGGCCAAGCTATGAATGATTTGATCTCGGCCACGGACGCGCTAAAAAAGGAGCCCTGGATTGATGGCAATCGCATGGGGGCAGTAGGTGCTAGTTTTGGTGGCTACTCGGTGTACTGGTTGGCTGGTAACCACAACAAGCGGTTCAAGGCGTTCATTAGTCATTGTGGTATGTTTAATACCGTTAGTTGGTGGGGAACCACAGAGGAAATGTGGTTTGCCGATTATGATTTGGGCGAAAACTACTGGAGCGCTCCCCAAGATCCTGCCTGGACGAAGTACAGTCCGCATCTTTATGTGCAAAATTGGGATACACCGCTCTTGGTAATCCACAATGAGAAGGACTTTCGGGTACCTTTCAGTGAGGGAATGCAAGCATTTCAAGCGGCCCAAATGCGCGGTATTCCTGCTAGGATGCTTTCCTTTCCCGATGAGGGGCATTGGATGAGCAAGCCTCAAAACAGTCTTCTGTGGCAACGCGAGTTTTTTGGATGGCTGGATCGTTGGCTCAAATAAGGTTGCTTTTTCCAAAAAAAACCTACTTTTAGGTGGTGTATCGTTTATTATCAATTGGAATAGGATTGTTTGGGTGCCTGCTTCTTCCGGTTTCAGGGCAGGCTCAATCACCCCACGTCCTTTTGCGGGAGGGAGATAAGGCATACCTGTATTCTAATTATGCGGAATCGGAGGCCGCTTATCGGGAAGCCCTCAAAAAGGACCCGGTTAATGAAAAAGCAGCTTATAACTTGGGGAATGCGCAGTATAGGCAAGGGAATTATCAGGGAGCCGAAAAAGCGTTTCAATCTGCTGCACAAGCTGCAGATAATTCAGATAGGGCGGATGCACTGCACAACCTGGGTAATGCGTTGGTCCAGCAAGAAAAATACCAGGAAGCCATCCAGGCTTATCAAAAAAGCCTGCGCTTACGCCCAGGAGATGCAGGGAGTAAGCGTAACCTACAATTGGCAAAGGAAAAGCTGAGAGAACAACAGCAACAGCAACAACAATCCCAGTCATCCCAGAACCAAAAGCAACAACAGCAGGAGCAACAGAAGGGCGGCCAACAGCAAAATCAACCGCCGAGCTCTACCACTCCTCCACCTAGCTCCTCCGATCAGGGGAATAGCCAAGAGCCGCAAAAAGAAGAGGGGGGTAGTCGCCTGCCGGCCTCTAGACAGCAATTTTTGGAATCGATTGGACGGGAGGATCAGCGAAATAAACGGAAGTATCAGGAGTTTAATACCTCTATAAAACCAAGAACTAGAACTAAAGACTGGTAAGAATTATGATAGTAGTAACAGGTGCAGCTGGATTCATTGGCTCGTGCATGATTCGGGCCCTACAGGAAGCAGGTTTTGAAGATATTTTGGCGGTAGATGATTTTTCTAATCCGGCAAAAATGCGGAATCTGGATGGTAAAAAATTGTGGGGGCAGGTATTTCGCCTCAATTTTCCGAGGTGGCTGGAGCGCAACCACGCGGAGGTGGATGCGGTTATTCACTTAGGGGCACGGACCGATACTACTGAGCAAAACAAGGCGATTTTCGATGAGTTGAACCTCGAATATTCCCGGGCGCTCTGGATGTTGTGCGCTGGGTTTGATATTCCATTTCTCTATGCTAGCAGTGCTGCAACGTATGGGCTAGGGGAACATGGGTATAATGATGATCACTCCACTATTCCTTTGTTGCGGCCATTAAATCCATATGGTCAAAGCAAGCAGGATTTTGATGTTTGGGTATTGGATCAGCTTGCAAACGAGCGAAGCGGCAATGCACCCTCTCAGTGGGCAGGGTTCAAGTTTTTTAACGTGTACGGTCCCAATGAGTATCACAAAGGTCGGATGGCCTCTGTTATTTTTCATACGGTGCGGCAGATCAAGGCAACGGGAGAGATGCGTCTTTTTCGATCGCACCGCCCTGATTTCAAAGATGGCGAGCAATCGCGCGATTTTATCTATGTGAAAGATGTATGTGCGGTTTTGCTTCATTTTTTGGAGAAAAAGCGCCCGAATGGAATTTATAACCTTGGAACTGGCCAGGCTCGGACTTTTTTGGATTTGGCCAAAAATACTTTCCTAGCGATGGGGCTGGAGCCAAAAATTGATTTTGTGGATACCCCCGTAGATATTCGCGAAACCTATCAATATTTTACAGAGGCGAATATGTCTAAAGTTCGAGGAACAGGGTTTATCGAGCCGTTTTGGTCGCTGGAAGATGGAATCAAAGACTATGTTCAGCAGTATTTGAATGATGAGCGCATCTACTAACTTGCTGAAAGAGCAGATTCTTGGGCTGTCCAACCTGTACAGTCCGGAGGTGATTCGCTTGAGAAGGCATATTCACCAGTATCCTGAGTTGTCTTTCCAGGAAAAAGCAACCAGTCGGTTGGTAGAAGATACGCTCCGGGGTTACGGAATAGAAGTTAAAACGGGTGTGGCTGGTACGGGTTTGATTGGTTATATTTATGGCCAGGAGCCGCAGTGCAAAACGATTGCCTTGCGAGCTGATATGGATGCATTGCCGATACAGGAAGAAAACGAGGTAGATTATCGGAGTGTAAATTTAGGTGTGATGCATGCCTGTGGCCACGATGTGCACACGGCATCTCTGTTAGGGGTTGCTCGAATTTTGCAAGAAACCCGGCATCTTTGGAAGGGAACGGTAAAATGTCTTTTCCAGCCGGGCGAAGAATTGCTTCCAGGAGGCGCCAGTTGGATGATTCGAGATGGAGCTTTGGAGGATCCTGCTCCCGCTTGTATTTTCGGCCAGCATGTCGCGCCGGATTTGGAGGTGGGGAAAGTGGGGTTTTGTTCCGGGATATATATGGCATCCTCAGATGAATTGTACTTAACGATTCGAGGAAAAGGCGGGCATGGAGCGTTGCCTCATTTGTCAGTTGATCCAATTGTGGTATCAGCACAAATTATTACCGCTTTGCAACAAATTGTGAGTCGGGCATCTCATCCTGCGATGCCAACGGTCTTAACCTTGGGGAAAATCAACTCCGTAGGAGGGGCGACCAATGTGATTCCAGAGGAGGTGAGGATAGAGGGTACTTTTCGCACCTTTGATGAGGAATGGCGGGCCAAAGCGAAGGCTCAAATGCAACAGATGGCGATTGGTATGGCAGAGGCGCTGGGAGCTACTTGTGAGTTCAATATTGTAAAGGGTTATCCAGTGCTGAAAAATGAGGAGGCGATGACGCTCCGAGCGAAGGCAGCAGCGATTGATTTATTAGGGGCGGACCAGGTGGTGGATCTTCCTATCCGAATGACCTCGGAGGATTTTGCCTGGTATACGCAGGAGTTGCCCGGTTGTTTTTACCGATTAGGGACGCGCAATGAGACGCAGCAGATCACTTCTGGTGTTCATACGAGCACCTTTAACATCGACGAAAGCGCACTTGAATTGGGGATATCATTAATGTCTTGGTTAGCTGTTAGGGAGCTTTTATTTTGAATAATGATTTAATTTAAAAATAATAGTTATATTATTGTCAAAATACAAAATAAAATAATTTTTTAAACTTTTTTAAAGAAAAAAAGTAGATAAAAAGTTGAGTTTGTTATACATTGTCGGGCCTTTTTACCTTCAGTAAGTATTTATATTCCTTTTATTAACTAACAACCAACTTTTATTATGAATGCATTTTTATCTTTAGGCCGTTGGCTGTTCATGCTTCCTTTTGCTATTTTTGGTTTGTTTCACTTTATGAATGCCAACGGAATGGCCGGTATGGTTCCTTCTTATCTGCCGGGTGGTGTTCTTTGGGTGTACTTAACGGGTGCTGCTTTGGTTGCGGCCACGGTGAGTATGGCAATTGGTAAGTATGACAAACTGGCTGCTACGCTTTTAGCCGTTTTCTTGCTTATTTTGGTGGTATTGATTCACTTACCCGGAGCGATGGCGGGTGATTCTATGTCTATGTCAATGATGTTAAAAGACATCATTATGGCGGGTGCAGCAATGATGTATGCGACTGACCGCGCACAAGACAAGTCGTAAGTTGAGTTTTTAGGTGCATTTTTAAATGATCGAACGCCGTTTTTGCTGGATAGGTAAAAACGGCGTTTTGTATACAAAAAAAGGAGCGATTACTTGGACTGTTTCCGTAATCGCTCCCTCTATTAGGTATTAATAGGTTGTTTATTCCCCAGCTTGTCCCTTTACATAGGTAGTGTAAACATAGATATCTGCGTTTACATCTCCCAGGTGACGGTCAATAAGTTCTTTAACATCTTCCCATTTCAAGCCGCCTACCCCAGTTGCCAGTCGAGGTAATGCCACGCTTTTGAGGTCTTCTTTTTCGATCATTTTCTTCAAGGCATGGAGGGCGTGGTTCACATTGGGCAGGGAAGCACGTCCTGGGTGACCGCTGTGGTGGTGACCGGAGGAGGGCTCCTGTGTTAGCAAGTTGATGATTCGGGCTCCGCCCACCCCGCTCCAGATCCAAGCTTCGCCTGGGGCTGGATTGTGCTGCTGGCAATAGTGTTTAAAATCTTTAAACATAGAAGGCCACTCTTCCCGAAGGCTTAAAGCCAGACCGCTATCGAAATGATCAAATGGCGCTACGCCATGAGCAATTGCTTGTGCTTTAGATAAAAGAATATCTCCGCTTACTTCCTTAATCATAATTTTGGAATCGTTTAATGAATGATGGTACAAAGTAAGCGGATAAGTGCTGCTCCTCTGGATGATGAGCGCTACCTGATTCAATGATTTAGATCACAGCACCCTCGATGAACGTCTTCATTTTTTCAATGGCGTAGTCGACTTCTTCTTTGGTATTGTAATGTGAAAAGGAAAAACGGATACTTTTTCGGGTGGGATCTGCCTGGATGGCTTCAAGCACGTGGCTACCCTTTTCAGAGCCACTGGAGCAGGCGCTGCCTCCGGAAACGCTAATGCCAGCGATATCCATGTTGAAAAGCATCAGCTCACTCTTGGGGCTGGCTGGGAACGACACACTAAGGACAGTATAGAGGCTATTGCCGTCGAGATCTCCATTAAATTGCACCCCAGGGACGAGTTCAATTAATCGATTTCGTAGGTAACTGCGGATTTCTCGGATATGTTCGGAGCGATGTTCCATTTCAGCCGTAGCGAGTTCCAGGGCTTTTGCCATTCCGACGATCCCATATACATTTTCGGTGCCTCCCCTCATATTGCGCTCTTGTGCACCTCCATCTATGAATGGGTCTATTTTAACACCGCTTTGGATATAAAGGAAGCCGACCCCCTTTGGGCCGTGGAATTTATGAGCAGCGCCGGAGAGGAAGGTGAGGGGTATTTCTTGAACATTCACGGGAAAGTGGCCGATGGTTTGAACGGTATCGGAGTGGAAATAGGCCCCATGTTCTTGGCAAATTCCAGCTACTTTTGAGATATCGGTCATGGTGCCAATTTCATTATTGGCATGCATGAGGGACACCAGTGTTTTTTTTCCTCCACCGTTAATTAAAGCAGTTTCGAGCGCCTCGATGCTGATTCTGCCCAATTGATCGACCGGAAGCCAAATGACTTCCACTCCATTATGCCGTTCTACAGTTTGTATGGCATGCAAGCCACAGTGGTGTTCGGTTGGGCTGCTTATAATGCGCTGCACCCCCAAGTCACGCACAGCACACTTAATGGCCGTATTGTTGCTTTCAGTTCCTCCTGAAGTGAAAAAGATCTCTCCGGTGCCTGCTCCGATGCTCTGAGCAACGGATTTACGGGCAGTTTCTAGCAGGGCGCGAATCCCTCTGCCTTCTGCATGGATGCTGGAAGGATTGCCAAAGTGTTCCCTTAAGACGGGAACCATTGCTTCAATGACGGCCTCTGAAACAGGGGTGGTGGCGGCGTTGTCAAAATAAACTCTGCGCATAGTAAGGGCGAAAGGTTAACCCCTCAACTCCATGATATCGCTCATGATCTTTTTAGCCAGATTATTTGCGATCACTGCTGAGGAGCTTTCTGAATAGATCCGAATAATAGGTTCGGTATTAGAAGGGCGCAAATGTACCCAACCTTCTTCAAAATCTATCTTTAAACCGTCCTCTGTATTTATTTTTTCATTTCGATATTTATGGCTTAACTGCTCAAAAATTGCTTTTAGGTTAATATCAGCGGTGAGCTCCATTTTATTTTTTACCATTTGATAGTCCGGGTAACGGGCACGGAGGGTGGAAATTTGGGTACCTGCATGAGCCAAATGGCTTAGGAAAAGAGCAATTCCTACCAGTGAATCCCTACCGTAATGAGAGGCTGGATAAATAATGCCTCCATTCCCTTCTCCACCGATTACTGCCTGGACGGCCTTCATTTTTTCTACTACATTCACTTCACCTACTGCGGCAGCGTGGTAGGTTCCACCGCGCTTCAAGGTTACATCACTGAGAGCCCGGCTGCTGGAGAGGTTGGATACGGTGTTACCAGGAGTTTTGCTCAAGACATAATCCGCTACAGCTACCAGTGTATACTCTTCTCCAAAGAGCTCACCGTCTTCGCACATGAATACAAGGCGATCTACATCTGGATCAACTGCAATTCCCAAATGTGCCTTATGCATTTTCACGGCGGTACTTAACTGTCCCAAGTGCTCTTTTAAAGGTTCTGGATTGTGGGCAAAGTGACCATTTACTTCCCCATTCACGATTTCATATTCACAGCCGAGAGCATTGAGTAGTGGTGGAACCGCTAAGGCTCCCGTAGAGTTGATGGCGTCTACAACCACCTTAAATTTTTTTGCACGCACGGCAGCTACATCGACTAGATCCAGGCTTACCACCTGCTCAACATGCCGTTCAATCCAGTTCGTTACTTGTGTATTAGTGCCTAGCTGGTCCACTTTAGCATATTCAATGTTCCCGGCTTCTGCCAGGTCTAAAACTGCTTTCCCATCCGCTGCGCTAATGAATTCGCCTCTATGGTTAAGTAACTTTAAGGCATTCCACTCTTTTGGGTTGTGGCTAGCTGTGAGAATGATACCACCTCCTGCTTGTTCACCCGGAACGGCTATTTCGACGGTTGGAGTCGTACTTAAACCCAGGTCAACTACTGAGATACCAAGGGCACGGAGGGTATTAATGACCAATGCGCTCACGATCTCACCGGAGATTCGACCATCACGGCCAACTACTATTTTAGGGTTGCCGGTAGTGTTGAGCACCCATTGTCCAAATGCAGCAGTAGAAGAGACGATATCCAGTGGGGTCAGGTTGTCGCCTGCCTTTCCGCCAATGGTTCCTCTGAATCCTGAAATTGATTTGATTAATGACATATCAGCAAGTTTCTGTGTAGTTGAGTAAAAGGTAGTAAAATGAAAATGGTATGGAGTAAAAGGTGTTGGGCTAGTCCAACGCTTGTGAGAAGTCAGCGATCAGGTCATCGATGTGTTCGATACCAACCGAGATACGAATCAAACCGTCAGTTATCCCATTCTGCTCTCTCAATTCCTTGGCTACGTGCAGGTGGGAGGAGGAGGCTGGGTGCAGGATAAGGGTATCTACATCGCCCAAGGTAGGTGCCAGAGCACAGTGTTGGATGCGGTTCATGCACCGTAGCCCTGCTTCAAATCCTCCTTTTAGTTCAAAACTAAGCATACCACCGGAGCCTAGAGGCATTTGGCGTTTTGCTAGCTCATAGTCTGGGTGAGAAGGCAAGCTAGGGTAATTGACTTGTGACACCGCTGGGTGTTGTTCGAGGAAGGAGGCGAGTGCCAGTGCGTTTTCACAGTGTTGACGCATGCGTAGCGCGAGGGTTTTTAGGCCATTATTGGTGAGCCAGGCTTCAAACGGTGAGCAGTTGGTTCCTACCAGTTTCATGGCTTTCCAAACTTTTGAGCGCATCAGTCCTCGGTCGCGGCCGACTACTACACCGGCAATGCTATTTCCATGACCATTGATGTATTTGGTTGTTGAGTGTACGATAAAATCAATTCCATAGGCAAAGGGTTGCTGTAGGTAAGGGGATGGAAAGGTGTTGTCCACAGCGGTCCAGACTGCATATTGTTTGGCCAAGTTTGCAATGCTGGCTAGGTCAATACAGGCCATCGTAGGGTTGGCAGGGGTCTCGGCATAGAGCAGCCGAATATTAGAATGATTTTTTAAGGCGCTCTCTACCTGATTCAGGTCCCTAAGGTTCGTGAAGTGCACCTCAATTCCCAAGGGTTCAACCACCGCTTTTAGTAATTCAGTGGTGCCTCCATATAGGTTTCCTTGAGTTAGAATGGCATCTCCAGCTTTTAAAAGGCCTAGCAACAGGGTGGAAATGGCTGACATTCCGGAGGAAGTCATGACAGCTGATACTTCCATTCCGAGGCCGTGGCCTTCCAGTTGAGCAATTTTTTCGGCAACAGCATCTACCGTCGGATTGGCGTATCTACTATAGGTATGGCCGCTTTCAATGTCCTTAAAAATGCTAATTCCTTGATCCATGGTTTCAAAGGAGAAGGAGGAGGTAGCATAAATAGGTAGGACATGAGGGGGAACTGTACGTTGTTCCGTTGCCTCTTTTACCAGAATGGTTTCTTTTTTCATAGTATAGAAATCAAAAACGGTTCAATATGGTTTTGCTGGATTTCAATTTTATTAAAAAAGAATACAAAGAACGTGTTTTTTGCCTATAAAATGGGTTGTTTGCCATGATAATTTATATTTATATCATTTTTAATACGTTTAAGGGGCGTGCTCCTCTGGTCGGCCCATTATTTTACCTTCTCCAAAACGTTGCAACCATTCGGCCGCTTCAGCTCTCGAATTGCCGGACTTTGAGGAGGGGTCAGGAGTCAGGTTGGGCAGTCCGGCATCAATCCAGGCGGAATACCATACGCTTGAGATGGCATGAATTGCTGCTCGCATCCGTTCTTCTACCATCCCTTTCATTCGATTCTGGTAAGCGGCTGCAAACTCGCGGCATTGTGTCCAAACTTGTTGCCCTTGCCGTATGTCCGGGCAAAGTTGGCGGTTGCTGGGGAAATGTTTTCGAAGCATCCACTCTACCCCCAGTACGCTGTCAACCAACTGATAACTGTCGAGGGTAATTTTCCAGAAGAAAGTGGTTGGATGATCGATGTACTCCGGCTTACCTACCCAGTAATCGTATTCCTCGTCTGCGAATAATTCGGGTATCCGACTTTCCCAGAAACCATGAATTCCGAGCTGGCCGGTTTTTTGTCCATTGTAGTTGCTGGTGGTATGAAGTGGGACATGAGCATCGCCAATGTAGTGGCCTATGTCTGCACAGAGTTGAAGGATTTTTTCGGTGTCTTTTTGGGCGAAGGCGTTTACCAGTCGTTGGTACATTTGTTGGAGGTTCCAAGGCAAGATGCCGTGTTCGGATAATTTTTCCGTAAAAAAAACGGATTGGAGACTGGGAGGCAACTCCAGGCAATCCTGATCGGCTGCTTTTAAGAGGCTGTCCAGAGGTAGGGTTTTGTCTTCCTTGTGAAACCTGGGGAGGATTTCCCTGGCATAAAATCCTTTCCAGCTTGTTAAAAGGGAGTCCTTTGGGCTGTAAAGTAGAAGTGTGTCTCCAGAGGAGGTGATACCTTTTACCTCAGAGTATTGAAGGAGGGCATCTAACCAACGAGCGGGGGGCATGGTAGGCTTGGATAGGTACTGGTCCAGGTCGATATAGTGTCGTGGGGCTTCCCAGCTGACAGCATACCTTCGCATATCGGGGTCTACTGCGTGGTCTGCCAGGTAATCAATATTAGGTTTGAAAAATACCTGCATTTCTGGCGGCAGGGTAGTTGCGGCCATTCGATTGATTCGTTTGTGGCCAAAGAATCCCCAATCCGGGCAGGGTGGTGACTGGGAGATTTTCCCAAAAGAAAGCGAGAAGAGGAGGAGGCCTCCAAAAAAGGAAGAACTTAGGAAAGACATAATTACGGAGGTGGAATGACGGAAGGAAGTACTGGCAGAAAGGGGGTTGATTGATTAGCCAGGCTGATCAATTAAATCTACTGACCAAGCTTGTGGTCGGTCATTGAACAGTATCTTGGTTTTTGCCCAAGTATCCTGAAAAAGGTCCGATTGACGATAGTTATTCAGGGCAGCTTCATTTTCCCAAATACTCAAAGTGAACAAGACATTCGGTTGCTGGCGATCACGCAGCAGCTCCATGTGGTGGCAGCCAGGGAAAGCACGAATGTGGTCTTTGCTGGTTTCAAAGACATTTTCCAGAAAGGTATTAACCGATTCTGGATGAAAGGACATTTTTACAATTCGTTTGATCATGTTTTTTTTAGGCTGCGGGTTCGTTCTTCAGAAATACGTTCGTACGCTTCATTGATTTGCTGGAATTTTTCTTTGGCGTGCCGGAGTACTTCGGGAGGTGCTCCAGATGCTATTAGTTTATCTGGGTGCCATTGCATGGCCAGTGCCCGGTATTTTTTTTTGATGCTTTCCATGCTTTCGGTGGCGGTTGCACCCAGGAGCGTATAATAAGGGTCAAGGGTGGAATAGGCGGTTTGCCGAGGTGGAGGAACATTGAAAAAACGCATTTTGATGCGTTCGTACTGCATTCTGCTGATCCGAAACAGCTGGGCAGCCTGTACCAGCAGGGCCTCTTCTCTTGGATTCAATCCTCCATCGGCAGCGGCGACGGAGAAGAGCAAGTCCATCATATTATTGATTTGATAGCGCTCTTTTGAAAAGGCCTGATAAAAGGCCCGGGCGTAGCTCTCAAATGAATCCTCGGACGACTTGGATTGGTTCCAGATTCTGACGGCATCTGCTCTGCCGGCATCATTTAGTCGAAACTGCTGGCGCATTAACCGTTCCATGTGGTTGAGTTCGTGGCGGTTAATAGGCCCGTCTTCTTTGGCCAATTTAGCGCTCAGGAGCATCACATGGTAGATAAACCTACCTTGGCTTTGGCGGTAGGATCGCCAACTGGACTCCGCCTCCTTTTGTTCAGCGGGGGCATCCAAAAAGTAATGCCCTAGTAGCGATCCTACCACAAAACCGGTGAGTCCGCCAAAGGGCAGACCCATTAAATCTCCGATGAAAATTCCGGCGATACCTGCCCACAATTTACCGCGCAGCTGCATTTCGCAAAGGTAGGCGAATTACTGAGCGGCTGCGAAACGGCGTGCGACTTCTTCCCAGTTGACTACATTCCAAAAAGCGCCGATGTAATCCGGGCGACGGTTTTGGTAGTGCAGGTAGTAAGCGTGTTCCCAGACATCCAGCCCTAGGATAGGTGTTCCTTTTTGTTCCGCAATGTCCATCAACGGATTATCCTGGTTGGGAGTGGAGCTGATAAACAATTTTCCATCTGTGCCAACGCAGAGCCAAGCCCAGCCGGAACCGAAGCGGGTGGTGCCTGCTTGTGCAAATTTGGTCTTGAATTCGTCAAAAGAGCCAAAGGCAGTATCGATGGCGGCTGCCAATTCACCGGAAGGGGTTCCGCCTCCATTTGGACCCATGATCGACCAGAAGAAGGTGTGGTTCCAGTGTCCTCCTCCATTATTGCGAACGGCCATACTGAAGGTGCTGATCTTGGAGAGTATATCTTCCAAGGAAGCATTTTCATGGCCAGATCCTTCCAAGGCGGCGTTTAGGTTGTTGACGTAAGCGGCATGGTGTTTTCCATGGTGAATTTCCATGGTACGCGCATCGATATGGGGTTCGAGTGCCGTAGTTGCATAAGGTAAATCTGCTAAGGTAAAAGCCATTTGTGGTATACTTTTTTTGCAACCGAGCTCCCTTTTTCTGAGGATTGGATCAGCAGATATGGCCGGACTCAGTTGCTTTTTTGATGAAAATAGATGAAGAAAAAAGCCCGGAGTACGCTGGTAAAAACCGGAGTACCCCGGGCGTTTAGTAGTGTCGATTTAACAACCTCTATCCCGAAATGTTTAGATCAGGGCCTGCTTAAATGGCGCGGTTGGGATCAAACTGTTCGAGGTAGTCTCCCACGCGGCGGAGGAAGGAGCCTCCCAGGGAACCATCCACGACCCGGTGGTCATAGCTGAGAGAAAGGAACATCATTTGTCGGATTGCAATGACATCTCCATGCTCGGTTTCGAGCACAGCTGGTTTTTTCCGGATCGCTCCTGCGGCCATAATGGCTACTTGTGGCTGGTTGATGATGGGCGTTCCCATAACGTTGCCGAAGGTGCCCACATTGGTCAATGTAAAGGTTCCGCCCTGGATTTCCTCTGGTTTGAGCTGGTTTTGGCGAGCCCGGTTAGCCAAATCATTTACTTGTTTGGTGAGGCCAGTTAGGTTTAGGTAATCGGCATTTTTTACCACTGGAACGATCAGGTTGCCACTGGGCAGCGCTGCCGCCATACCGATGTTGATGTCTTTTTTTACGATAATTCGGGTGCCATCCACAGAAATATTAATCATTGGATAGTCCCGAATTGCTCGTGCTATGGCTTCGATAAAAATGGGAGTGAAGGTGATATTCTCACCGTATTGTTTTTTAAACTGGTCTTTTACGCGGTTGCGCCAGTTGACAAGGTTGGTTACATCCACTTCAACGAAGGAGGTCACGTGTGGGCTGGTGTGCTTGCTCATCACCATGTGATCAGCTATCAGCTTGCGCATCCGATCCATTTCCACCACTTCTACGTTCCCACTGATGGAAACGGCAGGAGCTGTAGTCGGAGCAGCTACAGGCGAGGGGGTTGGAGCAGGTGCTGCGACCGGTGTGGCTATTGGGGCTGCTTTTCTGGTTTGTACGTAGTCCAGAATATCCTTTTTGGATACTCGGCCTTCCGCGCCCGTTCCCACAATTCGATCCAGTTCAGCACTGGAGATGCCCTCTTCTTTAGCGATGTTTCGGACCAGCGGGGAGTAAAACCTGCCTCCAGTGGTGATCTCGGCAGCAGCAGCGGCGGGTGCTGGCACAAAAGGCACTGCAGGTGCAGCGGTAGGTGCCTCCTGAATTGCAGGGGAGGCAGCAACAGCTGCTGCACCAACGGCAGTCTCAATGATGGCAATCGCCTGATTGATAGGGACAATGTCGTTCTCTTTGTAAAGCACTTCTACCAGGACACCAGCAACCGGCGAGGGAACCTCGGAGTCTACTTTGTCGGTGGCAATATCGAGTACGGGTTCATCGAGTTCAATCGAATCACCCGGATTTTTGCGCCACTTTAAAATGGTGGCTTCCATGATACTTTCGCCCATTTTGGGCATCACTAATTCTACACGAGCCATGTATAAGTGTATTGTTGGTTAAAGCGGGGCAAAGTTACGCTCAAACTGCGATTATTGGTGCAAGCAGCGTTGATTTGACAAAAAATTGTAGAACTTTGTCTCTAATTGATATGTTGCTCTCCTTAGATTTTCTCCAATTTCAATCAGAATTACGCCTAAAGGTCGATGCGGGTCAAAAAAGAGTTTTTGATCCGATCCGAAAAAAGAACCTGGTACTCACCCCGGAGGAACTACTGCGGCAATTGGCCTTGCAGTATTTGCTAAAAGGGAAAGCGTACCCATCCAGCCGAATCCGGACAGAAATTGGCATTCAAGTAAACGGAATGCCTCGGCGTTGTGACATACTGGTGTTTGATGGACAGCTTAAACCTTGGCTTTTGGTAGAATGCAAATCACCCAAAGTAGCACTTTCCCAAGCCGTTTTAGAACAAGCCGCCCGTTACAACCTCAGCCTTGGAGTACAGTACCTTTGTATTACCAACGGGCTTCAGACATGCTGTTGTGCGCTGGACAGCGAAGCTGGTACGTTCTCGTTTTTAGACGATTTCCCAGCTTATCCCAGTCTTGGGTAGTAGGGCTACCGTTCAAATACCCGTTCCAGTACCTTTCCTGTGCTCGCACTGGGCTCCATTATCTTCAAAAAAGCAGAGAGCGTAGGCGCGATATCGCTAACAGCTGTCGCTTGATAGGATTTCCCGGCTTTGACCCCAGCACCATACCAAAGTAGTGGCACGTGGGTATCGTAGGCATAGGAGGATCCATGGGTGGCTCCCCCGTATAGAAAGGCTTGATCGTCCGGATGCCAGTTGGGGTCCAGCTGAAAAAACAAGTCCCCGGAGCGTTTTGGGTAGAATCCTTTCCTCAAACCAGCAATAGGTGGTATGTCAGCAGGTAATTGCAGGATATCAGATGCCGAATATACGCTGTAAACACCAGGCATTTTTTGGATAAAGTCCTTGGCTGCTTTGATGACCTTGGGAAGTTCTAATCCGAGGCTATCAATGGTTGGGTGGTTAAGCCAGATCATTTGGTTCATCACACTTTTGACCAAGGGGAGTTCGGTTGAAAATACGCGCTTAAAGTGTGCTGTAAGGGCTGAATCCAAAGTGCTTTCTGGAAACACATCGGCCGGGATTCGAATATCCTTTAAATGAGCGGGCGTTTCTCCCCCACCGTGGTCGGCGGATAAAAAGATTAATACTTGGTCTTTCCCATAACGTTGATCGATAAAATTAAGCAGCCTTGCGATTTCCCTATCCAGTCGGAGGTAAATATCCTCCACCTCTTCTGCGTGAATACCAAACTGGTGCCCACCGTAATCGGGGGCGGAGAAACTCAGCGCCAGCAGGTCTGGGAAATTGTCCTCGCCCAGCTGCATTTGTTGAATGGCTTCTAGGGCGAAATCAACGGTGAGGGTATTGGCAAAGGGGGTAAATCGAATGACTCCCAGTCCCATTTTTTTGCGGATGGCTGGAAGATTGTGTGGGAAGCCCCCAGTAAGGCTGACGGCATACCGCCCTCGGTCGTATTTTTTCCAATCTGCAAAACTTTGCTCATAGGTAACCCCCGGCAGGCGGTCCCAGACTTGGCTGCAGTAGGTTTCGGGTAGTTTACGGTTGTTAAAAGCTTGGACCCATTCTGGGAGTCCCAAACTATCGGGATAATAAGAGGAAGTAATCCAATGGCCGGTTTGGTCGTCAAACCAGTAGCTGGCATTGGGGATATGACCTGCGGGAAGGATACTTCCCCGATCCTTTATGCAGATGCCCACTACTTTGGAGCGGAAATTGGTGGCTAAGCGGAGTTCATCAGTGACCGTCGTGCTGAGCAAAACGGAAGGGGAGTGTTGGCCTGATTTGCCCTCTGCTCCGACGGTGCGGTAGCGTTTGTCGGAGGTGACATAGCGTTTGGCATTCCACTCAGGGTCCCACCATTCGTTGCCAATAATTCCATTTCCAGCTGGCCCCGTTCCGGTGTAAATACAAGCGTGCCCGGGCGCAGTGTAGGTTGGAATATAATCGTAGTGGGTGTTTTCAAAAGAGAGTCCTTCCTTTAGTAGCCGGTTGAAACCATCCGTTCCGTACTGGCTGGCGTATCGATACAGGTAATCATACCGCATTTGATCGATGGTTATTCCGATGACCAACTTAGGTCGGCTGGGCGCTTGGGCGGCAAGGGTGCCGGCGAATAGCCAAAGTGAGAAAAAGGTAGTTAACAGACGCATGATCAAAAACTGGAATGGTATAAAAAAACAGGCTGTTTCGCTGCTATAGGAGGAACAAATAAGACTCCAAATAGTTACGAAACAGCCTGTTGAAGCGTACGAAAATAGGTTTAGAACATCTCTACGCCAGCGAAGTGGAAGGCGGATTCAATGGCTGCATTTTCATCGCTGTCGGAACCGTGAACGGCGTTTTCTCCTACAGAAGTGGCGTACTTTGCACGGATGGTGCCAGGAGCAGCATTTGCTGGATTGGTGGCGCCAATCAGGTTGCGGAAGTCTTCTACAGCGTTGTCTTTTTCTAAAATCGCTGCGACGATTGGGCCGCTGCTCATGAACTCACATAGTTCGCCGTAGAATGGGCGCTCGCTGTGTACTGCATAGAATTCGCCTGCTTTTTCCATGCTCAATTTGGTCAGCTTCATCGCTACGATGCGGAAGCCAGCTTCGTTGATCATCTGAAGGATATTGCCAATATTTCCTGCGCGAACGGCGTCAGGCTTAATCATTGTAAAGGTACGATTACCAGACATGCTTTTTAATCTTCGTTTATTTGTTGAAAAATAGGCTGTAAAGGTACTGCAAGATTTTATTTCAAAAAGCATCTGAAAGCCCTTCCTTCAAAAAATAATATCTTGCAGGGTAGTACAATACCCGTTAATTACTATTATTTTTGCCCCTGTTTTGAGCAATATGCAGATTTCATCGGAACTTAGGGCACTACTTACCTTGCCTAGAAATGTCGCTATCGTCTCCCACCGCAACCCGGATGGAGATGCTATTGGCTCTGCCTTGGCGATGCGCTTTTACCTTGAACAATACGGGCATAAGGTACACGTGCTATTTCCTTCAGATTACCCAGAGGAGTTTGAAACCTTGCCTGGTGCAGGAGATTCTCTGATTTGGGATATTTCCACAGAGGAGTGTAAGCAAGTTCTCCAAAAAAAGGAGCTATTTGTCTTGCTGGACTTTAATGCCTGGAGTCGGATTGACCGAATGGGGGAGTATATGCGGCAACTACAAGCCAAGGTCTTGTTAATTGATCACCACTTATACCCGGAGCCAATAGCCGATTTTATGATCTCGGATCCGGAGGCAGGTAGCACCTGTGAATTGGTGTTTCAGTTCATTCAAGAAATGGGGGATAGCCTCAAAATCAACCCGATGGTGGGAGAAGCAATTATGACAGGCCTGATTACCGATACAGGCTCGTTTAAATATGCCACCAGTCCTGAAACGCTTCGAATCGCTGCTTCTCTGGTCGAACGCGGGGTAGATTTGACTCTGGTTCAAGATCGGATTTTTAATTCCCAAAAAGAACAAAACCTGCGGTTACTGGGCCATTGTCTGGTTAATCGAATGGAAATATTACCTGAGTACAAAACCGGTATTATCTGGTTGTCCAAAAAGGATTACGACGATTTTAATATTAAGCGGGGAGACACCGAAGGGATTGTCAATTACCTGCTTTCCCTCAAAGAGGTCCGGTTGGCGGTGTTCATCCATAATCAACCTTCAGTGGTCAAATTGAGTCTCCGTTCCAAAGGAAACCTGGATGTACAGGAAATTTGCCGCAAACATTTTAATGGCGGTGGTCACAAAAATGCCGCTGGAGCCTATTCGTTCGATAGCTTAAAATCTACACTTCAAAAAGTAAAGGATCTTTTACCTGTGTACAAAGAAGCCATCTACAAAAGTTAACAACAAAATGAAGCAACTTATTTTCGCCTTACTGCTGCTCTTAGCGGCTCCGTCGTTTGCTCAGCAGGGTGCTCCGGTCACCACCAAACATGGGTTTCGGTTTATCCACCACCTCCAAACAGGAGGACTAAAACCGGTATTTGAAGACGATATTATCGTTCATATCGAAGTATATGTCGGTGATTCCCTCATGCAGGCTTCCCGTAAGTTCGCTCCTGATGGCTACAAAACAGACCTCCCTTCCGAAGAGGAGTTCAATAACAGCCCCAGTATGCCAGCTATTATCGATGCTGCCCTCCTGATGGGTGTCGGCGATAGCGCAACCGTGTACATGGCATTGGATTCGTTTCTTCGCAATAGCCTTCCCCCTACTCTCCGGGGAGCGACCGATGTGCGCTATGAGGTAAAATTACTGAAGGTAATGAGCGGTGCTGAAAAACGTGCCCAGAAAGTAGCCCTTCAAGCCCGTTTCGAAGCAATTGCCTCCTCCACCTCCTTGACCGCTGCCGATTACCGCAATGGCAAACTGGCTGGCAAACTTGAAAAAGTGGAAGGTGGCTTGCAATACCTCGTCGTAGATCCAGGAAAAGGAACACCCGTACAAGAAGGGGAGCTTATCTCCACGCATTACTATGGATGCCTGACCAATGGATCTATGTTTGACAACTCTTTCCAGCGCGGGGAAGCGCTCGAATTCCCAGCAGGTGTAGGGCAAATGATCCCTGGCTTCGATCAAGGTGTGATGCAGCTCCGCCATGGTGCTAAAGCTTACTTGTTCATTCCTCCTAGCCTAGCCTACGGCGAACAAGACAACGGTCCGATTCCAGGCAACTCGGAATTGATTTTTTACATCGAAATCCAGTAAGCCATCCGCTTGCGGACTATTTTTTCAACATAGAACACAACAACAATGCGTTTTCTCCCTTTCCTGGCCCTGAGTGGCCTTCTATTTGCAGCCTCCTGCGACGAGATGTCCAAAGGCGTTGAAACTCAACACGGTTACCGCCTAGTTAACCATACCAAAAATCAAGGGGAAACCCCAAAACCTGGCGATCTCGTTCGGGTGCATGTAACCACTTTCGTTGGGGACTCCATCATGCAAAGTACCCGCGAGCAAAGCCCAGAACCACGCGAACTGATGATGCCAGACTTGTCTCAAATGGAGACTGGCCGCCGCGTACCACCGCTTTACGACGGTCTCTACATGGCAGTAAAAGGAGACAGCCTTACGATCTATCAAAAAGTGGATAGCTTGATCGAGAAAAACCTGCCAGCTAGCCTCAAGAAAGAAAAGTTCGTTCGCTACGAAGTCGTTCTGGTAGATGTGATTTCTAAGGAAGCGCAACAAAAAGAGCAAGAAGCGGCCATGGCTCGTTTCGCAGAGGTAGAAACCAAAGCTAATGAGACAATTAAAGCCTACACCAGCGGTGGCTTGAATGACCAATTGGTAACCTTGCCTTCCGGACTAAAAGTATTGACCATCGAAAAAGGAAATGGTGCGGCGCTTAAAACGGGCGAACAAGTAAAAACTCATTACTATGGTGCTTTGACCAGTGGAAAAATGTTTGATAACTCTTTCCAACGTGGAGAAGCCCTAAGCTTCTTGCTGGGTATGGGTCAGATGATCCCAGGTTATGATGAAGGTACACAACAACTTAACCACGGAGGAAAAGCGTTTTTCTTCCTGCCCTATCAGTTAGGTTACGGCGAACAAGGGACTCCTGATGGAACAATCCCAGGTAAAGCTGAATTGGTATTCTACGTAGAGGTTCTTTAATCACCCATAAAAATTTCGCCATGACGATCGAACAACTCAAGGAGTTAAAAGATCGGCTGGCTGTCTTAAGGAGGTATCTTTGACGTCGATAATCGTCAACGAGATCTGGAAGACCTGACCAGCCAAACCCTGGATCCCGCATTTTGGAATGATCCTAAAAGGGCAGAAGGAATTCAACGCAAAATAGGCGTCCACAAGAAATGGATTGAGGAATATGAATCCCTCGCCAGGGAAGTGGATGATCTGGAAGGCTTGTACGAATTTCAAAAGGAAGGAATGACCACTGAAGAAGAGGTGGATCAACACTACCATCGTACCGTAGAAGTCCTAACGGACGCGGAGTTCCGAAGCACGCTGAATCAAACAGAAGACGAAATGTCCGCTGTCTTGAATATCAATGCCGGCGCAGGTGGTACCGAGGCCTGCGATTGGTCGGCTATGCTCCTTCGAATGTACAAAATGTGGGCTGAAAAGGCTGGTTTTAAAGTAAATGAATTATTCGAACAAGAAGGCGATGCGGCGGGCATTAAGTCCGCCAGCATCGAAGTCGTCGGTCCATATGCCTATGGCTGGCTCAAGGGCGAAAACGGTGTTCACCGCCTCGTGCGTGTGAGCCCGTTCAACGCCCAGGGGAAACGGCAGACTTCCTTTGCCTCTGTGTTCGTCTATCCTTTAGTAGAGGACGATTCCATCGAAATTTATGTTAACCCGGCAGATGTGGAAATGGATGTGTTTCGCGCTTCCGGTGCCGGTGGTCAGCACGTAAACAGGACCAATTCGGCCGTACGACTGCGGCACTTGCCCAGCGGTGTAATCGTGGAATGCCAGGC
>JBKDAM010000012.1:0-15633 GCA_046316495.1 Chitinophagales bacterium
AGTACCTCCTGAACTGCCCTGCAAAATGCTTACCCGCATCCCAACAGACGTCAATTTTAATAAGCTCTGGTCCGCCTTCCGCATCACTGCCTGATAGCTGAACTTTTGGGGAGCCTGCCCTACTACTAGCTGAGATAACCCTAGCAACAAGAAAAGCAATATGGATCTCATAGATTTGCTTTAATGATTTGAAAGGTTTTGAATTGATTCTCTGCCACACGCACCTCCACTAGGTAGGTGCCAGCAGCAAGCGTTTGGAAAGGAAGTAAAAGAGCAGAGTCGGTGCTTTGGTGGGTTTGAATCAACCGGCCCCCCAAATCATATACGCGGCACTGCCATTCCAACAGCTCTTCCGATTGCACCACTACCCGCAAATAATCAGAGGTAGGGTTAGGAAACACAGATAGTTCAACCGTTCCACCCAACGTCCATACTGAAGAGACCTCACTGATCTCATAAGCCTGCTGAACGCCGGCCTGCAAGGTGTAGTCCGGACTAAAGGCCGTCTGATAAAAGGGTTGCCCGATTGAGTAGGAAATGCTGCCACCCGGACCCGTGGCTTCTCCGCCAGAAGCGGTAGCTCCTTGCTGCGCCGATAGCTGCATGCCACCAAGTACGCAAAGGAGGAAGAGTAATGTTTGCTTGGCCATATTGAACCTTTTTAAATGAAAAAAATAAATAATATAAAAGCGCCCAATAAAGGCCCCGAAAACAGGCCATTGGGCGCTGAAAAATAAAAAAAAATCCCAGAATAAAAAATAGCACTTTTAACCAACGGTCGAAAAGGGGGTATTTCTGGTCAAATAAAATAACCAGTGGTACAACTTTTTTTCCACATCCCAAAAAAGAGGCAAAAACGATGCACCTATTTGTTAAATAAATAATATGTAAAAACGAGAAAGCAGTACTTTTTTTAGCCCATTTTAGGACATCAAAAGCCCTCTACTCACACCTCATCGCGGTCTAATCATAGACGCTCAATCTGCACCATATACACTTAACAAAGGTCTTTCCCTCCTCACTACCACACGGGTCTGAAGGGCCATAAGATATGCGGATTTGGCAGGAAGTTATGAGTGGGATGCATAGCAATCAAAAAGCAGTATCCAACCGAACACCCCCCAAAACACGAATTAATTTAACTGTTAATGTAAAAAAAACGCCTGGCCCTGTACACTCGTACAGTCCAAGCGTTTCAACTGTTAGGAAACCTAAAAAGTCCCGGGCGAGAGGCCTCGGGACTACCACCGTTCCCTTCACGTCCTGCACTCCAACCAGCTTTTGCTTCCAAATAAAATACGCCCAAAGTGGAATAGTAGATAGGACAAACCAAAATCCTCACTGGACAATTGATTTCCTCAACCCAACGTCGGTTGGCGAACGCCCCTGCGGTTGGTGCACATGGCTGGCGCTTTTTGGAAAGGTATAGAGAGCGTTTGAGGCGGTTCATTACGGTAAAGAGTGTCGGATGCCAAATCCAGAATTTCGAAATTCTGCATTCGACATCCGACATTAACAATCGCAGGGTGAAGCCTCCCCCTACTGCCTCAAAATTTTCTCCATCGCCTTCCCCTTGGCCAACTCATCAATGAGCTTGTCCAAGTAGCGAATGTGCCGCATCAAGTCATCTTCGATCTCTTCTACTCGATACCCACAAATCACTCCGGTAATCTTAGAAACATTGGGATGAATCGAAGGAGCCTCCTTAAAAAACGTTTCAAAATCTGTCTTCGATTCCAATAGCCGCTGCAGCTCAGCCGAATCATAGCCGGTCAGCCAAAAAATAATGGCATCTACCTCCGCCTTGCTGCGGCCTTTTCGCTCCGCTTTCGCAACGTAAAGCGGATACACACTCGCAAATGCCATCTTAAATACGCGTGTTTGGGACATACCTGTGTAACGATCCTTTAGATGAATATTCCTTATCTCCCCCCAACCATTCTACGGTTGGCAGGACGGAAATACCAAGACCCTATGATGAAAAAACTCTGAAATACCGGCCCCAACAACTCTGAAAAAGCGTGTCCACACGCGAGATGGGATACCAAGGCGCCAGACATCACAAAAAACAGGCCCGCATACGCCCATTCTTTTATCAAGGGGAAACCAGGCACCAAAATTGCCACCACCGCCAGTACCTTCCAAACACCAATTATCTTGAAAAAATAAAGCGGATAACCTAGCGAAACGGCTATTTCCGCCATTTCTGGCACCGAAATCACCTGCGCCATCCCACTGAATAGCATTCCAAAACTGACCAAAGCAGTAAAAACCCAGTATAAAATTACATTTCTCTTTTCCATAATACAAATCACTTACCTAGTTTAACAAGCAAAGTAGCCACCACTAGGAGGGTCGCAAAATGGTAGGCGAGGTTAATGGCGGTCAACTTCCAAGACTTGCGCTCCCAAGTGACAGCCCCAATGTGCGTTGGCACATAAAAACCCAACCAAATAAAAAAAGCGGACATCCCAATAAACGTCCAACTCTGCAGGCCAACTTCTTCCATACCCGGCATATAACTCCAGGCAATCAAATCAAAAGCGTAACAATAAGCCGTTAAAAAATTACCCACCACCATCAACAACATGCCTCGAATCATCACCCACTTGTCCGGACGATCGTCGAGGCTTATTCCCATTTCAGCCGCCCAGGCTTTTCCAAATAAAGGACCATACCAAAGCGCCCCCAAAAAAAAATTGGCTACCACAGCAATGCCAACCGCTAAGAAGTTAATAGAAATTTCCATAATACATAAAGTTAGTTAATCCGCAAAGAAAAGCAAATTGACCAACTACCAAACCACAAAAACACCTTATTTAATCTGTTAAAATTAATTCAAAACCACTAAATCAACGACTAACCCAAGAAAGTGGTATTTTTTTCTGATAACGCTACTGAAATAGACCCCTATCCGCAACCATGCGAAATCAAAGCAAACCCCTCCCACTTACTTCCATCCACAATTTTTACTCCTTTCCCACCATAATCCTGTATTTTTGACTCCGCTAATTTGATAACATTCCCTTGGGTGCACACCCATTGCAACCCAACATCGTTCACTTGATGCCTTAATTATTACCCCCAATCATCTTTTATTGGCTACATTTATACCTTTATTGACTGAAATAATGAAAAACTACAACATCGCTAAACTAGGAGAATCCCTTCGCCAATTTCGGCTTTCTTACAACCTGACCCAGGAAGCCGTGGCAACCGAATTGGGGATTGATCAAAGCACCTATTCCATGATGGAAAGTGGAAGCACCGAGTGGCCTGTTTCCAGGTTGTATAAATTGGCAGAAATTTATAAGGTAGATCCCGCACACCTCCTCACGTACGACCGCTCCATGCCCATTGCCCCCGGATCCAATTACCAAAGTGGCAATAACAATAAGTACCTCAACCAAACGACCAAAGAAATCTTTGAACTGTACGAGCGCATCATCGCCCTCGAAAAAGAAAACCTCCGTCTTCAATACGAACTCCAACTACCACCCCAAAAGTAAATCCCCCACCAAACCCCATAGATAATTGACCATTAATGCGAATCACCAATTGAGAAAACGGAATGTAAGCATAATCACGGCAGCAGCTAACTTGTTGGTATACACCCGCAATGGAGGCGGCCCTACGAACGCGTTCAACTAGCGCAGGAAAAACTTCTGATAGACGATTAAGCCTGAATGCATATTTCTGATAGCTGGGAAACTCAGGAAACCAGGATTGCCAATATCGACTAATAACCCGATGTATAGATTTGATTGTCAAGCTTTTTTGTTCAATAATCGCAAACAAATACGTAGTAATAAGTTCCGCATCACTAAATTTTGGAGCGTAATTGTTGCTCATTCTTTTGCAATGCATAAATAACTCCCTATCACGTGCCCCGCAGATGTAGAGGTACAACCAAATGAGTTTTTCTTCTTTTGTCAAGAACTGAAGGCAACTCAAATTGTACACTGACATCTGCCTTTATTCAACTAGTGATTCCATTTTTAATCAATTAATAGCTCCCAGTATCCAGACCTTTCTCCTCCTTTTCTAGTTATTAGATTTTGCTCTTTAAGCTTTTGAATGTTTTTTTCTACTCCACGCTCGGTTAAACCTAGTTTTTTGGCCATTTCAGGAATGGTAATGAACTGGTCAGAATGAACCATTTCTAAAATTTTCCATGCACTTTTTCCAATTTTAACGGATGATTTATCTATCAATGATTGTTTCGATACATCCCATCCAAGTTTAGTACTTTTCCCCGAACTTTTCCCCGAACTTTTTATTGCTCGTGGTAGTACCACCGTAAACATCCCATCTGTTTTAAATTTTGGTTCGGGAAGTTTAGCTGTTTTCATAAGATCTCGAATTCTACCGATACCCGAACCAACTTGCTCTACCATGTGAATTCGTACAAATAATCCAAAGAGTAGCGGATTTCTGCTGTGGCTTTTTGTTCCAAATTCAGCCAAAGGAATAGCACTAGTCAAGCCGCCTGGGTTGCTAATCTCAACCCTGTCATTAAATAATTCTATGGTGGTTTTTGCTCCTTTATCGTAATAATCTCGGTGAGATAGGGCGTTGATAATCGCCTCTTTAAAAGTTGTTTCGGGGATTTCCCACAGTTCTGAAGTTCCACCCATTTTTCGACCACGATAGTATCGATGTTAAGCAATATTCAGCATTGATTTTTTAATAATTTATTCGAAGCGGAGGGTGAGTTTTACGCCACCCCTCCTGCTACGAATTAAATGTGGTTGGTGGTGCACGCTAAGGTAGGCAAATTGTTGAATTATGATAGACCTGCCATGGTACCTAATACTTTAGCGCCTGATGAGGTCTCTCCTTCAGTTGAAATGTTCTTTGGGCCCTCTATGAAGTTCTTGACCGGCCTCGTACTCATGTAAATAAACGTGTTCGTACTTGACATCTCTCCAAAGTCGTTCGATGAAAACATTATCCAATGCGCGACCTCGACCATCCATACTAATCTAAATTGGATACTCACGTTTGCTTTTTTTTCAACTAATGATTCGCATCATTAACAATTAACCATTAACAATTAACCATTCCCTAATATCCCTGATTTTGCTTCAAATTAGGGTTCGCACCAATCCATCCACCAAACCCCTTAGAGAATTGAACATTAAAAATGGGTAGCAGGCATCATGCCCACTACCCATTTTTATCTTATTAATGGTCAATAGCAACACCACCACACACACCCAAAAAAACATTAACCATTAACCATTAACAATTAACCATTCCCTAGTATCCCTGATTTTGCTTCAGATTAGGGTTCGCACCCAAATCAGGAGCAGGGATAGGATAGACATTCCGATAGGCAGGCACAGAGGCCCCCTCTTTGACGTTGCCCTTCCAGGCCCATTTGTAGCTACCGTCCGTAAACTGCCCAAAGCGGACTAGGTCAGTACGGCGGTGGCATTCCCAATACAACTCCCGTGCCCGTTCATCCAGGATAAAGTCCAGGTTCAGGTCGGCAGCAGCGATGTTACCGGAAGAGCCGTTGTAGGCCCGTTGGCGCACTGCATTCACGTATTGGGTGGCCTTCCCCTTGTCACCGCCACCAGCACCCCGCAAAATAGCTTCAGCAGCCATTAGGTAGACATCCGCTAGTCGGAACATTGGGAAATCGGTATCTGGAAAATCCGTGTCAGAGCCCCGATCACCCGTTGAGGTTACATTTTTGAATTTATTCACCGCGTATCCATCCGTAAATAGCGTTAGGTCTTCAATGTCCAGGTTTTGGCCATTGGAGTAAAATTTACCCCGACGGTCAAAGCTGTTAGAACGGATTTGGTAGGTATAATCTGGGCGATTCATATCCAAGTACACTTTGTACAAACCATTTTCCGGAATATTAATCCCAGCCCCGCCATTTTCTAGAATGGCGTCTGCATCGGTGTCTCCATAGGTTTTGGAGGCATCACCGTTCGCCCGAATCTGGAAGCTTCCCGCACTCAGATTGGTTTCCAAAAATAACTTCTCCAAGGTCGCATCCCAGTTGATTGGAATTTCAACTCCACCGGTAGCGGATCCTACCAAGGCTAAGTTGCGTTTTTCAATCAAGTAGGTGCGGTTGCTGGCCACATTCAAGTCCACTTTAATGAAATACAAACCAGCTTCCGGGATAATAATTTTCTCTCCATTGGTTTCCAAAATTCCATCCCCATTGTTGTCCCCCAATTTAGGAGCGGTATTGGAAGGAATATTGGTAAACTGGATTTGTGTACCAGGCGTTTCAAAATACATATAACCCTCGTATTGCTTGCTTCCAGGTGCAGTAGTAGCAATGGCCGCAAGGGCATTGTCAGTGTCGGTTGCATCAAATCCCTGGTGCGAACCAGGAACGTACAATTTGGGATAATTGGCTGATTTGCCTTGGTTGTAATCCACCAAAATACCAGTCAGGTCAGCAGGGAACTTTTCAACCAGCTGGCGGGTGGTGCGAGTACCGCCCCAACCACTCACCACTCCAGATTCTACTGGATTCATGCTGCCACCAATGCCGGCGCGGATCACAAAAGTCATTCCTCCCCAGGTACGGGTATTAACGCCATCAAAGGTAACTGGGAAAATAATTTCCTTCGACCGGTGGTTATCGGCCAAAAATAGGTGCTGATAGTCTGGCTCCAGCTCATAACCAGCTGACAGGATTGATTCGCAGTAGCTCAAGCAATCGTTGTACCGGTTTTCTCCGACATAAACTTCAGCATTGAGGTATAATTTGGCCAAAAGCATCCAAGCTGCAGCCCGATCCGCTCGGCCGTACTCGTTCCCACGAGGTTCGGCCAAGTCACCTTCAATCGCTTTGAGTTCTGACTCCACAAAGGCAAATAAGGAAGCCGCACTAGTTTGCTCTGGAAGGGTGCTGCCCACCACATTTGCTTCGGTAGCAAAAGGCGTATTTCGGAACAAATCCAAACCGTGCCAATAGCTTAAAGCACGCAGGAAACGCGCCTCTGCCCGGTACCGCTTGATCTCTGCTTTCAGAGCAGCGTCGGTTCCACGCGCATCCAGTTTTTCATCGGTAGTCTCCCGAAGGAATTCGTTGGCCAAGGCAATCTGATAAAACACGCGGCTGTAAAAGGCATAAATAAAACCATCAGAAGAAGTCCAGGTCTGTCCATGAAAATCCTTAATGGTCTGGTCATTCCAACCAATCACAGCCTCATCTGTTGGCAGTTCCTGGTGGTACCAATACCCCCGTAGGTACTGCCCGAAGCCCTCGTCAATACCGGAAATATCGGCCTGTCCCGCCGGGCCTTGTTGGCCGGATACGGCATAGCCAGCGTACAGCTTCGCCAGCACCTGCTTGTAAGCTGCTGGGTCCTGGTATACAGAAGCAGCGGTGAGTACATCTGGGTCCAAGGGGACTGTATTAAGATCTTTAAAACAGCCAACAGCTCCAAACATCAAGGAGCAGGCTACCATTATTTTAATCTTTTGTAACATATCGGTTGCTCAATTGAATTAAAGGTTGAAATTGAGGCCCAGCAAATACGTGCGGGGACGTGGGTAAATGTTGTTATCAATCCCGTTTCCAATTTCAGGATCCAGTCCGTCGTATTTCGTAACAACAAGTGGATTCTGGATAGTGGCGTAGATATTGAGGGATTTGCCTAGAAGCTTTTGGAAATTATATGCAACCGTCACGTGGTCCAGGCGGAAGAAATTAGCCTTGGTAACAAAATGGTCACTGAAGGTAAGTTTCGCCTGATCCACCACCTGTAGGTCCACTGCCGATTGATGAACATTTGCTAAGTAACGCTGGGAATTGTACAAGCGGTTCAGGTAACCCATGTCGGTTTTAACGTTGTTGTACACATACTGTCCCAAGTTGGCACGGCCTGCGAAGGAAAACGTAAAATCACCGATCGCCAAGCTATTGGTGATCCCCAAGGTGTAAAACGGAGCAGGGTTACGGTAGCGGTATTTATCCTGCTCATTCACGATTCCATCCTCGTTTCGGTCTGCATACTGCCCTTCCAACAAGTTTCCATTTTCATCGTATAGTTGTTCAAACACATAGAACGAACTTGGAATAAAGCCCACGCTGTGCACCTGGATGGTTGAACCTACCCCACCTGCGATTCCGCCGGTTAACACTCCTACATAATTGGAGTCGGTGCTCGTGGTTAGCTTGGTAATTTCAGAAAGGTTGTAGGCCACATTCGTACTGAGGTCCCAGGTTACCTTGCTGGTTTGAATGGGTGTCAGGTTTAGGCTTAGCTCTGCACCCCGAGTGCGCATACTCCCGATGTTGTCTGTACCGAAATTAGTCAAATTCGATAGGGCAGGGAAAGGAATAAAGTTCAACAAGTCGCGGGTATTGCGCTGGTACACATCCAAGGTACCAGAAAGGCGATCTTTGACAATACTAAAATCAGCCCCAATATTGTAGGTAGTGGTTTCCTCCCATTTAATATCGGCGACATAGCCGTTAGGACGGATCGTCGGGATAAAGGTATCGCCAAATTGATATTGTGCATTCGGCTGACCAATCTGGTAACGTGCCAGGTAAGAATAGTAATCACCAATATCCTGCTGTCCGGTAATACCCCAGCCCAAACGCGCTTTTAACTGATTAAAATAGCGGACATCACGATCCACCAGTTTGGCCGCAAACGCTGCAGCTGGGAAAAGACCCCAACGGTACTCCGGATCAAACCGGGAAGTCCCGTCGCGGCGAAGGGTACCGGTCAGGAAGTACTTGCCATTGTAGTCGTAATTTACCCGTCCAAACAAGGATACCAGGAACAGCTCGGCTGGATCGCGGCCTTCTGTGGTCTCGGCTGGAGTTCCAGCTGTATCGGTATTTTTAAAATAGTTATCCACATAAAAATGCTGCCAGCTGTAGCCCGCCATCACATCCAGTCCGTGGTTACCAAAATTGTTTTTGTAATTCAAATACGTTTCAAGCAACGAATTACGCTTTGTTTGCTCGTATAAATTATTGACTCCACCACCATTGATGGCATCAAAGGCAAAAGAGGCAAAATTGGGCACTACAACCGTTCCTTCTCCCCGCGCATAATCATTGGCAAGATTCAAATTGGCCCGCAACTGAGGAATGGCCTGAAAACGATAGTCCAACGACAGGCTAGAAATGACCTGGGTAACGGTGGAGTTATCATCGCGGAGCTCCAATAAAGCGACGGGGTTGGCGGGAGCTAATCCGTTTGGATTCCCGTTGGGAATGGTCCAGGTGGTGTACCCACCGTACCGAGCGGCTGCAGTATCGCGGACTGGCTTGGTAGGATCAAAGCTAAGAGCGCTACCAATGGCACCTCGATCGGCGAAGTGGTTTTTCGAAACCATACCCTTGACAGATGCATTTACCTGCAGGCGGTTTTTCAAAAATCCAGGGTTCAAGTTCAAAGCCCCGCTGTATCGGTTAAAGTAATCGGTTTTTAATAAGCCCTCTTTTCCAGTAAAACCAAGTGATACCCGGTAAGGAACGATTCCGATTCCACCAGACACGTTCAGGTTGTGATCCTGACCAAAAGCAGTTTGATAAATTTCATTCTGCCAATCGGTATTCGCATTACCCAATAAGGCTAAAGATGGGTGGGCGGGTTTGGTGGTATCTGGATTAGTATACCGCTCCGTAATGACCGAGCGAAACTCATCTGCGTTCAAAACATCCACCCGATTGGCGGTTTGTCCCCAAGAAACATTGCTATTGTAACCCAGTTGTACTTTTTTACCCAGCTTCCCTTTTTTGGTTGTGATGATAATAACCCCTCCAGAAGCCCGGTTACCATAGATCGCAGCGGCCGAAGCATCCTTCAGGACTGTAAACGACTCAATATCGTTGGGATTAATAATGTTCAATGCGTTTCTGCTACCCGATACCCCTCCATTATCGAGTGGCACCCCATCGACTACAATCAACGGATCGTTGGAAGCTGACAAAGAAGATTCCCCGCGGATCCGGATTTTTGAACCGGCTCCAGGAGCACCATCGGTAGTGATCACCACCCCGGCCACTTTACCGGCCAAAAGCTCCTGAGGACCTGTAATGGCACCACGGTTAAATTTTTCAGTGGTAACAGATTGGACCAGACCAGTGGCATCTTCCCGCTTGACCGTACCATAACCTATGACCAACACCTCGTTGATCAAGGCACCCGGTGTCAGAAATACCTCCACAGAATTGAGTCCACGGATATCCTGCTCTACACTGGTGTAACCAGTATAGCTCACCACAAGGGTAGTGGCGTTGTCCGCTACTCTTAAAGAAAAGGCACCCTCCACATCGGAAACCGCGCCATTGCCGGCAACGCCTTTCTCAATAATAGTGGCGCCAATGAGTGCTTCGCCCGACTCCACGTCACGCACCACCCCGGTAATGGAGCGTTGCGCCTCCGCAAGCCAGCACGAACCCACCGACAACAAGGCCAGTAAAAGGGTCCGGATGGTACTTTTGTAACTAAACTTCATACTATAAAATTGGCTCGTTAAAAAACAAATTAGGTTTAACAAAATAATCCATTGCCAACAAAGTAACTACACATAACTTCATCTGCAATTTCGGAAACCAAACATAAAATGGGTATTTTTACTCCCACTTATTGTAACTTTTCCTCACAAAGTTATTGCAAAATTTAAAAACAGTTTAACTTTGTCACAACTTTACACTAAGTAAGTATATTTCTTAAAATTCAACTAAAATGAAGTTACGATTACTTTTCTCTTTGCTCTTCTCAAGCCTGCTCCTCTCCGGATTCAGCCAATCCATCGGCTTGATCGGTACAGCATCTCCCCTAGGCAACTGGGACGCAGATGTGGACATGACACAGGATGCAGCTGACCCTACCAAATGGACCCTCGTGGCCAACCTAAACGAGGGCGCTTGCAAATTCCGCCAAGACAATGCTTGGGATATCAACTGGGGCGACTCCGCTTTCCCATTCGGTACCGGCACACAAGGTGGTCCAGACATCGCGGTTCCAACCGCCGGTGAGTACACCATCACCTTTAACTCCGCAACCGGAGCGTATTCCTTCCAAATCACCTCCGATATTGGTATCCTGGGATCCGCTACCTTCGGTGGCTGGGACTTCGACACCAACATGGCGCAAGACCCTACCAACCCAGACCAGTACTCCATTACTCTGAATCTTCTTCAGGGCGCATGTAAGTTTCGCGCCAACGATTCTTGGGACATCAACTGGGGCGGAACCGACTTCCCCTCCGGTGTGGGCACCCAAGGTGGCGCTGACATACAGATTCCTGCTGCCAGCAAGTACATCATCACCTTCAACAAAGCAACTGGAGCCTATAACTTCGAAGAAAAAGTGGAGTTCAACACCATCGGTATTATCGGAGACGCAACTGCAGGTGGCTGGGCTGAAGACACAGACCTTTCTAAAGACCCATCCAATCCAAACCTCTGGAAAAAGAATGGTGTCCAATTGAAGGACGGAAGCGCAAAGTTCCGCGCCAACGATGCCTGGGCCCTAAACTGGGGTGGAACGGACTTCCCTACCGGTATCGCGGTTCCAAACGGAGATAACATCCCCGTTGACTCTGGCGAATACCTGATCACCTTCAACACACAAACCCGAGAGTATAGCTTCCTTCCAATCGTAACCTACCAGACCATTGGTATCATCGGTAGCGCAACTCCAGGTGGCTGGGATAATGACACCGATATGGTTCAAGACCCAAGCGATAAGTCCCTCTGGAAACTACGCATCGTTCTGACAGAAGGCGAAGCGAAGTTCCGCGCTGAAAACGATTGGGGCGTAAACTGGGGTAATGGTGATTTCCCTTCCGGTGTAGCATTGCCAGACGGAGCTAATATTCCAGTCCCTGCCGGCGAATATGTAGTAACGTTCAACTCTACCACAGGTGAATACAACTTCGAACTGCTCGTATTGTACAACACCGTTGGTCTAATCGGACCTGCTACCCCGAATGCAAACTGGGAAACCGATGTGGACATGACCAAAGACAGCAATGACGAGTCCTTCTGGTTCATCAACTCCATCGATCTCACTACAAGCGAAGCGAAGTTCCGCGCTGAAGATGCTTGGACAGTCAACTGGGGTGCTCCAGTTTGGCCATCCGGTATTGGCACACAAGACGGTCCAAATATTCCAATCACAGGCGGAACGTACCGTGTTACCTTGAACTCTGCTACCGGTGAATTTGCCTTCGGAGACCCAAGCGCTACCTACGACTTGCTAAAGTCAGATGCGCTCACTATCGCTCCAAATCCTGCTCGCCAGTTTGTCAACATCCAGGTAAACGCAGCTGAGTTGCGCGGTGATGCACAGGTTATTTTGTTCGACCAAGCCGGCAAACGGGTGTTGGAACAACAAATCAACTTACAAGAAAATACTACCATTAATGTCGCTCAGTTGTTACCAGGCAATTATATGATGCACTTGTCTAACGGCAAGTTTATCGTCGGCAAATCAGTAGTAATTGTAAAATAAACAGTAAGGTTTTTATACCTGGTCAAAAAAGTGGGCTGTTCGATTCGTTTCGAATAGCCCACTTTTTTTAAGTCAGAAAATGCCCACCCTACAACAGGGCTTTAACTGCCAAAATCTTCTCCAACGGAGTGACTACTTTTTTCAGCCATTCCTCCCGCCAATAAATCGGATCATAAGGACCCGGAATAGAAGCGGGACGCGCTGTAGGATGCATAAAAATGGCCATGCTTAGATACACCTGACTCCTTTTGGTATCTCCCGCTACTAAACTCTCGTACCAATTTCGTAAAATCCAATTGCTAAAAGCCGGTGACCAATCAAACTGCAAGGCTGGAGCATCCCAGGCAATACGGGAAATTAAAGCGCGATTTCCCATTAAGTACTGCTCCCGCTTTTCAGTCGGCAAAAGCTCAAACAAAACAAACGCTTCTTCCACTCCCACCAAACCAATCAATAGCTCCGCCCAAACAGGATCCTTATAATATCGCGTAGCTGAATAAAGCGCTGCATGTACCTGACTCTTGGATAAAATACCCCCATAAGGTCCTTCCTCTAATCCCTTTAACACTATTTTAGGTGGCTGTTCAAAAGCCTGCACCCAAATAGCCGGTGGAAGCAGCTCCAACAAGGCAGACCACCAGTGAATGACCATCGCAGCTCCCGTCCCTTTCTGAAGCAGCCCATGCTGAGACATCCAATTGTCGCAAAAATAAGCATCCTCCCCTTCAGGCAACACCAAACCTCCTTTCCAATACGGAGCTAAAATCCCCACCCAATGATTCCACGAGACAGAGGTTTGGTTTTTCAACAGAATACGTGCCGTTAACTGCTTAAGCTGACGGGTAGAAGGGCCATCTGCATTTCCATCCAAATTTAATTCAGTTTGAACCTGCAGTAAAAACGGCTCATCTTCTTTCAACGAACGTCCTCCAAAGGCTTCCATCAACTTTAGCCGATCTGCGTTGCTCTCCCCCGGCCAAGTCGAGGCCAATAAGTCCCGAGCAGCCGAGGGCTGAAGAATCCTGTAAGCTGTAAGCGCCGAAATCCGCTCTGCAGGTTTTCCCAACCGAAAACGCTCTGCTAGCACCTCTGGCACTACATAGCCCCAATCAGGATTAAAACGGGCTAACCAGCGCCCCAAATTCCCCGCCACCAAGGCAATCAAAGGCTGCAGCGAAGCGTTTTTCTTTTGTAGCCCACATTCTAGCACCTCCACAATTAACTTGGGAGAAAGCACGTAACCTGCGCGGTAACAGCGAAGCAACCAACGTTTTTCCAGCTCAGGTAGCGTAAATTGAAAGGAACGAAGGCGATACCAAATATCCTCCGCCGCCGGCTTGCAAAATGGCAGCTCATCAGGTTCAGGCCGACCACATTCTTCCAACGCTGAAGAAGCAGTCGATGATCGAAGACCCGCCCGGTACCAGGCCGATAAGACGGTTACCGCTGACAGCAAATCCGAGGCAGGATCCTCCGCCGCTGGTGGAAGTACTTTCAAAAGCTCAGAAGAACAAAAAGAACGCGCCCAACCTGATCGCTCAAGCCCTTTTAAGGCAGCGGATTGGGCGCGTTCCCAATCGTCAAACAAGTCCATACGGGTACAAAGGAACGGAAATGCGCCGAAATTGCTATCTTCGCGCCAGCATGAAAAATTACCTGGGGCAATCACTGGCACTCTCCGCCTTGGTGCTGCTGTTTCTACTCGTACTCACGGCAGTCTCCAACCAACTTCCACTGGAAGAATATGGCCTGCGTAAAATGGATATACTGGCCGACATCCGGATACCCGAACAGTTAGACACCCTCACCGCTGATACCCTACTCATTCCCAACCTAGATACCAGTCTACAAAGCCTCTCTCAAGACACCCTTCGGCACTTGGTGGACAGCGCTTTTTTTGGAAAAATAATTGAAGACTATAGTTTTAATTTTCAAGGACTTCGTCCGTTTTTTCAAGCAGTTGACTCTATTAAAAGCCATCAGAAAACGGTTAGAGTAGCTTTTTTCGGAGACTCATTTATAGAGGGAGATATCTTTTTGGGCGATCTAAGGGATACCCTTCAAGGCATTTGGGGAGGAGCTGGAGTTGGATTTGTACCCATTTCCTCCGAAATCGCCCGCTTCAGACGTAGTTTTATCGAGGCCGCCAAAGGCTGGAATTCATTTTCTATCCTCAAAAATGAAGGCAATCCACTCCCACTCGGGATTAATGGGCATGTTTATCTGCCCACACCCGATGCTAGCATCTCCTACCAAGGCACACAACAATATGCCTTCCGAAGAACAGCTCAATGGAACCATGTCCGGCTTTTTTACCAAACAGACGAAAACAAGCGGTTCCTCTGGCAAAGCAATTCAGGTGATTTCCTTGAAGCTACGCTCCTAGGAAAAAAAGGACAACTGAAAATTTGGGAGCTTAACTCCAGCCCCATGTACCGGTTTTATGCGCAATTCCCAGACTCCGAAGGACTTGCTTTATACGGCGCGTCTTTGGAAAGTGGACCAGGAGTCTATTTTGATAATTTTTCCGTTCGGGGCAATTCAGGTGGTAAGCTCTGTTTGATTCCGGAATACCAAATCAAAGCATTTGATCAATACCAGCAATATGATTTGGTCATCCTGCAATATGGTCTTAACGCAGTCACCAATTCCCTTCGAAACCTGAAATGGTACGAAGCGGAACTGGAAAAAACCTATCAACACGTTCGTGCCAGCTTTCCAAATACTCCCATTCTCATCATTAGCGTACCCGATCGGGGAGGCAAAGTAGACGGTGAACTGAAAACCATGGTCAGTGTTCCCTACATTGTTCAAATGCAGCGCAACCTGGCATGGAAGCACGGCTTCCTGTTCTACGATTGTTTTAAAGGAATGGGGGGTGCGGGCACCATGGTCCGCCTAGCAGCCTCCACCCACCCAAGTTTGGTGAGTAAAGATTATACCCACCTTTCTCATGAAGGAGGCAGAATGCTTGGGCTTCAACTAGCTGATTTATTTTTATCGGAAAAGGAAAAAATCAAATCAACCTACCAATAGTAAGTATGCGGACACTTTCATCGAAAATAAGGACTTTACTTGCCATTTTTATTCTGGTTTTAGTGGCTGAAAGCTGCCAATCTCAATGGCAATCTCCCTTGGTGGGCATTACTGAAAATGACACAGTAGGCTA
>JBKDAM010000013.1:0-44502 GCA_046316495.1 Chitinophagales bacterium
CCCCCGGCGCTTGCGTGGTGTTCGAGGATGCTCCCAGTGGGGTAGCCGCTGCCAAGAAGGAAGGTTTTTGGACCGTAGGGGTGGGTATTCATCGAGCACTGTGTGAAAGCAATTGGCGGATAAGTGGTTTTGAGCAGTTAACACCTGTTTTTGAGGAGCAACACTGTGAAATTGATTAATTTTATTTAAAATGAGACTAAATATACTATTAGGAATAATCGTTGTTTTACTTGGGTACGTGACCTGTAAGACCTTCAAAAAGGAAGCGGATCCCGTCATGAGCGCACCTATTGGGGCAAATGGAGTAGCTGGGGAACCCGCTTCGACGTATGGTGTTGCGAAAGTATTGGGTTCTAATCCCGATACTGCGCCAACGGTTCAAGTCCGTCAAGTACCTGAATTGGTACAAGTACCGATTGGGGCGCTTCCTCCACCTTCCACCAGTCGTCGGGCTTATCTAGCTACCGGTTGGTGGCATTGCAATATGGCTATATCAGGTATCGACTCGTTGATTCACCTCAACTATACAGACAAGTGGTTGAAATTTAGGGAGGATCAGTCGTTTGATATTTTGATAAAAGGAAAGGTGGTTGATACAGGTCGTTGGACTTGGCTGGAAGATAAAAATGAGTTGTATCTTTCTTGCAAAGACCCCTACATCAACAACAGTTGGAGCTTGATTGACAAAGGTTTTGTGATGATTTGGCGAGGTAACACCGCCTTGAATTTAACTGGAATTCAAGTCAGAGTCGCCTGTAGCAAGACCCAACCAGCCTGGTAACCCCTTGAATTCTTTTAATTTATGATGTTCAAATTATCCACATACCTTTTTTTCGTTGCCGCTTCCTTGATGGCCTGTAATAATCATCCCAACCCTAATACCGAGTCGACAGGTTCCGTAACTGGGAAAGTTCTTTCTGAGTATCCGGAACTACCAGATTGGGCCAGAAGTGCTGTCTTGTACGAATTGAATATACGTCAATTTTCAGAGGAGGGCAATTTTCAAGGGGTAGTAGCGCAGCTGGAGCGATTAAAGAACCTGGGAGTGGATGTGATTTGGTTAATGCCGATTCATCCGATTGGACAAGATCGCCGCAAAGGAAGCCTGGGAAGCCCTTACTCTGTTATGGATTATTACGCGGTGAATCCTGATTTTGGAACGAAGGAAGATTTAAGGGCGCTGATTCAGGAAGCACATCGCCTGGGGTTGAAGGTTATTTTAGATTGGGTGCCTAATCATACCTCTTGGGATGCAGTCTGGAAGCAAAACCACCCAGAATATTACACCAAAATTAATGGGGATTTTACCAATCCCCTTAACGAGCACGGTGAACCCATTGAAGATTGGTCCGATATCTGTGACCTTGATTACCAACAGGCTCCCACCCGTTTGGCCATGATTGAAGCCATGCGCTATTGGGTAAATGAGTTTGATATTGACGGTTATCGGGTAGATATGGCTGGACTGGTGCCGGAGGAGTTCTGGCGCCAAGCGAGGCCTGCTTTGGATACCTTTAAGCCTCTCTTTTTCTTATCGGAATGTCAGGATGAAACTGCTCATTTCAATTCCTTTTTCCATGTAAATTACGGCTGGAAGTGGAAAGATGTCACAAAAGACATTTGGTCCGGAAAGCAAGATGCTATTTCATTGGATACCTTGCATCAATTCTTGGGATCCTTTTATCCTGCCCATTACGCCCAACTCTACTTTACCCAAAACCACGATGAGAATTCCTGGTCAGGCACCGAGGTGGAGCTTTATGGAGCTTCAGCAGACGTTATGAACGTATTAGCTTTTACCTGGCAAGGAATGCCAATGCTTTATTGCGGCCAAGAAGATGGGCTGAATAAACGTATTAAGTTTTTTGACAAAGATCCGATTCGTTGGAAAAAATATGCTCGAACCCCTTTTTTCCAAAAGTTAATCAACCTTCGGCATCAAAATCAAGCATTGTGGACGGGTAAACACGGCGGTCCGCTTGAAAAATTTAGCAGTTCGGATGACAAGAATATTTATGCATTTGGACGGGAAAAGGAGGGAGATCGTGTGATCGTTATTGCGAACCTGAGTAAATTTTCGCATACCGCAACTGTTCAGATTCCGGCAGGATATGATGGAAACTATGCCGATGTTTTCGGTGCGAATACTATGCAGATAACAGGAGAAATGCGGCTGAGTTTGAAACCTTGGGAGTACTTAGTTTTGACCAATAAATAAATGGGCTTACAACACGCTGAAATATATTTCGGACCTTCTGAGTTGCATGGAAGAGGGGTATTTGCCGCCCGGGATATCGAGCCGGGAGAAATCATTGAAATTTGCCCTGTATTAGTCTTCTCAAAAGAAGAGCTAGTGCACGTCCAGCAAACTTTTTTGGATGATTATTATTTTGATTGGGGCACAGATGGGAACTATTATGCGCTCTGTCTAGGTTATGGATCCTTGTATAACCACGAATACGAGCCGAATGCCGAGTATGGCATGGATTTCGATGCACTCACCATTGACTTCTATGCGATCAAGCATATACCCGCTGGCGCGGAAATAACCGTGAATTACAATGGGGAAGCAGGAAACAGAGAAAAAGTTTGGTTTGAAAATAACTAGTTGTAAATCTTTAAATTACATTTGCGCCCCTTATGACGCAAGAAGAATACCTGAATCAGATTGAGCATCAACTACGACAACTACTTGAGGAAGTTAGACAGGATTTTGCTACGCTTCCAGTAGAAACGCTAACTGTGCGTTTGCCCATTCCCAAAAAGTGGAATGTGTTGGAATGTTTTGAACACCTGAATAGAGTCTACGCTACCGAGATTCCTAAATTGGAATATGCTATTCACAAGGCCAAAGCCAGAAAATCTACTATGCGTCCAACAGAGCATCAAGAGACGAGCTGGTATGCTCAAAAAATGCGAAAAAGGTACTCTGCAGATAATCCTCGCCGAACAAAAACTTCCAAGAAATGGAATCCCTTGGGTGCTGATTTGACAGTTGCAGTAGTGAAATCACTTATAATTCAGATGGAAAAAATGCTTCGGGTGATTCAACAAGCCAAAGAGGTCGATCTCAATAAAACGAAGCTTAAGCGCACTAAATGGTCGCTATTTTCTATCAACCTAGGGAATTTTTTAGAACTCGTGACGCTCCATACAGAAAGGCACCTCTATCAGGCAAAACAAATTATTAGAGAGATCAAATAATTTTACTTTCTTTGCCAAATATTATTGGCTGAAATACGTTATTTTTACAAGCTTTTTAGTACTTTACTCTTGTTTCGTACAATTCAGCTGGTACCAATTACTTTAACCCGATTTTTCATTTATTAATTCCATGCCATGAACAACCGAAAAAATACCCGACTGCTCTTTGGATTTTTGCTTCTGTTCGTAACCGCATTTCAATCCTATGCAGGGACTTCCCCACAATTTGGGAAAGCTGCTTACTACCACGATAAGTTTCACGGTAGAAAAACCGCTAATGGTGAGTTATACGACAAAGAAGCCCTGACAGCTGCACATAAGACGTTGCCGTTTGGTACCATCATTAAAGTGACCAGAATTGATAACGGGATGGCCGTCGAAGTCCGTGTCAATGATCGTGGTCCCTACAAAAAGGGGTTTATTGTAGATCTTTCCAGAAAGGCTGCTCAACAAGTAGACCTTATTAAGGCTGGGATTACAGAGGTTAAATTGGAAATAGTTGAAACGGAGGTGGTGGCTCCCAAACCAGTACTTTCTAGTTCTGGTTATAACAAAACTTCTACAACGGTACCGACCCTTCCGGAACTCACCCAGACAGCTTCCTACACACAGCCCGCTGAAACGGCAAAAGGCATTACAGCCAAAAGTGTACAGCCGGTCCAGGAAAAAGTGAAACCCCTGGAGACAGTATCTAAAAAGGAAGAACAAAATGCACTTTACCAAATTGCACTCCAGAAACTGCCGATGAGTGGGTTTGGGGTACAGATTGGTGGATTCACAACATTGGAAACGGCCTTGGATGAACTGGCAAAAGTGCAGAAAGCAACCTCCGGTGCAGGCTTGCTTAAGTTAGATACGAATGAAAATGGTCAGACGCTCTACAAGGTGCTTCTGGGGCCATATTCTGAAAAGGCGGCTGCCGATAAAGAGAGAAAAGCTGCCTCCAAAAAGCATCCTAAATGCTTCGTTGTCGATCTTGCGGAATAACTAAAGAGGGCATTGTTGGATATGGTAATCCCAATGCCCTCTTTTTATCAGCAGCACAGCACCTTTTCGTCTAATGATGAAACATCCAGGCAGTTTATCCATTTCTGAGTATAGCTACGAGCTTCCCACCGAACGGATTGCAACATATCCCCTCGAAGAGAGGGATTCCTCCAAGTTGTTGGTATTTAAAGAAGGAAAAATTCAAGAGGACCGCTATACAGGTCTTCCGAACTACCTGCCTGAACATTCTATATTGATTGTAAACAACACTAAGGTCGTTCAGGCCCGGCTTTTGTTTAAAAATCAGAACGGTGGGAAAGTAGAGCTTTTTTGTCTCGAACCACCAGCTGGGGTAGAGGTAGCGGTAGGAATGGCATCCTTGGGAACAGTGGATTGGGTTTGTATGGTTGGAGGGTTAAGCAAATGGAAAGAGGATACCCTTGAACTTCAGGTTGGTATTTATTTGTTGAAGGCTCGTATCATTGAGCGACTCCAAGAGGCTGTCTTGATTCGTTTTGAGTGGGATCCTCCCCACAGGAGCTTCGCAGAGCTATTGGATGGGGTAGGGGTGTTGCCGATTCCTCCTTATTTAAAACGAGGAACTGAATCGATTGATCTAGAGCGGTACCAAACTATTTTTGCAGTTGAAAAGGGTTCGGTGGCTGCGCCAACTGCAGGCTTACACTTTACAGAGCGGGTTTTTGATCAATTGGCAGCAAAACATATTTTCCCAACTGCCATAACGCTTCACGTTGGGGCTGGTACGTTCAAGCCAGTTAAAGCGGATCGAATGGAAGATCACTCCATGCACGCGGAGTTTATTGATGTGGATCGCAGTGTGTTGGAGAAGCTGGTCTCAAGCAAGGATCGCATGCGGGTTGTGGTGGGCACTACTTCTATGCGAACGATTGAGAGCCTTTATTGGTTAGGGGTGAAACTTCTCCAACAACCTGATACTCCGCCTGGGCTACTGCATTTGGAACAATGGGAGCCTTATGAACTGGAAGAACTAGGTATTTTGCCTTTAGCAGCTTTGGAGGCTTTACTTCGATGGATGGATCTGCATCATCTTGAGCGATTGGTTGGCACCACCGGGGTGCTAATTGCTCCTGGCTATCGGTTCAAGTTGGTAGATGCTCTGATTACTAATTTTCACCAGCCTCAGAGCACTTTAATATTATTGGTGGCGGCGTTAATTGGAGAGGACTGGAGAAAAGTGTACCAATATGCCCTGGACAACGATTTCCGATTTCTAAGTTATGGAGATGGGAGTTTATTGTTCAGACATTAATTCACATTGGCGATGGAATAAAAAATAGGCTGCTATCCATACAGATAACAGCCTATTTAGAATAAAAAACTCAAACGGTCGATTAGCGGCGAACAGCGTCAACGATCGATTTGAACGTTGATGGGTTGTTCAGAGCCAAATCAGCTAGTGCTTTCCGGTTGAGACCAATATTTTTCTGAGCAAGAGCGTGGATAAAACGACTATAGCTCAAACCCTCAGGGCGTACAGCAGCGTTGATACGCGCAATCCAAAGGCGACGATAAACGCGCTTTTTGAATTTACGGTCACGGAATGCATACTGCCAACCTTTTTCAAGGGTGTTTTTAGCAACGGTGTACACTTTTGAACGAGCGCCGAAGTAACCGCGTGCGGCCTTCATAATTTTTTTCCTGCGGGCGCGACTGGCAGGATTGTTGGTAGCTCTAGGCATGTTTAAAATTTTTAGTGCGATACAGAGGCGGCATTTCCGCGCTTAGGATCTGTATCCTCGTTAAAAAGAAAGGTTTAGATCGCGAGCAGGCGCTCGATACGAGCGTGTTCCGCTGGATGAACGATCAAGCTACCACGTCCATGACGTTTTGCTTTTTTCGTTTTTTTACGCATCAAGTGGCGCTGATTCGCTTGCGAACGCTTTACTTTCCCCGAGCCGGTCACTCGGAAACGCTTCTTCGCGCCGGAGTGGGTTTTTACTTTTGGCATAACGCAAAAAATGATTGTGTTTAAAAGAGGCGCAAATTTACGCTATTTTTAAATATCTGCAAGAATTTGTCAATTATTTTTGCAGAGTTGGTTTGAAAATCGTGACAGTCAAGGCGGCAAGGCCAAATCCGAATACATTCCAAAGTGCCAGATAGAGTACATACGGGCCCATCGGCTGAGGCTTGGGATTGGCAAGCTCTGCTTGGATACTATTGATATCTTGTCTGAGTTGGTTCATTACTTGAGGGTCGCCCATTCCAGCCGAAAGTTGTTGCTGTGCATTTTGCAATTGTAGGCTTAATTCAAGTTGATTAAGCTGCGGGTCATACAAATGGAGGGCATAGAGAGTCAACCAAAAGAATACATTTGCTACCGTAAAAGTTAAAAAGGGAGCGCGCACTCTTTCTCGGAACGAGCCTCCCCCTGTAATTCGGTCTGCTTCCTTGAGTGCCAAAAACATGGCGATCGGGTGGATACCCAGCGTTGGAAACCAGTACGAAATATTAGCGTCGGTGAGATAATGGATGGAGAGGGAGTAAACAACCAATAAGTAAGCTGTCAGTACAATTCCGCTTATAATTCCAAATTTCATTAGAACCGTTTTTATGTTGTTTGAAGTGTTCCAGCAGGGTACTGCATAGTGACACAATGTAAAGATCCATGTTGTTCAATTAATACCCTGCAATTAATATCAATTATTTCTCGATCAGGGAATATACCTTGTAGAGTAGAAAGGGCTTCACTGTCCTGCTTTACTCCGTAGGTAGGAACGAGCACAGCACCGTTGATAATTAAAAAATTGGCATAAGTGGCAGGAAGTCGGTTTCCTTCCAAATCCCAGCAAGGATCTGGCCAAGGCAAGGCTACCAGCTGGTAAGGCAGCCCCTCCGATGTCCGGAATGTATTTAACTCCCTTTCCATTTCTTGAAGGGCTGAATAATGTTCATCCTCACGGTCATCGCACTTTACGTAAGCGATGGTATCAGGATGGCAAAATCGGGCTAGGGTATCGATATGAGAATCCGTGTCATCTCCAGCAAGGTATCCATGGTGAAGCCACAAGACCCGATCCAAACCAAGTTGTTGCTTTAAAAGCGTTTCGATTTCCTCCTTTGATAGATGTGGATTTCGGTTGGGAGACAGTAAACACTCAGCAGTGGTTAACAAAGTACCCATTCCATCGGTCTCCAATGCGCCTCCTTCCAGCACCATACCCCCGTGTTGGTAACTGGGCCCAAGCAATTTTCGATTTACCAGTTGTTGTGTGATGAGATTATCTTTATCTGCCGGAAATTTCAGCCCCCAACCGTTAAATACATAATCAAGTACTAGGGGTTTTTCCCCATCAAAAACGGTGATACCACCATGATCCCTTGCCCAGGTGTCGTTCGACGGTAGTTCCACCCAGTGAATAGGGAAGGCACTCGGGGCAGAGAAGTATTTTTTAACGGTCTCTATATCGTTGCAAACCATGATTACGGGTTCAAAACGAGTAATAGCTTGTACGATGTCCACAAAGCAGGGAATTACCTCTGATAAAATTGGGGCCCAGTCACTTTGTTCGTGTGGAAACGTGAGCTGGACCGCACTTTGGGGCTCCCATTCTGCTGGGAATCTTCTCATAGGTTGTTTAATTTTCTGGCAAAGGTACAAAAGGGTAGGGGTTTCAGTTCTTCTTCCGTAAAATATTGGGAGTCGCTTAATTGCTAGGTTCAAAAGAGGATACTCGAGGGTTTTATTTTTTTTGTCCTTACCGAACAAAATTGCTCGGACAATAATTTGGTTCTATTTGAAGTGGTTTTGGGGTTTCCGAATTAAATTTTGTTGAATCTTTCGGAAAAAAATTTGAAAAAAGTATTGTCAGAAATACCAAACGAATATATACCTTCGCCCTGTCTCAGTGAACAGGATACACCACTTTACATCTACTTAAGTCCTGCTTTTTGTACCGAATAAAACCCTGCCGACTCCCTTAAGGCCGAAAATTTCTATTTTACACATTCAAAACGTGAAGTATACTTTATCACTAAACTTAACTCAAATTCGTATGAAGTTTTCAAACACCTTGTTTAAGGGTAGCATTTTGGTTGCCCTTCTGGTGATGCTGACTGCGGCGGTTTCCGCACAGCGCACCGTGAAAGGTAAGGTTACGGATGCCGAAAATGGCGAAGGCCTTGTCGGAGCAACTGTAACTGTTGTGGGTACCACCCGTGGTGCAACCACAGATGTGGACGGCAACTATTCCGTCGAGGTTCCTAGTGGATCAACCCAACTGCGCTTTTCCTACACAGGTTACACAGAGCAGGTAGTTGCTTTGGCTGCATCCAACGTGGTGAATGTAGCGATGGCTCCAGGTTCTGTACTGGATGAAGTAGTAGTAGTAGGTTACTCTGCTGCAAAAAAATCAGATCTGACAGGTGCCGTTACATCCGTTGGAGAGAAGGATTTTAACCAAGGTCTCGTAACTGCTCCGGATCAATTGATCCAAGGTAAAGCGGCTGGTGTTCAAATCGTGAACAACAGCGGTCAGCCTGGTGGTGCGACCACGGTTCGTATCCGCGGTACGTCTTCCATTCGTGCGGGTAACAATCCATTGTTCGTAGTAGATGGTATCCAGTTGTCTGGTGGTTCAACTAAGCCAGGTGTAAACTCTGGTGATCTTGGTTCCACTGCAGGATCAAACCCACTCAACTACCTGAACCCTTCTGACATTGAGTCAATTCAGGTACTGAAAGACGCGTCTGCGACGGCTATCTATGGTTCTCGTGGTGCAAACGGTGTTATCATCATTACTACCAAGCGTGGTAAGGCAGGTACTCCAACTGTACAATTCAACACCTCTGTTGGTGGAAGTTCTATCCTGAAGGAGTACGATGTACTTTCTGGTGACGAATACCGCTCTGCATTGAACTCTTATGGCCTTACAAATGGCGACTACGGTTCTAATGTGGATGCAATGGGTGAAATTCTTCAGACAGGTATCGTTCAGAACCACAGCATTGCTGTTTCTGGTGGTAGTGATGGCGGTACATACCGTATCGGTCTGAGCTACTTGGATCAGGAGGGAATTATCAAAACCAACGGCCTTCGCCGTATCAACGCTAACATCAACGGTTCTTACAAGTTCCTCGAAAGCAAGCGTTTGGGTCTGAATTTCAATTTGATCACTTCTCAGTCACGCGACAATGGCCCTGCGATTTCTACTAACGCGGGTTTCCAGGGTAGCTTGATTGGTAATGCTCTTCAGTGGAATCCAACACACCCTCTGTATGAGGCTGATGGAAGTCCAGTGATCGTTCCTCAATTTGGTAACACTTCAATCAACCCAGTAGCGTTGTTGGATGCATACCGTGACCAGACAAACACTGTTGACGTACTTGCTCGTATCGAGCCCTACTATCAGATTTCTGATAACTTGACATACCGCATGGCGTTCAACGTAACGCATGGTAACGGTGACCGCCGCTCTCAATTGGCTCGTTGGATCAATTTCCAGAACATCCAAGGTCGTGGTTTGGCTAGCTACTCTGCTAACAAGCAGACCTATCAAGTACTTACCCACACGTTGGAGTACAAGAAGTCCTTGGAATCTGGTATCAACATGACTGCTTTGGCAGGTTATGAGTACCAAAACCGCCGCTCTAGCGGTCTAGGATTTTCAGCGCTTGGCTTTGAATTGGATGATTTTGATTACACAAATATCTTCCAAGCTTCTCAGCCAAACACTCGTACGGTTGGATCAGGTGCAGCTCCTGTAACTGAATTGCAGTCTTACTTTGCTCAGGCAAACTTCAATTTCAGCGAGCGTTTCTTGTTAACTGCTACCGTTCGTGCGGATGGTTCTAGCAAATTCGGTGCAAACAACAAGTATGGTTACTTCCCATCTGCTGCTGCTGCATGGAACTTGCACAACGAATCCTTCATCAAAGGAAGTGCATTTGATCAGTTGAAACTTCGCGTAGGTTACGGTTTGACTGGTAACTCTGAATTCGATGCTGGTGCAGCTCAAGAGAGCTATTTTATCTCTAATAACAACAACAAGACAGTTGTTGGTTTGAGCAATGTTGCTAACCCAGATTTGAAGTGGGAAACAACTACCACAGCTAATATTGGTGTGGACTTTGCTTTGTGGAACTATAAGTTGAGTGGTTCTTTGGAATACTTCAACCGTAACACAAGCGATCTTTTGTTCCAATTCCCAACTATTCAGCCAGCTCCTGCTGCATTGTACTGGATCAACCTTCCAGGTAACTTGATCAACTCTGGTGTTGAATTGGCGTTGAATTCTTTGGTGGTTGATCGGGAAAACTTCAACGTGAGCGTAGGTGCTAACGTAACGTTCCTCCAGAACAAGTTGACCAACTACAACGGCCCACGTATTCCTTACGGGGAAGTTTTCGGACAGGGTAGCTCTGGCGCTGTTAGCCAGTTGATCGCTGACGGTCAGCCATTGAACTCTTTCTATACTCGTCAGTTCTTGGGAATCAACCCAGAGACTGGTCAGAGCGAGTATGTTGGTGGTTCTGCTGAAACTCCTGACTTCGTTGGCAATCCAAACCCAAATGTATTGGCTGGTTTCTACGGAACCATGAATGCTGGTAAGTTTAGCTTGAACTTGGCATTCAACGGTGCTTACGGTCATGTGATCTACAACAACACCAAGATGACTGTAATTCCAATCGGTAACCTCGGTACACGTAACATTGATGCCAACTTGATCGGAACTGGAGTACAAGAGGCGACTTCTAACGCGATCAAGCCATCTAGCCGCTACTTGGAGAAAGGTGACTACACGAAGCTTGCAAACGCTACCCTTTCTTACAATTTCGGTAACATCGGTAACTCTATTCGCAACGCTCGCGTATATGTTACTGGTCAGAACTTGTTGGTATTCACCGACTACTCTGGTTTCGACCCTGAGGTGAATACGATCAACACCCGCAACAATTTGCCTTCTTTCGGTATTGAGTATATCCCATACCCATCCGCAAGAACCATCATTGTAGGTGCTAACTTCTCATTTTAAATAAACACTATACTTAATATGAAACTCGCAAAACATTTGCTTTTGTTCCCGCTCGTGGGCTTGTTGAGCTGCACGAACCTGGAAGAGACGCTGAATGACAGTCTCACAAAGGAGCAGGCAACAGATCTGGTTAGCGTACAGGCCCTGATCGATGCCTCTTACTCTGGACTTCGCACCCCATTCCAGGATCAGTCCCGCTTCTGGGCTGCCCAGCAGCATACTACGGATGAGACTCTCGGACCAACCCGTGGACCAGACTGGGACGATAATGGTATCTGGCGTGTATTGCACGACCATACCTGGACTCCGGAACATGCGTTCCTTGGAGATACTTACAATGAATTGTTGCAGGTAGTATTCTCTACTACCAACGCACTTGATTTTAACCCATCTGCAGAGCAAGCTGCAGAAGCTCGCTACTTGCGCGCTTTTGTGATGTTCTGTTTGGCAGATGGTTGGAACCAGGTTCCTTTCCGTCAGCCAGGCGAAAACCTTTTGAACGCACCTCAAGTGCTTTCTGGTGGTGAGGCAATGGATTTTGTTATCAGCGAATTGAATGATGTTATCGCTGATTTGCCAGAGGGACCAACCAATCGTGCTAACAAAGATGCTGCTCGGGTGTTGCTTATGAAAGCGTACCTGAACAAGGGTACTTTTGCGGATCGCAAGAGCCCTTCTTTCCCAGCATCTGATATGCAGCAGGTAATCGCCATTGCAGATCAGTTGATCGCAAGTGGCAAATACTCTCTAGCAAACAACTACTTTGACAATTTTGCTCCAAACAACAATAGCATCTCTACGGAGAACATTTGGACAGCAGAAAACCAAGGTGGTGTGAGCTCTGGTAACGTACGCTCTCGCTGGTTCTGTACGCTTCACTACAACCAGAATCCTTCTGGTTGGAATGGTTTTGCAACCTTATCTGACTTCTACGATTCTTTCGAGGAAAATGACGTTCGCCGCAGTGCATCTTACACTGGAACTACCGACGTATCTGGTATCAAAGTAGGCCTTTTACAGGGTCAGCAGTTTGATGCTGCCGGTAATGCATTGAAAGACCGTAAGGGTAACAACCTAGACTTCACACGTGAAGTTAAATTGGTTGAAACAGGTGATAACCTTGAAATCACAGGTATCCGTGTAGTTAAGTATCCTATTGACTACAATGGTGGTGATAATGCTGACAACGACTATGTTTACTTCCGTTATGCGGACGTATTGTTGATGAAAGCAGAAGCGCACCTTCGCACAGGCGACGAAGCGGGTGCACGTGGTGTAGTAAACAGCATCCGTACAAAGCGCAATGCATCTCCATTGAGCACGTTGACTTTGGATGAATTGTTGGCTGAGCGTAGCCGCGAATTGTACTGGGAAGGATGGCGCCGTCAGGATATGATCCGTTTCGGCAAGTTCTTGGACGCATGGCAAGAGAAGCCAGCTTCAGGCCCAGAGCGTTTGTTGTTCCCAATCCCTGCACAGGCATTGGCGGTAAATCCAAACTTATCTCAGAACCCTGGCTACTAATCGTAGCATAAGAGGCTGATATTTTTAGCAGGTCATCTCGTTTTACGCAGATGACCTGCTTTTTTTTTCGCCAGTAAAGAGTACCTTTGCCCAGATTAATGATCCAAACTTCAAACAAAAATAGCTGCTTGAAGGTTATAATCGTTCTAACCAATCATTACGTTATGGCAGAGCAAATACACTCCATGGAAGAAGCATTTCAGGCAAAAATTGATGCAGAAATCCGGATTGAACCCAAAGACTGGATGCCCGAAGCTTACCGGAAGACCTTGATCCGGCAAATTAGTCAGCACGCGCATTCTGAAATTGTAGGGATGCTTCCAGAAGCCAACTGGATCACCCGAGCACCGTCCCTAAAACGTAAACAGATTTTACTTGCGAAGGTACAAGACGAAGCAGGACATGGGCTCTACCTTTATTCCGCAGCTGAAACCTTGGGAGTCACTCGGGACGAAACACTTAGGGACCTGCATTCTGGCAAAGCAAAATATTCCTCTATTTTTAATTACCCCACACTCAACTGGGCAGACGTAGGTGCGATCGGTTGGCTGGTAGATGGTGCAGCGATCCTGAATCAAATTCCACTATGTCGATGTTCCTACGGTCCCTACGCTCGTGCGATGGTGCGGGTTTGTAAAGAAGAAAGTTTTCACCAGCGGCAGGGATTTGAACTCCTATTAACGCTGGCAAATGGCTCTCCAGAACAGAAGGCGATGGCGCAGGATGCTGTAAACCGCTGGTATTGGCCATCCGTAATGATGTTCGGACCCTCAGATGGAGATTCAACCCATAGTGCACAAAGTATGAGGTGGAAAATTAAGCGTTTCAGCAATGACGAATTGCGTCAGCGCTTTGTGGATATGATCGCTGAACAAATGAAAGTACTAGGCTTGGAACACCCGGACAAAGACCTGCGTTGGAACGAGGAAAAAGGCCATTACGATTTTGGTGCAATCAATTGGGATGAGTTCTGGAATGTAGTGAACGGAAATGGACCTTGTAATAAACAACGGTTAAACGCTCGAGTGGAGGCTTGGAAAGAAGGTGAATGGGTTAGGGAGGCAGCTGTTGCGTATGCTGAAAAAGTAGCTGCAAGAAAAAAAGCTGCCGAAATTAAAGCCGCCTAATGCGAATTCTATTGATCCGGTTTAGCTCTATTGGCGATATTGTCCTGACTACACCGGTACTTCGATGTATTACAGAACAAAAAGGTGCCGAGGTATTTTATCTCACCAAAGCGTCTTTTGCGGATATCCCTGCTGCCCACCCGATGGTCAGCAGGGTTTTTGCCTTAGGTGCTCCCGGTAATTCCCTCCTTTTTAAAGATAAAATACACTTTTCTGACTCTCTAAAGGAGCTGGCAGGTGCACTCAGATCCTTGAAAGTAGATGCAGTCATTGACTTGCACAACAACCTAAGAAGTCGCCTCTTTAGGTGGATGCTTGGAGTACCAGCCTTTGGTTTCAATAAGCTCAATTTGGAAAAATGGCTGCTTGTCCAATTCGGTATTAACTTGCTACCCTCCAAACACATCGTAGACCGCTATTTGGAGGCAGTCACTCCACTTGGGGTACAACCTGATAACCGAGGACTTGATTTTCCAATTCCTTCTTTTATCGCTGATGAGATGCCTGGGCTGATTTTTGCTTCGTTTGGATTGAGCCCTGAGCAGCGCTTTGGAACCTTTGTACTAGGTGCCACCCATTTTACAAAGCGCCTTCCAGCTGACAAATGGATTGAACTAAGCTCCAAAATTGAACTTCCAATCATCTTGCTTGGTGGCCCAGCGGAATACGATACCGCCGAGCAAATTCGGGCTTTCAGTCCTTTGAAGGTATTTAACGCTTGCGGGAAATGGAACCTATTTCAGTCTGCAGCTGCGGTTCAACGTTCGGAATGGGTAGTCACCCATGACACCGGCTTGATGCACATCGCTGCTGCACTCCTCAAACCAATTTATTCAATTTGGGGAAACACGCTGCCGGAATTCGGAATGTACCCATATTACCCCAAATCGGTCAACCTCAATACAAGTTTTGAGGTTATGGGGCTATCCTGCCGCCCATGTTCAAAAATAGGCTTTGACCACTGCCCTAAGGGGCATTTCAAGTGTATGAACCTTCAATCCATGGATCAGATTGCCAGTCAACTACCTAAATAACCGCTATTATTGTACCTTTTTTAAAAAACCATTGGTTTGATGCGGTTGATAAGTGTATTTTTGCTTTACTTTACCCTTGATTTTATTACAAACTACTGGTTTTCTTCAAAATGCAAGCTATGCGCCAGAATTATACGCTCTCTCTACTTCTTACCCTGCTAGTTGCGACTGGCTTGTCTGCACAAGACATCCATTTTACGCAATACAATATGTCGCAAATGACCTTAAATCCCGCCAATACGGGGGGATTTGAAGGAAGTGTTCGCATAGGGGGGATTTACCGCTCTCAGTGGACCAGTGTCCTAAGCAAAAATCAATTCGAAACACCCTCTATGTGGGTCGATGCGCCTATCATTCCTGGTTTTAGAAAAAAGGACTGGGTAGGAGTTGGTTTAATGTTGTTTCAAGACAATGTGGGAGCGGGTAGGTTAGTTCACAGTGCGAGTAAATTAGGCGCGGCTTATCATATTGGTCTCGGGAAAAAAGGCAAAACTGTAATTGCCATTGGCGGTCATTATGGTCAAGAAGTATTTCGGGTGAATGATGAAAATCTGCAATTTGAAGACGGTTTCCTTCAGTCCTCTATCCCCGGTGAGTACGATCAAGGCGCCAGCCAGGACAATCAGAAAATTCCAGACGGTGAGAACCGCCCTAGATCCAACTTCAACGATATCGACGCGGGTATTACCCTTACCTCCCGTTTAAATAAAACGACCGATTTTAAGCTTGGCTTTGCCATGTTTCACGTTGGACAACCTCGGTTCTCCCTACTAACTGCTGGAGGTGGCTCCGGTGGCGGTACTGGAGGTGGTACCGGGGGTGGAACAGGTGGTGGCACCGCTACCTACAGAATGCCTCGCCGTGCAGTTGTACATGGCACCTTTAACATTAAGACGAGTGACCGACTTACAATAAGCCCTACTTTTCTTTTCCAAACCATGAGTAAGCAAGATGAAATCATTGTTCAAGGCATGGCGGGTTATCTTTTTGATCCTGAGAAGGACATTACCTTCAATGCTGGTTTGGGTTACCGTTTGGGAGATGCCGTTAACTTGTTGGCGGGTGCTCGCATCAAATCCTTAACCGTTGGCTTGGCTTATGACGTTAATACATCAGGTCTTAGCAATGACACCCGGTACCGTGGAGGGTTTGAATTGGCAGCCAACTACATTATTAAAATCTACAAGAAAGCAGTTGTGAAGCCCAAAATGTTGTGTCCTCGCTTCTAAACTTCTTATACTTTCTTGCCATTTGATTAAATTCGGTTTATGAGAACTATATTTTCTGTTTTTTTCGCAGTAACGGTGTTCGGCTTCCCTGCACTGGTACTTGCTCAGCCCATCAACCGTGCCACTCCGGAGGCTATGCTTAAATCTGCAGGTGAAGCAGAGGCAGATAATAACCCTTATGCGGCGCTTGAGTTGTATGAAAAAATTTACGACGAGAACAAGGACAAGCAAATTTACGCGAAAGTAGGACACCTCAATTTCCAGGTCCGTGACTATGTAGCTGCTGAAAAGGCCTTTAGCCGTTTGGTATTGCGGGATCGGAAAGCGGAGTTCACCGAGCTGCAGTACTGGTTGGCAATGTCGATGAAAGCCAACGCAAAATACCAGGAAGCAATTGATATGTTCAATCAGTACATTGGTAGTGGTACGGATGAGAAACTGAAATTGGCGGCAAAACGAGAAATTGCGGGCTGTGAAATGGCCCGAAAAGCCAAGCCTAACGACCTTCTTTTAGTTAATAATGGTGGTAAAACCATTAATAGCCCACAGACAGAAGGCTCACCTGTTTACAATTCCGGTGAACTTTATTTCGCCTCTATCCAACAAAAGGAGATTGTGGTCTTAGACGGAAAAGAGGGTGATTGGTACTCAAAGATTTATACTTCAAGTGCTACTGGTAAAGAGTTTGCTCAACCTACTCCGCTTGGTCAACAAATTAATCGGGAGGGATTTCATCAGGGAAATGTGAGCGTTTCTCCAGACGGTAAAACCATGTATTTTACCCGAGTAGAAATGCAGAATATGGGCTTGTCTTCTAGTAAGATTTATTATTCCGTAAAGGGATCCGATGGTTGGGGGGCAGCAAATGAAGTGAACGGGGCAAACGGTGAATATATCGCAAAGCATCCCTGTGAAGGGGAGCTTTATGGTGAGAAGGTGTTGTTTTTTGTAGCCAATATTCCAGGCGGAAAAGGGGGATTTGATCTCTATTATGCGCCCAAAAAAGGGGAGGGCTCTTTTGGCCTTCCAGTTGCATTGGATATGTTGAATACTACGGAAGATGAAGTGACCCCATTCTATCGCGACGGCAAATTGTACTTCAGCTCTAATGGTTACCCGTCTTTTGGTGGACTCGATGTTTTTGAATCCCAATGGAATGGCTCCACTTGGAGTACTCCCAAAAACATGGGAATGGGGATTAATACTTCTCTGGATGACCAGTATTATTTCCAAAATGCAGATGGCCAAAGTGGCTTCTTGGTAAGTAACCGACCTGGTCCTAATAATTTGAAAAGTAAAACCTGTTGTGACGATATTTATTCTTGGGAAATAGAGCGGGTAAAAGTAGAATTTACAGCGAAGACCCTGCGTCGCAAGCGTAAAGGTGAAAAAGAAAATCCTCCATTGGATGGTTGCACAGTTCAAGTAATCGATGTTACTGAAAAGAATCCTGCTAATGTGGATGAGAAAACAAATAGTGCAGGAAGCCAGTTTGATTTTACGTTAGCGCCCGAAAAGTCATACATCGTAATCGCAACCCGTGAAGGCTACGTTCCAGATACGCTAACCTTAAACACGGTTGGTATTAAAAAGACTACGCGGGTAGACAAAACGATGACGTTGAGGCTGCTTAAAAAGCCGGAAGTATTTGATACCATTCGGACAAATGAACCGATTCGTCTGAACAGTATTTATTATGACTTTGACGACGATAAAATATTGCCTCAGTCAGAGCCTGACCTCCAGTTTTTGACAGATCTGATGCAACAATATCCCGACATGAAAATTGAGCTGTCCTCCCATACGGATGCACAAGGTAGAAGCGATTACAATGAAAAGCTCTCCCAACGTCGTGCAGACAGTGCAAAAAAATGGATCGTTGCAAAAGGAATTCCATCAGATCGAATTACGGCAGTTGGATACGGGGAAAAACAAATTTTGAACCGCTGTTTGGATGGTGTGGAATGTCCTGATGAGGAACACCGATTCAATCGTCGAACGGAGTTTAAGATCCTTTCTGGTCCTACTTCGATTGTCATTGAAAGGATCGAAAAAAGAGATCCAAAGGCTAAAAATTAAATAAAAAAGCCGGCGTACTTGTCAAAGTGCGCCGGCTTTTTTGATAGTTTTTTAAGGGTTATTGATTACTTAGTACCCCCTCAATGTTGATTTTTACTTCTTTTGCTACTTTATCGGCTACAACAGAAGGTATGGCGATTTTATAATCTGCGCACAAAACACTGAAGTTAGCATTAAAGTTAATTTTTCCTCCATTTACCACTAAAGTAGCCGGTACGCTTATGTTGTTGGTCACGCCGTGCATTTCGAGGGTTCCTTGTACTTTGGCTTTGTAGGTACCGTCTTTATCCAATTTCAGATCGGCGATGTTTACAATTTTTCCTTTCAGGGTTGCGCTTGGATATTTATTCGATTCCATGTAATTTTCATTAAAATGCTCTTGCATCAAAGCCTGAGCGAAGATAAAGTTCTTCACCTGCACCCTTGCCGCCACATCTCCATTTAGGATATTGAGGGCGACACTTCCAGATTTGTTGGTGGCTTTGATACTTTCTAATGCTGAGGTCGCGTCAAAGGTTACTTTAGCGTCTTTGGTGGCTACTTTTTGAGCGTTGAGTGCACCGGCTAAGAGCAAGGCGGTGATAGAACTTATTACTATTTTTTGCATGTTTTAGTTAATTTGAATAATGTGAAGTGTTTATAAGATTGAATAGCTCGGTTAATAATTGAAACTAGGTGCGATTACAATTCAGCGCAGTGGGAAAGCATTACGGATCCGTCAATATCCATTCCTGCACATTCTCCTTTGATAGAAATAATACTTCCGGCATCAAAAGTGGTCCGTTTGTGCTGGGTGTTATTGTCCAGCTCGCAGAAAATAATGCCTTCTTCTCCAGCTTGAAGTTCCAGTTTGGTCGTTCCATCTACCGTTCTGGAAGATCGTACGATGCCTTGAACTGCGATTATTTTTCCGAGGTACAAGGAGTTGGCTGCTTGTTCATCACTTTGAAAAGCCTTGTACAATTCTTCTGTGGAGAGTTGGTTGTCAACCGTTTGGGTTGCCATGCTTTCTGGAGGTTTATTCCAAAGGTAGTAGCCGTATGCTCCGCCAAGGAGTGCGAGGACCAGCAATGCATAAATAACTTTTTTCATAATACAAATTAGAACGTTGAATTACCGCAATTTATTAGAACACTCTTCTTCAACAACTGTTGTATTGCTACTTTTGTCGTTGTTTCGAATCGAAGCAAAGGTAGGGTCACTCTTGCTAGAATTTTTTTATTGTGTGCCGAACTGGCGTAATATTCCGCTGAATATGGAAAAAAAAGGATGGAAGCAGCGATGGAAAGCGATGGGAATCGCAGGATTTTTGTTTTTCCTCATTAAAGGAATCATTTGGCTTTTTGTGTTAGGGGCTGGAGCCTTTAAAGCATGTTCCTAATGGATTTTAAACGACTCACAGCCATATTTGCGGTGCTTTGGTGGTTGGCTATCACCTGGCTTTCCACCCGTGGTGGTGTTCCCTTACCTGGTTTTAGCCTCCTACAAACCGATAAATTGGCGCATGCTGCGGCGTATGCTCTTTTGGTTTTTCTGTGTTTATCTAGCCTGAAATCCGTTTCAAACCGCCATTACTTTTTGTTTTTTCTTTTAGCATTTTGTTACGGTGCGATCATGGAGTGGGTACAGTATCGATTTTTTCCAAATCGATTTTACGAACTGGACGATATGCTTGCAAATGGAATAGGTGCGGCTGCTTCCATTTTGGTGTTTCATTTTTGGAAAAGCAGGAAAAGTAAATTGGAGTTATAGAATTTCTATGAAAAAGCAGACCTTTGTGCCCAATTTTGAATTAATATGACAGAACAAGAACTAATACGCCGGGAGGCATTGGCAAAATTGCGGGAACTGGGCGTTGATCCCTATCCTGCTGCTACCTTTGAAGTAACTGCAATGGCAGCGGATATTGTGGCGAATTACCAGGAGGAAATTTTGGAGGATGGCACAAAAAATCGACTAAATTTTCAAGAAGTTGCGTTAGCGGGACGGGTGATGGCCAGCCGTGAGGCGGGGAAGGCCCTGTTCATGAATTTACAGGATAGTTCTGGAAGGATTCAACTGTATCTTCGGAAAGAAGAGATTAATGGTGGGAAAGAAGATTCCCCCATGTTTGATACAGTTGTCAAAAAACTACTGGATTTAGGAGATTATATAGGGGTAAGGGGCTTCGCTTTCAAAACCAAAACAGGTGAAGTTTCAGTTCATGTTCAGGAGTTTACCTTTCTTTCAAAATCCTTGCGTCCGCTACCTATCGTAAAACGGGATGCGGATGGTAATATTTTTGATGCGTTTACGGACCCAGAGGCTCGCTACCGTATGCGGTATGTAGACCTGACGGTCAATCCGTCGTTTCGGGAGATTTTTATCAAGCGTTCCAAGCTAATTAAGACCATGCGTACTTTTCTAGACGATTTGGGCTTATTGGAGGTGGAAACTCCTGTTTTGCAGCCCATCCATGGGGGGGCTGCTGCACGTCCTTTTGTCACCCACCATAATACGCTGGATACCACCCTTTATTTGCGTATTGCCAACGAGTTGTATTTGAAGCGGTTAATTGTAGGTGGCTTTGATGGGGTTTATGAATTTGCAAAAATGTTTCGGAACGAGGGTATGGACAGGACCCATAATCCGGAATTTACAGCCCTTGAATTTTATGTGGCTTATAAAGATTACCATTGGATGATGGATGTGACTGAGCAGATGCTGGAAAAGGTGGCTAGAGCCTTGCATCCAGATGGAGCAAGCACGGCCGAATTTGATGGTCAAGTTCTTAATTTTGCAGGTCCTTACCGGCGTTTAACCATGTTTGAGGCCATTAGTGAGTACACTGGATTGGATGTTGAAACAGCTACGGAGGAGGACCTACGGGCCTATTGTAAACGTGAACATATTGAAATAGACAGCACGATGGGGAAAGCGAAGTTGATTGATGAAATTTTTGGGGAAAAGGTGGAAGCGAATTTAATCCAGCCTACTTTTTTAATTGACTATCCTGTTGAAATGTCACCATTGACAAAAGTGCACCGGTCTAAGCCTGGTTTGGTGGAGCGCTTTGAGCTGTTTGTAAATGGGAAAGAAGTCGCTAATGCCTACTCTGAGTTAAATGATCCCTTGGATCAGCGCGCTCGTTTTGAAGAGCAGCTTCAATTAGCCGCTCGGGGAGATGAGGAAGCAATGGCCTTAGATGAAGATTTCCTGCGGGCGTTGGAATATGGAATGCCACCTACGGCGGGTATTGGATTTGGGATTGATCGTCTGTGTATGTTGTTTACAGGACAGGCAAGTATTCAGGAAGTGCTGTTTTTCCCGCAAATGCGGCCAGAGAAATAAGCTTATGCCTATATAGGTTGATTAGGGCATCTTTTTTTAATTAAAAAGGATGCCCTTTTAAGTGTTTTCCTCGTGAAGAGCCTCCCAAATGGCTCTTTCTACGGGACAAAGTTCCTCCTTTGGTTTATTAAGACTGAAGTTTATTTTCGTCATTAAGGAGGGTTGAGCCATAAACTTTGGTTGGCTGCCCAAATGATCCTGTGCTGCATGAACAAGGAAAGGATGACAAAGGTATACGGTTCCAGCACTCCCGGTAGCAGCAAGGGAAGATTGGTGGGTTGGTTCTTGTATTTTTTTCGCTAACTCCATGAAAGTCAACCCTTCGGATCCATGTGCTTTTAATAATTGAGTGACTTTCCGGTGGGAGCCCGGTTGAAGTAGAGTAGGAGCATCCAGTTCACTGACATCCGAAAAGAGAAATAAAAGAAGCAGCCCTCTTGCTTTGGAATAGACATTAATTCTCCATTCGAGGTAATTATTCGGATCTGACCCCGGGAAGCTGGCATCCACGTGCCAACCAGTATCGGTGGCAGGGATTGGACAGGGGAATCGAATTGGAAACGATCCCAAACTTTCTTTGGGTTGCCAATTATTTTCTCCAACCAATTGGTCAAAAGCGCTATGTAAGGCGAGGGTATTGGCCACCTCTAGAAAGACTGAATCGGACCTTTCCCCTAGCCGGATTACGGGTTCTGTCCAGGTATTTCGGTCATTTCGATCCACCGGTAATTCCTTCCATAAGATTGCTCTAGCCTCTTCTGCCAGCGCTTTGGGGAAGGCATTTTCTATTTTTACAAACCCTTTATTAATGAATTCCTGAATTTGTGTTGGAGATAGCATGTCTGGAGCAAAGTTTAGCGTTTCAGTTGGTTGGAAAAAATTAAGAGAGTGCCTCTAAATTAAATCAATGATTTTTTCAGCTTCACGGATCCCGCTGGCGTAAGCGCCATGTGCGGTGCCTCTGTATTCTTGGTGGGTATGCTCCCCTGCAAAAAAGACAAGATTCTGGAGGGATGCTGCCAGCGTGTCAAAGTCGTCGGAACTTGTGCCGTTGGTAGCAAATGAATAGGCACCATATGCAAATGGCTCTTGTCCCCATTTTGTTCTTCTAAAGTGCTTAGGATCGGGTAGGTTGTTTCCATAGATCTGTTTCAAATGCTGCATGATTTCTTGTACAAGCGTTTCCTCTGTTTGGGATTCCGTGAGGTTGGCATAGTCTCCAAAAGCAAAGGTCATTAACGCATTAGCGGAGGTGTTCTTCCTCAGATTTAGGAAATAGTTGAATTTCCCTTTGGTTAGGGGAGTAAACCCAATATATTGAAGAGAGGTATCCCAAAATGGTTGATCCCAGACCAATAAAAATTTATTTACATTCCCCATTTCTGTGTGGAGAATGGCCTCTTTTTTGGTGAGCGGTAATTCGGGGCTGAAGGCAATCGTCCCTTTTTTTAGTACTCCAAGCGGGACAGTCACCAGTGCAAAATCTGCTTCGAGGAGAGCTCCATTGGCGGTGATTTGAACTTTTTTTTCTGCGTAATGCAGGTTGGTTACCACTTGGTTTAATTTGATTTCCAACCCATTTGCCAGGAAATCCGTTAACCGATCATACCCATTTGTAATAAGTACGTCTGTTCCGCCGAATGCTTCATCATCCTCAAAGTAAACGGAGGACAGGTTCGAAATATCTGCTCCGGTATCAAATTCAAGGTAAGCAGATAGCATATACATCCAGAGCGGGTCACTCAATTGATTAGGATAAAGCTGTTGAAATACAGACTGGAAGGATTGAGATGGGCTGCCCGCATCCAGAACGGCCTCTAATGCATCTGAAAAAGCGTTCTCTGCGGCACTTAATACACTATCTGGGTAGGGAACACCTTGTTCATTAAATACAACGACCTCATCGTCCTGTGTTATTATGCTGGTTGCACCAGCCTCGGAGGCAATTTTCGTGAGTGGGTTTCCGTTTGGGCCATGAATCCAGCTTGCCCCTTCATCAAAAGCAATTCCGGTGCTTCGGTCGGTCCGAATTCGGCCGCCAATTTGGCTTTGAGCTTCCAGAATCTGTACGGCAAAACCTGCCTCTTTTAGGCGTTTTGCGGCAGCTAAGCCAGCGATGCCAGCACCAACAATGACTACCGATTTCCCATTGGGTTGAGAGTTGGTATCTTTTGCGCAAGCGGAAAGTAAAGAAGGGAACATCCAAAGGAATGGGAGTCCCTTTGCCGACGTTTTAAGCCATTTTCTTCGTTGCATAGGAAAGGATTGGATGGTGTGGGAGCTAGGTCTTGTAGGTTGATATCAACAAAAGGAAAAAAAAACCGATGAACGGGGAGTTCATCGGTTTTTTTAGTGGTTACAGATCTAGTAGAAGTAAGGTTGGATCTTCAATGAGCTGTTTGACTTTCACCAGGAAGGTAACAGAAGAGGATCCGTCAATAACTCGGTGGTCGTAGCTTAAAGCCAAGTACATCATGGGACGGACGACGATTTGGCCGTCCACGACTACAGGTCGGTCTTTGATCGCGTGCATCCCAAGTATGGCGCTTTGCGGTTCATTGATAATAGGGGTACTCATTAAGCTTCCAAACACGCCTCCGTTGGTGATCGTGAAAGTGCCCCCAGTCATTTCGTCCATGGAGAGCCTTCCTTCCCTTGCTTTTACCGAGAGCTCTTTGAGGGCAAGTTCTACCTCATGAAAGCCCATACTTTCTACATTTTTTACAGGAGGTACTACCAAGCCGGTCGGGGTTGAGATGGCGATGCTGATATCGGCATAATCGTGATAAATAATATCCTCCCCGTCGATAAATGCGTTCACATCGGGCATTTCCATCAATACCTTGGCGCAGGCTTTTGCGAAGATCGACATGAATCCTAATTTGATTCCATATTTCTTCACGAAGGCATCCTGATATTTTTCACGGAGTGCCATAATGCCGCTCATGTCCACTTCATTAAAGGTGGTGAGCATGGCGGTATTATTTTTGGCGCTGACCAGGCGTTTAGCGATGGTACGGCGCATTCTACTCATTTTTTGACGGTTTTCTACCCGAGAATAGCTGGAGTTTGGCACCGGGTTGGGAGTGGGAGCTGTTGATTTTTCAGCTGTAGGGGGCGTAGAGGGTGCACTTGCCGCTTTTTGTGCGTCTTCCTTGGTGATACGACCATCTTTACCTGTCCCGGCAACTGACGAGGAGGCAATTCCAGCTTCTGAAAGTATTTTGGAAGCAGCTGGGGATGGATGCCCTGATGCATAGGAGCTGCTTTTTTCAGGAGCTGGGGTAGGTGTGCTGACTGGTGCTGGAGCTGCGGCTGCCGGGGCAGCTGCCTCTCCGGCTACGGAAGTATCGATTTTTGCAAATAGGGCTCCAATTTCGAGGTCATCACCTTCCTTGGCTACCCAAATCAGTTGGCCGGGTTTATCAGCAGAAATTTCCTGATTTGCTTTCTCTGTTTCAATTTCGCACAAAGGTTCGTCGAGCGCTACAAATGAACCATTCGGCTTCAGCCATTTGGAAAATGTTACGCTACTGATTGACTCACCAAGATTGGGTATTTTTAATTCAACAATTGCCATGTTATGTTTATTTAAAGCTGCGCAAAATTACATCAAATCAAGCCATCAACGAAAATATACGCATCGTTTTTATTGAGATTGATAGGAAAATAGTTGGAGGCTAGCCGTACCTTTTTTTCCCTCTGAACTTATCCATAAATCACCGTTTTTTTCAAAAGCGATCCCTTCTGGTTGAGGAAACAATTGTTTGTCCAACAGCTCTACCGAAACTACTTGTCCGGAGGTAGGGTTAAGCACCACTAAGCAACGCAGGGCACTAGAAAGTATGTACACGTTTGAACTGATCGGGTGCACAGCTATTCCCGATGGACTCAAATATTTATTCTTCTCTTTTGGTGGTAATCCGAGTTGGGTGTTGATTTGATTGGGATCTAAAGTATAGACCGGTTGGGGGTTAAGCGACCGGGTGGCAAGTTCAAAAGCCCAAATTGTCCGAGGGACATTGCTTGCGGGGTCTTCCTTACATGCGAGTAGTAACCGATTGTTGATAGGGTCATACCCAAGTCCTTCTAGGTCGTGCGATTTATCCAAACCGGTCTGGTACTGTCGAACTGAGGGAGTTCCGGATACCCAGTTGGTTAATTCATAAAGTTTTCCGTTGCTTTGAAGGGCAAAAAGGGTGTCTCCAACGCATTCGACGCCTTCAAAATCTCCTTTTTCTCGAAATGGAATGGTTTTTTCGATCACTAACTCTTCTTTTACGGTTAATAAGTAGATTTCACCTCGTTCATCGGAGATGGCGCAGAGTTGGCCAGGTATTGACAGGGTTCCCAGACCTGAGATTTCTTGCAAGAAGCTATCCTTGAGTGCAATAATGCGATTAGGCTGGCGCAGTTGGTAGGGGATTGGCTCCCCCGCGGAAAGTGGAATCGAATCCGGTTTGACTTGTTTTCCTGAACAGCCGGTTGTGCTTTGTAGAAGGGTTAAAAGCAGAAGAAAGGAGGGAAAGAGGGCTTTTGTGTGCATACGGAATGGGTCGTTCTTTGCAACAAAGAACGTTTCATTTCCTGTAATATTCGAAATTCACTCAGGAAAAACTTCGATTTCGTGGTTTTTTACCACCAGATCGCTGAATTTTCCTTTAAATCGTGTAGCTTTTACAATATGGTTGTCAATCCAGTGATAATTGCCACCTCTTGGTTTTCCAAAGACGATACCATGGTATAGAAATCCATGTTGTTTTAACCAATTTTCGGTGACTGGACGATGTTCTTCTGTTCGGCTGGTGAAGAAAAAGATAATATGGCCCTCTTCAAACCACTTATTTATCATGGAAAGTGCATCCGGATAGGGTAGAACCGTCCCCATTCGTTCTGGTTCTTCATTGGGAACATCATCGCAGATAGTTCCATCAATATCGATTAAGAAGTTTTTTATGTGGGCTGGAAGGACAGGGCTTAATCGCTCACCTTTTTCATTGAACGCCTCGCTTAGGGGTGTGGAAGTATCAGTTGATGTACTCATGGTGTAAAATTTACGCGAAGTTAAGGAGTTTTTGGAATTAAGGATTTTTCATTAGGTTAATTTCTCGCAAATTGCTACTTTTGCGACCTATTTTTTCATTTTCACTCAACAATATTCCAGATTCATGGGAAGAGGAGATTTTAAATCCAAGAAAGGAAAAATCCGTCGTGGTTCATACGGTAATTCCAGGCCAACCGGTGCTAAATTGCGTGCTGCAAAAAAGAAAAAGGCAGCTGCCGGTAATTAAAGAGTAATTCAGCCCGCTTCGGTGTACACCAGCGGGCTTTTTTTTGAGCTTGTAAGTAGTGTATTGTGTGGTTAATTTATTTCAAAATATTGTAAATCAATATTTTATTTTTTTTGTCTTGCATATAGTTGGCATTTTTAAACTTCTTGCCTTTTTTTCAGAGCCCCTTTTTTACCGAACACCGGTTCCAATTATTCATTTAGTATAGGAAATTGGATGAAAGTAGAAATAAGTACGCTCCCTTTTCTTACTGTTTGTACATTTGACTCGAGGATGTAAGTAAACATATTTTTGGTCTATTAACAGTCTCCTAGATCTTCAAAGCCGTTGTTGGGCTACTAATCCACCCCCATTTTGTGGTTTCATTGTTCGCAAGAAAAGTATCCTTTCGGCCTTTTCTTGTATTAATCTGCATTTGATCTATTTTGAAAAAGTTCGTTTTATTGGCTTCTAGTTGCTTGCTCTTCTTTTCGATAAATGGGCAGAGCATTGCTGGTATTTGGGAATCGGTGGATGAGGTTAACCAAGCACCTGTAAATTACATAGAGATTTTTGAACAAGGGAATTATACCTTCGCGGGTAAAGTGGTGAAATCCCTTAGATACGCACCGCACACACCATGTACTCTCTGTCCGGGAGATTTGCGTGGTCAGCCTTTAGTAAGTCTGCGGGTCTTGGAAAAAATGCGTTTGGAAGATGGTTACTTCAAGGGGGGCAAACTATTAGATCCTATTAAAGGGAGGTGGTACGGTTGTGAGATGTGGTTAAAGGAGGGTGATCCCAATACCTTAGTGGTACGGCAGTATGTAGGACCTCTTTTCCGGACCGTCAACTGGCGGCGCGTGAATGAGTTCACGATGCGATAAAGGGTCTTACTCTAAGTATTGACCTATTTCCTAGTTTACTTCTAGGACCTATTTTTTTTCTGTCTTTGGTTGGACCTGAAACAGGTAGAACCCATCCATCTCTAAGTCGTCCGATGGGCATAGTTACCCATCGACGACTTTTTTAGTTTTAACGTTTTATCCTTGGTTCCAGGCGTCTCTTGGTTCACTCATGGACCAAGCTGCTCCGGCATTCTCAATGGCATTGAACATCGGAAGCCACTCGGATGGACCAGCGGATTGGGTAAGAATCTCGTGCCTTCTCATTTTCAATATGATATCGAGTGGATTAATTTGTACCGGACAGGCTTGCACACAGGCATTACAGGTGGTACATGCGTGTAATTCTTCTGGAGAGATCCGGTCGAATAATGATTTTCCATCCTGGAAGCTGGCTTTGGTTTGTTGGCCGGTGTCCAATAGGTGTCCAACCTCTTCTGCACGGTCTCTGACATCCATCATGATCTTGCGTGGGGACAATTTTTTTCCTGTTTGATTGGCGGGACAGGCGGCGGTACAGCGTCCACATTCGGTGCAGGTGTAGGCGTCCAGCAAGTTTTTCCAGGAAAGGCTGAACACATCGTTTGCTCCAAACTCAGGTAAATCGGCCGAGGTGCCGGGTTCTGGTTGTTCTAGCCCCATCATGATTCGCACTTCCTTCTGCACTTCAGGCATGTTTTCCATCTTACCTGCTGGCTCCAACCGGGCGTACCAGGTATTGGGGAAGGCAAGCAAAATATGCAAATGCTTAGAGTAAGGAAGGTAACAAAGAAAGCCAAATACAATCAGCAGGTGGGACCACCAACCAAGCCGCTCCACTATCACTAAGGAGTGGTTGTCAAGATGACCAAACAGGGCGGGGCCCAGCCAGCTACTTACCGCAAAGTCACCGGTCAATGCGTAGTGGGCATCACCTCGGAGTTGGAGGACCTTGTCTGCTCCATTCATGGAGAAAATTGCGGCAATGAGCAGAATTTCCAGTCCAAGGATTAGGTTAGCGTCTTTTACTGGAAACCCCTTGAGTTCTGGTTTTTGGAAGCGGCTGATATGGAGCACATTTCTACGAATTAAAAAAATGATCGTAGCGATCAGCGCCAGCACGGACAATATTTCTATGAAACTAATAATAAAGGTGTAAAAAGAACCGAGGTAAGGGGCAAAGAAACGATGGGTACCAAAAATACCATCCGCTACAATTTCAATTAATTCAATCTGGGTGATGACAAATGCCACGTACAATGCCAAGTGTAGCAGGGCTGGAATCCAATTCTGAAACATTTTTTGCTGTCCAAAAGCTACCAGCAACATGTTTTTCCAGCGTAAACCTGGATGATCCTGAATGGTTTCTTCTTTACCAAGCAAAATATTTCTGCGTACCCGACTGAACCCGCGGTAGGCGATCCAACCCGCAGTAGAAGCAACTAAAATGAATAAAACAGACTGTAACATAAAAAAATTGGAATTTGACTGCAAAGTACAGTGATTATCCCTGAATTTTGCAGCCTCATTTCTTATTTGGAAAAATTATACGCAAATCATGCAGATATTGGATGATCGCCAGATACGGCAAAAAATAAAAAGGGTGGCGATCGAGATCATCGAGCGCAATTTTGGGGAGCAGGAAGTGATCCTCGCAGGGTTAAACCACAATGGGCTTCATTTTGGCAAATTATTATTGGATGAACTCCAGCATCTGGCTCCTTCTGAGATGCAATTTATTCTAACGGGCGTTCATTTAAACCCTGCGAATCCATTAGAATTCGAGCCTTATGTGGACTTGCCCGGCGAGGCATTGTCAAAGAAAAACGTGATTATTGTGGATGATGTGGCGAACACAGGTCGAACTATTTTTTATGGAATACAACCTTTTTTGAAATTGCTTCCCAAAAAAGTCGAGGTAGCTGTTTTAGTGGACAGGAAGCACAAATCGTTTCCAATCAAGGCTGATTATGTTGGGCTGGCGCTTTACACTACGTTAAAAGACCACATTGATGTCCAGATTCGGGATACCGAAAAAATGGCGGTTTATTTGCATTAAGTTGAGGAGCGTCGGCTCTGGATTGCTGGTTATTTACCTTTTTATCTTGTTTTATTCATGTCTGTAAAAGAGCGCTTACTATTATTCATTCTTGCTGCCGTTAATTTTACCCACATCATGGATTTTATGATCATGATGCCCTTGGGGCCACAGTTTATGAAGATTTTTTCGATCACTCCACAACAATTTGGATTTGCTGTTTCTGCCTACAGCATCACGGCGGGTTTGTCGGGGTTTTTATCTGCTTTTTTTGTGGATCGCTATGATCGAAAGAGAGTACTTTTATTTGCCTATATTGGCTTCATCCTCGGAACCCTCTCTTGTGCGATTGCGCCAGATTACTATAGCCTGGTGGGAGCCAGGGTTTTAGCTGGTTTTTTTGGAGGAATGATTGGAGCACAAGTTTTGTCAATTGTGAGTGATGTCTTTTCTTACGAACGCAGGGCGAGTGCGATGGGAGTTTTGATGACAGCCTTTTCTTTAGCTTCGGTGGCGGGGGTGCCAGCGGGTTTGTGGCTAGCTTCGCACTACAGTTGGCACATGCCTTTTCTCGCGATTGGATTTTTGGGGATTGTGATTGCGATTGCTATTTTTTGGTATGTTCCGGCGGTCAATGAACACCTGGAAAAGGCCGTTCGGGTGCAGCCATTTCAAGTCTTGAACACCATCTTTAAGAGCCCCAATCAGATGAAAGCCCTTTCGCTTACGATTGTCTTGATGATGGGACATTTTAGCATTATTCCGTTCATTGCGCCCTCTTTGGTAGGCAATGTGGGTTTTGCCCAAGACCAGCTCTTTTTAATCTATTTAGTAGGAGGTGCATTTACGATTTTTACTGCTCCCTTGGTAGGTAAATTAGCGGATGCAAAGGGCAAATACTTGGTTTTTGTTGTTTTTGCAGTGGCTTCGCTATTGCCTGTTTGGCTGTTAACCAATTTAACCGTTGTGCCGTTGTGGGTAGTTCTGACGATTGCCGCTTTATTTTTTATAACCGTCAATGGTCGGATGATCCCTACCCAAGCCATGGTCTCTGGAGTAGTTCATCCTCAACAGCGTGGAGGTTTTATGAGTATCAACTCTTCTGTTCAACAATTATCCACAGGTGTTGCGGCTAATATTGCAGGTTGGATGGTGGTAGAAGGACCTGGCGGTCAAATATTGCACTACGACTGGGTGGGTTATTTTTCGATTGTGCTCATCATTGTAAGTATTTTTCTAGCTGGGCGCGTAAAGCCAATCGAGGCCGCTTCTCAGTAAAAAAAAGGGGATGAGTTCAAAACCCATCCCCTGATCAATTACCTTTGGACGACTACCTTTTTCGAAAGGGTTCCTTTGTCGCACATCAAAATTTCGAGTACGTATAGACCTGGCTGAAGGCTGCTAATGGACACCTGTGCATTACCGGAGGGCAGTTGCCCCTGTTGCACGGAGGCTCCTTGTGCATTTAGCAACCGGTAGGGCAGGTTTTCTTCAGACTGAATGGAGGACAGGTCAATCTGAAAAGCATCGGATGCTGGATTTGGTTGAATTTTTATGGAATGCGCATCTTTTGGTTGAATAGTAGCACTGGCGTTGTTGATTTTGAGGACAAATAAACCATTTTGCATGTCACCAGCGATAATATTTCCAGAAGGAAGCCATGGATAATTGCCCCAGTTACCGAAGTATCCATTATAGGTGGTGTTTTCCGGGTGGGTATCAAAGGTGTGAGCTAATACGGGATTTAACGGGTCGGAAATGTCATAGACAAGCAGTCCATCCTCGTATTGGGAATTAAACAGCAAGTTATCTTTAATATACACATTGTGAGGGATTGCTTCTGTTCCACCTGGGACCAGGTTGTCCAGGAATCCATTTCCAATTAGCTCCATTTCTCCATTTAACGTCAGGTTCTGAAGGTCTACAATTTGGACAGGTCGCCCCCTTGGAATTTCTTCTGTGTAGTAGGAGTATTTTCCATCGGTCGTCAACCAGGAGTTGTGGTTGTACCCTCCTGTTGAAATAGAGCTTAGGGTAATTGGATTTTGCGGATCGGTTTTAAAATCGTAGACAAACAAACCATTGTAACCAGAGGAGGCATAAAGGGTATCGTTCCGGACATAGGAATCGTGAATATATCCCCCTTCCAGCTGCGGAATATTGGCAATTAGCTGTGGTTGATCTGGATTTTGAGTGACATCCAATAGAATAATACCCGATCCAGCAGAACCGCCATTCAGGTAGATATGACCAGAAGTGGTATCCAGGGTAATGGTATGCGCGCGTTGGATAAACTCTGTACTCCAATAGGTTCGACGTATTGTATCAGGTGCCGCTGAAAAATCAAAAATCATCATTCCTTCGGAAGTGCCGTCCGAAACGGCATATAACCGGTTTTGGTACGATTTAAACTCCCGCCAAATGGTTACCTCTGCGGCATCAAACTTGTTCCGAAGAAAGGTATTGGATGGGTCGGTGACATCAAAAATCAAAATATGCGCGGCACCGCCTAAAATGGCATATTCGCGGCCATTGACCGCCATACCCCAACAGCCAGAATATTGCAGCTTAAGGTTATTGGGTGAGGCCTCAGGGAGGGTATTATCATCCCAATGAGCCAACTGGATCATGTTGGTTTGAGCAGGAAGAATTTGAGAAAAGGTGAAGAAGGCGAGTAACACAACTAATTTTTTAAACATCCTCTAAAATGGTGGGTAATGAATGAAGAAGAAAAGTACTTTTGTGCGAACAGGCAACCTTTGACAAAAATAATCCATCAACGAAAACAAGGGTTACCAAACTGACTTGCAAATGAAAGAAATTTTAGCCTTACTTTTTGCATTAATTAGTCCAATTGTCGTTTTTTCCCAGAAATACAGCAATGAGTTTCTCGCCATAGGCGTGGGTGCCCGTGCTCAAGGGATGGCAGGAGCGCAGACAGCGCTTTGCAACGACGTGACCGCTGCCTACTGGAATCCCGCGGCATTGAGTCGAATGGAGTCCCCTTACCAGTTAGGGGGGCAGCACGCCGAGTGGTTTGCTGGGATAGCACAGTATGATTATCTTTCTTTCGGGAAGGTTTTAGATCCCGAGCGGCATTCCGTCTTGGCAGTGTCTTTGATTCGATTAGGAATTGATAATATCCCTTACACTATTAATTTGGTGAATGCGGATGGAACGGTCAACTACGATAATGTTACCCAATTTTCCGCCGCGGATTATGCCTTAATTGGAAGTTATGCACGCGCTTTGAAAAACCCGGCATTTAGAATTGGTGGGAATGTAAAAGTGATCCGTCGGGTTATTGGCGACTTAGGTAATTCTTGGGGGTTTGGAACGGATCTAGGCATCCATTACCAAAAAGGCAACTGGTTAATTGGCGCCATGGGCCGTGATATTACCACCACTTTTAATGCCTGGTCATTTAGCTTAACCGATCAAGAAAAGAAGGTGTTTGAGCAAACGGGTAATGCTATTCCTGAGAGCAGCACAGAGATTACCCTCCCAAGGGTTGAGTTGGGTGCGGCGCGTTTATTTCAACTAAGTCGGCAAATGGTTTTAAAGCCAGCGCTTGACCTCGTTTTTACGACGGACGGGCAGAGGAATGTCTTGGTAAGCAGCAACGGTTTGAATATGGATGTGCGAGCAGGAGCAGAGTTGGATTACAAATCAATGGTGCAGGCCAGATTAGGGGTGGGCAACTTCCAGCGGATTCAGGAAGATTTTAATCCAGACCAAAAACGAATGGTTTTTCAGCCTAATTTTGGAATTGGTCTTACGCTTGGGAGGTTCCAGATCGATTACGCGCTGACCAATATTGGAAATTTGGCCCAGATCCAATATTCACATATTTTTTCCCTTCGTATGAATATCCGGCAGCTTGGTCGATTTCAAAGCTCGAAGTAAGGGAGGAATCAGTTTTTTCGTTTTCTAGTTTCCTCGTGCAGAATTTTTCCGGACTTTAGTTCCTCCTGATAGGCTTGTTTTCGTTTTTCCCGATAAGAAATAGCCAGTTCTTTGATTTCAATTGGCTTTCCATGAAGGTGTCGATGGTAGGCGATAATTACAAAATCAGCCATGTCATCTGGGTAACTTACTCCTGCGCTGCGCAAGTAGTGCGAAAAACGAGACCCCTCATAGAAGCACCAGTTGGTAATCATCCATCTTCCTAACCGATCATGGAGTAGCTGAGCGACTGAATCTTCTGGGATGGCTTTGATTTTGGCCCTGGATTCTTCGGAGATGTTTTTATTTAATTGCTGGCAGGCATCTTCGAGATTTCTGGGGATGTAAATGCCATGCAGTCGGTCTTTGGTGATTCGCTCCTGGTACCGCGCCTGAAATTCTGCTTCATTGTTAGCAGGCCCTTCAGGCTTTTCCTGACCCGCTTGAGAAAAAACAGGACTAGTTAGTAGTGCGAAGGTGAACAAGGTGGCCCATTTTTGTGCCGTCCGTTTGAAGAGTGGCTGGTTCATTTACTAAAAGGATATGAAAAATAAAATTTATTGGCAGTTGTTTATGGTGGAATGCATGGTTTGGTTGGCAGTTTGGCTGCTCAACGATTACCTAGCAGCATTGTTAACGGCTATATTAGGCAGTATGGTATTCGCAGTATGGTTGATTGCACAAATTTCAGAATACCTTGAGCCCAGTCGGGTTCCAAGTTGGTATTTTAGCGTTCTACTAACCACTTTACTCGCTACGTTGTCAACTGCAGGATTTTATGTGGTATTGAATGGAGGGCTGGATTTTTTAATGGTTAATGGTTAATTGTTAATGGTCAATGGTGTGTGTTGTTGGTTAGAATGATAGATAAGAATGTTCGATTGACTTGGTTTCAACTTTTGATAAAAGAAGAAAAACGCTTTTGGATGAATCACCGCGTCTGTAAGCTTTGAATGAGGGATGCTTTTGGGATTGTCGGCGCAAGAGCTACCATCATGCCCTAAAATTTTGGGATGTAGCGTTTTTTCCCGATTTCTAACCAGATTGATTTGAAAAATATTGCTAATCAAATTTATAAACTGACGCATCAATAGGTCCTGGCAATTCTGTTTGCCTGACTTGTCTCTTCAACTTGTTGTTCGCATTAATCACTAAATAAAATCGGAGGGGAACGCAGTTTCCTCGCTTTTAAGCCCAGCAGTAGGGGTATCCACTTCCTCAAAGGTTCCGGTTTGCCTGTTTTTCCGCACACGGTCCCAATGGAAGTATCGGCCATTCATCACTACATAGACTCCAGGTGGTAGTATTTGAACGAAAGCGAGCGCACTGCCGAGGTTAAAGAAACCATCAGAAGAGGTGCCGAAGGCGTATGGCACCATCGCTCCGGTGAGGACAATGGTTTTTCCCTCCAAATTATTTTCGGCTAATACTTTCGCCGTCTCCACCATGCGGTCGGTTCCGTGGGTGATTAGTATCCGGTTGCTCGGGCTTTTCTGACAATTGAACAGGATAATAGAACGGTGTTCATCACCCATTTCGAGGGAATCAACCATCATGAGGGTTTTCACATCAATATCTACTTCACAGCGCCCTCGTTCAAACATCTCCTTGATGTGGCTGTCCTGGAAAAAAAGTTCACCTGTGAGGTAATTATAGTTTTTATCGAAGGTTCCGCCGGTAACGAACACTTGAATCATAAGCTTACATGGTTAGAGGCTGCAAAGAAACGAGTTTATCTGGACAGCGATTTTAAATCGGGAGAAATAAATTGTCTATCTATTCGGTGATGTTGCTGGTAAGTGTAAAAAAAGAACTTTTAAGTCAGTTCTAATTTTTGAATTTAGGGTGCAGGCTGCTTGTATTCCAAGTACCTTTGCATGAAAATAGCGTGTTTTGACTATGCACAAAATAGATATGCACACCCACCTACTGCCGGAGAAGCTACCTGATTTTGCTTCCAAATTTGGGTATGGTGAATTTATTCAATTAGAGCACCACCGTGCAGGCTTTGCCAATATGATGAAGGGAGGGGTTTTCTTTAGGGAAATTGGGAAAAATTGTTGGGATCCCGAGGTGCGTTTGGGTGAATATGCTTGGTATCATGCGCCTGTTCAGGTAGTTTCGACCATCCCGGTGATGTTTTCCTATTGGGCCAAACCGAATGATTGCCTTGATTTATCCATGTTTTTGAACGACCACTTAGCTGGGGTAGTAGACGATTACCCAGAGCATTATATGGCTTTGGCCACTATCCCTATGCAGGATACGGATTTGGCAATACGGGAATTGGAGCGGATTAAGGAGCTAGGATTTCCCGGTGTTCAAATTGGCTCTAATGTCAATCAGAAAAACTTGGGGGAGGCCGAGTTTTTTCCAATTTTTGAAGCTTGCCAAACATTAGATCTAGCAGTATTTATTCATCCATGGGAAATGATGGGCGAGGCAGATATGCGCAAGTACTGGTTGCCCTGGTTAGTTGGGATGCCAGCGGAGACTGCGCGGGCCGCGGCCTCCCTCATTTTCTCGGGCGTGTTGGAGCGTTTGCCCAGGTTGAGGGTTTGTCTGGCGCATGCTGGAGGATCCCTGATTCCTACCATCGGACGACTTCAGCACGGCTTCAATTGTCGGCCAGATTTGGTGGCGATTGATAATCCGGTGCCTCCTACCGCCTATTTAGGCCGTTTTTGGGTGGATTCGGCTACTCATGACCCACGCTTGTTGCGCTACATTCTTGACGTGGTAGGGGAAGATAAAGTTTGTTTGGGAACCGATTACCCATTTCCCTTAGGTGATTTGGAGATTGGTAAATTTATTGAAGAAATGGACCTAACGGTGGAGACCCGGGAGAAAATTTTCCATAAAAATACCCTGAATTGGCTTTTAGGGGGCTAGAAATGGGCAAAAGAGATTCATTAACAGCTTATTAATGAATATTTTTTTGGCAACAGGGAACTATCGGGCTACGAAAGCGTTTACCTTTGCAACAGACAATGAAAGGGCCTGCCCGGTATTGACGGGAAAGTGGGTCATTTCGTAAGCATGCCGGAGCATGGGCGGTTACTCCGTAAAAAACAACGTTCGAACAATAATTGGCAATACTCAGTATGCCATGGCTGCCTAATTAGAGATTAATTAGCAATGCCATTATGCCACGCGGTTGAGGCTTCATACACATCGTGTCGCGTATCGAAACTTTTTGAAGCTAGTCCCCGGAACGCTGCTACCGAAGGGCGAAGCTTAAGCGGCTAAGGAGAGAGATGGTCTGCCTTTGAACCTACCTCGCTCCCGACAATTCAATCAAAGGATAAGCATGTAGAAAGCGTTCTGGCGCTTTGTCCGGACGAGGGTTCGACTCCCTCCAGGTCCACTAAGCCGAGCTAATCTGTTTTGATTAGTTCGGTTTTTTTATTAAAAAAAAACGGGTTGCAAGTGTCCCTGCAACCCGCTGCAATTAAGCCGTATTCGGATTACATATTATTGATAATTTCAGTGCCAAATTCAGAGCATTTTAGTTTGGTTGCTCCTTTCATAAGGCGTTCGAAATCATAAGTTACCCGTTTAGCTCGGATAGAGCGTTCCAAGCCTTTTATAACCAATTTGGCAGCTTTATCCCAGCCTAGGTATTCGAACATCATGACCCCTGAGAGAATGACGGAGGCTGGATTGACCATGTCTTTTCCAGCGTATTTAGGTGCTGTCCCGTGGGTCGCTTCGAAAATAGCGTGACCGGTAAGGTAGTTAATATTGGCACCTGGGGCGATACCGATACCGCCCACTTGTGCGGCCAGAGCATCGGATACATAGTCACCGTTTAGGTTGAGGGTGGCGATGACATCGTATTCCGCTGGGCGGAGCAGGATTTGCTGCAAAAATGCATCAGCAATCACATCCTTTACGATCATTTTACCAGCAGCGACAGCTTCATTTTGTGCTTCATTTGCCGCTGCCTCCCCTTTTTCTGCTTTGATGCGGTCGTATTGTGCCCAAGTGAACACCCGATCTCCGTATTCTTTTTCAGCCACTGCATAGCCCCAATCCTTAAATTTACCCTCTGTAAATTTCATGATATTGCCTTTGTGGACCAGGGTAAGGGATTTGCGGTTGTACTTAAACGCATAATCCAGCGCTGACCGTACCAGGCGTTCAGTGCCTTCCTGAGAAACAGGCTTAATACCAAATGAGGAGGTTTTTGGAAAACGAATTTTCTTGACACCCATTTCATTTTGAAGGAATTCCAAAACTTTGGAAGCTTCAGGCGTGCCGGCTAAATACTCAATCCCTGCGTAGATATCTTCTGTGTTTTCCCGAAAAATCACCATATCCACTAAACCGGGCTCCTTTACCGGAGAAGGAACACCTTTGAACCACCTTACTGGGCGCAAGCAGGCATATAAGTCCAATTGCTGGCGAAGTGCGACGTTCAGAGAACGGATACCGCCCCCCACTGGGGTAGTTAGCGGTCCTTTGATCGCTACTTTGTACTGATCAATTATGGAGAGTGTCTCATCCGGAAGCCAGTTGCCTGTCTGGTTGAACGCTTTTTCACCAGCGAGTACCTCTTTCCAAATAATTTTCTTTTTACCCTTGTAAGCCTTTTCTACAGCGGCGTCCAACACGCGGACAGAGGCTGCCCAGATATCTGGACCGGTACCATCCCCCTCGATAAAGGGAATAATTGGGTCGTTCGGTACTTTTAGTTTACCTTTCTTGATCGTAATTTCTGAACCTGTCATATATAATAGAGGAAAATGTGAATAAAAACGGCGCAAAAGTAACGACTCAACGGTATTTCTTTTTAAAAAAGAAACTGTTTTTGGTCAATAATACGTAAATTTTAATCAGTGCTGTTCGTTTTTTGCACTGCGCCTTTTGAACCCAATGGCAGCGGAGCCCTTGTTCAGCAGATATCTCCTGTTTTACCTTTGGAGCTGCGAGATTTTCCCTATTTTCACGCCTTCAACTCACAAACACCTAAAAGGAGTCTGTTATGCTTAAGAATTTAATTCAATTGGCTATTTTGCTCATCGCTGGGATTTTGGTGTACAACTATTTTCTGGGGGATGCTGATGAAAAAGCCCAATCTAAAGCGGTTTTTCAGCAAACCGGGAAAACGGTTCGCTCGGCTTGGGATCTATTGAAATCAGAAAAACAAAAGTTTGACGCTGGTAAATACGATCGGTTGCTGGACCAGCTCGGAGGTGCCTACCATGAGGTGCGCGATCGCGCTAAATCACTCGATGAAAATGTTCTTCGCCGTTTAGATAACTTGGAGCAACGCAAGCGTGATTTAGAACAAGAATTAAATGGAATTGAGCGGGAGGATAGTTTGATGCAAACCGCTGCGGATTCTAAAAAATTGGATTCAAATCGGATCAACGCTCAAACTGAGCGAAAAGAGCAGCTGCTGAAAGAGTTTGACGCCTTGCTCAATGATACAGAAAAACTTTTGAAAGAAGCTGAGCAACAGCAAAAGTAGCGTAAGGGATTTAACATCAATACTCAACGCCTTTGGTATGGAGCAGCCGGAATCCAAAATTCGACTTCCCTCGGAACTTCCTGTTTACGAGGTGGATACTGCAGCGGTGATCCAGCAAGAGTTGGAGTGTTATCTTCAAGCCCGAAGAGCCCTTCACCAGCTGCCACCTGCCTCGGCAGACAACCTAGTTGGAATGAGTATTTCTGGTGGTGGGGTTCGATCGGCCACACTGGGATTAGGTATGTTACAAGCCTTCCTCCGTCAGAATCGGTTAAAAACGGTGGATTACCTCAGTACGGTGTCGGGTGGTGGTTTTATTGGGTCCTGCTTAACCTCTTTATTGAGTGCAGAGTCAACTTGGGTTGATAAGCAGCAGACCCTACCGAACGATAACCCTCGGTTTACAGTGGCGGAGAATGGCCTCGAGCCGGACAATGCTTTATTTTTATCAAAGGAGGAGGATGATCCATTACCAACTGCAGAAAATGGCAAACTCAATGCGCTACACCAGCTCCGGCATTTGCGGCGGCATGGAGCCTACCTTACTCCTCGGATGGGGCTATTTGGTTGGGATGTTCGTCGGGCAATTGGGGCTTTGTCGGGTGGGCTGGTAGTCAACTCAACCCTTTACGTCTTGTTGCTTTCGGCAGTGGTCCTGCTCCATCATTTGTTGTTGGGCTGGTTGTCCAGGGATCAATTTCTGGATGCTATTCAGGCATTTGCAGGAATAGCAGGTGATCACCGGTTGCTGTTTTTACGAGGAGATTACTGGCAAGCTGCATGGGAGTTGATCCAACCAAGCAGTAGACTGGTTTTCTTTTTTGTTGGCTTGGGGATGGTTGCCGGGTTGTTATTTTTGAAATGGCTCCGTACGTTTCCGTTGGTTCTGGCAGCACGTTTGGCTGAAGAGCGAAAGTACAATGGTTCGGGTGCCGGCAAACTGTACACTCGGTCAGGAGGGTTGGGTTTGGAGTATCAACAAACTCGGTTTTTCAGAACGGTGCTCGCTGGGGTTGCTTATTTTGGTGGCCCTATTCTTTCCTATGGGGTTGTTGGGTACGGGATGACTACGGGTTGGATGCAGGAAAATGAATACTTCATATTTTTACTACTTCCCTTCTTTTTTAACCTGGGCATGTTTGCGGTAGTTCATTTTTTGGTGACATTTCACTTTATTAACAGGGGGAAAGAGCGGGTAAGTGGCCGTTTTTACCGTGATTTTTTTTATGGACTTCAGGGGAGTGTCCTGATCGGTTTATTGTTGACTACTTTATTTCCCATTGGTATTACTATTTTGTTTTCGCAGCACGTGCTTTTGAGTAAGTTGCTTGCAGGGGCTTTTGGTATTGTCGTTTTGCTAAAAATTAGTACCTATTCGATTGCCAGGTGGAATTATTTCACTTTATTTTTGAAGGGCTTACAAGGAGTTTTACTCAACTGGTCGGTTATTTTATTTGTCAGCCTCTCCTTTGCCTTGCTATCGGGTTGGCTGTTTCAGTTGGAATGTTGGATGACGGGGAGGGTCGCTTTATGGAGGTTTGAGGCTGCGCTGATCCTCCTGTTGATTACCTTGTTTTTGCTGCTAGTGATCGGTTTTTTTGCCAATAACAATGATATTTCCTTGCATTATTTTTTTAGGGATCGAATTTCGGAGGCTTACTTAAGAACCGATGCTAAGGTGGTGCCGTCAGCGGGAGTGGCTAGTAAGGATTCTATAGAAGTGAATTTTAGGAACCACGACAATTTATTGTTACAGGCAATTGGGGATGGGAATAATCGAGGACCATATCCCATCCTAGTGGGGGCACTAAACCTTCAAGGAGCCCCGGATGCGGGTAGAAGAGCCCAACGGAGCGATCATTTTATTTTTTCAAAGTTTTACGTAGGATCCAAAACAACGGGTTATTTCCGGACAGATCGGTACAACGGAGGTCAAACACGTTTATCTACAGCCGTCACCATCTCTGCTGCTGCGGTTTCAGGTGGGATGGGGCTTTTCGGATTTGCTGCCTCTCATTTCTATATGACCTTGTTTAATCTCCGTACCGGTTATTGGGTGTACAATCCTCCTTTTTTAAGGAAAAAAAGAAGACTCCAAGAACGATTGGCGGCCCTCCGTCAATGGGCGGTGCGGGAAAAAAAAGGACTTTCTTCCTATTGGGTGTTAAAAGTTAAATCGCTCCAGCTTGCGCTGCAATTATCGTGGAGCCGATCGACGTTTTGGTTGGGGTACTTGTTAGCGGAATTTTTAGGTCGATTATCCGCAGAAAAGAAGTTGGTTTATGTTTCGGATGGTGGGCATACAGGGGATAATCTTGGATTGATTCCATTAATTCAGCGCCGATGCAAACTAATTTATTTGGCTGATTTTGAAGAAGATGAACACTATTCTTTCTCTTCTTTCAATCAAGCGATACTCAAAGCAGAGGTCGATTATCAAACCAAAATACAGATTGATTTAAGGCCTTTAGTGCCTGATAAAGGCAATCCACCTGGGCTGGGCACCAGTATGGCCAGTGCGGTGAAAGGGGTAATTGAATATCCAAATGGTCAGAAGGGGATATTGATTTATATGAAATCTGCGGTAAGTTGGAAAGCAGGTATTCCATCGAACGCGATTCGAAGTTTCGAAGGTGCCCCTCCTGTTCTTTCTTACCAGTATTTAAGGAGTAATCCATTATTTCCGCATCAACCTACTGCTGACCAATATTTCAGTGAAGTTCAATTTGAAGCCTACAGAATGTTAGGGGAGTCAATTGGTGAGCAAGCGCTTCAGGTAAATTTGGAAGAAGAAACCTCCACTTGATCCTACTTTTTACTGTGAATCGTCGGATATTCGCGGCCATGAAAAAACAAACGCTGTTTTTGTTGGGTGCTATCTGTGCGAGCACACTTTGGGCCCAGAAAAAAAACGAAGCTTACCAATACTTTATTCATCCAGCCAGTTCTCCCATTGAGGTGGACGGTCAACTCGACGAGTCAGCCTGGAGTACGGCTATGGTTGCCACCGATTTTTTTATGGTGCAGCCGATGGATACCTCTAAAGCACAACTACGTACAGAGGTCAGAATGGCTTATGATGAACGCTTCTTGTACCTGAGTGCTGTTAATTTTCAGGACCCGCCTATTATGGTGGAATCTCTCCGAAGAGATTGGAATTTTGTTAAAAACGATAATTTCATCTTCTTTTTGGATCCATTTGATGATCAAACCAATGGGTTTACCTTTGGGGCGAATGCCGCTGGTGCAGAATGGGATGGTCAGCAGTTTGAGGGTGCAGCAGTAAATCTTAACTGGGATAATCGCTGGTTTTCTAAAGTCCGTCAGTACCCAGATCGATGGATATTAGAGGCAGCTATTCCGTTCAAATCTATCCGATACAAAGAGGGGATTTCCAGGTGGGGAATTAATTTCAGTCGAAATGACCTTAAATCAACTGAGAAGTCGGCCTGGGCACCTGTTCCAAGGCAGCTCCCCACGGCCTCTTTAGCCTACACCGGGGTGCTGGTTTGGGATACGCCCCCTCGGAAAGCAGGTCAGAATATATCTGTTATTCCATTTATGTTGGGTGGAACCAACCGTCAATTTCAACCGGAAGGAGCGCCAACGGAGCGGCTGGCCTTTGGTGGAGATGCAAAAGTGGCGATCACTTCCTCCTTGAACCTTGATTTAACGGTTAATCCCGATTTTTCTCAAGTAGAGGTAGACCGTCAGCAAACGAACCTGGATCGCTTCGAGCTTTTTTTCCCGGAGCGGAGGCAGTTCTTTCTGGAGAACAGTGATTTATTCAATAACCTTGGTTTATCCAACGTTCGGCCTTTTTTTTCAAGAAGAATTGGCTTGAATGCTCCCATTTATGCCGGGACGCGTCTAAGTGGGAAGTTGAACAAAGACTGGCGGATAGGTTTGATGAACATGGAAACAGGTGAAACTGAAACACCTCTGGGGACGATCTCAGGTCAAAATTTTGGAGTACTGGCGGTGCAACGAAGGGTTTTTTCAAGGTCGAATGTAACGGCTTTTATGATAAATAAACAACGGACCCGTTTTGATACCGAGGAGCATATCAATGCGGGAGATCCATATAATCGGAATGTCGGCATTGAGTACAACCTGGCCTCTAAAAACGACGTATGGAGAGGAAAATTCCTCCATTTTAACACCCTGGATCCCGAGAAACCGACGGATGCCTTCGCCAGTGCAGCCTCAATTAGTTACAATAACCGAAGGCTTTCCTACAGTTTAACCCAAGAATATGTGGGGGATAATTACAATCCAGAAGTTGGATTCACCCCAAGGCGTGGATACCACAAAACCACAGTGAGCGGAGGGTACAATTTTTTCCCCAAGGCGGGTCCCATTCTGAGTTATCGCCCTGGGTTTTCTAATTTTATTTTTGCCAGTCAATTCGGGAATTCAGTGGAAAACGAAACAGCCATTTTCCACGACTTTACATTTCGGAATCGAGCTGTATTTACTTTCTGGAAAGCAAACAACTACTTGAAGTTACTGGCCCCTTTCGATCCGACCAACTTGACAGGGATCAAACTTCCTGCTGGCTCTGAGCATATTTGGAATTCTTTTGGGACGGTTTTTGAATCGCGCCCTCAGCGGTTGATCAATTATGGTTGGTCAACGAGGTACGGGGGGTATTTTGCTTCTGGTACTCGACTCCGGGTAGCGGGAAATGTTTCCTACCGACTACAGCCTTATGCGAGTCTGGCGGTTTCTGCTGAGTACAACGAGATTAAGTTTCCCAAAAACGGACCATTCGAATTAAAAAACGCTTACTTTTGGTTGGTTGGACCCAGGTTGGACCTCACTTTTACGAACAAAATTTATCTAACGACCTTTGTTCAATACAACCAACAGACGGACAACATCAATTTTAATGCGCGCTTTCAGTGGCGGTACGCGCCAGTATCTGATTTGTATATTGTTTTTACGGATAATTACCTTCCAGAGCAATTTGCGATCAAAAACCGAGCCTTTGTCCTTAAATTTACTTACTGGTGGAATGTGTAGTTCGATTAGGTAATTATTGGAAAAAAGGGTAAAAAATCGGAACTTTGCACCCAGATTTAACTAAAACCTTTTTTGTAATGGAAGTAAAAGACAGTAACGGCAATGTGCTGATGGAAGGCGATTCAGTAACCGTAATCAAGGATCTGAAAGTGCGTGGCTCCTCCTCTGTGATCAAACGGGGAACAAAAGTAAAGAACATTCGTTTGACAGAGGACGAAGCTGAAATTGAGGGGAAAGTGGAGGGCTCAGTGATGGTTCTTCGGACAGAGTTTCTCAAAAAAGCCTGAGCGCTTTGGAGAACCTTTTTCGAATAAGAATAAATCCGGTTTTTTAT
>JBKDAM010000014.1:0-3872 GCA_046316495.1 Chitinophagales bacterium
GAGCATAAAAAGTACCCTTACTTGTTACGTGGAGTTAAGATAGAACGACCCAACCAGGTATGGTCTACTGACATAACCTACATTCGAATGCGGCGCGGATTCTTGTATTTATGTGCAGTAATCGATTGGCGAAGTCGTATGGTATTATCGTGGCGGTTATCGAATACACAAGACGGAGATTTTTGTATTGAAACGCTCAAAGATGCATTAGCTACGGGATTCAAACCGGAGATTTTCAATACAGATCAGGGAAGTCAGTTTACTTCACCCAGATACACAAAGGTGTTACTGGAGGAAGGTATTCAGATTAGCATGGATGGTCGGGGTCGAGCATTGGACAATGTTTACATTGAGCGACTTTGGAGAGATGTCAAGTATGAACACGTTTATTTACATGAGTACGAGACCGGGCAAGAACTTCATAAAGGCCTCAAAGAATATTTCAAATTTAGAAATACGGAGAGACCTCATGAGGCGCTAAAGTATAAGGTACCTTGGGAGGTCTATAATAATTCAACAAATTGGCTACCTTAGCGTACACAACCAACCACATTCGATTCGTAGCAGGAGGAGTGGAGTAAAATTCACCCTCCGCTGTAAGCCCCCGGCCAACCCCATGTTGTTTAGAAGTTTTTGGTCAGAGATATTTGCGCAAAAAAGTCGAAGATGGCAAAACGGTACACAAAAGAAGAGAAACGTCGGATTGTTAGCGAGTATATGGTGAGCGGTCAGCATCGATCCGCATTTGCAGAGGTTTACGGCATTTCATCCGTGACCCTAAAATCGTGGCAAGCCCAATATGGATCATCTGATTTACCTGGTTTTTGGGCGATTTCTAAACCAACTGGATCAAATGAGAGCCCATTCAAGATTCAAATTGGAGAGGTGACGCTTGAATTTGGGAGTCTTCCGCCGGCATCGTGGATTAGGGAGCTTTTAGCTGCGCTTCCCCGATGACCGGATTTGGCGCACAACATCGGTATTATTTGTACCGAGGAGCGGCGGATATGCGTAAGAGTTTTGATGGGTTGAGCGGATTGGTTCGCAATGAACTGGGTCGAGATCCGATGGACGGCGAGGTATATATATTTTTAAATCGGCAGCGGAGCCTGATCAAGATGTTGGTGTGGGACCGCAGTGGGTGGGCGCTGTGGTCGAAGCGTTTGGAACGGGGAAGTTATGAACTTCCGAGGGGTGAGGGGGCTGGGATGATGTTAAGGTGGTCGGATTTAATGCTGATTTTGGAAGGGATATCGCTTCGCAGTGTTCGGCATCGTCGGCGGTATTCGGTGGAAGAAAATTCGAGAAAAAAGGTGGAGTTATCCACAAAAAAAGCAGGTGTGAGTTGATAAAAAGCAGGGTTTTGCAAGTGGTATTTGGTTGTTTTGGCGGTACATTTGCCTTATGCAATCGACAGAAACAATTACCATCACCAAGGCTGAATATGAGCAATTACAGGCACAAAACCTGCAGTTAATGCACCGGCTGTCGCAGCTGGAGCGGTGGGTATTTGGTCGCAAGAGTGAGCGTTTTATACCGGATATACCGGGTCAGCCAACGCTGTTTTCTGTTTTAGAAGAGCCCTCTGTAGTGGCGGAAGTGGAGAAGGAAAAGATTACGTATGAACGAGAAAAGCGCAAAAAAGGCGCGGAGAAACTACACCCTGGGCGCAACGAGTTGCCTGCTTCGCTGCCTCGCAAGGAGATCGTAATTGAGCCAGATGAAGACATCAGCGGAATGGTGTGCATTGGTCAGGACGTGACAGAAGAGTTGGATTATACTCCCGGAAAGTTATTTGTAAATCGGTATGTGCGTCCACGCTACGCTCGTCCGAATGGCGAGGGGGTTGTTCAGGCTGCCCTGATGCCTCGTCCCATTGATAAAGGGATTCCTGGCCCCCATTTATTAGCCCAAATCCTAAGCGATAAATACATAGATCACCTGCCTTTATACCGCCAAGCCAAACGATATGAACGGGAAGGAGTTCGAATCCCAGATACTACCCTGGGCGATTGGTTGCGACAAAGTGTTCAGTTAATAGAGGTTATTTACACTAAAATCAAAGAAAAAGTACTCCAAAGCCACTATTTGATGGGCGACGAAACCACCATCAAGGTATTGCAAACCGATAAGAAAGGGAGTACACATTTGGGATACTATTGGGTGTATTACGACCCGGTGGACAAGTTGCCGTTGTTTATTTATCAACAAGGCAGGGCCGCGGCGTACCCGAAGGAGCACTTAAGTTCCTTTAGCGGATATTTGCAGACGGACGGCTACGAAGCCTACGAACGACTCGTACTGGAACGTCCCGATATTGTACATGTGGCCTGTTGGGCACATGCGCGCCGCAAGTTTGAGGAAGCACTGCAGGTGGATAAAGAAAAAGCAACAACAATCCTCTCTCTTATCCAGAAACTATATGTTGTGGAGCGACAGTGCCGCGAACAAGACCTGTCAGCAGAACAGCGGCTACAGCAGCGCCTCGAACAGGCTGTTCCAGTCCTGGAAAAAATAAAAGAAATACTGGATCACTTCAGCCTTACCCTTACTCCCAAAAATCCATTGGCTGTTGCAACGGCCTACAGCCTCAAGCGCTGGGAAAAACTGGTGCTATATTCCCAAAACGGAAAACTGGAGATAGATAACAACCCGGTGGAAAATACGATCAGACCGATCGCCGTGGGACGAAAGAATTATCTCTTTGCAGGCTCGCATGAAAGTGCGCAAAGGGCGGCGGTAGCCTACACCATCCTAGCAGCGTGTAAGTCAAATAATATTAATCCACTCAGCTATTTGGCTGAGATATTGCAAAAATTACCTTCCCGAACTGTTCAGGAGATAGAAGACCTGATGCCAATGTGCTGGACCGAACCGGTAATATCAGACTAATCTTGGAGATATGGGGTTGGCCGGGGGCTTACCCTCCGCTTCGAATAAATTATTAAAAAATCAATGCTGAATATTGTTTAATATCGGTACCATCGTTGTCGAAAAAAGGGGGGAACTTCATAGTTCCTAGGCAGGGTAAATGCTCTGCCGCGTAGAGCAATCCTTTTTTCCACATTAGGAACGTACTATTTTTGGGGGAGCTTACAAGTAAAAAGTTATAAATCTGAGTTTAACACTGTTGTATGGAAGATCTAGATATTAAAAAGTTAAGAGGCATATTGAACTACAAAAATCGACATGACCTGGCAAATTTGTTAAAAAATTCTGTCTCACTTCTTGAAATATCAAGTACATATGGAAGCAGATGGTATTCGAGACTAAGCACTTTTCACATTAAATATCCTCCAAATGCTCAAAAAATGATAGATAATCTCTCAAAAAAGGACAAGGAGGAAATTTTTAAAGCTTTATTGTCAGTCTATCCAATCTTAGATAACGAACCTGAAATAACAGAAATACTTTATTACCCAAACTTTGAGATTGACGTTTCAGAGCTTGTAGAAACCAAAGAACTTGAGAGAATTTCCTTTGATTATATTCACGAGCAAATTAAAAAGTGCGATTCAAAAATTTTTGAAAGGGACCTTGAAGGAGCTATCACAAACGCAAGGACACTAATCGAATCAATTTGCCTCTATATTATTGAATCTAAAACGAAGCAAGCACAGAATTATGACGGAAATTTACTCAAGCTTTATAGAAGCGTAGCCTCGCATTTAAGAATGTCGCCTGGTGACTATGAAGACGATAATCTAAGACAAATACTTTCGGGTGTCTTCAGTATAATTAACGGAGTTTCCGGATTAAGAAATACATATAGCGACTCTCACGGTTCAGCACCTTCAATGATAAATTATCAGGTTGATAAAAGACATGCTATACTAGCGGTGAACTTGGCTAAAACAATTTCGGAATACTTG
>JBKDAM010000015.1:0-7090 GCA_046316495.1 Chitinophagales bacterium
AGTATTAATGGGCTTTACCAAATCGACTTCCGTCCCTCGGTTTTTCAACGTTTACTTTGGAACGATCCAGCCAAAAGTGCAAACCCATTCATCAACTCTTGTAGGGGAATTTTGGAGCACTCAAGCGGTCGTATCTTGATTAATTACAGCACTCAAGTTGGCATGCTGGAGTCATCCAACCTTTCTACTGTCTGGAACCGGCGAATGGAGGTACCTTATTTTGGTGTAGCAGAAGACCAGGACGGCAGTATTTTGCTAGGAGGCTTGAACAACCGCTTAGTACGGATGGACCCCAAAACTGGTACATTTATCTCTTTAGTTGGAGATAAAAAAGAAGCTGGGAATTTGATTTGGGCCATTTTCCCTACTAAGAACCGAATTTGGCTGGGTCTCGATCAAGGCTTTGGTTGGCTAGATCGAGGCTCCAAGCAGATCGTTTATTCGACCTCAGATGGTTCAGGAGGTGCGGCTGCTGAGCTAAGTGCAAGTTCTGTTTATCATATTCAAGCGGCCTCCAATGGGAATGGTATTTTGCTGGGAACCAGTGTTGGTTTATTTGAGCTCGATTCCGCTGGTAATATATTACATCGCTTTTGGAAAGCTGGGTCTGGTGCATCCTATTTGCCTGCAGATAATATTAGACACTTTTCAAAAGACCTTCAGGGCAATTATTGGTTGGCAACTGCAGAAGGTTTGGTGAAGTGGACCGTTTCAACAGGAGAGAAACGGCTTTTTGGAACCAAGGAAGGATTTCCCAATGTGAATCTATACGCGGTTTATCCCGACCCTAACGGAGTGCTTTGGATGAGCAGTGACAATGGCATTATTCAATTTGAACCGAGTACATCAAGCCTGCATTATTACCTGCCTAAAGAAGGTGTCACCCATCAAGAGTTTAATCGAATCTCGCACCTAATGCAAAAAAGCGGTAGGCTGTGGTTTGGCAGTGTGAATGGGGTAACGGTTTTCCGACCTGAACAATTGGTGAAGGATCCAACTGCTATAAGGAAGACTGCTCTAGCGGTTCAACAGGCCACAGTACTGAAAGACCGTTCAATTGAAGCACTTTCCATCCTTCCTCAATGGAATTCTTCAGGCGCACTTGAGATAGAGCCAGGAGCTCGCTTGATCCGCATTAAGCTCGCGCACTCCGATTATTTAAATAAGGGTTTGATTCGATTTAGCTACTACATAGAGGGCTTAATGGCTGGATGGCAAGAAGCTGAAAATGACCTGATTCAATTGACTGGACTGCCTCCGGGCAATTATCAGCTCCGAGTTCGGACGAGTTTGGGGAGTGGTTTCTCGACGAACTCAGAATTGATCATTCCACTACAGGTTAAGGCACCGCTTTATGCGCAGGTATGGTTTTGGTTGCTCTTGTTTTCTATAATTGGTTTGTTGGTATTCATTTTTATTCGGATTCGATGGAAATATTTAAAAGATAAACAAGTTGAGTTGGAGTTTTTGGTGGATCGAAGGACCCAAAAAGTGGAACAGGCTCGGCAGCTTATTGCAGAGCAATCGGATCATCTGACGAGGCTGGCGGAAGAAAAGGTGCGCTTTTTCAATACTATTTCTCACGAGTTCAGGGCCCCAATTGCTTTGATTATGGGGGCGGTTCGAAACCTTCAGAAGGAGATGGGAGAAAATACCAAGTTTGGCGAGTTATTGGGAATCGCTCAGAGGAATAGCCAACGTTTAATGCGTTTGGTAAATGAGGTAGCCACGGTCAGTGCCAGCGAGAAAGAGGAGATTCAAGTCAAACGAATGCCGGTAAATTTGGTAGAGTTTTGTGAGGACTTGGTGCTTGAGACAAGGAGGATCGCAGGTAGCCGCCAGGTAGTGATGGAATGTCAGCCTCCTTTAGAAAACGGTTTGTATTTAGAGACAGATCCAAGTATTTTGGATTTTATTGTGAGTCAACTATTATCTAATGCACTGAAGTGCACACCAGATTTAGGGCTGATTAAGCTTTCCATCCATCAATTGCAAGAAGAATCCTCTATTCGGTTGATGGTTTCTGATCTAGGACCTGGCATTCCATCTGAAGAGTTTTCCCACCTTTTTGAACGCTCTTACCGCTCTGAAATGGTATCTGAAACTGGAGCAAGCCTGCTAACTGGTATGTCATTGATCAAAGAGATGACTGCGTTATTGGGCGGAACCATTACGGTCGAAGGAGAGGCAGGGCAAGGAAACCGTATTGTGCTTCAGTTTCCTATTAATAATCAAGAAAATAAAAGCTTTGTTCAACCTGGTGGACAGGAGACATTGTCTAGTACGCATCCTTTAAGTGGTACCTTTGGGGAAGAGAAAAAGCCTACCTTATTAATTATAGAGACCAATCCAGACTTTAAGGTACTCTTCCAGAAAATGTTCCGTCAGTTGGCCAAGGTAGAGCTCGTAAATGATGGTTTGGAGGCGCTGACTATACTGGAGTTGAATTCCCTTCCTGAACTAATTATCACTGATGTTGAGCTGCCAGGGATGGACGGTTTCAGGCTACTGGAAGAATTAAAGAGTAGACCCGTTTATTCGGAAATTCCGGTAGTTGTTTACAGCAGTAAGAGCAAACCAGGGGAGGAGCAGAAAGCGCTTGAATTGGGAGCTTCGGAGTATTTAATCAAGCCCGCTTCGCCCGAACTTTTAGAGTGGACGGTTCGGCGGCTGTTGCTTTCAAGGCATCCCGAGGAGGTGTCAAGTTTGGTGCAATTCACAGCTTTGAATACGCTGACGGAGGAGGAGGAGCGATGGGTGCAGTTGTTGGATCAGATTGTATCCGAGCATTTATCTGAGCAGTCATTTTCAGTTGATTTTTTAGCACAGAAAATGTTGATGGGAAGGACCCAGTTTTTTCAGACAGTTCAGGCCTATACGGGTATGACGCCAAATGTTTATATTAAAGAGGCAAGGCTTCAAAAAGCGAAAAGAATGCTGGAGTCGAACGATTTTGATTCGATTAAAGAGGTTGCGGAAAAAGTTGGTTGGAGGGACGTCACTTATTTTACAAAATTGTATAAAACTAGGTTTGGAAAGACACCTATCAGTTATATGAATAAACCATGAGTAGGACTTAACGCGCTTATCAAGATTTAAGCTTAATTCTGTACAATTTTCGGTTGAAAGTCTATTTATGAGTGAAAATCGTACAATCTTCCTAAGGCGACTTGCCCATTGGGCCTTCACAACAAGGTAATTTTGCAATGACAGTATTTCCGGTCATCAGAGCTGTCAAAAGAAATTTTTGCACGCTGCTCCATACCCGAAAGGGCCGCTAATTGATAACTTAATTTAACATTTTCATTTAACCGGTTATTGATGAAAAACAATGACCGGAGATTTAATATCTGCCACTCTATGACGTCAAACTTCAGGCATTTTCGTACAAACGCTGCATTGATTGGGTTAACTCCATTATCATTTACTTTATTTGCTTTTTTTACGTTCGCCATTACCCAATCGGAATTACTAGTTGCGCAATCGGCTATCCCATTCGGAGGCATCAAAGCAGATTTTGGGATTGATTTGGATGTTCACGCGAATCGACTTCAGGATTACAACGGTACAGCACCTGGAACGGACGACTGGTTTAGCGTTGCTGCCCATCCTGGAACCGGGGTTGGGGTGATAGATACAACTGGAGCCTATTCGTTGTTCCAATTTTACAACAACGCAGCCAACATCAACCAGCCGTTCTCTAGGCGAATGCGTTACAAGTTTTATGCTCGTGTGAACGAAAAAAGACAAATCGATGGGTTGTTTCTTCGCGATAACTTTGGAGGCACGAACAGTGCGGGTAACTTCCCAGATTCTACTGTGTACGTAATAGCAAGTAAGAATGGGGCAGCTCCCAGCCTGTGGAGACCCGGAGTCGGAAATGTTGGAGGAAAAAACGACATTCTTGATATTTACGGGCACCTGAGGCGGAAGGGACCTGGTATTTATGATTCACTATACCTATTCACTGGTGTTTCCCTAAATACTACTTCTGGAGCACGGTATGTGGACTTTGAATTTTTCCAATCTCCTGTTACCTACTCGAAGACTCCATCTCCTTATTTTACAGATGGGGGTGCACAAGAAGAAGGACACACGGCTTTCTTATTCAACAGTACGGGCAAATTCATTAAAGCTGGTGATTTGATTTTTGCAGTTGAGCTAGGCTCTGCTGGGGTGCAGACGTTTGACGTGCGAATTTGGATGAGCAGGGCTCTTTATAATACATACAGAACCAATCCTCCTGCAAATCGTTCGGTTGATTTTGGACCTAATTTTGACGGGGCTTCTCAAAACTCCCTATATGGATATGCACAAATTCGTCCACGTGGTGGTGGTCAGTTTGATGCTGCAGGTATCCTTGATAATTATACCACCACCGCTCCACCTTGGGGGGCCACCTTTAATGGGGTTAATTCTACCAATTACTCTACCCAACAATTCGCGGAAATTGCCCTTAATCTGACGCAATTAGGGATTGATCCGTTAGCTATTAACCCAAGTGCAGACCCTTGTACCCGAGCGTTTTTTAAGTACATGGTCAAAACACGGGCATCCAATGCGTTTACGGCACAATTGCAAGATTTTACTGCTCCGGCGGATTTCGGTGGTCCTCCTATTGTTAACACAACTGCTTCGGTTACTTCCCCTGTGTTGACTTGCGCGAATCCATCTACCACGATAACCGCTGTTGTTTCTCCGGCTTTACAGGATTATTATTATAAATGGACCTTCCCCAATGGAACCTCTCAGACAGGTTTAAATCAAACCAGTATCACGGTCACTACTCCTGGTACTTACACAGTTGATGTTTTACCGGTTGAAATCTGCTCAAGCATTTCTACTTTCTCTATTACTGTGACACAGGATATTTCCGCACCTGCCGCTCCATCCGGAGCTACAAGTGCTGAATACTGCGCCGGGTCATCCATTCCATCTATTTCTGTGACGAATCCCGGTTCGGGGTTTCTCACTCGTTGGTACAGCGCTTCAACTGGTGGTAGCCTTTTAGGAACCGGCTCGACCTTTCAACCCTCTTCTCCTGGTACCTACTATGCAGAGACGTATAAGTTGTCAAATGGTTGTGTAAGTCCTCGTGTAGCGGTGGTCCTGAGTCAACTTGCCCTACCTGTTGTTTCAACTGCCTCTACAAGACCTTGCCAAGGTTTGTTTAATGGGTCTGCCTCAGTATCTGCAAGCAATGGTACTCCCACTTACACGTACAGCTGGAGTACTGGTTCCACCACTAGTTCAATCACCGGAATCGGTTCAGGAATATACAGCGTAACCGTAACCGATTCCAAGGGGTGCAAAGCAAATACCTCTGTGGAAGTTGGGGCAGCTATCCCCATCTTAGGAACCCTTTCGACAATCCCGGTAACTTGTTTTGGAGAATCCAATGGACAATTAACCTTGACCGCGTCCGGCGGCAATGCGCCCCTACAGTATAATTGGGGTGGAGGAGAAACGGGATTAAACTACACAAATTTGAGTGCTGGCACCTATATTGTTACCATTACGGATGCCTTAGGATGTACCAAAACGGTAAGTGGGTTGGTACCTCAACCTCAAAACCTTCAATTAAGCGCAACTCTTGATCAAGTTGCCTGTTTCGGCGCCACCACTGGGAATATCAACTTGAATCCAGTTGGCGGAACCCAACCTTACACCTACAACTGGTCAACGAACGCTACCTCTCAAGATCTTTTCGGAGTAGGTGCAGGCACCTACACAGTAACGGTCACGGATGCTAATAACTGCACTAAATCATTAAGTTCTACTATCACTGAACCTACCTTATTAGCGGTTACAGCGACACCAGCACCCGTATTGTGCCATGGGTTGGCGAGTGGCCAGATTGGAATTACCCCAACTGGTGGAACTACACCCTATACTTATACCTGGAGCGACGGAAGAACCACCGAAGATCGGTCTGGCTTAGCAGCCGGGACTTATTCCGTTACCGTAACCGATGCAAATCAGTGTACCACAACTACCTCAGCGGTGGTGACAGAACCCGCAGCCGCACTTTCTGGGTCAGTCGTCGCAACGAATGTAAATTGTTTTCTGGCAGCTGATGGTACTATTGACTTATCTGTATCTGGAGGAACCCCCGGGTACAGCTACTCCTGGACGAATGGGTTAACCACTCAAGATCTGGGAAGCCTACCTCCAGCCAATTACGCCGTAACAATTACGGATGCAAACGGATGTACAGCTGTTCAAAGCGCTCAAATTACTCAGCCTTTGCCTTTATTGCTAAATACGGTGGTGACGCCGGCTACTTGTCCGGATGACTTTGATGGAATGATTGATTTAACTGCGACAGGAGGAACAACCCCATACACCTATTATTGGACCTGGAACGGAGGTGCTAATACCAGCAGTTCTGAAGACCTTACAGGCGTTGCACCCGATATTACCTATCAAGTTTTAGTGACCGATGCAAAAGGATGCACTTCCCAGACTTCGATCATTGTGAGCCATACGGATGAGTTTCCAGTAGCTCCCTCAAGCATTCAAAACGATAAATAATCCCTCCAGCATTATCCGAAACTACTGGCTTTAAGACACTTTTGTTATGAACTATAAAGTTACTAATCCAATAATTACCCTAATTTCCCTAGTATTATCTCTAGTTGCTTTTCAAACCGCTCTTTTCAGTCAGTCGGTGGTACAGCGGAAGCTTTACCTAAGTTCTGGGGGTGTTTTGGACCGAATTGATCCCTTTGCCTCCGGGGATCTTACATTGGATAGCTCGGATATTCTGGTGAAGAGTTCGGTGGTAAAAGTGAATAATACTACCACTCCCGTTTCTTTAGGGCCAAATGGATCCTCAGTTGGTGTAGACTCCTTTTCGTATGTTATTGCTTCTGGGAGTAATCGGTTGTTAATTGTAGCAGTTGGTTCTGAAACAAGTGGTGCCACTGTTTCAAGTGTCGTCTATGGTAATCAACCATTGCAAAAATACCAAGAGCTGGTAAACGGAATCACTCGAATTCAGTTATGGTACTTAATTAACCCTGATGTATCCAGTACCAAATTTATTAAATACTATTGGCCTGCTACAACCACACTTGAGTCGTCAGTT
>JBKDAM010000016.1:0-75063 GCA_046316495.1 Chitinophagales bacterium
CCGAGCATCAACAACAGAAAAACGCCCTAGATCTGCGTATCCGCTACCTAACTACTCGCGACTTACGCCAGTTGGATGCATTTACCAGTGCCTGGGTTCAAGATACCGCGCGTACGGTCGATTTTATTAATGGTTTTATCGAGACCTACCACGATCCCAACGGTTACAAGGCTGATTTTGAAGCCATGGTGCAGTACAATGACCCGGAAGCAACCGAAAAAATGGCCATCATTAGCAAAAATGCACAGTACTTTGAGGATAATAGCAGCATCGCTCCCGAACATAAAAAAGAAAAAATCAGCGGAATCACCTACCGAGTAATTAATGTAGCCATGGAAGCAGGCGCCTGCGCCCCCGCCACCCCCATCGGAGTGAATCTGCCAAACTCCAATTGGATCAAAGAACTGTACGGCTCCAAATCGGTCAGCCTTAACAACATCGAGAATGCCTATAACAAAGCAGGTGGCGCTACCGCCACCGCTGAATTCGCCCACGATGAAGCCGAAATTGAACGCAGCCAAAAATACGGTGAACTCTGCGGTAAAATGCACACCGCCCTGCACGAGGTAATCGGACACGCCTCTGGCAAACGCAATCCCGGCGTTCCAGAACCAAATGTGACCCTCAAACAATACTCCAGTACCCTGGAAGAAGCTCGTGCTGACCTGGTCTCGCTCTACTTTATGCCCGACCCACAACTCATCACCTGGGGCCTATTGCCCGATGCAGAAGCTTATAAGGCGGCCTACGACCAATACATTCGCAATGCCCTGCTCCAACAATACCGCCGTATCCAACCCGGTGATGACCTCGAAGAAGACCACATGCGCAACCGCCAACTGGTGGCTGCTTGGGCACTCGAAAAAGGCGCAAAAGAGGGCGTCATCCTACAAGTGCAGCGCGAAGGCAAAGTGTATTATGATATCCAAGACTATTCCAAATTACGGCAACTCTTTGGCGAATTACTCCGCGAAATTCAACGAATTAAATCGGAAGGCGACTTTGAAGCCGGTAAAGCACTCGTCGAAACCTACGGAGTAAAAGTGCCTGCCGCGACCGTCGAACAAGTAAAAGCCCGCTATAAATCGCTTCCCACCAAACCGTACTCCGGGTTTGTACAGCCACGGCTTGTCGCTATCAAGGATAAAGAAGGTAAAATCATAGACGTAAAGGTGGAAAAAGAAAGGAACTTCAAACAACAAATGCTCCGGTACGGCAAAGAGTACGGTTTCTTGCCTATTTATAACTAGCACCCGAAACAAAAATAAGCTAAAGGCCCTGTCAGATTCCACCCGACAGGGCCTTTTCTATACAACCCATCCAGCCGCTGTTGTAAATAGTAAAGGCCTGTTCAAAAAGAGCCGCTCACAGCACAATATTCCGCTTAAATGCACAGCCCAATTCAATAATGGACTCCGTCTTCGCAATTCCAGGAATATTGTCAATCTTATCGTACAAAATCCGGCGCATGTGCTCATGATCTCGCGCCACAATCCGAATATACAAGGTGTAGGCCCCCGTAATAAAATAACATTCCGTCACCTCCGGAATCAATTTTAAGGCCTCAATAATCCGTTCCGAATCGTGGTCCTTCTCTAACGTCAAGCCTGTAAATGCCGCCCAGTCATAACCCACCTTTTTCTCGTTGATCTCTGGCTTGAAACGCTCAATAACCCCCTGCTCCAACATCTTTCCTACCCGCTGATGAACCATGGTATTCGATATACCCAACTCTTGGGCAATCGCAGAAAAAGCCATCCGGCCATCTAACTCCAACTGCCGAAGTATCTTCGAATCAAATTCATCCAATTGTATCGCTTCCTGACTCATTCCATTTTTTTTATTGAAAGACAAAATTACAGGTTTCCACAGGAATACCCCTACCTACATTTAGAAGAAAACAAGCCATCAAAAAAATTAAATTTAACTTAAATTGCATAAATTAAAATAATTTTGACTTAAAAAAATATAATATCAAGTCAAATTTTATTTTATTTTACAACAAACAAAAAATGTATCTTTGCACCCTAAAATAATTAGAGATGTCCAACCACCCTGTTTCTGCATTGACCGAGCAATACATCGCCCGGGAAGACCGCTACGGCGCCCATAACTACCACCCCCTGCCCGTTGTACTGGAACGAGGCGAAGGTGTTTACGTTTGGGACGTAGATGGGAAAAAGTATTTTGACTTTTTATCCGCTTACTCCGCTGTCAACCAAGGGCATTGCCATCCCAGGATCATTAGGGCCCTTCAGGAACAGGCAGCAAAACTAACCCTTACTTCCAGGGCTTTTCACAACAACTTGTTGGGCACCTGTGAAGAATACCTGGCCAAAACCTTTGGCTTCGATAAGGTATTAATGATGAACTCCGGCGTGGAAGCGGTCGAAACGGCGATCAAACTCTGCCGGAAATGGGCGTATCAAGTAAAAGGAATCGCCCCAGACCAAGCCGTTTTGTTGTTTGCTTCTGGCAACTTTCATGGTCGGACCATCTCTGCAATCTCCGCCTCCAACGATCCGTCCAGCCGGACCGGCTTTGGGCCTTTCGTGCCGGGCATGGAACGGATCCCCTACAATGATCTGCAAGCACTGCAAACCGCCCTCGAACAAATCCCTAACCTAGCCGGATTTATTGTGGAGCCTATCCAGGGTGAAGCTGGGGTGGTAGTACCCGACGACCATTACCTCCGGGAAGCGGCTGCCCTCTGTAGAAAACACCAGGTCTTGTTTGTAGCAGATGAAATTCAAACTGGTATTGCCCGGACGGGCAAGTTGCTCGCCACTTGCGGCAATTGCACCTGTCAAAATGGCTGCCAAAACCAACCGGAAGTAAAGCCCGATATCTTGATCCTAGGAAAAGCGCTCTCCGGTGGAACCCTTCCCGTTTCAGCGGTGCTTGCCAATGATCCAATCATGCTGACCATCCAACCGGGAGAGCATGGCTCTACCTTCGGGGGTAATCCGCTAGCCTGCGCCGTTGCAATGGAAGCATTAGAAGTGGTAAAAGACGAGCAGCTCGCTCAAAACGCCCAAAAAATGGGGGAACTCTTTCGGGAAGGTCTGCGCGCCATCGCTTCCAAGTACCCACTCATCACCACTGTCCGTGGAAAAGGCTTACTCAATGCAATCGTCATCGACACCACAGAGGAAGCCAGCCTGGCCTGGGATATTTGCATGGAATTTAAAGAAAATGGGCTGCTCGCCAAACCCACCCACGGGAATAAAATTCGCCTGGCTCCCCCCTTGGTGATTACAGAAGATCAAGTCAAGGAAGCATTGGCGATCATCGAAAAAACCATCGCCTCCTTTTCCTGATGGAACCGTTTAAAAATACCTTCAACCGGCCCTTGCTCCAACAAGTAGCAAGTGCCTTCTCTAGCGTTCATCCTGATTTTCAGGATGAACGTTTTTTTTCTCTGGTCTTTGATTCTGAGTGGGAGCAACTGGAACTAAAACAACGGATACGGCACATCAGCCGTTGCCTGGGAGCCATATTGCCATCCAACTATCGACAAGCCTTAAAGGTGGTCCAGGAAGTCACCGAACAGCTATTGAAGGAGTCCGGTGAGCAGATGTCCTTTCAATACCTCTTTTTACCCGATTTTGTGGAAACCTGGGGCGTGGAGGACCCAGAGGCCTCGCTCCCTGCCCTCGAAACCATCACCCGCTGGAGCTCTGCCGAATTTGCTATCCGCCCATTTCTACTACGGTATCCCAAACTTGTATATACCCAAATGCTGGACTGGTCCAAGCACCCAAGTCCCATGGTTCGCCGCCTGAGTTCGGAGGGCTTCCGACCGCGCTTGCCTTGGGGGATGGGTATTCCGAGCTTAAAACAAGATCCCGGCCCCATCCTGCCTATCCTTGAACAGCTTCGGAACGATCCGAGCGAAACGGTACGGCGCTCCGTTGCCAACAACCTCAATGATATCTCCAAAGACCATCCGCAACTGGTTCTCCATATTTGCAGGAATTGGATGGGAGAAAGCCGCCAAACCGATCAATTATTAAAACATGCCTGTAGGGGTTTACTCAAAAAAGGCGACGCCGAGGCCCTAAGATTATTTGGATACCCCTCCGAAACCATCGGACTACGGATTGAACAATTAAGTTACCCAGAAAAAATAGAAATTGGAGGGGTTTTTCCCTTTTCCTTCGTGGTCCGCAACGAATCGGATCAGCCGATGGCCATTCGAATAGACCTCCAAATGGAGTACCGGACTGCTACCGGCCAGTACTCTAAAAAGGTATTTAAAATCAAAGAAGGAAGCCTGGCCGCTCGTCAGACGGAACCCATACAGCGGCACCGGCCATTTACCGATTTTACCATTCGAAAGCATTATCCCGGATTGCATCGCTTTGCTCTAATCGTCAACGGCAAGCCGATGGCAGAAGGCAGTTTTGAGTTACTTACTGCTTCAACGCTTTAATAATTGCCTCGTTGGCGAGCGGGGCCATAATATTGTAGGCTTCGATAGATGGATGTACTCCGTCTTCCGCCATGGATGGATCCATGCCATTAGCCTTATTTTTTAATGCGCTGTGAAAATCGCAGTACACCAGGTTTTGTTCCTTGGCATAGGCCTTTATGCGTTCATTTAAAGCAAGAATCTTTTCGGGCGCCCCCTGCACTTCTTTGCGCCAGTAGAACGAGCTGGCGGGAAGGACAGAGCACAATACCACTTTGACCTGATTAGCTTTTGCCAATTCACAGATAGAGATAATATTCCCCATGGTGAATTCCGGATTGTAGGGTCCAGTATTTTCAGCTATATCATTGGTACCGATGTTGAGTAAGACCGCTGCTGGCCGTAAGCTTAGCACGTCTTGACGGAAACGGACCAAGGTTTGAGGAGAGGTTTGTCCCCCGATTCCCCTTCCAACAAAGTTATGTTTGGAAAAATACTCCGGCTGAATGGCCACCCAGCCTTCAATAATCGAATTGCCCAAAAACACTACCCGCTGTATTCCTGCTGCCGGCGCGCCCAGTGCCCGGTTAGCCTCTGCATACCGGCTGAGATAGGCCCAGTCTACTTTTTGGCGGTCGGGATACGCTGCGGCCACTTTCTTAGGATCCCACCAACCTTGAGCAGCCATCCATTCACCAAAGCGATCGATCCATTGATCACTGGGAAGTCCTTTAGTGCGAAGTCCAAAGCCATGCCCGCCTTTCTCATAGACGTGCAGCTCTGCTGGTTGCTTGGCCGCTACCCACTTTTGATGAATTTCCAGGCTATGCGAAAGCAAACCCAGTTCATCATCGCCTGCAACAGCAATAAAAAGAGGCATCCGACTTGTGGGAACGGTACTGCCTACGACCGCACCGGTATACGCATATATCGGAGCTACCCAGTTAGGACGGTTAGAATCTGTCGCAGTATAGGCAACGGACATCGCAACATTGCCGCCAGCCGAAAACCCTATAAAGCCAATCTGGTCCGGGTTAATATTAAAGCCGCCTGCATTCAGCCGCAACAATTCTACGGCTCGTAAGCCGTCCATAGCCGCCAGTGGCGCCACAGTTTTCATATCAGCTTCCAAGTCCGGCAGCGATTTGTTTGCCACTGCTTCAATGGGCTTGGGTCCGCTCAGTTGCACTAAGCGGTATTTCAAAATAAACGCAGCAATTCCTTTGCTCTGAAGCCATTTTGCCACCAGCTCCCCTTCGTATTTCATATCTAAAAAATGAAATCCTCCTCCAGGTGCAATCACCACTGCCGCTCCAGAAGCGACTTTTGGATCGGGTAAATAAGCCGTCAAACTAGGCTGAGCTACATTGTACACCAAGTCTGTTTGGAAACGATTGTCCTTATCCATTCCCTCTGGTTGGTTCCAATTTTCTGAACCGGGGGCACTGCCTTCATAAAGTGGGATCACCTGTTGGGCATTGGTAAAAGGAAGCAGCAAGAAAAAGGCAAAAAGGGAGCAGGTATTTTTCATAAAAAGCAAAAACGAGCAAATCAGCAAAAAGGACTTGTCCAGAAAATTAAAGTTGGAAGTAACCCCATTCCTTCCCTTTCCGGGCAGCATAACATCCACGAAGTCCGGGCTTCAGCTCGTCGTATTCCACCGGAACTACCAACACCCCCTCCTTATTTTTAATGCCGTATTTTCTGTTTTCTGTCGCAATGGAGAAAACATTCGCGGCCTGTTCTTTTTCTATCCGACTGCGCTCGGCTGCTCTAAAATTGGTGGGAAAAGCCGCCGTCGCTTTCTTCTCATCGATTTTACTTCCATTTTTAAGGAAGCCCACCACTTTGGCGGGATTGCTCCCGTTGTATTTAACTAATAAGGTATCGCCGGAGGCGTAAGCTACCATTCCATCAAAGGTATAATCCACCAGCACCTCATGTGCAGCATTGACCAGTGTTCGGGCGCCGTAGTTACTGCAGTCAAAAAACTGGGTCCCAACCAACTCAATTCGCTGATAGGCAGCCGGAATAATCAAGCCCTTTCCAGCCTCCCAAATCCCTGCATACCCCTCTTTTTCATAAGAAAAATAAAGATTCCCAAGTCCGCGCTTTACCTCAGCGGGCAAGGAATACTCCTTGGCAGCTGCATCAAATGCCACCGCTCCTTTATCTGGGAATTTAAAATAAATGGATTGCTCACTACCCACTACCTCCACACCGGCTGTCAGTGGAAAAATCCAGCGAGTTTGTCCCAAAACAGACGTTGCACTACAAAAAAGAAAAAAAGCCAATGAATAGTAGTTCCTTTGCATGTAAAATAATTTTAACGAATGCGCAAAAGTACTTTTTTCTTCTCCCTTCTGTTTGTTTTTTTAAGCACAATTACGGCAAGGCCTTTAATTGCCCAAAATATCATTGAGCCCTCCGAAATCAAAGGGGCCCTAGAACGGATCGCCCAAGATGCCAAGGATACCCTCAGCGTTTATGGTAGTTCCCCCAGCCCCAGCGTGAACAACTATGTTAAACGAGCCAAATTAATGGACAGCTTGGCTACCCTCCACCAGGACGGCGCTAAGCTTGTAGCCCTTTTTCGCGCATTTAATGGAGCCCTGGAGAAATTACCCGCCAAGTACAAAACCAAACTAACGGGCGACCTTCGCAAAAATTGGATAAAATACCAAACCGCAGTGGCCATTTCGGGAGGGGAATGGAATAAATTCCTGGTGTACCGCAATGAAAAAATGTTTCCTCAAGAAAAGGACAACCGCCGGTATAAACAAGAGTACACCCAAGAGCTGGATCTGTATCTGGGTAAAACCCGTGGAGAATCGGCCGGCAAACCGCTCTCCTTACTGTTCAGTTACCCAGCAGATGGTTCCTACAGCATGTTCCGGGCTGAATTAAACGGAGAATTTTGGGGATATATGGAATTCAACCGTGCTTTACCCGAACGAACTACCCCGGGAAGTGCCCAATTGATGGCACGTTGGACCGGTGTCGCGGGAGATGTTCATTATACCTATGCCGAAACCAACTTTATGGGCGGTGTGTACTACGTAATTCCCGGAAAGGATATGAAGGGTGGAACGGTGTATGAACTTAGCCTGGTCTGGGTAAACGATCCTTCGGAAATGAAGCCTTATTGGGAAGCCAGTTGCTCCGGCGGAAACAACTTTTACCCCAACTACAACACCACCTTGTTGGCAGAACTGGCGGGGGTATCTGCTCCTGTGTACAGCATCTATTTTCGGACCAATACCCGGATGAGCTCTTACGCCTTGTTTAATGCCCAAAAAAGCAGTTTTGACGCTCAAAAGCAGGTTTTCAACTGTGAATTGGACGATGCCCTCGACCAACTGGACATCATGGGAAATACCTTGGTACAGCCGAGACTGGTGGTATCAGAGCGTTTTTTTGAGTCCAACAAACAAATAGACCAGATTTACCACCCCGTGGTCGCGAATTACTTGGCGATTCCCCGGACGGGTCCAGTGGATCTTGAAAACGTGCAAGAACTGCATCCCTTTGAGCAGGCGAGGTTGTACAACCGAGACTTTATCTACCGGCTGAAAGAAGAATCTACTAAAGCGGTCGCCACCATTCACAAAGAGCAAAATTCTGAACTCCCCAATGGGTACTCCTTTCAAGGGATTGACAAAAGGGCAGGCGCAGTAGTTCGCATCAAGGGCAAAGCCCCGGCTCCTGTGACCAAGGCCCATTTTCAGAATAAACTACATATTGCTAAAGTAGGAATGACACTGGAGGTAGAATCCAGTTTAAAACCGGCCAAAGAAGCTCGTTATCAGGCGGTTGCAAAGGCACTTGAACAGCGGATCAAAGAGCGTTCGGCCTTTTTCTATGCTATGGAACAACGAAATTGCCGCAGAAAGGGCATTCCATGTACCCAAACTGCGGCAACCTTTGAAAAAACGGAGCGGGAAAACCTCCCCTCCATTATAAAGAGCATCTTGGCAACTCCTGCTAAATGGGAAAGCACACCAGGCAAAACCACGCTGTACGATGGCATGATGCGACTGCCAGGAATGACCCGAGGGGCAGCCTTTTTCCGATTCGAGACCGAATTATAAGCCTCGAATTTTGCAGTAAAGCTTCGCTTTGGCGTCCATTTTGGATTGTAGTTCTGCTTCTCCCTTTTTCACATTCCAAATGGATGTTTCTGGGAAAATCTCGTCAGAACGCAGTTCAGCCACCACCGTTTCCCGTTTCAGGGATTGGTTATCCACCACTTCAATGGTTTCTTCAATCACTTGAAGTGCCATATAGGGTGTGATACCAGCTAGGGAGCCGCCCCCAATCATAATTTTATCCACCCCTTTTTTATTGAGCTCGACCACTTTCAAAATTGGAAGTGGTCGGGCAATCCCTTGCAGGAAGGCAAACACCTGGCCGCTGGCAAAATTGCTGGCCAAGAGCGTATTCAACATTTCTAGTTGTAAATGCTTATCGCTGACTTTCGCATCCAGCGGAAAATCTTTCTCTGCACCGCCCTCCAGGAGTTTGGACCAGATAATTTCACCCGTTTTTACGCTGATTAATTTGGCATCCACCCGGATTCCAGCATTTACTTTGGTACCTGTAATAATCGTTTCCTTGATCACCTGTGGTTTCGGTGCTGCTGGAGCTGGCGTAGTCGTAGCGGGCTTGGCGGCTGATTCACCCCGGGTCTTTGAGTCGGTGGAGGCCGGTGGAGGCGTCGCCGCGGGTTTGGTTGCAGGAGCCGGGGTAGTGCTTTTAGGCGGCTCCACGGTTTTCTCAATGGTTTTTTTGATAGGTTCTTTTTTATAGCTGTAATCTTGAATTTCTGCAGAGAGCACATAATCAGCACCAATGGTGATTCCTGCTTGCGACCCTTCATACTTGGATTTCGAGTGGATAGCTCGCTCCGTTTCGATGTCATCGTACACTTTGCGATTCACCAAATTCAGCATTTGTGGTTTGGTGGATAAAGCACTGATTAATTTTTCTTGCAACATTCTAGCCAGTTCAGGAGATCCCTTCACCTTGTATTGAAAGGTGTCCACCAGTAAAGACGGTAAAAGCGCCTGCGCTTCTGGTGATTTAGCAGATAATGGAAACTGGCCCATCACACAGACCGGTTTTATTCCTGCTTTAAGAAGTTCAGCAATGCGTTTGCCACCATCCATTACCTTAAAAAGACGGGTATCATAGCGGTAGCCATCTTCCCGCAGGATATAGCCGATTTTTTGCACGTGTTGGTATTCAATGCCCTCTTGAATGAACTTTTCCCCCAATTCATAGACATCAAAAGTAGTCCCCAGTTGGGGCAAATTGAGAATTTTACTTAAATCTACCCGGACGTACTTAGCCTTTTCTTTTTTCTCTTCCACCAACGAATCGATGGTCCCTACCCCACCGAGGAGTTGGAGGTACGACTGGCTGGCATGGTTGCGAAGTTGGTCGTAAATTTTATTCAAGCCAGCGATCGAATCGGCAGCAGGGGAGTTAGCAGTAGATTCCCTGGAGTTGGAAACCAAGTGTAGGTTTTCATTGATGACCATCTTGGAAGTTGCCACCTCGGTGATGGTGATACTGACATTAGCAAAAAAGTGGTACACATTTTTAACCCGTACGATGGTGGATTTAGGATTTTTAGGATCCTGGCGGATGGTGTCTTTTTCCACAATCGATTTTAAGCGGTTGACTTCCAGGCGGCCAAGGTATTCACAGGGAATGGATTCATTTCGGTAGGACTTAGCGATTTCCGATTTTTCCATGTAGGGTAAAATCAGTCGTACCTCGTCAAACTTTTCTTTTTTTATGGTGGCAAATGGCATGGAAGTACCGAAACCCAAGCCTTTCTGAAAAGCTTCACCAGCGGACTGAACCACACTGGTGGGGACTGATTCAACACCCACTGGGGGAAGTATGGCAATGCTTGGCTGGTTTTTTCGACCCAGGACATCGGTACCGTACGTGATAAATCCGGGAGGTCGCCCGTTGGTTTGAGCGTAGGTGGAGAGCACCAACAAAAGAATAGGAAGCGTAAGGTAAATTCGCTTTGTCATGACAAGGTGTACAATGAGTGGCTAATGCTGGTTTTAGGAGGTTTTATTCTTTTAAAAGAGCCCTATTTCGTTTTTATCCGGGCATACAACTTTCTTTTTTCGTTGAAGGCCAGTCGGAGTTCCTTCTTGCCTTTCTTTTCTTTCAGAATGGAGAAATTACCATTTTCTACTTTTTCCACCTTCATTTCTGCCACCTGGATATCGCGTTCAATTTCCAGGCTATCCACTACTTCGGAAGTGGTGTAAAAAACTTCCAGCACCATATCCTTTCGAATTCCTCTGGTACTTCCTGCGGCCATCAAGACTTTATCAACGCTTTTTTCATCTTCCTCGAGGGCTCGGACGATGGTGTAGCGATCTTTAGCCAGCCATCGACCCAAGATTTCGGACATGGTTTTGCGGACCTTACTGGTGGTATACCCAGAGGGCAGTCCTGTTCCCCCTGAAATAAACCCTTCTTTGAGGTTACATTCTCCTCCCTCCACTTTAACTGCGGTTTCCACGCTGGTGATCTCCAGGGACAGCAATCCAGTTTTACCGTTCATTTTTCCGGTTAAGATGTATTCAGCGCCGACCGCTCTTCCTTGTTCCACTACTTTCCCGTCGATAAATGATTCCGATTTTTGGAGTTGGCGTTCGGATTCCAATTCTTTGATGGCATCCCGGTCAACAACGGAGAATCGACCGGAGGCCAATAGGGCGCGCAGGGCCGCTCCTCTACAATCCACCATATATTGGTCGTATTTTTTGCCGAGGGTATCGTGGGTAAATGGGGCAACCCAAATACTGTTTTTGTTGATTTGGGCGGAGAGTGTGCTGGTGAACAAGACGAACAGCAAACCGACACCTGACTTTATAATATTAGGAGTATAAGACATGAACAAACTGTTTTAGCGACCGATAAGGTCCAGTGCGTTATTCGATTTTAGCCAATTCAGGCTGATTGCTGTCAAGGCATTCCAACGGGCTTTTTCTACTTCTGCTCCGGTGGCCCACATTTGAAATAGCCAATTCCATTGTTCTTTGCGTTCCGCATCCAGACGAGCTTCCATTCCCTGAATGGTTGCTTTCACTTGAGGGGCACAGGGAGCAGCGGCATCGACCTTGCTGAGTAGTTGGAGTGCCTCCACAAATCGGTTTGCTGCTGCAGCCGCTTCCGCTTGTTGGACAATGTTGCCACACAGCCGCGCCTGTTCCAGCTCGAAGGCCTGTTGCCGGAGAGCTGCCGTGCTGGTATAGCAACCCGTTTCTACGGGCACCGCATGCAGGTGCGCGACCGCAGCCGCGTAGTTTCGTTTTTCTACTTGATCGCTGGCAACAGCCTTTATCCTAGCACAATTATCTTCGTAATATTGGTCAATCAGCTGATCCATCTTTAATAACTCTTTCACCGCCATACTTTTTTTATTTCGAAGCTGTTGGACAGCCCTTTGAATCGCCTCGGAGCGAGTCTTCCCGCTTCCGGTGACTACCAGATCAAAACTGCCTAGAATTTCGGTAGATACCAGGTTTTTGACTTGTACATTCAAATTCACTTTAGCCGTTTGTAGCGTTTTCATTCCTTCTGTTTTGCCTTCCTCCAGCAAACTCAGTGCAGGGATTAGTCCGAAGAGGGAAAAACTTCCGCTTGCAGTCCCAGCCGCGGGCAGCATTCCGATCAGGAACCGTTCAGCTTCCTCTCCATGCCCCCGTTCAATGGGCGCATTATAGACGGTTCGAGCAACCTGATATGCTTGTTTCGCAGCCGTCTGCGCCTGCATCCAACCTGAAAACAGCGAAAAAACCAATAATAATGGGAATGAACGAATCATAAGTTGCTCAATTAATAGTAATAAATAATTTGTTGCCCTGAATATCGCGGGTAGATTCTAGTCCTAGCCCTTTTAAAAACTGCCGAAATTCGGAGGCAAATTTGGAAATACGGTAGTTGTTTCCTTTTTCATCTTTAAATGGCACGCGCAACTCATCTACCAACATTTTAGTAGAGGTCACCCCTTGGGTATGGAAATAGCCTTTATAAGCATTTTTTTCTAACCACTGTTCGATTTGATCTGAGAGTATCTCGCCCGAATCGCCCACTTCGGCATCCATATCTACCGTTGAACCCTCGGCGAAGGTGATGCTCATGGTTGCAATTCGGCCATTTTGTACAATTTCGTCGAACTTGGATTGTAAGGTATTCAAAAATTCTTCGACCAAGCCTTCACAGGCCTTTTCAGTGAGTTTCTCGTAATTTTCGGAATAGAATTTTGGAGAAGTTTTTACTTTATTGGACAAAGAGAAACCGGAGAAGGCGTCGTAGGCGGTGACAATGACGGTCACACTATTTCCTCCGGAAGACCGATTAATGGTAGCCTCTGTTTCAATATAAATATCGGCACCAGAGAGCTCAATGATCTCTTGTTTGAGGGAAGTTCTATTTTCCAGCTCCATTGCTTTATCGTTGTTGAGCTGTTTCACCCGCGCGCGAAAATCAATGGTATTAAAGCCTCGGTTATCAAATCCCTCCTTGACTTTGGACACTGCTACCCGCAGGTTGATATCGCTTTCCAGGATGGTGCGCATATCCTGGCTTTCCTTTACAAAAGGAATAACCATAATGGTGGGTTGGATGTTTTTGGCAGGGGTAGGCGCGCTTTCTTGAGCAAAGAGCTTTCCAGAAAAAAGCAACAGTGCTGATAGGCAAAAGGAAAAGGTGTTGTTCATAGAAAATTAATAACCGAATTTTCGAATAATTTGGTGACTCTCCAGATCTCTACGGAGACTGGTCACATCAATTTTGAGGTAGTTTTGAACATTTTCGCCGGAACGAACCTGTGGCCGGAAGGCTGAATTGGGTTCCGAGTGCATCATGAAGCGTTTATAACCCGCTTCATCCAGTAGTTCAGTGAAGTATCGCTTGTGTTTTGCCTGTGCCTTATCACCATCCGGGACCATGGGCAGGTTGTATTGAGAGCCTGGAATGCCCTTGAACAGCAAGTTGTAAAAGGCATTTCGCTCCGCATTTTCAATTGCAGCCTTTTTAGTGGCACCGTAGCCAGCAGCGCTGACCTGGATAGTACCTGGCTCTTGACTACCGATGTAGTTAACTTCACCAGTGACGATTTTAGAGGAATTGCAGGCCATTAAGGCAGAAAGAACGACAGCAGCAAGGAGGTATTGTACCTTCATATGAAATAATTTGCTGCAAAGATACATTCCGGCAGTAGCTGATACCACCGGAATGCATATTAAATATATTTTTAACTAACTATTACAGTTCCATCCTCCAGCTTAAATTGGGAATTAAACCCAGCTGATACTTGGTTTCTACTTGTTGGGTGACGGGATCGTAGTACCGGTAAGCAATATTTTGGTGCATGGTTAAGTTCTGAAATTCGAGGGCAAAAGTGGTATTTCGAACTCTTCTAAGGCTTTTTTTCCAATACAACCGACCATCTACTCTAAAATAAGGGTTATTTTTTTCCGTATATCCATTCGTGTATATAAACACGGTGGTTTGACTTTGGACGGAGGCAGCGTTATCAATGGGCAATGCCCGGGTACCACCCATAAACACCGCCCGGCCATTCACCCCAAAATGGCGGAAGATCCCGCTTTTCTTTTCCTTCCGCTTCCACTCCTTACCTGCCAGCAAATTAGCTACCTGGCCTACCTCCCATCGGCTAGACCGCAAGACTTCATCAGAGCCACTCACCCTCGATTGTAGCAATGTGAGGTTGGTATTTGCAAACCAGCCGTCCGCAAAGCGGCGGTTCACCATCAGTTCTAATCCAGTATTGAAGGCTTTTCCATTCCGAACTGGGTTGGAGAGGTCCAGTGTCTCTGTTTCATTGAAATGGCTGTAGGCATCCCGGGTCAAACCGTCCACTACAATATTGGTCACTTGTTGGTGAAAGGCCTCAGCACTAAACTCCCATTGTACCTCCGGCTGAAACCGATACCTCAGTCCGAGGTTGCGGGCATGGATCAAATCTCCGTTTATGCTGGCCCTCCATTGGGCGTCAAACTGACTGTAGGCCGCGGCAGAAAAAACAACTTGGTGGGCAGAAGCTGGCCGCCAGGCCAACTGCAGCCTAGGATCCAAGGAATACCTCAAGGGAGTGCCGATCGGGTTAATTCCAGCTGTCGCCTGAAGCCGACCACCCAGAAGACTGAACTCGGATGCCAGCCAAGCCTGAGTGACCTGCTGGGTCAATTGACTGCTGTAGATGGAAACGAAAAGATCATCCCCTACCCTGGATAAATTGCGCAAAAGATAAGCAGTAGACTGCGCCCCCATAAGCCAGGAAAGGCGATTGGAAGACCTCAACTTTCCTGAAAAATGCAAGCTGAAACGCCCTTGATCTTGTAAATCGGATTGTAAAAAAGCGGAGGACACCTGGGAGCGGCTGTTTTCTTGAGTAGAAAAGGCAGTGCCGATTTTATAGGAAAACTCATCTCCGACAAAACCATAATAAGTGGCACCTCCAATACCCGTCCGGGAAGTAAAATCAATCTTGAACTGGTCTTTGTAAACCGCCACCGAATCGGGTGGAGTGAAAAGATTCTCCGAATTCCCGGCCAGCACAAATACCGACAAATAATCTTTTTTTCGAAATGGGAAGTTCAGGTGCAAGGCCAAATCCTGAAAAGTAATCTGCTCTCCTCCAAACGAAACCCCTAGTTTCCCCAAAATACCGACCGTCGAATACCGGTAGTTAAACAAATAGGAGGCACCTTTCTTTTTTTTACTCAGAGGGCCTTCTGCCGAGATATCCATACCAATAAGCCCCGCCTGAATCGTTTGCTCGTGCTGTTGGTTGTTGCCCTTTCGCAATTGCAAATCCATCATTCCTGCCACCCCATCATTGTACCCAACCGAACCAGCACCCGTAATCAATGCCGAATGGTCAATCATCTGGGCAGATAACATCAGAACACCACCACTGGACAACGACGGCCGATCAGAAAAAGTACCCGCGTTGGGCAGGTGATTGGGATTCACCACATCCAAGCCCTGCAAGCGCCAACGTACCCAGGAAGGGTTGTTTCCACGGATACTCATGCTATTGGTACCATCATCGGTCTGCACCACCCCAGGAGCCATGGCAGCCAATCGAGCCGGATCAAAATAGGTCATGGGGTAATTCAATGTTTGTTCCCTAGACAAAGGAAGCTCTCCAATGGGAGACCGGTCTCGAAAGGGCCTGGATTCTACAATATCTACACAGGTAAGGGCAGCCTCGGGAAGTTCCATTGGACTCAGCAGCACCTCGAGCACCCGCTCCTTGCCTGCCACTAATTGAATTTCAAGAATAGTAAAAGATTGATAGCCACTCGCCTGCACCGTTAGCCAGCCAACTCCTGGACGCGGAGCTTCGATACGGAACTCCGAATCACCCATTTGGGCAACTACACGATCGTTGGACGTGTAGTAAAAAACCAGTTCAGCTCCCGGTAGCGGTTGCAGGGTATTCTTGTCAAGCACCGCGCCTCTGAGCGCTTGAGCCTGAACACTTGTTTGGGAAAGTCCCAAAAAAAGCAGGAAAAGCAGGTACGTATAGTTTCGAATCATATTTTAAGTTTTGTGCTAAACAAAATTCTATTCAAACCGTTGCGCAAAGATCTTAAAAACGCAAGTAGATGACTTTTTAAAGCTTTAAATGGTGCAAGTAAAACTCCTTATTTTGAAATTTTCTAAATTGAAAAAAAATAGCCTCGAAAAGCCGGATAAAATTCAGTTCTTAACGTTCTGAGTAGTAGGTTTGCAGCGAAAACGTGACCCGTTTCTGACAAACGGCACATCTTATTTCATAACAGTAATAAAGCACTGACTATCAATGAGTTGGTTTACCAAGTTTTTAAGTTCGTCCATCGGTCAAAAGTGGATCATGGCTTTGACCGGATTATTTTTGATGCTGTTTCTGGTGATACACCTGATTGGCAATTTGCAACTATTAAAGGATGACGGTGGGGAAGCGTTCAATACCTACGCGTTTTTCATGACGCACAATCCGCTCATCAAGTTTGTTTCTATTTCGCTTTATCTGTTTATCCTGTGGCACGCCGTTCAAGGCATTCGCTTGTGGCGGAGCAACCAGGCAGCGCGCGGCAGCCGGGGTTATGCGGTAAACTATGCTCGTTCCTCCGAGGTTTCCTCCAGGAATATGGCTTGGTTCGGTATTGTCATCTTTGTTTTCCTCCTGCTGCACTTGTACCAGTTTTGGTTAAAGATGAAGTTGGGCGTTTTGCCGCCTGCCGAAGTGGCAGCTTATGACCATCCGGTACAGAACCTTTACTTGCCGGTAAAAGAGGCGTTCTCGAATATTTACTACGTCTTGTTTTATGTGGTTTCCATGGTGGTGGTAGGTTTTCACCTTTGGCATGGCTTCTGGTCGTCTTTCCAGACCGTTGGCATCAACCACCCGAGGTACAACGGACTTATTAAATCGGTCGGATATGCGTATGCGGTACTCATGGCAGTTGGATTTTCCATCATTCCAGTGTACATGTATTTTGTCCAACAATAACTTTTAACTATTCAGCATCGCCTCAGGGCGAAAAATAATATTCAATATGTCTATCAAAACCAGTCCGGCATTAAACAGCAAAGCTCCGTCCGGTCCCATTTCGGATAAATGGAGCCACTACAAAAGCACTGTTCCGTTGGTTTCACCCAACAACAAACGCCGCATCGACGTCATCATCGTTGGTTCTGGCCTTGCAGGAGCCTCTGCAGCTGCCTCTCTTGGCGAGTTGGGTTACAATGTTAAAGTTTTTACCTTCCACGATAGCCCACGGCGCGCTCACTCCATCGCTGCTCAGGGTGGTATCAACGCGGCTAAAAATTACCGCAACGACGGCGACTCCGTTTACCGCTTGTTTTACGATACGATTAAAGGAGGCGATTACCGGGCACGGGAAGCCAACGTGCACCGCCTCGCTGAAGTTTCTGGCAATATCATAGACCAATGCGTCGCACAAGGCGTCCCTTTCGCCCGCGAATACGGTGGTCTGCTCGATAATCGCTCTTTCGGGGGCACACAGGTTAGCCGTACGTTCTATGCCCGCGGTCAAACCGGTCAGCAGTTGCTCATCGGTGCCTATCAGGCACTTAGTCGCCAAGTTTCCTTGGGCGCTGTAAAATTGTACAACCGCCACGAAATGCTGGATGTAGTCGTGGTAGACGGACAGTGCCGGGGTATCATTGCTCGGAACCTGCTTACCGGTGAATTGGAACGCCACGCCGCTCACGCCGTAGTCCTCGCCACCGGTGGATATGGAAACGTATTCTACCTCAGTACCAATGCCATGATGTGCAATGTGACTGCCGCTTGGCGCGCACACCGCAGAGGGGCATTCTTTGGCAATCCTTGCTACACCCAAATTCACCCAACCTGTATCCCAGTTTCAGGTGACTATCAGTCTAAATTAACGCTGATGTCAGAATCCCTCCGGAACGACGGACGCTGCTGGGTACCTAAGAATGCTGCAGATGTAAAAAAGAATCCGAACGATATCCCAGAAGCAGACCGCGACTACTACTTGGAGCGCCGCTATCCGGCTTTTGGCAACCTCGTTCCACGTGATATTGCCAGCCGCGCCGCTAAAATGGTGTGCGACGAGGGCCGCGGAGTAGGTTCAACCGGACTTGCTGTGTACTTGGACTTCGCAGATGCCATCAAAAGGGATGGTCATGCCGCCATTTCCGCCCGCTACGGCAACTTGTTTGAAATGTACGAAAAAATCACCGGCGAAGATCCCTACAAAATGCCTATGCGCATTTATCCCGCAGTACACTATACCATGGGAGGTCTTTGGGTAGATTATGAGTTGATGACCACCGTTCCTGGCCTCTACGCCACTGGTGAATCCAACTTTAGCGACCACGGCGCTAACCGCTTGGGCGCTTCCGCGCTCATGCAAGGCTTGGCTGATGGCTACTTCGTATTGCCCTACACCATCGGATCTTACCTGAGCAACGAAATTCGGACGGGCGCGATTTCTACCAACCTGCCAGAATTTGAAAAAGCTGAAAAAGAAGTACGCGACCGTATTGAGCGCCTCAAAGCGATCAAAGGCAAGAACAGTGTGGAAAGCTACCACCGCCGCCTTGGAAAAATCATGTGGGACAAATGTGGTATGGCCCGTACAGAAGCAGGGTTGAAGGAAGCCATCCAAGAAATTCAAGCCTTGCGCGCTGATTTCTGGAAAGATGTGTTCGTCCCTGGTTCTGACGCTGAATACAACCCAGAACTGGAAAAAGCCCTTCGGGTAGCCGATTTCCTCGAATTGGGTGAACTCATGTGCGAAGACGCCCTACATCGAAACGAGTCTTGTGGCGGTCACTTCCGTGAAGAATACCAGACTCCAGAAGGAGAGGCCCTGCGCGATGATGACAACTTCATGTACGTAGCAGCCTGGGAGTGGAAAGGCGAAGGACAAAAACAAGAGCTCCACAAAGAATCGCTGGATTATGAAGTGGTAAAAGTGTCCCAACGTTCGTACAAATAACTCTTCTGTCTCAACAACAATCACTCGATCATCAGCATCGCTCAATCTATAGCAGATTATGAAACTGAATCTAAAAATCTGGCGCCAGGGCGGCAACTATAAAAATGGGCAGTTTGTACAATACGAACTCCCAAACGTCAACCCACACATGTCCTTCCTCGAAATGCTCGATGTACTCAATGAGCAACTCGTTAGCAAAAGGGAAGAGCCCGTCGCATTCGAACACGACTGCCGGGAGGGTATCTGTGGCACCTGCTCTATGGTCATCGACGGCCGTCCACACGGCCCGATGAAAGGCACCACTACTTGCCAGCTACACATGCGCCACTATAACGACGGAGATACCATTGTAATCGAGCCGTTCCGCGCAAAAGCATTCCCTGTCATTAAAGACTTGGTGGTAGACCGCTCTGCCTTCGACCGGATTATACAATCTGGAGGATATGTAAGCGTAAATACTGGACAAGCACAGGACGCTAACTCTATTCCGGTAGAAAAAGACCAGGCTGGCCGTTCTTTCGACGCGGCTGCTTGCATCGGTTGCGGTGCCTGCGTTGCAGCTTGCCCCAACGCCTCTGCTATGCTCTTCACTTCCGCAAAGGTCAGCCACCTGGCCCTGCTTCCACAAGGACAGGTAGAACGCAAGCGCCGGGTACTTAAAATGGTCGCCCAAATGGATAAGGAAGGCTTCGGTCAATGTTCAAATGTGAAAGCCTGCGAGGCAGAATGCCCGAAGGAAATTTCAGTTTCCAACATTGCACGGATGAACCGCGAGTACGCAAGTGCCGCATTCACCAACGAATCCAACTAAAACTGGGTTCTATCTTATAAAAAAACGGCGGCCCCTGTTGCAGGAGCTGCCGTTTTTTATTATTTTATACTCCAAAATCTTAATAACCAAACCGCTGCAAGGTAGCATCATTATCCCGCCAGTTTTCCCGCACCTTCACCGTCGTTTCCAAATACACCTTGCACTGAAGAAATGTCTCCAGATCGGCACGGGCCTTTTCCCCTAACTTCTTAATGGCCGATCCGCCCTTCCCAATCAGGATAGGCTTTTGACTTTCCCTCATGACATAGATCACGGCTAGAATTCGAGCAAGAGGCTCCCCGGCTTTGGTTTGCGTCTCCTTGAACGACTCGATTCCAACCTCACAGGAGTACGGAATCTCATCATCATACAAGTGAAAAATCTTTTCCCGAATGATTTCGCTCGCAAAAAAACGCTCCGGACGATCCGTCAACTGATCCGCCGGGTAAAACGGATCTCCCTCTGGTAAAAAGGCCAGAATCTTCGTTAATAACTCAGCTGTACCCTCCCCTTTCAAGGCAGAAATAGCCATGGTATCCGTAAACGTCACTCGATTGCGCCACCAATTGCCTGCATCCACAATCCGCTGAGGATCCACCAGATCCGTCTTATTCAACACCAACAACAAGGGACATTCCACCTTTTTCAACACCTCAATCACCGGATTTTCTGGATCCAGCTCATCCGTCATATCTGCTACAAACAGCATCAGATCGGCATCCTCAACGGTGCCCTCTACAAACCGGTTCATCGTCTCATGCATCCGGTACGAAGGTTTTTTGACATAACCAGGGGTGTCAGAGAAAACGATTTGAAAATCTTCTCCGGTCAAAATACCAATCAACCGATGCCGGGTAGTCTGGGGTTTGTGGCTAATAATGCTCATTCGCTCCCCCACCAAGGCATTCATAAGGGTTGATTTCCCAACGTTGGGCTTTCCTATAATGTTGACAAATCCTGATTTCATTTAGTTTTTTCCTTTCTTTTGTAAAATTTCTGGGTCCAGCGCTTGGGCCTTCTCATACATCTCCTGTGAACGTTGTATATCCCCGCCCATCCGATAGGCGGTTCCTAAATCAAATAAATTACTAGCATTGGATGGATCCAACTCCACCGCCTTTGAAAACCACTTGATCGCCTCTTGATGGTTTTGGGCTACCCCATTTGCTACTCCAAGCAGGCGAGCTGTTTCAATTTCCGTCGGATCGTTTTGCCAAGCCTGTTGCAAGTATTTTTGAGCATTTGCCAAATCGCCTTTTTTCTCCCCATAATACTTACCCGTCTCCCGAAGTGCCATCGCCAAGCTTTGCTTCAATTTTGCATTCTGAGGCTGCTTTTGAAGCGCAAACTGGTAGTCCGCCACGCTTTGCTCATAATTTCCCAACAATAGATGACAGCCTCCACGGGTAATGTAGGCATCCGCGTAATCCTTAAAAATATCAATAGCCTTATCCAGGTGCGGTAAAGCTTGCTGACAATACGCTTTTCGCTGTACTTCATCCGTTTCAACCCTCGCTTTATCAAACAAAATACCCCCACAAGCATTCCGGATTTTAGCGCTGTTTACGGAAGTCTTAACATCCGTAAAAAACAGCCGCTCATTGCTCTCCCAAGCTGGAACCCGCATGAAGGTTTTTAGGGCATATCCAGCACCCAATAATCCACTCAATCCAAGGGTCATCGCCAAGGCGCCCGTGTTCCATCCGCCCTTCCGCTGCATGAGGCCCACCAAGCCCGCAGCTACTACTAATACAAAACCAACTGAAGGCATAAACACAAAACGTTCGCCCATGTGCGTACCCACCGGAAAAACCAGGTTGGAAACAATACTCAAGGTTAAAAGATAGTAAAAAATCCCGAAACTAATTATCCGCTGCTGGTGCCGCTGACGGAACGCATAGTACGCTATTCCAATGTACAACAACAGGCTTAACCATACCGCTGGATCCGAAAAATGTTGAATCGGAATCTGATTGGGATAATAGTCGTGCGTCAATGGATGCGGAAAAAACAACAACCAAACATATTTGCCTAACGTAAAGAAAATGGTTGCGAGCTTTTCCCCAAAACTGTAAAAAGCCCAGCCACTTCCCGTCCATTTCACGTATGGATTGTTCATAAGTTCCAAGGGCGCTCCACCGAATTTCCAATTCAAAATGCTTCCGCGGATTATGAAAAAGACAATAAATCCAAGCACGAGTGGAAGCATTAAAGGTAATATCCTACTCCATTCTGCCCTCCGAAAATACCAGAGCGCTAATGGAATCACCGCCAGAAAGGTTACCGCATTTTCCTTGGACATACAGGCAAGAAAAAACACCAATGCGCCCAACCAAGCCCAACTGGATCTACCCGTATCAAAGGCCTTTAAGGTAAGCCATAGCGTACCCATACTCCCCATCAGGGTCACAATTTCATCACTACCCTTAATGTTAGCCACCACTTCTGTATGAATAGGGTGCACAACAAACAAGAGGGCAGCGATCCAAGAAATCAGTGCCGCTGCTGACTCCCCCAACTCCGTCTCCAGCAAATACCGGAACGTATGGTACACTACCAAACAGGTAGCCGCGAAGAGCATAACGGTGAACAAGTGAAAAACAAAGGGATCCGCGCCCACCATCTCATACAAAATGGCAAATAAAACCAAGGTAAAGGGTCGATAACGCCCTCCAGAAACCAATAAATCCTTTCCTTCTACCTTGAAAAAGCCAAAGAAAGTGTCTTTGGTCAAAATTCCTTTGATCCCGGAAAGCCCCTGCTGTGTAAACTGATTGTCCGTGATAACAATGGCGTCGTCTTGAACAAACTGATGACCTAGCGAACCGGAATACATAAAAATCGCTAATGAAAAAATCAATAGCGTCTGCAGGCGATAGTTGGTAAAAAACGCAGGCAATGCGAGGTTAGGAAGCACATCGGCAAGGTTGCTTCCTTTTTGTTCTTTTTTTGATGCGGATTTGCTCATATAACGAGGCAGGTAATTTACGCTGCAAGGTACGAAATGGATTAGAATTGAAGGTGTTCGTTCCAAAGAGAAGCAGCTGGGTGCATTTGCTTTTTTATTCTCCTGGCCTCACCAGCACCCGGTTTCTGACTGGCCTTGCAGTTTTACCCAAAATCCCCTACATTGCACGAAAACCAACATTTTTGCATCCAAACCAACCTTCGATATGCCTAAACCTTTTTATCTAATCGGTCTTTTTGTAGGGGTGCTCCTGCTTCTAACCCATACCATTCAAGCAGATTCTTTTCGAAAAACAGGATCTAACCCGCCCGTTTGCGACTCCTTATTTTTAAGCAACGGGAAGGTTATTGCGGTTAAAAACCTGGAAATCACCTCTAAAGACTTGTCGTTCTCTTATTGCAATGACACAACCGACCAACGCCACCGAGCCCCGCTCCAACAAATTCAAAAAATAAAAAAAGCCGATGGTAGTTGGTTGAACGGCCACTACCAACCAGCCCTGACGGCAGAAGCAGGGGAATCTACCAAAGAGCGTGACCCACTTTCAACCCAAGTGAACAGGCTGTTTTTACTGAGCCTGGTTGGCCTTTTCTTATTGCCCTTTTTCGCGCAGATAATGATTTTCAGGCAAGCCCGAAAACTTCGAAAACAACTCCATGCTTCTCCTGCCCACGCAATTATACGCCGCAAGCTCAACCTATTGATTGCATTAAATGTCCTCACACTGCTCCTCTGGATCTACTTGGTTATATTGTTAATACCATTTTTTCAAGTGCTTTGGTGGTTTGTAACAGCCATTATCCACGACTCCTTCTAATTTTTTCCAAAAAACTACCTTATGCGACTCAAAATCCAACTCTTACTAGTATTGCTCTCCCTTGGTCTCCAACAAGCAAAGGCAGATCGCTTGCGCCCAAATACTCCAATCACTGAACAAGACTGTGATACGCTTTGGCTAACCAACGGAAAACCAGTTGCCGTTAATAACATTCAAGTAACCGAAACCGAGGTCCTATTTGCCTACTGCGATGACCCCACCAATTCCATCCGCCGGGCTCCTATTCAGCAAGTTAAGGCAATAAAAACCGCCAAAGGCGAACGACTGTACCTACACCCAAGCGAAAAACCGCGCTCCGACCAAGAACAGAGGGCATGGGAAACGTACGTGGAACAAAAAAAGCGCATTCGAAAATGGTACTGGTTTTCACTGTTAGGCATCACCTTCGCTCCAATCATCATTCAAGTGATCCTATTGAGCCAAGCAATTTCCATGAAAAAAAAGCTGGAAAATAATGAGTATAAGGGGCAGTTAACTCGAAAAATCAATGGGGTCATTGCATTAAATATCCTCAGTCTGTTAATTGTCCTGCTGGTTACCGTGATTTTTGCTTGGGGGCTTTACCTTTTTACTACCTGGGGCTAACTAAATATACTTAAAAAATAGCTGTTTATGAAAATTTTGACTACCCTTATTGCCTGCATTCTACTATCGAATTGGGTGCAGGGAAGCACATCCAATCGAACTACCCAGCTAGGAGGAGACTGCGACTCTTTGTTATTGACCAATGGAAAGTGGATTGCCGTTCGGAACGTACAACGAACCGAAGACCTATTGCTCTTTTCATTTTGCAACGACTCCAGCCAACGGGTTCACCAAATTCCGATTCAACAGGCTAAGGCTTTCAAAAATAGCCAGGGCGAACGACGCGAACTAGCGCAACTACCTATGAATCTGGAAAAGAGTAATGACTTCAAATTGCAAAAAACAGCCGCTTTATCCTTCAAAATCCAGAAACTGGCATGGTTGTCTCTACTGGGGATTTTTCCACTTCCCATTTTAACGCAGATGTACGTAATTAGAAAGGCGAGCGCCTTGAAAAAACAGTTGGAAAATACCCCTGAACACAAAAAGTACAAAAGACAACTCACCGCTATTTCCATAGTAAATTGGGGACTGTTGGGTATTTGGGTTGCCTTTTGGTCACTAGTACTATTGATCATCCTTGCCTTCACGTTCCCCTTGTAGCAACCTAACGCTTGCGCAATCGATAGGAATACAAATCGTCTTCTCCCTGATAATACCCATCCAACACCAAACTATTGTTCGCAAGCCGAATGGCTTCAATCGCTTCCCCAATATTAGAAACCCGGTTCCCATTCACCCGAGAAAGAATAAATCCAGGCTGCATATTCGTATCGTACACCCGACTACCACGGCGCACACTACTTACCGACACTCCTGTAAAGCCCCATTTTTTCTGTTCCGTAGAGTTGAGGTTGCGCAACTCTATTCCAAGCTCTTCCAATAACTCATCCCCCTTGTACCGAGATAAATTAAAGGAGTTAGCTGCATCTTTTAACGTGAGCATTAGCTGCCTGCGCTGGCCCTTCCTCCAGTAATCCAACCGAACATCTTCCCCCGGCCGCAGACGACCCACCAGCTCCTGAAGCTCTGGAGTGGTCTGTGTAGCAATTCCATTAATGGATAAAATCACATCTCCGACCGATAATCCTGCATCAGCAGCTGCCCCTTGGGCACTTACCCGGTTCACCAGAACCCCAAATGCATCCGGCAGCCCCAATTCTTCGGCCACCTCATTGCTTACATCTTCAATACCCACACCCAAATACGCTCTCTGCACACTTCCAAATTCCCGCAAATCGCGAACCACCTTCTGAACAAGATTAGAGGGAACGGCAAAAGAGTAGCCCTCATAATTACCCGACTGCGTAATAATAGCCGTATTAACCCCGATCAATTCTCCCAGGGAATTCACCAATGCCCCACCACTATTGCCCGAATTTACTGCAGCGTCGGTTTGAATAAACGATTCAATTGTCCCGCCACCTCCAAGGATATTGATGTTTCTCCCCTTGGCACTAATAATCCCGGCAGTAACCGTACTGGTCAGATTAAATGGATTGCCAACGGCCAACACCCACTCCCCTACCCGAGTCGAATCGCTGTTTCCAAACAACAAAAAAGGAAGCCCCGCTGCGTCTACTTTTAGCAAGGCAATATCGGTGGACGGATCTGACCCGACCAACTCCGCCTTGTATTCTTTTTTATTGGAAAGGGTTACTTTAATTTCTACCCCTCTTTCCACCACATGGTGGTTCGTCACAATGTATCCATCCGGGGAAACCACCACCCCAGAACCCGTCGCACCCGAAAAAGAACCCGACCGGAAAAAGCTGCCATTCACCTCTTGAACACTTCGGATATTAACCACGGCCGGAGTAGCTACTTGTGCAGCATCCGTAAACTGCGTGGGCGCAACCGATCCATACCCCCCACTGCCCCGAGCACTCCAGATTTTGTCTACTAACGAAGTGTACTGCGCCTCCGAAGTAGATCCAGACCAGACCACTTGAACTGGTGGAAACAACCATCGGGAAAGCACCAAGGTAAAACCAGCACTTAAAAGCGCTACCGTAATAAGCTGCCGAACATTTCTCATCTTTCCAAGTTGTTTAAAAATAAAAGTACGTAATTGGAACGAAATAGTTGATCAAATAGTACGTAGCAAAGCTGCCCTCCTTTCCTTTAACGCCACGTCTTACAAACGGTACACTCCCAACCCAACCTGTAGCGGTGTAACCCACCTTCCTTAGTCCAAACTAATTTCCATACCTTTGTGTTCATTAGAACGATGAATATGCCAAACACACGACTACTCTCCGCTATCTTTTTGCTCCTTTGCTCTCAATTGAACTTTGCTCAAACCGGTCAGGTGCTTTTTCCGGGACTGAGCGGGGCTGTTTTGCTCGATAGTGTCGTGGCGCACTACAAAACGGACACGACCTTAAGCTACGGCATGGCAAGGGATACCCTTTATGCCAAGGTACTGGCAATTGATGACGATACGCTTCGATGCATCTATTCGGAGCACGCACTTTACCTGGATCCAACTCAAGATCCTACCCAATACGTTTACCTCTCTGGCACGGCTAACGGGATGAATGCCGAACACGCCTACCCACAATCAAAAGGCGCCTCGGTTGGCATTGCTAGAAGTGATATGCACCACCTGTTTCCAACCCGGATTGCCGTCAATGAGACGAGGGGGAGTTTCCCGTTTGCCGATATTCCAGACAACCAGACTGAAAAATGGTTTTTTAAAACGACTACCTTAACTTCGGTGCCAACCAGTCAAAAAGACCGGTATTCGGAGTTTAAAACTGGATTTTTTGAACCCAGAGAAGCCTCCAAGGGCGATATAGCACGGTCAGTGTTTTATTTTTACACGATGTACCGTACACAGGCCGACTCGATGGACCCGGTCTTTTTTCAACAGCAACGCGCGACCCTTTGCCAATGGCACCAACAAGACCCCGCTGACGAAGCGGAAGTAATAAAAACCTGGCGCATCGCACCCTATCAAGACAACAAGCCGAATCCCTTTGTGTTGGACTGCAGCCTCGTTCATCGCTGCTACTGCCCGGAACTTCCAACCGATTGCCTCAGCAGTAGTTCGGAAATCAGCCCAGCCACTCGCCCCTTTCAAGTGTTCCCACAACCTTTTAAAGACCAAATAACCATCCGGGCGCAACTGCCTTTCTTAGGCAAACTCACTGGAACCCTCGCGACGGTGGACGGAAAAACCCTCCGTCAATGGGAGAGCGCTCTTTCAGATACGAATGTTGAACACCACCTTGAGTCTTTGCATCATTTGCCTCCTGGAGCCTACTCCTTGAGCCTTCGCCTTTCCGCTCCCGGAGAACAAACCTTGGAACAAAGCATCCTGCTGCTTAAAATGCCAGAATAACTATGTTCAGTTTTTATAAATACCATGGCGCTGGCAACGACTTTATTTTGATCGACCAACGCTTTCAACGCCACCTGAAGCGCAGCGATACCGAACAAATCGCCTTTTTGTGTGACCGCAAATTTGGGATTGGAGCAGACGGACTCATCCTGCTACAGCATCATTCAGAAGCCCCGATTGAAATGGTCTATTTTAATTCGGATGGAAGAGAAAGTACCCTTTGCGGAAATGGCGGTCGATGCTTTGCAGCGTTTGCCAACCACCTTGGGGTCGCTAGCGAAACACTGCGCTTTATGGCCATTGATGGCCTGCATGAAGCCCGGATCAAAACCAACCCAGTTCCGAATGGCCTGGAATGGGTAGAGCTGCAAATGAACCCGGTAAGGGTGCTGGAGCAAACCGATACAGCCGATTATATTCTGAATACAGGCTCTCCCCATTTCATTCGGTTTGGCCAGCAAATTTTAACTAAAAACATGGTAGAAATCGGTCGGTCCGTACGCTACAGCGATCGATTCGAAGCCGAGGGAATCAATGTCAACCTCGTGGAGCCCACCCTTGAAGGAGGATTGCTCATCCGAACCTATGAGCGCGGCGTGGAGGATGAAACGCTGGCCTGCGGTACCGGCATCACTGCCGCCGCTTTGGCATACGCACGCCAACAACACCGCACGGGCCCCCAAGAAATACCCGTTAAAGCCCTGGGCGGACACCTATCCGTTCGCTTTGATGCCGAACCAGATGGCAGCTTCTCCAATATCTGGCTTTGTGGCCCTGCTCAACGGGTATTCAAAGGAGAACTGATGAATGGAGAATGGTAACCGATCTCACATCATAACCGGTTTATGAAAAAGCTACTTTTCCCCTTACTCTTGCTTCTACACTCAGGTGTCAATTCCCAAGCACAAGCAATTGATACCATGGAGCAGATCATTCAATACCGATCCCAGCTCAAACAGGCCCTCCGAACCGGCAATCGGGCCGCTGGAACAGAAATCACCAAAACATTACTCCCCTATTACAGCTTTCAGCACTGGGCCTTGATGTGGGATGAACGCTGGTTAATTTACCATTGGTCAGGACAAGAACGAACCCTTCTGGAGGAGGTAAAACTACACACAGAATCCAGCCGATACCTGGAAGAATACGCCAAGGCCCCACCCGCCGATAGCCTCTTCGAAGTAGCCGATTCGCTGATGTACACCCTCCGTCCCAAGTACGCTGCAGAGCTAGTAGACCGTGGACTCAGTCTGGAAGAACAAGCCTTTGTGCTACTGCACCTACAATACCTGCTTCGCAACCACGAGGAAGCTGAAAAAGAGAAAAGAGCACTCTTCCTTCAAGACTACCCAGAATCCCCGTTCTCGACCTATATTAAAACCTTTTTGCCACTCCCCCCAGCCCCCATTGATTATTACTGGTCGCTGGATGCCCGGATACTTAACAACAACTGGACGGGTGACTTATTGCCTATCCTAAACCCGGGTTGGGGAGGCCAAGTGGGTGTATTCCTCCACAAAAAACGGTGGAATTTTGGAATGAATTTACAATTGTCCAGGCAAAAACTAAACCGCCCCATCACCGAGAGATACGATGTCTGGCCCAAAAATGCACCCTCCTCCTTCCTGGGATTCGGTATTCAAGGCGGATTTACAGTACTCAACCAATCCAAAATCAAAATATGGCCAAGTGTGGAAGCGGGTTGGAATAACCTGACCCCTGTCAACAACAAAGACAGTGGCATACCAGACGAATTGTTCTACTCCCTGTTTACCTACCAATCCGCCTATGTAGGAGCAGCACTCAACGTAGATTTAAAAATGGTTCCCCAAACACCCCATCCTAAAGGACTTTACCCCACCAAATACAACGGGATCCGAATCGCGCTTGGATACAACCTTTTGAATTTTCACTGGGCCAATTCACAACTCGATGGAAATGCCGTTTACCTGGCCATTGGATACCAATTATCCACCAACTAATACAAAAACAAGACTTCTATATGCAATTTGACTGGCTATCCGATCTAAGTCCCGCCTTGAAAGCGCAGGAATACTGGCAGAAACGCAATTACCAGCAAGAGGGACTTTTTCAGGTCGTGTACCGCCCTAGAAGGCCTTTCGCGATTTCTTGTGGTGCAGGACTGCTGGCAGAGCATATTCGCCATTTCCGGTTTAGTCCAGCGTTCATTCAACGAATGGGCCAAATGACGGCTGGGGGGGGCGGAAGTATATTTACCGAAAGCTTTTTAAACCACCTTCAACGAATGCGGCTACGTGTCAATGTTTGGGCCCCACCCGAAGGCATGCTGCTGCTTCCCGGAGAACCCTTAGCCATCGTGAGCGGTCCAGTAGAGCAAATCTATCTCATGGAATCCGCTTTTCGATTCCTCCTCTGGCGTTCCTCCCAATGGGCTACCCGGATTGCCTCCGCGCGCTGGCAAGCTCAAAACTGGACGGAAGAAGAGGCCCCTGTTGCACCCTCCTCCCCTTTTAACTTTGACGGATGGAAAATTCGAGCGGAATACATCGGGGGCGCCCTGGCAGACGATATTTTAGACACCATTAAAGAACCTAGCAGACCACCTGACCCGGAAGAGGGATTACACCCACTTGACCAAGAGGGATTAATCCAGGTTAGAAGGGCCTTCAAAGGGCAAACCGTACTCGGTGATATCTGGTTGACCGCAGCCCAAGAAGAACTCGCCAGCGTCAGCCGAACCCAAGCAGACTTACGGGATATCCGAACAGGAGAGGTGCGCCACCTTTCCTTTACCCGCTTTCAAAACCTTTACCAACCTGTTCTGGTAAAAGGCCATCCAGTACTCTCCAATACCCGAATTAGCTACCTGCGTCAGCGAACCCTCAAACAATTGGAACTGTTTCAAGGAGATCGCCTCGAAGCCTATCCAAGGGGATTTAGTTGTTAATCAAAACTACCTCCCCGGGCTGCAGATCGCCCAACTCAATGGCACCAATCGCTACCCGCACGAGGCGGAGGACAGGATAGCCCACCGCTGCACACATTTTTCGGACTTGTCGGTTTTTACCCTCCGTCAGGGTGATCGCTACCCAGCAGTCCGGAATAGATTTCCGAACCCGTATGGGTGGAACCCGATCCGGCAAAACCGGTGGTTCCTCCAATAAAATAGCTTTTGCCGGCGCCGTCCGATACGCTTTCCCATTCACTGTAATGGTCACTCCTTGCTCAAGCAAGGCCAGAGCCGCTGCATCTGGAATGCCCTCCACCTGCGCCCAATAGGTCTTTTCGTGGGCTCGCTTGGGATTCAGAAGCTGATCGTTTAAACGACGGTCATTGGTCAACAATAGCAAACCCTCACTATCTGCATCCAATCGCCCCACCGGATACACATCTTTCGGAAACGAGAACGCTAAATCAGCAAGGGTCTGCTGACCAGGTACTTCTACGGTAAACTGACTTAGCATACCGTATGGTTTGTAAATTTTATAGGTTTGGAACAAAATTAGCGCTGAATAGAAAGCGATTTTACCACTCTCCCCTTGGAAGTAATGATTTGTAAGGAATAGTTACCTGCTGGATACCGCCCCACTTGCAATGCTTGTCCAGACCAATAGGCATCATTAACAAAGAGCAACTGCCCTTGCTGATTCCAGCATTCGATTCGAACTGGAGTAGAGGGATCCTCCAGGAGCAGTGAAAAAGAGGAAGCAGCCGGATTAGGAAATACCTGAACAGAGGCTTCCCAATTGGCTGGCTCGGAGAGATCACTCGTTGCGCAAACCACCGCCTCAAAATAGTCAAAGCATTTTTGCTGAAAATTGGCATATTGCGCAGCATTTTGAGTATTAGTATACATCCCTGTATGATCACCACCAACTACTGTTTCGAGGTAATGAGTAAGGCCTACCTCGTCCGCTCGGGGATGAATCAGGCCAGAACCCTCTAGGTAAGCAATTCCGGCAGCCAAGCCTGTTTCAAAGTACACCGTGTTGTCATTCGTACCATGGATACTCACCAATGGAACATTCCCAGACTGCAGCCATTCCCTGCGGTAGAGACCTCCAGAGCGGTTGTAAACTCCACTTACCCTTGATGAAAAAGTACGGTTCAAGGCAGATCCAGAATTCCCATCCAAGCCACCGTTTTCTAATAAAGCATTGGCGATAGACGGTGGCAAATCATCTCCTTCATCCATGTAAGCATGGTGAAGGGCCGTCACCGCACCAGCTGAATATCCCCCAACGAAAATAAAGTTGGTATCCGCTCGAAATAAATTCTGACCAGCCGCATCCGCCCGAAAAAATCGAACCGCTGCTTTCATGTCGCTAACCGCCTTCGTCACCGCACCAAATATGGCAGTTGAGTCCGGAAAACCCAGAACCAAAGCAGGATACAAGCGGTATTGAATGGATGCCGCCACATAACCAGCACGTGCAAAACGTTCACAATCGTCTTTCATGCTGGACTTATCGCCAAAAATAAAGCTACCACCATGCGCCAAGACTACCACCGGACGAGCGGCAGCAGCATCTCCCTCTGGCTCATAAATATCAATTTGCAGCACAACCGAATCACTGAAAATAGGCGGTAAATCCTCGTGGTTGGGCGCGGGCGCATAATTGACGGTCGTTTTTTTTACCGTATTAAATAGAGACTGCTTAAAACGGGTACCATCACATGCAGCATTCTGCGCTTCGGATGCATCTATGGTCAAAAATAGAAAACCAAGGGTAAATAAAAAGATACGCATAGTAGAGAAAAGAATAAAGTAAAGAGAACGGCATTCACTGCACCGAATACTCGGTTCTTGCTAGTATGCCTGGTCGAAAACGCTCCAAATATACGAAAAGAAAGAAAATACCCCCTTTCTTCCTAAACTACCTGAACGCAATTTGCCAAAAAAAGTCAATAAAGAACCCTTTTACACCGCCTGAGTAACCTGCCTCCTGTGCCAAAAAGTAAAACGGACAGCTTTTTACCAACTCTAGTCTTCATTTCTTCAAACGAGCAAATCGGAAACAGTACCTTTACACGCAGAGAATAGGATACACCTTTCTATCCCCTGTACTCTCCTAAACACTACCCATTATGCAACGATTTTTCACCCTTCTATTCCCCTTTCTCCTCAGCGCAAACCTTGCCAACGCTCAGTTATTTGTGGATACCAGCTACACCGTGGAGCAAATGGTGTTTGGTTTTTTCAACAACAACGGCGTCAGCATTTCCAACCTAAACTATACGGGTGCACCAGCTGCATTGGCCTTTTTTGAAGGCAGCCAATCTAATATTGGCTTAAATGCGGGTTTGCTCATCACTACTGGTAATGCGGAGAATGCGATCGGACCGAATGATACAGAAAGTAGTACCGGCAACCTCCAAGTACCCGGCTCCAGCTACTTGGACGCCCTCATTCCAGGCTATACTACCCTTGATGCCGCTGTCATTGAACTAGACCTAGTCCCCACTACCGATACCCTTTGTTTTCGATATGTGTTTGCCTCCGAAGAATACCAGGAATATGTAGGAACCAGCTTCAACGATATCTTTGCCTTCTTCATCGAAGGCCCTGGGTACTCGACTTCTGATTCCATTTATGTCCAACCCAGCACCTACATTTCATTTGATAGCTGTGTTATCTGTGTGGATACTTTTTTAGTCCAAACCGACACCTTCTGCTACTTTGATAGCACGCTGATGCAATTGATTTGCAATGAGTACAGTGACACCTTACTGGTTTGGTGCTACACTGATCCGAATTGCGAGCCTGACACTATTACCTACCCGGGCTATTGGTACCAGTCACCTGGTGGCACTAATATTGCTCAAATTCCAACGACTAATTTGCCGGTGGCAATCAACAACCTAAACCAATTCGCTTATGCGCAGTACTATAACTCCAATGCGGGTGGCTTAACGGTCCAATACGATGGATTTACGGTTCCATTATGGGCCAAAGCGGTGGTGACACCAGGAGAGAGCTACCACATCCGAATCGCCATAGCCGATGCAGGCGACGCTGCATTTGACTCTGGAGTCTTTTTGAGTATTGAAAGTATTGGAGGCGATTCCCTGTTGCCGGTGGAACCCGCCTTTATTACTCAGCCTGGACCAGACCAACGGACCTTTTATTTTGACAACCAAACCTTATGGGCCACCCAATGGCACTGGGACTTTGGAGATGGGTTTATCAGTGAGGAGCGGAATCCTACCCACAGTTATACCCAGGATGGCAACTATCAGGTCAACCTGACCGCTAGCAACTGGTGTTCGCAAGAAACTACCACCTATGCATTGGCGGTGGGTACCACAGGGACCCAAGCAGCGCCAGAGGCCATCTTTAAGATCGCACCGAACCCCACCAACGGAGCAGTGAACGTTCAATTGTTAGACTCGGAAACCGCGACTCTGCGTTTATGGAACCTAGATGGCCGCTTATTAGTGGAGCAACAAGTGCAACAGTCTGCTCGCCTATCGCTGGATGATTTCAACCCAGGGGTTTATATCTTGCAGGTTTTCACCGAGAACGGAATTTTTTCTCAAAAAATTATTCGGAACTAAGCATTCTGCCAGTAGCTTTGCTGATCAAACAGAAGAGCTACCAGGTTTGGTTCTCCATACTGAGCAAGAGCCATTGCCCTCTTTTGGACAATGGCTCTTGCTACCTATATTGGATTATGAAAATACATACGATTGATTTGCAATTTATGGGCGTCGACCGCTCCATCGCGGCGTATGCTGTGGAGGGATCGGGAGGAGTAGTCCTGATAGAGACGGGGCCTTATTCGACATGGGGGGCCCTTCAAAAAGGCTTGATAGAACATGGATTCCATATTGATCAGATCCAATCTGTTTTTCTGTCACATATTCACTTTGATCATGCCGGGGCGGCTTGGGCCTTGGCGGAAAGAGGCGCCACGATTTATGTACATCCAGCAGGGCTTCCCCACTTAGCTGCACCGGAAAAACTGTATAACTCTGCCAGGCAGATTTATGGAGATCAGATGGAGTTGCTTTGGGGGAAAATGGAACCGATCGCAGAGGAGCGCTTGTACGCCCCACAGCATGGTGAGACGATTGAGACCTGTGGGTTACGGCTAACGGCCTGGTATACGCCCGGTCATGCGGTTCACCACATTGCTTGGGAGGTAGTTTAAAAAATGAAAAAGCGCCGGGAAAGCTCAACAGCTCCCGGCGCTTTTTTTATAGCCAAACAAAGGAGGAGTTACCTCCCGTCCAGTTTGGATTTCACCTCATTAATTACATAAGCTTCAATCACGTCACCGACTTTGATATCGTTGAAGTTTTTGACGGTTAGACCGCATTCCATTCCATTTTTTACCTCCTTCACATCTTCTTTAAAGCGCTTGAGAGAGGAAAGTTCTGCATTTTGGGTAGCGTTAGTTGGGTAGATTACGATACCATCCCGGATAATTCGGACGTAGTGGTTCCTCGCAATTTTGCCCTCTTGTACATAACAACCGGCGACGGTACCTACCTTGGTTACCTTGAACAGGTCGCGAACCTCCACTTGGCCCATGAATTCTTCTTCCTTGGTAGGCTCCAACATACCCTCCATTGCAGCCTTGATTTCCTCGATGGCCTCGTAGATGATGGAGTAGGTTTTGATTTCGACCCCTTCTTTTTCGGCCAGCTTACGCGCACTGATGGATGGGCGAACTTGGAAACCTACGATGATGGCATCGGAAGCGGAGGCAAGCATGATATCGGAGTCAACGATTTGGCCAACGGCTTTGTGGATAACGGTCACCTGGATCTTATCCATAGACAGCTTGATCAACGAGTCGGAAAGTGCTTCTACAGAACCATCCACGTCCCCTTTTACGATCAATTTAAGCTCCTTAAAGTTACCCAGGGCTAGGCGGCGACCGATTTCATCCAAGCTAATCCGCTTAGTAGCTCTGGTGGCTTGTTCGCGAAGGATTTGAGAGCGCTTGGTTGCGATTTCTTTTGCTTCGGATTCGGAGGCAGCTTCTTTGATAATTTCGCCTGCTTGTGGGGCACCGGTAAGACCAAGAACCAATACGGGCATCCCAGGACCGGCGGAGGGAACCTCTTTGCCGCGGTCATTAAACATGGCGCGCACACGACCTGAGAATTCGCCTGCAATGATGGGATCCCCTTTATCGAGGGTACCATTTTGAACCAGGATTTTGGTTACATATCCCCGTCCTTTTTCCATAGAGGCCTCCAGAACGGTACCGACAGCGCGGCGTTTAGGATTGGCTTTTAGGTTAAGGATATCTGCTTCCAGAACAACTTTTTCAAGTAATTTATCAATATTTATGCCCTTTTTGGCAGAGATATCTTGGCTTGGAATTTTACCACCCCAGTCTTCCACCAACAAGTTCATTTGTGCCAATTCGTTTTTGATACGTTCGGCATCAGCGCCTTCTTTATCAATTTTGTTGATGGCAAAGATGATCGGTACATTAGCTGCTTGGGCGTGGCTGATGGCCTCTCTGGTTTGAGGCATGATCGCATCATCAGCTGCCACTACAATAATGGCGATATCGGTTACTTTAGCACCCCGTGCACGCATGGCGGTAAAGGCCTCGTGACCGGGAGTATCGAGGAAAGTGACTTTTCGTTCATCTCCTTCAATAGTTACTTTAACTTCGTAGGCACCGATGTGCTGAGTGATACCCCCTGCCTCACCGGCCATTACATTGGCTTTACGAATAAAGTCAAGCAACGATGTTTTACCGTGGTCAACGTGACCCATGACGGTAACGATTGGCTGGCGGGTGCGCAGATCCTCCTCGTTATCGACTTCATCTTCCACCTCCATTTGTTCTTCCGCGGAAATGAATTGCACTTCGAATCCAAATTCGCTGGCAACTACCTCGATGATTTCAGCATCCAGACGTTGGTTAATGGAAACGAAAATACCAAGCGACATACAAGAAGTAATGATATCGATGGGCTTGACGCTCATGAGGGCTGCCAAATCAGAAACCGATACAAATTCAGTCACCTGCAATACACCGGATTGATTGGCCTCCATTTCGGCCTGTTCGGCACGTTCACGGATCATGGAACGCTTATCCCGGCGAATTTTTTGGCGTTTCCGGCTAGCCCCGGCGCCGATGCGCGCCATGGTTTGGCGGATTTGATTTTCGATATCCTTTTGGGAAACCGGTTGTGGGGCTGCAGCACCACCGCCGGTGGTGCCACCTGGGCGGTTACCACCTGGACGATTATTTCCGGCGCCTGCGGGACGGTTGCGGTTCCGATCACCTCCAGTAGTATTACTTGGACGGCGATCTCCCTGATTGGAGTTCAGCGAATCCTGAAGTGATTCTGCGGTAACTGGGCGCTGTACCTGCTTGCGTTTGCGTTTTTGGCGATCGCCTTCCGATTGGCCTGCTGGGCGTGGAGTACTAGGTGTACCTGTTCCTGGAGCGCCCGCACCTGACTGAGGTCGATTTTGGTCTCGACGTTGTCCTTCGGAACCAGCTGGTCTGTTTTTGTTGGCACCAGCATTGGCGCCTCCCCTGCCACGATCATCCCTCCGATTGGAAGGGCTAGGCTTTGGAGATGGCTCCTTTTTAGCCTCCAGATTGATTCGTCCCAATACTTTAAGGCCTCGAAGAGACGGGGCTTCGGCACGGTACAAATCAGCTTCTCCTCCTTCTTCCGAAGCGACGGTGGGCTCTGGAGCTGGGCTCGGTGTTTCTTTGACAACCGGTTTGGGAGGGGCGGGAGCAGCCGGCTTTTCTACTTCTGGCGCAGGGCTGGAAGCAGCTGGCCTAGTGGTTTTAGCGGCCTTTTTAGGCTCCTCTTTGACTTCTTTTTTAGGCTCCGGCTTTGGCTCGGGCTTTGGAATGGTCAAATCAATTTTGCCGACAACCCGTAGTTGAGGCAGCTCACGCTTAATATTGCTCACTTCTTCTGTTTCCTTTTGAGGGGCTGCCGGGCTGGGAGGTAAGGTCAATTTAGGGAGTGGTGACGCGGGGGTCACAGGAGGAATGGGGCTAGACGCCGGCATTTCTACCGGATCTTTTTTCATAACCGGACGAAGCAGTTTGTCTGCCTCCTTTTTGATAGCAATGTCTTTCTGAAACTCTTTTTTCAGAACATCGAGCATCTCATCCGTGATCTCTGCCGTCGGCTTTTCCTCTACTTTGGAAAATCCTTTACTGTGAAGTGCCTCGACGATAGTGTGCAGACCTACGTTGAAATCTTTTGCTACCTTAATTAATTTTAATGCCATGCAGTGATTGGTCCTGCTGAAAAAACAGAAGTTAGTGATTGTAATAATGCCGCAAAGATATATATAATATTCCAAGGATTCACAATTATTTCGATGATTATAGATGCGGTTAACATTCCGGCCAGGTGTTTGAATTACCTTTGCCCGATGAATGTAGTGGTAATCGGAGGCGGTGCTGCCGGTTTTTTTGGGGCCCTTGCCTTGGCGGAACGAAAAACGGGAGCGAATGTCCTTCTTCTCGAAAAAAGCAATAAAACCCTCCAAAAGGTAAGGGTCAGCGGAGGTGGCCGCTGCAATGTCACGCATGCCTGCTTTGATCCCCGCCAGCTAACCTCTTACTACCCAAGAGGAGGCAAAGAGCTGTATGGCCCCTTCACCCGATTCGGGCCCTCCGATACCATCAATTGGTTTGCAAAAAGAGGCGTCCAACTCAAAACAGAGTCGGACGGAAGGATTTTTCCGGAGTCCGATTCGTCCCAAACCATTATCGACTGCTTCGCACGGCAAGCTGCCCGGCTTGGAGTAGAGGTGCGAACCAGTACCAGAGTAGACCGACTCGAACAGTTACCGGATGGCCGATGGCGCATCCTGATTGGCCCAACTGGCGAGGCTTTGATCGCCGACCGGGTGCTGCTCACAACCGGAAGCAGTGAAGCCACCTGGAATGCACTGCAGCAAACCGGTATCCCCATCGTTCCTGCTGTCCCCTCTTTGTTTACATTCCATACAAAGGACACCCGACTCAAAGAATTGGCCGGAGTGGCAGTGCCGAACGCTTATTTGCAAATCCAAGGCAGCAAGTTCAGCAGCGAAGGCGCCGTATTGATTACACATTGGGGACTGAGTGGACCCGGGGTACTAAAACTATCGGCTTGGGGAGCCCGGTATCTACACGAAGTAAATTATCATTTTAATTTGATTATCAATTGGTTGGGAAACGGAAAAGTAGAAGAAATAGCCCAGGAGTTGACCGAGCTAAAATCACAACTCGGTAAAAAACAAGTGGCGAGTCAACCTCAAAAACAGGTACCTTCCAGACTCTGGCAACAACTCACCCAGGCAGCCGGAATCGACCCAAGTACCCGCTGGGCCGACCTTTCCAAAAAACAATTACAACAACTGGCTACCGAACTGGGCGCTGGCAATTTTGCCATCAATGGAAAAAGCACTTTCAAAGAAGAATTCGTCACTGCTGGAGGCATCGAACTAAAAGCAGTAGACTTTAAAACATTTGGAAGCAAGTCCTTCCCCGGACTTTATTTCGCAGGGGAAGTGTTGAATATCGATGCAATCACCGGAGGATTTAACTTTCAGGCAGCCTGGACCGGTGGGTGGATCGCTGGCAACGCGATAGCAGATAGTTTGATCTAGCAATCCTATTTTCGCCTGCCCCAAAAATAAAAAACGGGAATTTGGCAAACTGCCAGATTCCCGTTCTAAAAAAAGCGAAACAAAGACCTTAAACGCCCCGCTTCAACTCCTTAATACGAGCTTTCTTACCCACCAATCCGCGCAGGTAGTACAGGCGTGAACGGCGAACCCGACCGCGCTTCACTACTTGGATGCTGGCAATGTTTGGATTGGTCATAGCGAAAATACGCTCTACTCCTACGCCATGCGACATCTTGCGGACAGTAAAGGTCTTGGTAGCTCCATTTCCTTTAATCTGAATCACATCACCGCGGTACGCCTGCTCGCGCGTTTTGTCACCTTCCGTGATGCGATAAGTCAAAATAATCGTGTCGCCGGTGTTGAAGTCCGGGAAATCAGGCTGCTTAAGCATCTGATTTTGGACAAACTGAATGGCTTCTAATTCTTTCATTATCTTTATTCTTTTAAAAAGAGCCGCAAAGGTAGCATAAATCGCCAACTAAAAAAGCTTTTTTCCAAAAAAGATACCAAAATAATAACAAAGTACCCCTTGCGCCTGTTTGTACGAACAATACTCGGTCATCCTGCAAACTAGAAACCATCCGACCAATTCCCCCCCTCATTTGTTAATATTTGCAAACAAGTTGAAAAATAGATATTATAACACTTATCTTTGCAACATCATTTAAAAATTTAACTAATTCACCATGAAGAAATTGTTTCTATTGCCCCTTCTCGCTCTAGTGGCTATGTCCGCTTACGTTTCCACTACTTACACCGTGAATACTTCTGCTTCCAACATTGTTTGGAAAGGATACAAAGTAACTGGCCAGCACACCGGCAACGTAAAAGTTAAAAATGGTAGCTTGGTGATGACAGACGGAAAACTAACTGGCGGTTCTTTCGAAGTAGACATGAACTCCATCACTTGCACCGACTTGCAAGGCGAATACGCCGACAAACTGGTGGGCCACCTCAAATCAGATGACTTTTTTGGCTCATCCAGCTATCCAACTACCAAGTTTGTGATCACTCGTGCCATCCCAACCGATTCTAAAGGAAACTACAAGATTATCGGCAATCTTACCATTAAGCAATCTACTAAAGAAGTGCGCTTCAACGCCCTGGTGACAGAAAGCAATGGTATGGTGAATGCTTCTGGTAAAATGACCATCGACCGCTCCGACTACGATGTACGGTTCGGTTCTGGTTCGTTCTTTGATGGCTTGGGAGACAAAACCATCTACGACGACTTTGACTTAGAAATCTCTTTGTCTGCTAAGAAATAATTTCCCTGTACGGGAATTTTGGGCAACCCAACTCGTTGATTTGCCCTCTCTTGAAAAGCTCTTCGACCACTCGAAGGGCTTTTCTTTTACCAAACCTTATTTTTTTCCTTTTTTTTAAAGGGAAAATTAGGAGCAGCCCCCTATCTTTGCATTTGGATGAGCTAAACACTGCGAACAGGAATGCAGCGCGCTCGTTTCTTCCAACTTGCTTATAATCCACTCCAAAATAACATCGCATCCGCTACAGTCTACAAATGCGCCATTTTGCCTTCAGTATAGCCATTGCCTTCACTGGTCTTTTTGCGTTGAGCAGCACCCTGCCCCAACACAACAATCCCGTTTACCCGGTTTGGGGGCTGTACAATTCCGCATCTTTGCGCCAATTTATACCGCTCGACCCGCCTGTGGTGCGCATTCCGACTGGAACGCCTACGGCCCAAGACAGTGCTTCCACCGCCTTTAAAATCGCTCTATTCAATTACGCTACCTATGATAGCGTTTATCCGTTGCAAATGAAGCGGTTTTTACAACGGGAATTGCCAGGGGCAACCCTCTCCGAGTTTTGGGAAGGATCCAGTACGGCGCTTGAGCAACAACTTCAACTTCAACAGGCGGTGGTTTTAGCCTACCCATCCAACGGAGATCCTGCCCTTTTAGCTGCCTACGGCAAAAAACTAAGGGCATTTGTTCGTCAAGGCGGCCTGCTTCTTATAACAGGTACCCACGCTTCTTCCATCTTAAAACAAACCGGCTTACTGGACAGTGAGTACGCTCAATATTTTGAGACCGCGGGAATCCACCTCAAAAAAGATCAGCACAGCGTCTTTTTTGGTGTGCCAGGTGATTTTTCAATCCGGAAAAATTACACCTACCCGCTTGAAATGAACGACCCCGGTTTTGTCGCACTTGCAGAATCTCAAGGTATGCCCGTTGTCGGCTACAAAGAGTTGGGCGAAGGCAAGATTGTTTATTTAGGGTTCGAATACTACGAAGACGAGGATATTCCTTCCCAAATTCTTGGCAATATCTTCCAATGGAGCCTTTCTCCTGCTACATCAACACCCCTTCCAACCGAAACCCAACGTTCACTTCCTAAACGCAACGAGGAAATATTATTCTCCGGAACCGAACGAAAGGTAGATCTTAAGATTTACCCCAACCCTTACTTTGAAAAAGCAGCCTTGGAGTTTGAATTGGAAAAGAATAATCAGGTTTCCGTTGAAATGACCGATGAACTCGGTACCTCCTCTACCCTACTGCTCCCCCTGCGAAGCCTTTCCCCCGGTAATTATCGGGTAGAAATACCCGACTTGGCCCCCGGCATTTATTTTATTAAATGCAAAATTGGAGGCCAAATCGAGGTACGTAAGGTGGTCAAACATTCCCGTCAGTAAGTCCTATCTTTTAGCCTAGTTGGGCTCGAAGGGCTATGAACAAGTTCCTACCTGGGCCATTGATCCCCGAAGCGAAGGTTCTGTAAGCAACGTCAAAAAGGTTGTCTACGCCTATCTGTATTCGCCAAGCTGGTCCAGCTTGGTAATGAAACCGCAGATGTATGGTCTGCCAAGCAGGCATTCCTCCTTCCGGCGCATACTGCTCGTTGTCTTCCCCATTCAGGGCATATTGCTCTATTGGCTTGCTCCCATTCCATAAACAATACGCTTCAGCCCCTCCTTTCCGATGTTGGTACCGAAGACCAACGCGCCCGTAAATGGGTGGGATATGGTCCAATGGGCTGCTTCCTGTTGCTTCCAAAACCCTTCCTTTTGTATAGGTGTAATTGGCCGTTAACATCCAACCTTTGTACAGTTCCCATTCTACACTTGAAGTTAGCCCATAAAGGACCGCCTGGCGTTTGTTTTGGTTGGCTAATACCCGGCTCCATTCGCCATCATACAGAATAGAATCTTGACCATTAAAGGAAAAATCATCTGTCACGATCGCATTGTTAAATAAGGTATACCAGGCAGCAAACTCCCAGCGCAGCCCCGGAAATACCTTCCATAACCATCCTGCTTCCAGGTTATAGGTCTGCTCAGGACGAATTCCGGGATTGGGCACAATTAAACTTCCCGGTTGGGAGTCGAATACCTTGCCCAAATCATCTACATTAGGCGTCCGGAATCCAGACGACAAGTTAGCTCGCAACGTCAAAGCAGGCCTGACCGCAAATACACCTCCGATATTGCCAGAGGCGATCGGCTGGCGCTGCCGAACGACAGAAAAGGGAAAAGGAAAATAAGTGGTGTCCTTAAATAATGCATCCAGCTCTGCGTAACCCACTCGAGCGCCTGCGTGCAAGGTCCCTCTTCCAAGATAAACGGTGTACGTTGTAAAAGCAGAAGCGCTCCAAAGTTGGCTGCCCCCATCCGGATATCGGGTACCAGCAAAAGTTCGAATACCCGTGTCAATCTGTTCCTCAAAGGCCTCGGAAACCACGTTGTTGTGCTGAACATCGGCACCCATCCGAAGAGAGTACCTCTCCCCGTGCCGCTCCCCAAGAGTAGTCATCCCCCAAACACCAACCTGCTCCGTCTGATTGCGCCGGTTTGGGTTATCAAAGCGCCTGGATATTCGACTTTCTTCCAGGTGTTGATAACTTAAGGTCGTGCGAATTCCACCATTCCACCAGCCAGCAGAGGCCAATTGAAGGTGGTAGGCCGCCAGGAAACGGGTCTGTGGACCGTAGTTCCATTCAGCATATCGCAATCCTTGTCCGCCGAAACCAGGATCTGTCAACCGGTCATATCGGGGAACCAATCCAGAGTTGCTGAACTGAAGATTCAATCCGTGTTGCACTCGATCGGAGGGCCTAAATAGTACTTTTTGGAGTACATCATATTGTTGATAGCCGCTCCTTTTTTGCACATACGGATCTGGGTTGGCAACCAATGAATCCTTTCCCTGGAACCGCTCCACGTAATAGTTCCTGAGTCCGAAAACAGGAGCCTCGCCTCCCCGGGTCCCCATGCGTACATCCCCAAAATCGCTGTAAGTCAGACTGGTGTATGTCCCCCACCGCTTTCCACCAACCTGAAAACCAAGGTTCGCTGTCCGCTCTCGATTGGCAGACCCCATGCGAACCATGGCGGTCCCTTTGGTGATTCGCTGCCCAGCCTGGTTACTTAGCACAGGGTTTTTGGTGTAAAAACAAACTGCTCCACCCAGGGCATCGGAACCATAGACGGTTGAAGCAGGCCCAAATAATACCTCCACTCGCTCCAGTGCATTATGGTCCATCGTGATGCTGTTTTGAAGATGCCCAGATCGATAGATAGCGTTGTTCATGCGGATACCATCTACCACCAACAGCACCCTGCTTGCTTCAAATCCCCGAAGCACCGGACTACCTCCACCCTGTTGGCTCCTTTGAACAAAAACAGAGCCCGTCGCTTGCAATAAATCGGCTGTGGTTTGTGCATTCACTGCCTCCATAGTAGCCTTGGTTAAGACTTTAACAGATTGAGCAACAGCAGCTCGGCTTTGTACCACTTGGCTCGCAGAAATCACGGTTTCTTCCAGTACCGTTTCGGCACTGTCGACCGTCCTTTGAGCGTTGGCAAGGAATGGAACCAACACTAGCCACCCTACCAATATTGTTATTTGTTGCATATATATAATACCGATAGGCCTCCTGCCTGCACCGACCGTAGATTTCGCGGAGCAGCTAGAAGCCAACCAAATTCGCTCACGCTTGCATGCCATGAACCAATTCTGTTCAAGCAAGCAAGAAAAGTGGAGCTGTTAAGAAAAAGTTGAAAAACACGTTGTTTACACCCTTAACATAGGATGCGACTCTTGAAAAAGTACTGGTTCGGGTGGAGGGTCTAGGTTTTGTGGATAGCCACAAGCACAAGAACCCGCCAGTAGCTCAAAAGAAACCGACGGAGACTCTACCAATTTAGGAAGCCAGCAAACCACTCCTTCGGGTGGTAAAAATGCGGAAGAAATCAACCGAACCACCCACTGAATTGGACTGTCCTGGGTGGGACTGGGAGCTGAAAGCGCCGCAAATAACCGCTCGCCCTGTTTATATAAATGTTCTTCCTTCCGGTCGCGATGGGCCCAAATGAAAACAGAATCTGCTCTAACCTCATAACGCCGAACATCATAAAGCGCACCTTGAAACCACAGTTCTCGACGTCCTACCCGCTGATCGCGAAATTCTTGAACAGAAATGACCAACTGAACGGTTGTTTTTTGCTCGATTTGTGACCAGGCCTGTTTGCGCGCGCACCACAAATCCCATTGCCACCAAAGCGGTAGTGCTGCACTGTGTAAAACGAGTGCCGCTACTAACAAGAATACCACTTTGAGGAGCGATTTGGACATCCTATTTGGCACAGAACATGCTTTTACATGACGCGGCAACAAAGTACGATAGAATCCTGCTAAAAAGAAAAGAATTTCGAGAATGAACAATTGGCTTTAGCAGGAAGGGAGCTAAAAAAAATAAGGCCGCCTCAACGTTTTGAGGCGACCATTTTTACGGCAAGAACTGGATATAATCCATCTCAATCTCACTTGTTGTATTTATCTTGAAGGAACCTGCTAGTCGATCAATTGATCGAGGATAGGAACTCTTATCTTTTCGAATACTCGATTTCTATTCAGTAATCTGTGGAATGGTTTAGTAGGGAGGAATAATTCAGCAAGTTGATTTCTTATATCGAATTGATATGCAAATGTAGGTTTGCGAATCGTTTTTTCTAGAAAAACAATGTTACAATATGTGCAGTTGGTAACATATTTGTCAGGTAATTTTTCTCATTTTGTAACGTGAAGAAATCGTGATGTTACAAAATGAGAAACTTCAACGAAAAAGCATAGAATGCTGCGTTTCTCATTTCTCATTTTGTGAAAACAAAGCATACCCACCCCCTTATCTTGTTGGGCTCAAGCGCGTTTCAGTACCAAAGGAAAAAAGGTTGCCCTCTCTCCAAACTGCAGAGTGACATCCCAAAGTAGACGAAAATACAGTACCAAAAAAACAAAAGAAGCAATAGCCCCTGGAAAGGCAGACCGAGGATGGGTTAAAGTTGAGCGATCCCTTACTCTTCCTCTTTTTCCAATTCTTGCATTGCTGGATTCTGGCTCCATTCCAGGTAGGCAGTCGGTGTAAATCCTGTGATCTCTTTAAATTGACGGTAAAAAGAAATTCGATTAGCAAATCCACTTTTTTCAGCTATCTCGTTCATTGTTAAGGACCCAGCACTTGAAGCCAGCAACCGCCTGGCCTCATTCACCCTTAAACCATTCACCAACCCTGCAAAATTAGTTTTCCCGCCACTGCTAATCGCCTGCGACAAGTAGCGGCGACTTTTATTCATTACAGCGCTTAAGTCATCCATACTAAAACCAGGGTTGAGAAAAAGTTTCTCCTGCTCGATTTTTCGGACGATGGCATTGTACAAGCTGGTCAGAGGTATATCCTCCTCCCCCTCTTTACGATCTGTTACGGTTACAGAAGGATCGAGGTAGGAAACAGGAACACTATTAGCCACCGCCAGGTTCATTTGATAAAGGGTTCTCATATTGTTTTTTAGGCGCAGGTACAAGACAGCAATTCCAGCGACTGCAATCAAAACAATAATAAGCGCACTTAATAAAATGATCAGCGTGGTTCTTTTACGCTCCGAATCCAGTCTTAACTGTTCCTTCTCTAAATTAAGTTGCTCTACCTCATACAGCGTCTGCATTTCAGAATACTCGGCGGTGGTCGCTTCACCGGTATTCTCCGCGCGGTAATCTTTATATTTTTGGAAAGCTTTTAAATAATTCGGGAAATCACCAATTTGAGCATAATACGCGACATAAGCAGCCCAAACCTCTGAAAGATTCTCCCTTCGTCCGGTGGAATGAATGATTTCCAAAGACTTATTTAGATATCCTGGCACCAATTCCAACCCTGATCCAGACAAAACATGCGAATAACCAAGAAGGTAGTAAGCAGCACCCTGGGAATCAGTCATCCCATACTTGATTCCAAGGGATAAAGCTTCTTCCAGATACTGGTTTGCTAGGCGGAAATTTTCACTATCAATTTGCTCAGAACCCATACTGATCAATAAGCTGGCCATATTGGCATAAGCATTAATAGATCTGAAAATAGCAAGCGCCCGACTTTCGGCAGCATTAACTTCTGATTTATTGCGGTAAAACATCCCCAAATTTTGATAACAAAGCCCCATACTCATGGAATCTTTATGTCTCGCCGCATAATTCAGCGCCGATTGAGTAATTTGGATGGCTCGCTCGTTGTTCTCTTTTTTCCCGTCCAATAAGGCAATGTTAATCCAGGTTTTGACAATAGAAGAGGAGTCTCCTAGTTTTTCTGCGATACGCAAAGAGGCATAATAGGCATTCAATGCCTCGTTTAATCGACTTTGCTTATCGTAAATAACTCCCAGGTTGTTCCAGTTGGCCTCCGCAAAACTTAGGTTTTGCTCGGCGTGACGGGTCTCAAGCGCCCTTTTGTAATAATTGGAAGCCAGCGTGTTCCAACCCTGATAATAATTGATGATTCCTTTTAAGTAATTGGCCTTCGCCAAAAATGAATCACTCGCAAACTCCTCTTGGTCTAGCCGCTTTAAGAGCAGCTCTACAAGTGAATCCGCACCCCGCAAATCATCGGGAATACGATTCTTGGCAGAACTAAATAAAATATCCTCTTCTGACTGTGCCGACAGAGGAACTATAAAGAAAAACAGACCAGCCAATAGCGCAACAAACTTCCTCCGCTCCAGCGCTGATAGGTAGATTAACATAGTAAGAGATATTAAAAATACAACAAAATAGAGTTAGGTCTCTAATTGATAGGACTATGCATCAAAAAAGAACTTAACAGGAGTATTTACACACAGTAAAAAGAAGTAAAGCCACCCAAAGAGCGTGGTTTTACTTCTTTTCAATGCAATATTACACCTACTTTATGGAATATCCAAACAGGTTACTCGAAGGCAAGAGCAGTTCACACAATATTTTTTCGAAAACAATCGAAAAAAGAGCGTTTTCAGAAGAAAATAGGGTGCCCCTCCCAAAGCGTGTTTATTTTTCAAATTCTACGATGTGCTCAGAGGAATATTGATCATCTTGTGGATGAACTTTTTTTACAAAAAAACGAGCGCGCTTCCCTAACCGCAAACAGGTGTATTTATTCCGTACATCTTCTTCTGTGCTCATCGGCTGCAAGGAGGGATACCATAACGTATATCCTGGTTTTTCAAAAAATAATTGAGGAGTAGTCCAGTCCTGACTATTCAGGGCGGCACCCAGATCTTTATTTTTATTGAAGGAAATATAGACTTGGCTTCCTACCCAAGATTTTCCCACTACCTTACCCATCATCATTACCCAACATTCCAAGTAGGTATTCCAACTGACAGAAGGGCCCCAATGAAAGCCACCGGTTGGAGAAGAAGCTGGACCTCCCCCCGCCTCCACTGGAATTTGAAGCGACTGAATGGGGGAACCTATCCCATTGTAAGGCACCGTGAAAGCTTTCCCATCCCAACGCCGCGCCTTTCCTACTGGGTTATCCAAATCTTTAAGAGCAATTCGAGCAACACTAATACATTGCCCAGACCATTCTTTTATTGGATCATAGTTTTTTTCTTCATAAACACCGGGGTATCCGTATTCTCCATAAAACAAATACAAATAGTCTCCACTCGCCACCGCAGAGGGGTCCCCTACTCCTCCAGCAAAGGTATTGGACGTATTGTGGGGTTTCAAAATCATGCGCGGATCCAGGTCTTCTATAAAAATCCCGCGGTTGTCCCAGCTTTTTCCGCCATCTGTTGATTTCATAATTCCAATTCGGCACACAGCGGCAGCACTTTTGGGGCCCCGCAGGCCCTGCGGCCAGTTGACATTCCGGTACCCTTCACCGGTTTTTCGCTTGTAAGGAAGGGTTTGAGGGTAATTTTCATTGTGGTAAATACCATACAGGGTACGGCCGGAAACATCTTTGGGATCCTGATAAACGGTTTCAAACCAAACTGCCCCATGCAGCCCTGGCTTACCAATGGGTGCATTTTCTGGCATGATTGGGTCGAAAAATCGATCCGATGGACTCTTAAATACTTCATCCGCATTTTTTCCATCCGCATATTTTAAGTCTACCCCAATTCCCCAAACAGGATCTTCTCCATACTTTCCTGGGAAGATGCGAAGGGTGTCCCCAATCCAAGCCTCCGCCATATTGCAATCAACAAAAGAGTTGAAGCGGATTTTTTCCGCAGGAATCAACTTGAAGGTTGGGTTAAACACCTGGCAAAAAGTGGACGTTTGCCAGCTCAAAAGAGCAACTAAAACAAGTGCTTTCATCATCAAGCAGCTTAATTTTTATGAATAAACGTTAAGAGAAATGGGTAATACTGCTATCCAGCCCGTTATCGAAACAGCATAACTGAAAACAAATATATCACAATTTATAATAGTAAAACTTTTAAATTACACCATTCGGGTTCTCTTTATAACTGGAGTAGCTTTAAAAGAAAAGGAGTGGTATGTGGAGGTGGAATTGAAACCTCATTTACTCAAGCAGCCGGCCTCCATCAGCCCAATAAAAAACGGGGAGAATGGCTGCTTTCGCGCCATTCTCCCCGTGCTTAGATCGGATGTGGAGTATCTCTAGGACTACTCTTGTTTTTCCTTCAAATAAATCAAAACTGGCTCCGCTTCCGCTGCCGCCGTCTCCAAGGCAGCGCCCAGTCCAGGGTAAAGGGTATTCAACTGCTCAACTTGCACTTGGTTGGCCTGAAAGAGTGCCGCTATCTGCTCCGGGCGCACCAATATAGCCACCTGCTGATTGCCCTTGGGCAGCACGGTACTGCGGGAAATCAACTTAGAAATTGGATCTGCAGCAAGATCCGACAGGTTAAATAACTGGTTGGTTGACAAGTCTGCCCAACCATGACGAATCCGGTTTTGATGCTGGTACTCCACTTGCATCCAGTCGCCCGTAACCGCAAGCCACTCGTTCAGGAAGCCGTACTGTTCCACATCTGGAAAACGAATAGGCTGGGAGGCCAACGCCTCTGGTACATTATCCGCACCAAAGTCAAATTGATACTTCGGGGTACAGCTAGTAGGCGTGATAGTGTACACCGTATTTCCAAAAGGAGGATTGACCAGGATTTCATTCCCGCTTCTGGTGATAAAGCCTGTGTACTCGTACGCGAGGTTTTCACGATCAGCTCCGTAGGGCAAGAACTGGTTGAGCAGGTTACCAGTTGAATCATATACCAATACATAATGATACCCCGATACCTCGGTAGCACTGTGTTCATTGTAAAGGTAAAAGTTGCCTGCAGCATCCCGCACCACCCCATCGCCAATAGCTCCGGTCGCTTTCTTATTCAGCAAATTGCCTTGTAGATCGTATTGGTACAAAGATCGGCGGCCGGCAGCAAGCAGGGTGATTTCATTTCCGCGCACTTCTACATCGTTTAATCCTTCGTAGGCATTTTCTTCACTGCCCTGTTGTCCAATTTTTCGAACAAAAGTACCATCGGGGGAGAGCAGCCAAACATCCTGAAAATCAGTTTGATTATCCAGCACCAACAAGTGCCCATCCTCGGTAAAAACCACCTTTTTGATGCTTCGAAGCTGGTAATCAGGAGATTTTTGGAGCACGGTGAACCCGATCGGCTCCATCTGGCTCAACAAGCCTGCCGGCGGTTCCGATTGCTCAGCAGGGGTCACTAGTGAAATGGTACTTAGAGAAGATCGTTCTTTAGAACAAGAACTTAGTAGGCTAAGGGAAGCGCCCACAGCCAGGTAAAGCAGGACATGTTTCATGGAATGGAAAGGTGTGTGTTTTAAAAAAGGTTCATTGAATCTACTGTTATTTACATTTTCTCCAATGGTTTACCATCATGGGAGGGTTATAAAAAACAGCTTTGGTGAAATAAATAGCACCCACGGATCACGTTCGTTGGCATAACGGGGAAATAAAAGATGGAAAATTAATCCACTTGCAGGCTCCCAACTGCTGGTTGAACTATTAAACGAAACAAAAGTACTACCCCCCCCATTTTTTCAAAAAATTTAACACATGTAATAATTCAATATATTTATTTGTTCTCAATGAAGGGATGAATTGAAACGGGGAAAGTCGTGCAGAAAACAGAAGCTTATCCCTATCAGCGTGTAACATTTTGGAAAACAACTACACTAACGGGTACCTTTGCTGTTAAAAAAGCAGCAATGGATTCCATATTAGGGTCAAAAAACACTAAACAGTATTATTTCATGAAAAAACAACCACAGATTTGGTTATTCAGTACCCTCTTGGTGCTGACAGCATCGTTCTCTACCCTTTACAGTCAGGCATTGGACAATAGCCTGCTTTGGGAAATCACCGGTCCGGGTCTCAAAAAGCCCTCCTATTTATTTGGCACTTTTCACCTTATGTGTTCCGAGCAAATTCAGCCCACAGACGCTTTAAAAGAAAAGCTCGGGAAAGCGGACCAGCTATGCCTTGAACTGGACATGGACGATCCAGCGACTCGCAAACAAATGGAAACCAGCGTCCTGCTTCCTCCAGGAAAAAAACTCACGCAGTTTTGCTCTCCCTCCGACTCTGCCATTATCAATGCCTTTTTGAAATCGACGGTAGGCGCCACCCTCGATCAAATGGCGGTAATGAAGCCGCTAGTGCTAATGCAACTGGTTTATTTACCCCTGTTGGGCTGCCAACCAGATTCCTGGGAAATGCGCTTAACCCAGCTTGCGACCGATCAGAAAAAAGAAGTGAAAGGACTGGAAACCGTTGCATTTCAAATGGGGCTCTTTGATAACATTCCCTATGCTACACAGGTGGATTGGGTGGTTGAGTATCTCAGCAAAAATGATCAAACCGTGGCTGAGTTCAAGTCACTGGTAAAAAGTTACCAAGAGCAAAATCTGAACGCCATGGTCGAACTAGTAAACGCCTCGCCACAATTTCGCGACCACGCAGAGGTATTACTCGACCAGCGGAACCGTAATTGGGCAGAACAAATTCCAACGATGGCAAAGCAAAAATCGACCTTTTTTGCGGTGGGAGCTGGCCATTTGGGAGGCTCAAACGGCGTTATTGCCCTGCTTCGTCAAAAAGGTTATACCCTCCGCCCCGTTAAAAACAGTTAAAGTTTGCTTCCGACTGATCCATTTTATTGTCCTTGTGTTTAATAGTAATACTTTCAAATTTCACTATTAAACATTAAATACGGTATATTATGAACGCAGGTCGTTTGGGGTTTTTATCCGTCGCTGCTCTAGGCTTATTAAGTTTAACGAGCACCAGTTGCACCGTGGTCCGTCAGGGAGAAGTAGGTGTAAAACGTAAATTGGGTCGCTACAGCAATAACACGTACACCGGTGGACTCCGGGTGTACAATCCGTTTATCGCCACCATTGTAAAAGTGTCAACCCAGACCGAGAACCTAGAGATCCAGGCCGATATCCCTTCCAGGGAGGGCCTTACTATTCGCTCCGACGTCTCCATCCTGTACAAGGTGGTTCAGAAAGACGCACCGGACTTGCTGCGGAACATTGGTTTGGATTACGAAGAGACGGTAATTTTGCCGGTGTTCCGTTCCGCCATTGCGGACGTAAGCGCGAAGTATTACGCCAAGGACATGCACTCCGGCAATCGAACTGAAATTGAGAATTCAGTGCGGGAGCTCATGATGAAATACTTGAAAGACAAAGGTATTTTGATTGAGTCGGTGCTATTAAAAAGCATTCAACTGCCCAGGAGCTTGGCAAATGCCATTGAAGAGAAACTGGAAGCAGAGCAGCAAGCCCAACGTATGGAGTTCGTACTGCAGCGGGAGCGGCAGGATGCAGAGCGAAAGCGCATTTCGGCAGAAGGAACCCGGGACGCCAACCAAATTATTTCCGAAGGTCTGACAGAGAAAATCCTCCAGTTCAAGGCAATTGAAGCTTGGCTATCCCTTTCTCAGTCGCAGAATACCAAGGTGGTCATCTCCAACGGTACCGTGCCGATGATGATGAATCCACTAGAGCAAAAATAACGGGGATAGAACAGGTTAGCCGTCGCAAAAAAAACAAATCAGGAAGAAAGTCACTTGAAAAAGCCATACAGGTGGTATCTTTCCTGATCGGATGACGAGCTTTCAGGTACTATGAATCCACTTTTGCCCTATTTTGATCAGCTATATCGGCTGGACAGCGCCGCCAAAGCGGCGCTGTCTGCCGTTTGCAGCACCATTTACCTACCCAAAAACGAACTGTTACAACCCATTGGCCAGCCTTGCAGGACAATCTACATTGTGGAGAAGGGCATAGCCCGCATCTTTTACTACAAAGATGGGGTTGACATTACCGAATATTTTGCTGCCGAGCAACAGTTGATTGTGCGTGCAGAAAGTTTATTCAAGGGAATTCCCTCCCAAAAAGGCATACAGGTTTTGGAGGATACCACCTTGACTGCTATTCCAGCTGCTCAACTGTTTCAACTTTTTGATGAATACCCCGGCATTGAGCGGCTTTTTCGAAAAATCATTGAAACTGCTTATGTCGACACCGTACTTCGGTTGGAAAGCCTTCAGTTTAACAGTGCGGAAGAGCGGTATAAGAATTTGATAGAGAGCACTCCTGACATCATTAAGCGGGTACCTTTAAAGTATATTGCCTCCTTTTTAGGCATTACGCAGGTGAGTTTAAGTCGGATACGATCTAAACCCTTGACCTAGAAACGACAAGGCCCCCCGTTGTGGTGACAGCGGAGGGCCTTGATTCTTTTTGAAAAATAACTTGTACAGGTCTAATCCTTGATGGCTTTGATACCTGGCAGCTCCTTTCCTTCCATAAATTCCAGCATTGCCCCACCACCGGTAGAGACAAAACTCACCTTTTTGGCTAACTTAAGCTGATTCACGGCAGCGACGGAGTCTCCACCACCGACCATTGTGAACGCACCTTTTTTAGTGGCAGCGGCACAGGCTTTCGCAACAATTTTAGTCCCTTCGGCAAAAGCGGGCATTTCAAAAACGCCCATGGGCCCATTCCAAATAACGGTTTGACTTTTACGGATAATTCCTGCAAATTGTCTGGCAGCTTTGGGGCCGATATCCAGACCCATCCAACCGTTTGGAATCTGGTTACTGGCGGTTACTTGTACCTGGGCATCGGGTGCAAATCGGTCACCGCAGACAGAATCGCGGGGCAAAACCACTTTCACACCGGCATTTTTGGCTTTTTTCAAAAATTCCAGGGCGATTTTGATTTTATCTGCTTCTACCAAAGAGTTACCCACCGCTCCTTTTTTGGCGAGGAAGAATGTATAAGCCATCGCTCCACCGATGAGGATATTATCTGCGTAGTCGAGGAATTTTTCCAGCAACAAGATTTTGTCACTCACCTTGGATCCCCCCGTCACACAGGTAACGGGTTTAGCCGGTTGGTGCATAGCTCGGGTCGCGTTTTCGATTTCGCGCTCCATGAGGAAGCCGAAGGTTTTGTGTTGCGCATCGAAGAACTGGGCTACCACAGCGGTACTGGCATGGGCGCGGTGAGCGGTGCCGAAAGCATCATTCACGTATATATCCCCTAGAGCAGCCAGTTTTTTGGCAAATTCTTGGTCGCCCTTTTCTTCCTCTGAGTAGAACCGAGTATTTTCGAGTAGCAACACCTCCCCTGGTTTCAGGGCAGCGGATTTCTTGATTGCTTGTTTACCGATACAATCATCTGCAAAGTGCACCTTGGTTTTCAGCTTTTTTTTCAAATGCTTTACCAAGTGTTGCAGGGTAAACTTTTCGCGGTTAATAGTACCGTCCTCGTTCTTTTTCTCCAGCGGACGGCCCAAGTGGGACATAATAATCACGGCTCCGCCCTGTTCGAGGATATGCTGGAGGGTTGGAAGTGCTTCCCGGATCCGGGTATCATCCGTGATTTTGAACTGCTTGTCGAGTGGAACATTAAAGTCCACCCGAACAAGCGCTTTTTTATCTTTAAAATCAAGTTTCATGCTTGAGCAGTAGTGCAGTTCCTTAAATCATTGCAGCCAGTTCTGCCAAACGGGCAGAGTAGCCGGCCTCGTTGTCATACCAGCCTACGATACGGCAAGTATTGCCATTGGCCTGGGTCAAAGGCGCATCGAAAATACAGGAGTGCGTATTCCGGACGATATCGCCAGATACGATTTCGTCGGTATTGTACTCCAGGATTCCCTTCAAGTGGCCTTCTGCTGCGGCTTTAAAAGCAGCATTGATCTCCTCGATGGTTGCAGGCTTTTTAAGGGTTGCCACTACATCGGTAACTGATCCCGTTGCCACTGGTACACGCATAGAGTGCGCTTCGATTTTTCCTTTCAAGTGAGGAACCACCATTACTACTGCTTTTGCGGCACCGGTGCTGGTAGGAACGATGTTCTGGGCAGCAGCACGGGCACGGCGCAAGTCGCGGTGAGGACCATCCTGCAAGTTTTGATCAGAAGTATACGCGTGAATGGTGTTCATGAAGAACTGCTCTACCCCAAAGGCCTTTTCAAGGGTCAGGATCATTGGAACGAGGCAGTTGGTGGTGCAGGAAGCATTGGAGACGATCAAATCATCCGCTGTCATCTTATCGTGGTTGGCACCGATTACGTACGTGGGTACGTCATCTGCCTTGGGTGGCGCTGACAAAACAACCCGCTTGGCACCGGCTTGGATGTGCAGGCCTGCTTTTTCCTTATCTAGGAAGATCCCCGTGCATTCCAATACCACATCTACCTGCATCTCTTTCCAAGGCAACTCCAAAGGATTGCGGACTGCCAAACCGGCAATTTTATGACCATTTACGGTGATAGACGTGTCATCCGCTTCCACAGTACCCTCGAAACGACCATGCATGGTATCGTACTTAAGCAGGTGTGCAAGCGTGGCATTGTCGGTCAAATCGTTGATTGCCACAACTTCAACATTCGGGTTTTTAACCAAATTGCGGAAAGTTAATCGGCCAATACGACCGAATCCGTTGATGGCGATGCGTTTTTTTGCCATTTTAAATCGTGTTAGATTTTAGCGATGAAAATTCAAAATTGTCCGCAAAAGTACCCTTTTTTACCATATTCCACTACTACACCGTGGGAATTGTTCTAATTACAAGACAAATAAAATTGAGAATTTAATCGCTTCAATTCAAGGCATGCGCTCTTTCCTTTCTCCAAATCAAAATAATATTTCACTCCTAACCTGAACAAAAAAATCAAAAGGAGCCTAGAGTCTTCTTATCCTCTATACCTTTCTTATTTTTAAACCAGGTAATATCTGAAAGAATGATTTCCACAAGCTCCCTTAGGAGTTATTTTTGTTTTGCCTCCCCTGCAAAAAGCGACTTTTATTCCAGACACCGTACCTTCGAAGTTTAAATTAAACGAACGTGCAACAAGTATCCATCGCAACCTTTTACCAACAACAGTTCAATACCCGTCCGGCACTTCTAGTCCAGGCGCCTGGCAGAATCAATTTAATTGGGGAGCATACCGACTACAACGCGGGCTTTGTTTTGCCTGGTGCGATCCAGCAATCCATCTGGCTGGCGATTGGGCCGCGCGAGGATACCCAGCTCCACTGCTATGCGATAGATTGGAAAGAATTTATACAGTTGGATGCAGAAGCGCTCTCCTTTCAAAAAGAAGCCTCCTGGGCCAGTTACCTCTTAGGGGTACTGGAGGAATTTAGGTTACTTGGTTCGCCGGCCAAGGGTTTAAACATTGCATTTGGAGGCAATATCCCCACCGGGGCAGGCCTTTCTTCCTCAGCAGCCTTGGTCAGTGCTATGGCGGTTGCCCTCAATGAACTCTTTGAGCAAGGAAAAAGTCGGCTGGAGTTAGCGCAGCTCGCTCAACGCGCCGAAAACAACTTTGTTGGAACCCAATGCGGGATCATGGATATGTTTGCTTCATTGTTCGGGAAAGCAGGACAAGTACTCCAATTGGATTGTCGTGACTTGAGCGTTCGTTATTTTACGGTTCCGCAGGGACCTTACAGCTGGGTACTGTTGGACTCTGGAGTTAAACACCGGCTCGTCGAAAGCGAATACAACACCCGGCGAGCGGAATGTGAAGCCGGGGTTGCCTACTTACAAGAGGATGGTCTTCAGATTACCAGCCTTCGCGAGGTCACCAGGGAGGCCCTTATGAACCGTTCCAGCTTGTTGCCCGAAACGGTTTTTCGTCGCTGCTTATTTGTGGTTGAGGAAATAGAACGGGTGCAGCGCGCCTGCCAGTTACTCGAAGAAGGACAATTAGTGGAATTCGGTCGGTTGTTAACCGAATGCCACCGGGGATTAGACAGCCTATACGAGGTCTGCGTTCCCGAAACCAACTTTCTGGTTGAGCAGGCCATCTGCCGGGCAGGCGTACTGGGAGCCCGGCAGATGGGCGGTGGGTTTGGTGGTTGCGTATTGTGTCTCGTGGAAACAGAGATGCTTCCAGAGCTTATTCAGTCTTTGTCAAGCGTCTACCACTCCACCTTTGGCATTCAACTACTCCATTACCCGGTTCAACTCAGTGAAGGAGCACAGATTCTAAAGGATTAGTCTGTTATCAACCAATCTGAATGTTGAGGCCCAGCTTTAGGTTGATCCTTCCTGGTATAGGTGTGTGCACCAAAGCAATCTCGCTGCGCCTGAATCAGGTTCATCGGAGAGTTGGGCTCCAGGTAGCCATGCAGAAAACTCAGTGCTGTCGATAGACATGGCATCGCTAATGCTTGTTGGTGGCCTTTCGTCAGGCATTCCGTCAGGCTTGCATGTCCTTCCATGGCATGTTCTAGCCATTCTCTTGATTCGAGCAGTGCGCCTTCAGTCGGAAACCGGCGGGCAAGTTCCTCCATTAAGGTAGATCGGATGATACAACCCCGGGTCCAGATACGCGCAACCTCCTTGAGGGAGAGGTTCCATTCATACGTTTCGGAGGCCGCTGCCAACAGCTGGAAGCCTTGGTGGTGGTTGACCAGCCGGGCGGTTCGGTAGGCTTTTCGCAGCTTATCCGGTTGAATTTCCTCCCGGACGATTTTGCGTGGAGCAAGGGAGGAGGCCCTCTTTCGTTCTGCGACAAAGGCAGATAAATAACGGGCGAACAAAGCGGTACTCATCATGGTAGCCGGGACGCCCAGTTCGATGGCCGCCAGGCTTGCCCATCCTCCTGTACCTTTGTTGGAGGCGGCATCCAAGACCTTGTCTAATAACCACTCGCTGCCCTCCTTCTTTTGGAGAATTTGTTGGGTGATTTCCAGTAAATAGCTATCATCCCCTTTGGATTCCCAACTTTTAAACACGGCTGCGATGGCTTCTGGATCCAGTTCATTGCCCCGGCGCAGCAGGAAATAGCATTCAGCGAGGAGCTGCATTTCAGCATATTCAATCCCATTATGGACCATTTTTGCGAAATGGCCGGCACCACCAGGCCCCACCAGGCCGCAGGAAGTATAGGCATTTGCACCGACTGCGGAAATGGAGTGCAACACCTTTCCCACCAGCTCATACGCTTCCTTCGCTCCCCCCACCATGATGGCTGGGCCCCGCAAAGCACCTTGTTCGCCCCCTGAAATACCAACTCCTAACCAGTGAATACCCAACCCGGAGGCCATTTGCTGTCGACGTTCCGTGTCCAAAAAATAAGCATTGCCTCCATCCATCACCACATCACCAGGGGACAACAACGGCAGCAGCTCAGCTGCAACCGCATCTGTTGCGGCACCTGCTTCTACCATCAATAAAATTTGACGAGGGGTTGCCAGAGAGGCAACAAATTCGGAAAGATCCTCAAAGGCAAGGGCTGATTGAAGCTCCTTGTATTGCGCTACTGCAGCGGCAGCCACTCCTTCTTCTTTTCCTACTACCAACCGATTGTAAAGGGAAAGCCGGTGCCCTTTCTGGGCTAGATTCCGACTGAGATTGGTTCCCATGACTCCAAGACCAATTAGGCCGAATGATTGTTTCATATTGAGCTGTTGAATTAAAAAGTCTAGAACGGTTTCAAGGGGAGGTTCTATCCTTACCAGGATCGCATATTCTGGCACCTCCAATAAATCCAACTGTGACTGTAACAATTCGACTGGCATAAAATGGTCTTTCCGCCTCCTCATTCGCTCCTTAATCACGGCCGGGTCACCCTCCAACAACACCCATCTGACAGGGACCCGTAGCCCCTTTCGTAAACGCTGCCGATACTGCTCTTTCAATCCAGAGCAAGCAAATACACCTGCTTTGATCCGCTTTGCCTGCTCATTGATCGCCTCCAGCCACCCTTCCCGATCCTCATCGGTCAACGGAATTCCCGCAGCCATTTTCTCAATATTCGAGGAGGAATGAAAGGCATCTCCATAAAAAAAGGGCCAATTTAACCGCTCCGCCAGCCGCTGGCCGACAGTGGTCTTCCCAGAACCAGACACTCCAAGCACAAAAAGAATCATACTCCCATTCACCTAGATAGCTTATCCTATAACCAGCCTATCTAGAACGAGAGGCGTTCTTTCAAAAACTGGCCTGTATAACTATTTTCTACTTCCATTAAACCCGCAGGTGGCCCTTCATACACCAAAGATCCACCCTTGGTGCCCCCTTCCGGACCCAGATCAATCACCCAATCGGCCGATTTGATGACGTCCAAGTTGTGCTCTACCACCAATACCGTATGCCCCTTTTCCACCAAGGCATTCATGGCATTCAACAATTTCTGAATGTCGTGAAAATGCAAACCGGTGGTTGGCTCGTCAAAAATAAAGAAAATATGACCAGCAGCATGATCTTTTATCAAAAAAGAGGCCAATTTGACGCGTTGCGCCTCCCCTCCCGATAACGTGCTGGAGGACTGTCCTAACTGAACATAACCCAATCCAACATCCATCAAAGGTTGTAAACGGGCTACAATTTCTTTTTGTTGCTTAAAAAATTCCAAGGCTTCTTCAATACTGAGCTTCAAAACCTCGTAGATCGATTTTCCTTGCACGGTTACATCTAACACCTCATTCCTGAATCGCCGACCCTTACATTCTTCACATTCCAGGTGAACATCCGCTAAAAATTGCATTTCCACCACCTGTTCTCCTTCTCCTTTACACGCCTCACACCGCCCACCTTCTACGTTAAAACTAAAGTGTTTCGGTAAAAAACCACGCACTTTGCTCATGGGCTGGTTAGCAAACAAGTCTCGAATATAATCATACGCCTTCACGTACGTAACAGGATTAGATCGGCTACTTCTTCCGATCGGGCTTTGATTAATAAACTCCACTGCGGTTATTTTTCGAACCGGGCCTTCTAATTGCTCAAAAATTCCGGGCACCCGGGTGGAGGGCTCGGGCAGATGCTGCTGCAATGCGGGAGCTAAAATATCCCGAACCAAGGTTGTTTTTCCGGAACCGGAAACCCCACTCACTACCACTAAGCTGTTCAAAGGAATCCGGACATTTACCCCTTTCAGGTTATGTTGCCGAGCGCCTTTTAACTCTAGGAACGAACTTGGCACCCTGCCAGCTCCTGGGAGTTGGATACGGCGGGCACCACTTAGGTATTGGGCGGTCAAACTGTGTGGAGCCGTCTTTTCCAGTTCGGAATACTGGCCTGCAAACACCAGGTTGCCTCCGTGGATACCTGCTTCAGGCCCCATATCCACCAAAAAATCTGCTTGGCGAATCACCTCCTCCTCATGCTCTACCACCACGACCGTATTTCCAAGATCCCTCAAACGCTTTAACACACTTACTAAGCGCGCGGTGTCCCTTGGATGCAATCCCACAGATGGCTCGTCCAGCAGGTACATAGAAGCGGTCAGGTTACTTCCTAAGGTCCGAGTCAAGTGGATACGCTGAGTTTCCCCACCGGAAAGGGTGCTACTGACCCGCTCCAAGGTTAAATACCCCAAGCCAAGCTCCACCATGAAATCAATCCGCGTATTTAACTCATATAACAATCGCTTGGCTACCTGTTGCTCAAATGTTGTCAACTGCAAGCCCTTAAAATACGCTTGTAGTTCCTCCAAGGGCATCACCGTCAACTCATTGATGCGCTTGCTCGTCTCTGGATGCCCTACCCGAACACAATTGGCCTCCATCCGCAAACGAGCCCCTCCACAATCCGGACAAGTGGTTCTTCCACGGTAGCGGGACAACATTACTCGGTTTTGTATCTTATACGTTTTGGTCTCCAGTTCTTTAAAAAAGCTGTCCAGCCCTTGAAAATAACTGTTTCCTTTCCACACCAATTGCTGTTGCTCTTTGCTAAGCAGATTCCAGGGCTCATGCACTGGAAAACCGAATCGGTGGGCATGCGTCAAGAGTGGACTCAGCCACTCTGAACTCTTTTCACCCCGCCACGGTACAATGGCCCCCTCGTAAACACTTTTGCTGGCATCCGGGATGACCTTTTCCGGATCAATCCCTAAGACTTTGCCATAGCCCTCACAAGTGGGACAGGCCCCGTATGGATTATTATAGTTAAACAGTTGAGGCGTTGGCTCCGGAAACTCCATTCCGTCCAGTTCAAATCGGTTATTAAAAAAGGCAACCGCTCCTCCCAATACCCGAATAGTACATTCGCCCTCGCTTTCAAAAAAACAAGTATTCACGGAATCGGCTAGTCGCATCCAATCGCTCTCAACGGAAAGCGGAAGGGCAAACCGATCCACGAGCAAAAACAATCGATCGCGGTATTGAAAGGCAGGAGTGCTTAGCTCACCCAGATCAGAGGAGTATTCACCCTCCAGGACCCCTTCAATGGAGAGCACCTGTTCTTCAAGAGCCACCCTGGTATATCCTTTTTGAAGGAGCAGGTTAAGTTCTTGTTGTAGGCTGCGTTCTTTATATTTTTTGGGAAAAGGCATTAAGATGTAGCCTCGACTCCCTTCTGGAAGTTCCTTAAGGTAATCAATCACATCGGTCACCTCGTGTTTCTTGACTACTCCACCGCTGATAGGAGAATAAAAAGTACCCACCCGGGCGTACAACAAGCGCAGATAGTCCAGGATTTCGGTCATAGAACCGACGGTGGAACGGTTATTTCCAGTGGTTACCTTCTGCTCAATAGCGATGGCTGGACAAATTCCCCGGATGTAGTCTACATCCGGTTTTTTCATTCTCCCCAAAAACTGACGGGCGTAGCTGGACAAACTTTCCACGTACCGGCGTTGACCCTCTGCGTACAAGGTATCCATGGTAATACTGGATTTTCCGGATCCAGATACTCCAGTGACTACAACCAGCTGATTTTTCGGGATTTTCAGGTCCACGTTGCGCAGGTTATTGGTCCTCGCCCCTTTGATACTGATGTGCCGGGTATCTACCAGGTCGTCCAAAGGAGGAGCAACTTGTTCTTCCGCACGATCGATTGCATTTGACATAGGTTTTATTTGTTCAAGGATCTACAAAAAAGGGCACCGCACCCGTTGAATCAATTACTGGTCACCGGAGACAATTCGTCCGTTCGGCAGGATTTCCAGAACCCTGGTCCGAGTACTTTCCGGGTCATATAGTTCAGTGTCTGACAATCCTTCCGCGATCAAGATGGAAAAATCGGTATCGATAGTTGCCACTGCCCGCCGAATGGCTGCTCCTTTTACTTGGGTGTACGAAATAACTTGCCGGTCAAGCGGTTCCCCTTTTGCCGAAAAAACAGCCAAAACGTATTGGTAATTCAGGAGTTCCGCCTTCCACCATACCAACCCTACATATTGCTCTTCAGTAACAAAAGAGAAACAAGGCACATATTCGGTGAACTCATCTTGTGGTCCTCCATCCAAAGACGCGATAAATTGCTCGATCATTTCAGCCGACAAAGGCTGATTTTCGGTACTAAATACATGATGGGCCTCTTCGCCCAGGGTTAACGGCAATTCAACCGTAGGAAATCGATTTAAAAATTCACCAAATTCGAGTGGCATAGGTATGGTATTTGAAAATTCCGCTGGCTCTTTTCATGACAACCTGAAGGAAAAAGAAAAAACCGCTCCAAAAGCCTACTCCCTTTAATCAATTCCTCCCGCTCTAACTTTTGATCAGCCCTCCTCCCCTTTTCCGCATAATTGCACATGTATTCCCAACATAAGCCGGCAAAGATACGAGAAAATGGGGAACGACCGAAACGTCTCCACGACCGAATACGTAAAAAGTGCCACACTGCACCCTGACCAGATGCGCAACAATCCATAAAAGTGTCCTAACTTTGCGGCACATGCAGACCACTGCTCACCTATGTATCGTTGTTCCCTGCTTCAATCCTTCTGAAGCTTGGGGTATTTCCTTTGCCAATCGTTACCGGGAACTCACCGACCGCCTAGCCAGCCTACCGGTCTCCGTTTCTCTGACCCTGGTGAATGATGGCTATCCGAATGGAGCCCGCCCCCCGGTGCTCGACCAGCTGCCTTCCCTGCTCCCGGGCATAAACCTTGTTAGCTACGAGGAAAACCGAGGAAAAGGATATGCCCTGCGACAAGGAATTGCAGCCTCCGAGGGCGATTTTTACCTGATAACAGACGCCGATTTCCCCTATACCCTCGAAAGCATGGCCGCTGTGGTAGAACATCTCCTTCAAGTTGGGGGAATTGCCGCAGGCAACCGCGACCTGGCTTACTACGCACACGTACCCCAATTCCGAAAGCTACTCTCCAAATCCCTCCGCTGGATGTTGCGCAACCTGCTTCAACTTCAGGTAACCGACTCCCAGTGTGGATTGAAAGGCTTTGATCGAGCAGGTAGGGCCATTTTCCTCGAGACCACGATCGATCGGTTTTTGTTTGACTTGGAATTTTTACTACTCGCTAAAAAACGCGTCCATGTCGACCCCGTACCTGTCGAACTACGTCCAGGTGTAGTATTCAGTAAAGTGGGCTGGAAAATCCTGGCTACTGAAGGCCGCAACTTTCTCAACTTATTTCTTCGACAAAAAAATGATGCTCTCTTTAATCGGTAAACATGCCTTGGTAGGCGGAGCCAGTGCCGGAATTGGAAAAGCGACCGCCATCGAACTCGCACGCCTGGGAGCGAACGTCACCCTCCTGGCCCGAACCGAAACCAGCTTACAGACCGCCCTCGCTGAACTAGATACTACCCAAGGCCAACACCACCAATACCTGGTGGTGGATTATAAAAACCGGACTGACCTCGAAACAAAAGTCCTTCAACTCGTCCAACAAGCACCCGTACACATCCTCGTGAACAATACCGGTGGACCTCCGGGGGGGCCACTTACTCAAGCTGAACCCATCGCCTTGTTGGAAGCACTCCAAAACCACCTGCTTTGCAATCACCTGTTAGCACAAGCGGTGCTACCTGGGATGAAAAATGCTCAATACGGTCGGATTATCAACATCATCAGCACTTCTGTTAAGGAACCTCTGGACAACCTCGGGGTCTCCAACACCACCCGATGGGCCGTAGCAGGCTGGTCCAAAACCTGGGCCAATGAAGCAGGACCCTTTGGAATTACCGTGAATAATGTGTTGCCTGGCTATACCGAAACCGGCCGTTTGACTGAAATTATCGAAAAAAGAGCCGCCGCTAGTCAAATCAGCCCCGAAGAAGTGGCCCAACAGTTTAAAAGCCACGTTCCTTTGCGCCGATTTGCCCAACCTGCTGAAATAGCCACTGCGGTCGCCTTTTTGGCGAGCCCAGCAGCCAGCTATATTAATGGTATCAACCTGCCCGTCGATGGGGGCCGCACCAAAAGCTTATAATGGTATCCGAAGCACTCGAAATAGTACTACCTGAACAGTTACCGCTCCCACTTCCTAAAGGATTCGTCTTGCTAATCGATAAACCCCTGGGATGGACCTCTTTTGATGTGGTCAATAAAGTGCGGTACTGGATCAGCAAACTACTGGGCGTAAAGCGCGCGAAAGTGGGCCATGCCGGCACATTAGACCCCCTTGCTACAGGACTCTTGGTAATCTGTGTCGGCGACTACACCCGTCGAATCGACACCTTTCAAGGCCAAGAAAAAGAATATACAGGCACTATGACCTTTGGCGCCGTTACCGCTTCCTTCGACCTGGAGAAACCCGTAGAGCCTCAAGAACCGACTCAGCCACTCAGTGATGCCTTGATCGAACAAGCAAGGTCTACCCTTACGGGGACGATTGAGCAGTTTCCACCTGTTTTTTCCGCTGTAAAGGTGGATGGAAAACGGCTTTATAAACATGCCAGAAAAGGAGACGAGCTGGAACTTCAGCCCCGCCAAGTCCAAATTGACGCATTTGAACTCTCTCCCCTCTACCCCACCGGACCCATTGATCAAACAGAACCCATCGACATCGCCGGAAAAGGGCACCCAATTTGGCTGCACCCCGACTACCCGAATGGGCTTCGATCCGATTTTCGAATTGTTTGCGGAAAAGGTACTTATATTCGCTCGCTCGCTTTCGACATGGGCGAACGAACTGGTAATGGTGCCTACTTGAGCGCGCTCCGGCGCACCCGCATCGGGCAGTTTCGGGTAGAGCAAGCCTGGAATATTCAGACACTGATTCAGCAAATTCAATCTGCTATCGCATCTAGCGCTACAGTATGACCGGCCCCATTGGAATTTTTGATTCAGGATACGGTGGACTTACCGTATTTAAAGAAATAGCAGCACAGCTGCCGCTCTACGATTATATTTATTTGGGTGATAATGCGAGAGCTCCTTACGGGGGCCGTTCTTTTGAGGTGATTTACAAATACACCCTGGAATGCGTTGAAACCCTTTTTAACATGGGCTGTCCGCTGGTGATTTTAGCTTGTAACACAGCCTCTGCAAAGGCTCTTCGCACCATCCAGCAGCAGGACCTGCAGCGTTGGGAACCCTGGCGCAGGGTACTGGGTGTCATTCGCCCCACCGCAGAAATTATCGGAAATTATACCAAAACAGGCCAAATTGGCATCCTGGCAACGGCAGGAACGGTTCAGTCTGCCTCCTATTTACTTGAAATCGCCCATTTTTTTCCAGAACTGCAAGTCCACCAAGAAGCCTGTCCCATGTGGGTCCCGCTGATTGAAAACCAGGAACATGAAGGAGACGGAGCTGATTTTTTTGTCCGAAAAAACATTATTCGATTACTTCACCAAGCCCCCTTAATCGATACCCTGGTTTTAGGTTGCACCCATTACCCGCTCATGTGGTCCAAAATCAGGCAATTTACCCCAGACTCTATACAGTTGTTGTCCCAAGGACCGATTGTAGCACAAAGTTTGGCCGATTACCTAATTCGGCACCCAGAGAAAGAACAGCGCTGCAGCAAAGGTGGAAGCAGAACGTTTTTTACGACGGAGGCAGACCCAAATGCCTCTGAAAAAGGCAGTCTCTTTTTCGGCCAACCATTGCTCATGCAACAGATTGCGCTACAATAAAAAAACCGAACCGGACTTTTCCGGCTCGGTTACAATACAAAATACTAAACACGGGTATTGTGTCTTAATCTCAGAGACTGAGAATACTGCTAATTACATCTTGTTGGCCTCGTTCCTCAGGAGTCACCTGAAGCAGGGCGTTGGTAGCTGTTTCTGTTTCCCTAAATCCAATCCAGTACGACTTTCCAGCTTTGGTAACCGTTAATATTTTTACTGGGTACCCCAATGGAACATTCTGAGCGCAAAAGTACCCCTCAACGGTAGGCTGCATTTCTACCAAGGTAGGAACCCCACCGAAGGAAAGGTAGGCCACCGTGTTTCCCGGGTCAAATTGCAAAGGCAAAGAAATACAGTAGGAAGAGTAACCATTGGCATCCAGGGGGCGCACACCCGCTGCCCAGCCGAGCGCAGGCATTAATAATTCGTATCCGGAGAGCTGCTCAGAGCTGCCAGCAGGAGTCCAATCCGCCCAAAACAAAGACCCAGAGGGGCCCTGCTGCCAAGCAGCAGGATTGGACCCCAATGTAGCTAACTCTAACTGATTCACTAACTTATTTATAGGAACTTGTACTTTGATATAACGATTAGTTGCCAACTCCAAAGCATTTCCGTCACAGTAAACGGCTACTTTCACGGCCGGAGTATGGTTTAACAACCGACCATCTTGATCTATTGCAGGAAGCTGGTGGGCAACCCAATCGCTCTTGCTGCTCGCCTCCGTCACCACCACTTTAAACGTAGAACAGCTGCTGCAAGGCCGAAGCTCGCCCGTTGGATTTGCAAAAAGCGCCTCCGTTAAAGCCAAAAAAACGCGTACCCCTGAAGGAGTGGTTAATACCGTGTCTGGAATGGGTTGTCCACCTGGCACCAGAGTAAAAGCCGTTACCTTATCCGAACCGGGGAGCTGCGTAAAAATACCTCTCAGATCGTCTACCGAAGCGGGATAGGTACTAAACGTAACTGAATCCTTCCTGCAGGAGGAAAAACTAAGACCAGTTATGAAAAAAAGCAATATGTAAAGACGTTTGCTCAATGCGAGGCGTTTATTTTTTAAGAAGATAGATTGAAGAGAAATTTCGCTGCCTGTTGTCTCCATTTTTTTACATTATTTTTGAAAATCCGATTCGGAGCGACCAATTCTGGTACCGCTGCTCCAAGGGATAAGCGACTTGGTTCAGGGGCGTTAGTTGTTGGCGGAAAGCCGGCTCCACTACCACCCTTGTTTTAGGTGCAATATGCCAGAACCATTGCATACCTGCCTGCCAGCTCAAGCCAGCACGAAGGCGAAAAACCGATTGACTGCCTTTTCCGGGCGTGAAATACCCTGGAGCACCCGTCTGGGGATCCAAAACCGCGCCTCGCTTCCAGAAAAACAAGTTAGCGGCAGCGCCCCCTTGCAGGCGAAGCCCCATTCTACCAGTCCTCCACTCATAACCCATAGACAATGGCACATCCAATAGACCGAAGCGGTTAATAACCCGAGTGCGTTCCTCACCAAAGTTGATATCAATAGTATCTATTTTCCAAGTATTGGTACTCACATCCAAGACCTGTTTAATAATGTATTCAATGGAAGAAGGATCCGCATATTCGAACACCTCTGCAAATTGTTGGTAATCGAGACCGACACTTAACAGGTATTTCTCGGAAAACAAATAGGCGGCACGCCCTCCCAGATTAAAGCCCCATCCGGGGCCCTCCGTTGCTAGCCTCCTATCCCGGTAAGCCTCCTGCTCCGGGTTGCCAGCTGTCTCCAGCACTTTTCGGGCGAAAAGTGGACCGGCATACCCCTCCAGCAACCAAGCACGGCGGTTTTCCGAAAAATCATAGCACTGCCCAGTCTGTTCCTTCCGCTTTCGAATCACGCCGCTTGGCCATCCAGGCAAGACCTTGGTGTTCAATGTTAGCGGTGCAGGGAGCAATACAGTTAAGGGTTGCAATAAGGAAACACCAGAGCTTTTTGAGGCTCCCAAAGGATGTTCAATCGCCGAAAATTCAGTGGGCTGACCGGTGTTAACAACAACATCCGGAAGCAGCTCTTTGGGCTCCTTTAAAAAGGCCACAGAATTGCGTTTCGATCCATGGGCTACCTTCTGATGTTCGTATTGGGCGGAAGAAACAGCCGCGATTTCCTCCTGGACTGTTGAAGCAGACATGGAAGGCTCCACCCGTTCAAAAACAGTCTCGACGGGACTTACGGCAGGTACCGTCGGATTTCTTTCTGGCAGGCACGTGCGGTACCAAACCACTCCAGCCAGCATTAACGAGGCGGCTCCACTGGACCACCAGAGGAGTGCGCGCCATTTTTTCCGATGAAGGGAGCGCTCTATCTCCGGCCAAACAAAGGCTGGCGGCGGCACAGAAGCTTCCTTCAACCGCTCTCGCCATTGTTGATCCATCTCTTCTTCAGGCATTATCATGTGTTTCTAATATTAGTTAGTACCATGGTTGAAAAAACGTTCACCAATTTTTCCTGTTCATTTATCAATCAAACCTACATTCGTGGCCTTATCGAGCTCCTCCGACAGCCATCGCCTGGCTTTAGTTAGCTGAGACCGGGAAGTGCTCTCCTGAATTCCTAATACCTCTGCTGCCTCTGCATGGGAGTAGCCTTCTATCGCAACAAGGTTAAATACCAACCGATACCCATCTGGCAACCGCCCAATCATACCCAGCAACTCTCCTTCCGACAATAGAGCAATCGCATCTGCCTCTTGAGGGGATTCAGGAAGCCGTTCTAAGCCTGTCTGCTCCAATTCATAGCGATGTCGTTGGTAAGTACGCAAGGCTGTATTGACCATGATTCTACGAATCCATCCTTCAAAAGACCCCTGAAAATGGTATTGATTAAGCTTGGTGTAGACCTTAATAAATCCCTCTTGCAAAATATCCGCCGCATCGGCAGGCGTACGGGCATACCGAAGGCATACGGCATACATTTTGCCGGCATACCGCTCGTACAACGCGCGTTGGTGCTGAACAGATCCGCGCAGGCACCCCTGGATTAAGGTTTCTTCGTTCAATTGCCAGTGGTCAATAGATCAAAATAAGACTCGCCAGTTCCCCAATTCATTCAGGTGGTCGAAGATACACCAATCCATTGACTCCCTATTTATTAAATTCGCTGCCTGAGGGTAGGGAAATATAAATTTAGTATTAAATTTAACGAAGGCACGGTACCTTTGTCGCGTTAATCTGGACTTCCTTCACAGATCATCGCTCCCTCACTTGAAAAACGTGCTCTCATGCCCGAAGTAAAATTATTCTCGTGCTCCGCCTCCACCGAATTGGCCGGAGCAATAGCGGACCATTACCAAACCAACTTGGGTGACTTTACCCTTTCGCGCTTCAGCGACGGTGAAATGCAACCCGTTATCAACGAAAGTATCCGCGGATCCTATTCCTTTTTTATCCAAAGCACCTGTCAGCCCCACGACAACCTGGTAGAGCTGCTGCTCTGCATCGACAGCGCCCGCCGCGCCTCCGCAGGATACATCACGGCTGTCATTCCGTACTTTGGGTATGCCCGGCAAGACCGAAAAGATAAACCAAGGGTACCCATTAGTGCGAAACTGATGGCTAACCTCCTTACCACCGCCGGAGCCAACCGAATCGTTACCATGGACCTCCATGCCGATCAGGTACAAGGATTTTTCGATATTCCAGTGGACCACCTCCGCTCCGAAGCTATTTATATTCCATTCCTGGAACAAACCGATCTAAGTAAAACCATTTTCGCAAGTCCAGACGTAGGAGGGGTAAAACGCGCGCGCACCTACGCCAAACATTTCGGCCGCGAACTCGTCATTTGTGATAAATACCGGACAAAGGCAAATGAAGTGGCCTCCATGACCGTGATCGGTGAAGTGAGTGGCGCTGATGTTATTCTGGTAGATGACTTGGTAGATACCGCTGGCACCCTGTGTAAAGCAGCCGATGCCCTTCTGGAAAAAGGAGCCCGTTCCGTTAAAGCCATTTGTACCCACCCAGTCCTCTCCGGAAAGGCTTACGAAAACATTGAAGCCTCCCACCTGAGTGAACTGATCGTATGTGATACCATCCCGCTCAGACGTCCCTCCGAAAAAATTCGGGTGCTCTCTACCGCCAAACTCTTCAGCAGGGCCATCCGAAATACCATAGAACATAAGTCCATTGCTGCCCTGTTTCACCAATAACAGGCCGGCCGGCTGGAGCACCATTTGTAGCCCAGCCGGCCGTTTTTCCGGCTATCCAAAGAAGAACCATGCGTATCCTGTTGTTTACAACGCTTTTCCTGGTCTTTACCCTCTGGTCCTGCCGCGGACAAGTCCGGGACGGAGCCTATAAGACCATGCTAAAAGGTCTCCTAAGCCATACCGTTCGGGAACTCAGCGTGGAGGAGGCAGCCACCAAAACAAATGCCGTATTCCTGGATGCCCGTGAGCCCAAAGAATACGAGGTCAGTCATATTCAAGGTAGTTTTCACGTTGGATACGACCACTTTAACCTGCAGCAACTACCCAGGCTCCCCAAAGACACCCCCATCATCGTCTATTGCTCTGTAGGCTACCGAAGTGAAAAAATCAGCGAGCAATTGCTACAAGCCGGCTATACCAATGTCGCCAACCTGTATGGTGGCATTTTTGAATGGGTTAACCAAAACCAGCCCATAGTCAACCAACAGGGACCTACCCAACAAGTCCACGCCTACAACCGCAGCTGGGGCGTCTGGCTTAAAAAAGGACAAAAAGTATATTGATCTGGTAAAATTATACCGACCTTTGCACCACCATTTAACTTGGAAACGACCATCTTAGTCCTCCAAGTCCTTTTCTGAATCGATTCATCAACTACTTTTCCATGAAAAACACCCTGGTTCTAGTAACCTTTGCTAGCCTGACACTGTTGAGCGCTTGCGCCGTCAAACCAAAGGCAAGTTTTACAACTCCCCAACAAAAAGTAGCAGCACCTGCTACTGTCCAATTCTCCAATACCTCTATCAAAGCAGATCAATATGAGTGGGACTTCGGAGATGGCTCCGCTGTCTCCACCGAAGCGAACCCCACCCACCGATACATGCACTCCGGCAATTTTAATGTAGTCCTAAAAGCAACCGCCGGAAACAAAACTACCACATACAAACAAACTATGCAAGTAACCGCTCCTGAACGTTGCCTCATCGAAATCCAAACTTCCCAAGGCAATATGATCGCTGAATTGTTCAGCGCTACCCCAAAACACCGCGATAACTTCGTCAAACTAGCTGAAGAAGGCTATTTCGATGACCTGTTGTTTCACCGCGTCATCGCCGGATTCATGGTGCAAGGCGGCGACCCGAACTCCCGCGGAGCTAAACCAGGTCAGCAACTTGGCTTTGGTGGACCCAGCTACAAAGTTCCAGCCGAATTCGTTGACTCCCTGGTGCATGTAAAGGGATCCTTAGCTGCCGCCCGAGATGGCAACCCACAAAAGGCCTCCAGCGCCTCCCAATTCTATATCGTTCAAGGTAGTGGACCCATCGGTGACGACCAGCTGAATATGTTAGAAGCACAAAAAGGATTCCGATACTCCAGCGAACAACGGGAAGCTTATAAAACACTGGGCGGAACTCCCTTCCTCGACCGCGACTACACCGTCTTCGGCCGAATCATTGAAGGGCTGGAAATCGTCGATAAAATCGCTGGAGTCAAAACCGGACCCAATGACCGCCCTGTGGAAGACGTGAAAATGAAAATCCGGGTTATTAAATAATTTCAACCACCTTACTCTATCAATGCAAGCCAAGCAACTTTACTTCTTCGCTTTTGGCTTACTTCTGTTCGGATTGCCGTCTGTCCAAGCACAGACGGCAATCCTTTCCTTTGATAGCGCGGTCGTGGAAACCGGTGAACGCATCAAAGCACACCTGCTCGTAAAAGAAAAAGCTCCCGAACGCGTCCATCTCGAAAACTGGGAACCATTTTTCCCAAAAGAAAACCTGCTCGCTCAATCCCCTTGGGAACCAACCGATCAGGGCTGGAAATCTACCCTAGAATGGATCGCTTTCGATTCTGCCACCCTCGAATTACCCCCACTTACCATCCGTCTCTCTTCCGGAGAAACTGTGCAAACCAACACCGCACGGCTAACCATTGTCGCTACCCCAATCCCCTCGACCAACCTCAAAGATCTTTCCGATATCAAGGAAATCCATCCAGAACCCAAGAACTGGAGCGATTATAAAGCTTGGATCTGGGCCTTAATCACCCTGATCCTGGTAGCGGTCCTCGTTTTTTTCTTACAAAAAATACTGCGCAAAACCGCCGATCCTCTTTTCCGCTCCACCCAACTTTCCCCAACGGAACTCGCTAGGCGAAAATTAGATCTCCTCGACCAACAAGCACCCTGGCAATCGGGACAGCTCCACAGCTACTATGCCAGCCTGTCGGAAATCGTGCGCACTTTTCTATCCGATCAATACAACTGCAACGCCATTCACTTAGGGGACGAGGCAGTTATCCGCCTCTTGGCCGATTTACCGTTGTCGGCCGACCAACAAACGGTGCTTCAACAACTGTTAAAGGACACAGCGCTCGCCAAATTTGCCAATCGTTTTCCAGAAGAACAAGCTCACCCAGAGGCCCTGAAGAAGGCCCGAGCAGCCCTTTTACTATCCGACGCCTCCGCTCCAGAATCTTTTACCTCCACTTAATCCGTTCACTGGAACTTTTTGATGGACGACGACGTTAGCAAAAAACCCTTTACCCGATATCTCCCATTGCTTTTTTTCGCCTTTTCTTTTGCAGAGAAAACAACTTTTCTGCTAAATGCCTATAATCCTGTATGTTATCAACCTTTTTTCGACATTGGCTCCTCTCTTTTCAAGGAATCCCTAAAGGGGCCTGGCTGCTTTCAGCGGTCAACCTGATCAACCGCTGCGGGAGTATGGTCCTTGTATTTCTATCGGTATACCTCACCACTCACCTCGGATTTAACATCAAAGAGGCGGGATACGTGATGACCTGTTTTGGACTCGGTGCCCTTTTAGGCATGTGGCTCGGTGGCATAGCAACCGACCGATTTGGCTATTATCCAATCCAATTAGGCTCTCTGGCCTTAAATGGGTTACTACTTATTGGAATGGTATGGGTCAAGGAATTCTGGACGCTTTGCCTGACCGTATTTACGCTGAGCCTGGTGGCGGAAATGTTTCGTCCCGCCAACCAAGTGGCTATTGCTTATTACTCGACCGTTGAAACTCGGACTCGAGCAATTTCCCTACAGCGGATGGCCTTCAACTTAGGCTTTACCTTGGCGCCCGCCCTAGGCGGTATTCTGGCTGGAAAAATGGGTTGGGAATGGCTATTTTGGGCCGATGGAATTACCTGTCTTCTCTCTGCAGTGGCCCTCCGACTCCTGCTAAAACCTGGAAAAGTAGCAAAAGCAGAGTCAGAAGTAACCCGAGAAACCACCCCAGTGATCGGTGATTCACCGTATCGAGATAGGCCCTTTATTGCCTTTACGCTCCTTACCTTCCTGGGAGCCATGGTCTTCATGCAACTGATTTGGACCGTCCCAGTTTTTTTTAAAGAAACCTATCAATGGAACGAAAGCAGCATAGGCTGGGCTATGGCACTTAATGGAGCCATTGTATTTTTAATCGAAATGCCTTTTATTTTCTTTGCAGAAGGCAAAAAAACCATGCTCAACTTGGTTCGATGGGGCATTCTTGCTTACGCCATCAGCTACCTGGTCTTTTTACTCCCACTCAGTGCCTTGGTTGCCACCTGCTTGTATATGCTGTTTATTTCAATCGGGGAAATACTCGTCATGCCATTTTCCAGCAATCTGGTGTACCGGCGCGCAGGAGAGCGCCCCAACAAAGGCCAATACCTGGCTATGTTCGGTTTATCCTACTCCGTAGCTAATATATTGGCTCCCCTGCTCGGCACCCAACTGATTGCCGCCTGGGGATACCCCGCACTTTGGACAAGCGCCATCGCCCTGGCATTGGCCACGCTAGGCGGATTTTATTGGCTGGAAAAAAGAATGTCGATCTAACTAGGAAATTGGGATTGTATAGTTGTAGCTCAACAGGTCAAAACATACACAACTGAACCTCCCTACGCGGATGGGAGTTATCCGTTTCAGTTACTTATTTTCATCCATGATTCGCTTCAATTCGACTGGAAGCTCCAACCTTTTCAGCGGTGCAATATTCGCTCCACCAGTATTCCCAACCGGGATCTCTCCAATAAAGGATTTAATTCCACCGACCACCAAACGTGGAATTTGGCCAACTATTTCTCTGGTGTCCTTTATCTTAATACCAAAAAGTAACATTTTCCAATGAACTAGCGTATGAGGATAAGGGTAGGGTTGACCAAGGATATGCGCACGCTCAAGGTGATACCAGCTTAACCTATATTCATTCCTAGAAAAATAGACATCGGCCTGTTCTAATTCTTCCCTGAAGAAGGGCTTTAGTCTGCTAGGCATTGACATATTAATTTTCATAACTGTGGTGATTCAATCTACGGAAGAATGAAGGATTCTTATTCCCCAAAGCGAAGATTATTTGCTGCTACTAACTGCCACCGCCGCTGTCTATGCATATAAAATCTCTTAGCAAAAGAAGTAATAACCATTGTCATCCATCCCCCATAAATTGTGATGGAATCTTCGTAATAGGTACTACCATCACCCATATCTCGCATGGTAATTTGGTGGTTCCAAACCTTTGCACCTTTATCCCATTCTTTAGTTGATATTTTGAAATTATCTTCTTCTATTTTTTCAATAAAGAGATAATGAATCCCCCCAAAAGGGATGAACCCCAATATTCGCATTCTAACACCATATGTTCTTCCTACCTGCCATTGTTTTGGTAAAATCTCCCCCACAAATTTGAAGTTTACCATCCCCTTTGCTACAAATTCCAACAGGGCCGGGCTCTTTACATTGCGCCATGCGTCCTTAATTGACATCGGAATCCGAGATTGAACAAGTAATGTTCTTGCCTTCACCTCCCTACCATTGTAATCTATGTACACAGTTTCCAATTTGGTAATCGGTTTAATTTGTTGCGCACTCGAATTAACCACCATAAATAATAATAACAAACTACTATACTTCATTGCTAACGTTTATTTATCATAAATTGCGCTGATAATAGTTGCAAGATGAGAATTTATTTTAAACAAACATGTACCGGTCTAAGTTGGAGATTTATTATCGCACTATTTAAACTTAACTACCTATCACTCTCCGACTTTTACTAAAAATAACTATAAAAGGACAACTATTGGTCAAAAAAATCAGTTTTAAAACTCCAAAGCGCTAAAAAATATTATTCTACTCAAATAAAATAAAAAAATAGCACAGCCAAGTTGACGACTGCAC
>JBKDAM010000017.1:0-2564 GCA_046316495.1 Chitinophagales bacterium
TGGGGAATGGACCTTTCCAGCTAAAAGCCAAGGCGGGTCTAGTCGGCACCTTTATAGCCCGTCAACAGCTGGCAATTCAACAAAGCAGCTCACAGAATGGGCGGTTTCAGCCAGGTGACCCTGATCGGGCCTTTCAAATCCAGAATGCCTCCAGAGGTACTTTTTTTATGGGGTATGTATTGAGTGCGGGTTTGGAATTTAAACCTCTCCCCAGGTTAGGTTTTTCCTTGGAACCCACCCTTGCCGGTGATTTTCAGCGAAAAGGTGCTGGGAAATCCCGTTTACCGCAGCTGCAAACCACTGGAATCCAGTTAGGATTGGTCTACTGGATGTAGGGTTATTAAACCATGGCGAGGTACCTGCCAGCCACCCACCAGCCGGGTTCCGGGCTGATTCGAAACCAAGTTGCGCTCTGAGCGTATACGAACACATCCTGCCCCTCTAACAGGGTCTTAACGATTCTATACTGGATACCAGGACCTGAGCGGACGTTCAATTGTGGGGCGCTAACCACTGCCCGCTCCACTCTGCTTACAGTGCCTCCCCAAATCCATTCTTCTTGTTTGGCAGAAAGACGAAGCCAACCTCGGTGTGAATCATAAATACGCAACACAGCACCGTATTCTACCTGATTGATCTTCTTTCCCTGCCTCGAGGGTTGATTGCGCACAAGAGCTGAAGAAGAGGAAACCGCTGCATAATATTTTAGATGTGACCGATATTCAGGCTGGGAGGTGGGCATTGAAGACCGAACCAAGGGCAAAAAATACTGCTCTGCATCTACTACCCTGTTCCCTCCCATAAACGCGGAACCGGGACAACTTTTTGTTCGGCCAGACCCGTTTGTCCGTTCACCCGTTGCCAGATCAAACCAATGGTGGTACACGATGTGGCTGCTGGCAGGGGGGATCGAAAATCGTTCTGCAAGGGCTGCTGTCAGGCCAACCACCGCCGCCCGTTGCTCCTGTCGCATGACATCTCCACCAAAATCAAAATTTCCCAGATTTTCAATACAAATCGCATGTCGATTGAACCCATAAATACCAGCAGGAGCCCTCTCCAGCGACCTACCTGTCAAAATTCGCCCATCCGGAAAAACCGTAAAATGCTGAGCGATATCTGACCAGCCATTCTGGGTACGGTGAAAACGTTGCATATTTCGCTGAAGCTCAGCGTGGTTATTGCCAGTAAAATGTGAGTAATCTGGTAGGAAAGTATGGTGTTGTTGCACATAAAGCAAGGTTCTTGCTACTTGATGCTGCTTAATCCAAGAACGAAAACCTTCTAATTCTAAGCTGATAAATCCATATTGTTGCTCCATACGTTCGATTGTTTGCAACGAAAGGTAAACAAGAAAACGAAAACTGTCAACTTTTTGAGTGCTGTAGGCCTAATTTTCCAAAAAATAAAGCCTGTTGAACCACAAAGGGCCAACAGGCTTCTCTATTCTACCAACTGGCAGGAATCATTTAGGAAAGGGAACCAAATAAGATGCCTTTTTGAGCCAAGGTTACCACAATTATTAAGGTGGCTATACCGGTGTAAATAGCAACCGTCTTGTGCTTTTCAAGGTCTGAAGATTTCTTTTTTGAAAAAGTGCGACCTAACTGGATCAATACGACAGCTAACAGCATGGCAGCAATGTGCTCAACTGCAAAATAACGCATGATCGGATTTTTCATCGCAGCTCCCATATCTGCAAAAGCAGCCTGTGTGTAAGCGCTGGTAAAGAAATATTGGATAAGACCTAAAAGTAGCTGGAGGTGCGCGAGGCCAAGAAGTGCCCCGCCAGCTGCTTTATCCGCTTTCTCATATGGGCGCTTTCCCAACCATCCGCTGAATGCGCGAACTAAAACAAAAGCCAATACCGCCAGAATTAAGTAGCGGTTAACAGAGTGTACTGTGTTTAAAATGTAATGCATGACAATGAAGGATCTATTTAGTTAGCAAAGATACAAGTAAAGGACCGCCAATGTACCAACAATTCTTATTAATTTAAGGTATTTAAAACTCGCGGACGACCCGTTGGCACAATGCAATCATTGTTCTGCAAAAGTACTGTTTTCTGTAACCTTGGAGGACAAATACTATGGCAGATTTACTTCATTTTAAAACAAACAATTAACAGGTGTCTCCCTTGTCAGACACCATTGATTTACATGCACTCCAAGCTACATTTGGATGCAATACCCACCTAAGACACTCAAAATCAGTGGCCAATGTTTATTTTCTCCTTTTTTTAAAAAAATTATTCGAAAAACTTGCAAGAGAATCGGATGATACCCTAAATTTGCAGTATCAAGTGACACCTTCCAAGTTCGTTTTTATCCCTTAAAACTTTTTATGAACTTGGTAGGAAGATTGTTTTCATTTGGTTTTGGGGCCGCCCGACGCAATCGTCGGGCGGTACTTTTTTACCCAACAAAAGAGGCCGTCTCACAAGTAACCTTGTGAGGCGGTTTTTTTTTTTTGTTAGGATTAGTTATCTTTGGGGATGTCAACAACAAGAAGAAAGAAGCGGCATAGTGCTGTAACCTTCAAGCCTTATGCCCAGCATCAGGGTA
>JBKDAM010000018.1:0-65793 GCA_046316495.1 Chitinophagales bacterium
TTGGAAAAGATATCTGGGCAAGTAAAGATCGAGTCAAATACGAGCAATATCGACTCTATGAAAGCAATAACGACCAAAAAAAACAACGAAAAACGTCTAAATCTGAATAATACTCCCTTCTATTATCTTTAGTTTAATCCAAGTCCGCCGGTTAATCCATATAAAATCTTTAACTTACACATCATGAACGATCAGAACAACAAATCCGGACTTTATGGAATAATCATCGCCCTCTTGCTCCTGCTCTCTGGAGGAATTGGCTATTACCTTTGGCAACACAGCAAAAGTCTATTGGCTGAAAAAGAAAAACAAGAACTAGAGTTAATCGAACTAGAAAAAGAAAAAGCCGACTTGATCCGGTCGCTGGATAGCCTCTCTAATGCCTACTCCGATCTTCGAATCGAAAATGAGAGCCTGACCAGCCAAATCGCCACCTCCGCAGAATTGGTTCAACAACGGGAATCCGCTGTCAAAAAAATTACCTCCAAATCTACCAAGGAAATTAATGAACTAAAAAAACAACTGGAGGAATTGCGCAAAACCGTCACCGAACTTCAAACGATCATTAGTGTGTTGGAGGCGGACAATGCCAAATTAAAGGGAGAAAACCAGGAACTTAAGGATGAAAATAACCAATTAAAAGGCGATAACGAACAACTTAGCGGACAGGTCAGCACCCTTGCCAAACAGTTGGAGGATCAAATCCGTAAAACGCAGTCTGCTCAGTTTAAAGCTACTTCCTTTAAACTGGAATTGATGCGAAAAGACAAAACTACTGGAAGAGCCCGGAAAGCCCGCGATCTCCAGGTGAGTTTCGACTTAATTGAGGTACCTGCCGACTTCCGTGGCCAACAGTCGATTTACCTCGTTGTCACCGATGAGAAAGGCAAACCTATAGCAGCCTCTAATCCAACTAAAAAAACAATCAATGCGCCTGCTGGCCAAGTTGAAATCATCGCAGTACAAACCAAAGCGGTGAACCTGGGGCTCAGCCAACGCTTGAATTTTAGCTATAAACTGGAAGAAAAACTAAAAGCTGGCAACTATGTGGTAGCGATTTATTGCGACCGCGGTTTGTTAGGTGCCTCCTCTTTCCGACTCTCCTAAGACTATGCAAAGCACTGCCCTTCCAAACTTAGTCAACGCTGGTCAGTACAGCCCAAGTAGCAGGCTCTGGATTTACTTGGCAGAGCGCCCCCTCACAGCACAGGAATGTGCGTGGGTTGAAGGGGAGCTTAAGCAGTTTACCAACAATTGGACTGCCCACAACGAAGCCCTGAAGGCGACCGCTGAAATCTGGAACCAGCAAGCGATTCTATTGCTTGTTGATGAATCTCAAGCAGGCGCTAGCGGATGTTCAATTGACAAATCTGTTCGCTTTTTAGAGCAACTTGGAGCAAGTCTGAAAATAGACTTGTTTGACCGAATGCGTTTTGCTTGGATAGACGAGCAGGGCAACGTTCGATTTAATACCCTCCAGGAACTTCCTTCACTCGTCGAGGCAGGTATTATTCAACAAGAGAGTCTAATGATAAATACCTTGATAAAAACATTAAAAGAAATGGAAGAACAGTGGTTGGTTCCATTGCACAGTAGCTGGCAAGCTAGATTTGCTTAATTTTCCGGAGCTTTCTACTTAAAAAGGCCTTTGTCGCGAACTGCAACAAAGGCCTTTTTAAGTAGAAAAAATTCATTTATCTTCTACCACCCCGGCGAGTATCAATTGCTGGAGAGGGTACAGTCCCCGGATTTTCATCCAATGGGACATTAGAGGAGGGCAGCGAGTCACGCGTAGTATTGGCTGCCCTTCTAACAGGCGCAGCTGCCAGCGTCTTATTGATTAAATTAGAAGATTTCATTTTTTCCTGAAGTGCTATCCGATCTGGTGGAATATAGCCACGTAGGTAACGCTCCATCATAAGACTTGCGATTGGAGCGGCGTAAGAGGCTCCCCATCCTGCATTTTCAACATAGACGGCGATTGCAATTTTTGGATCATCCTTGGGAGCAAAGGCGAAAAAGACACTGTGGTCTTCCCCATGTGGATTTTGACTGGTACCCGTTTTGCCACATACTTGAATATCCGGGAGTTGAGCAATACGGGCAGTTCCACGATTGACACATTGGGCCATTCCCTCAATAACCACATCGTAATGCCGGGAATCAATCCCTGAATCGTGCAGTTCACGGAACCGCTGAGGAATTGGAGTTCCATCCTTAAATGATTTGGCAAGGTGAGGGACATACCATTTTCCACGATTAGCGATGATAGCGGCTAAATTTGCCATTTGGACCGTCGTCATTTGCAATTCACCCTGGCCAATCCCCATGGACATAATGGTGGGAGAGCGCCAGCCGCCCAGCTTTTTCGGATAGATGCGATCGTAATACGCGGAGGATGGAAGATTGCCTGGGCTTTCATTCGGATAGTCAACTCCTAATTTTTGGCCCAATCCCATTTTACTGGCATAGGAATCAAACAAATCCAAGCCTTTTCCTGCCTCAGAAAAGCCAAACTTATCCACCAAATTTCTGAACTCGCTGAAGTAATACGTATTACAGGAATAAGCAAGACCATCCACCAAGTCGCCCACACCACCGTGTCCGTGGCATTTGTACAAACGACCCGCGTAGAAGTATCCCCCGTTGCAACTATAGCCTCTTCTTGGATTTAGAGTACCTTCTTGCATTCCAATCAGGGAAACAACCGTTTTAAAAATAGAACCGGGAGGGTATTTGGCCATGACGGTGCGGTCAAAGAAAGGCTTCAACGGGTCGTTGAGCAATTGACTGAAGATCGCGCCCCGAGTTTGGGTCATCATCAACAAGTTAGGGTCGTAGGAAGGAGCGCTGACCATAGCTAGAATCTCTCCCGTTTTGGGTTCGATGGCTACGATACTTCCTGTTTTATATTGCATCAATTGCTCTCCATAAGCCTGAAGTTCAATGTCTATAGAAGCAACCAAATCACTACCGGAGCCGGGGAGGGTATCACTTTTCCCCTGATTGTAAGGCCCTACAATTCGGCCAAGGTTGTCTTTTAGAAGGAAATTCACCCCTTTATTACCCCGCAAATACGTTTCATACTCCGATTCAATTCCTGCAGCCCCGATGTAGTCACCAGAAGCATACGATTTATCTCGGGCAATATCTCGGTTATCTACCTCATTAATATAGCCAAGCAAATGCGCCCCCACCTGATAAGGATAACTGCGGATATTACGGACCTGTACGAAGAAGCCAGGAAACTCATACAGACTCTCCTGCAGTAGGGCATAGGTTTCTACTGGAATTTTTTTCAGGAAAACAAATGGAACATTTTTAGAAAACCGACCACTACTCCAGTTTTTTCGAAGGGAAGCCTTGAATTCATCCTTGGTAATTCCAAGCAGTTTACAAAACCGCGTGGTATCCATGGCTGGATCGATTTGACTGTAGGTGACCATCAAATCATACATCGCGTTGTTATTAACGATCAGCTTGTTGTTCCGATCAAAAACCAATCCACGTGAGGGGTAGTTGGTCATTCGGTGGATAGCGGTGGCGTCTGCAGCCCTCCGATAAGAGGAATCAAAGATTTGTAAATTTGCTGCGCGAATCACCAGTCCAACCGTGGCCAGGAGGATGACCAGCTGAATATTGCGTTGACGTTTGAAGGATTCTACCATGGAACAATCAGGTTTTAGTGCGGAATAAACCCATATAGATTACGAGCAACAGTACCGAAATCAACAAGGAGGCAACTGTCCGCAGTAAAATACTTCCAAAATAAACGAGGGTGAATTCTGTCATGGCAAAATACCAAAACAAGTGGAGGAAGAAAAATACCCCTGCAATTTGAAGGAAATTTTGCCAACCCACATGATGAGGAGAGGCAATTGGATCTTTCCCGGAGTACCCCCCCTTGGGTTCGAAGGCGGCCAGTAGAAGGGGACGACAAAAGGCAGAAAAAACGGAGGCGCCAGCGTGAACACCCGGTGTAGCGTAAAAGAAATCCACCACAATGCCCAGCGCAAACCCAATAAGGACGGCTAGGGCCGTGGGTATCACCATCGGCAGCAATAAAAGCAGCAATGGGTATAAAAAAACATTAAAATAGGGCCCAATCGCCTCGGAGGCCTGTTTAAAAACCAGCACCTGAGCTGCCAAAATCCCTAGAAAACGCCAAAGGTTGGCGGCAAATAGATTACTCATGGCTTATCTTTTGTTGTAGGCTATCCACCGAGGATTTTAACAGACTTCTGACCACATATACTTGGTCAGAAGTACCAGGAAACTGACTCAACTTGACTTTTATCGCGTAGAAATTGCTCCCTTTGGGCAGATCAATACCCACCACGGTTCCAATAAGCTGATTCTTGGGAAACATTAATGAATAGCCACTCGTCAAAACAGTATCCCCCAACTGTGGTTCAATGTCCTTCGGGATGTCATTCAATTGCATAACCGTTGGATCGCCACCAGTCCAGAGCAGTGATCCCAAGTGTCCTCTTAGGATGGCCGATACCCGCACCTGCTGATGCAGCACGGACATAGCGAGGGAAAAGTCATTTCCGACATGTCGAACCACCCCCACGATGCCTGACTTAGAGATCACCCCAGAGTGCGGTTCAACTCCATCAGCTTTTCCCTTATTAAGCATTACCCAGTTATTTTCCAGGTGCACCGAGTTTCCGATCACGTCACAAGGGATTACGGTGTATTGGGCAGTTCTGATGGTCCCCTTCACTGAGTCGTACCGCACTTGGTAAGCGGTATCGAGCAAGTGTACTCGGACCATTTGCCGACTCATCAATTCGGATTTAAGGGCAGCATTTTCGGCCATAAGGCTGTCTACCACCTCTGGCAGGTGGGTAAAGCGAGTCATCTTTCTACGCTGTTCAAGGACATTTCCTGCCACGATTCCAAAGGTATTGTCCCAAACTGCCGCTTGTTTAGTATTAAAATGAACGGTTATAAAAAAACAAAGGGCCTCCATCAGAATAAAACTGATAATGCCCCCGTTTTGAAGAAGTAACTTCAGTAATCCTTGCATCTTTCGCTCTAAACACTTTTTCTATCCATGAGGAAAGAGTAGCGGCCTGGATTAGCCAACACCAAACCTGTTCCTCGCACTACCGCTCGAAGGGGATCTTCTGCCAAGTGCACAGACAATTTCGTTTTTGACTCCAAACGCTTATCCAATCCACGCAATAAAGCACCACCACCAGTAAGGTAAAGGCCGGTTTTATAAATATCGGAAGAAAGTTCAGGAGGGGTTTCTTCTAATGCTCTTAAAACAGCGTCCTCAATTTTAGAAACACTCTTATCAATGGCGTACGCTACTTCCTGATAGCTGATCTTGATTTGTTTCGGAATGCCCGTCATCAAGTCACGACCGTTCACTGCATAATCCTCTGGCGGATTTTCAAGTTCATGCATGGCTGAGCCCACATGGATTTTCACCTGTTCTGCGGTGCGCTCCCCGATAAGCATATTATGCTCCCGCTTCATGTAAGCCATAATATCGTTGGTGAGCTCATCTCCAGCAATACGGATGGATTGATCACATACGATACCAGAAAGCGCAATTACAGCGATCTCAGTGGTACCACCACCAATATCGATTATCATATTACCGATTGGCTCCTCTACGTTTAATCCAATCCCTAAAGCAGCAGCCATGGGCTCATGAATTAGGTAGGTTTCCTTGGAATCCACGTGGTCGGCAGAATCAAAAACGGCTCTCTTCTCTACCTCTGTAATACCGCTTGGAATACAAATCACCATTTTGAGGTGGTTAAACAAACTACTGCGTTTACCAACCATCCCGATCATACCTTCAATCATGGCTTCTGCCGCCTGAAAATCCGCAATCACACCATCTTTAAGTGGGCGGACTGTTTTTATATTTTCGTGCGTTTTCTCGTGCATCTGCATCGCCCGGGACCCTACCGCAATAGTTTGGCCCGTCTTACGATCAATAGCCACAATAGAAGGTTCATCCACTACTACCTGACCATTCATCATGATCAACGTGTTGGCCGTGCCTAGATCAATAGCCAACTCCTGCTTAAAAAACTTAAAAAAATTCAAAATCGTGCGCTTAAAATGAGTAAGTAATCTTTCAAATTGAAATCGGTCTATGATGCGATTTTCTCTAAAAAGTCTGCAAAAGTATGCAATAATAATTCAATTTAAGAATGAATTCTGTAAATCTTAAGTAAAAAAAATATGTAGGAACCCAACCTCCTTCCAACAGCGCATTTTTGCAAATGCTATTTTACCTCGCTAAAAATACCTACTTTTGCATTCGGACTCGTCTATTGATAGTCTAATCAGTTGAAAATCAAAAGAAATTTTAAAAATAATTCGAATCGATCGGATAATTTACGACACTAAACCGACAAAATGGCAGTTGTACTTTCACTTTTAAACCACAAAGGCGGCGTTGGAAAAACCACCAGCGCTGTGAATATTGGAGCAGGACTGGCTGAACTAGGCCGTAAGGTGCTGCTTATTGACCTCGATCCCCAAGCCAACCTGACCATCTCCCTTGGAGTGCCTCGTCAAAAACAAACTATTTACGAAGCCCTGCGCGGGGAAGGTGAATTGTCCCCCGTAAATGTCAAGCCCAATATGGATGTGGTAATCTCCTCCCTCGACCTTTCTGGGGCAGAAATGGAGCTGATTAACGAAGCAGGTCGGGAATATATCCTTAGAGAACTGATTAACCAAGTGACGGACGACTACGAATTCGTAATTATCGACTGCCCTCCCTCCCTTGGCTTACTTACCTTAAACGCACTGACCAGCAGCAAATACGTATTAATTCCTTTGCAAACGGAATTCTTGGCCGTTCAAGGATTGGCTAAAATCAAGCAAGTGATTGACAAAGTTAAAGCACGCTTGAATACCCAGCTCGAGATTGGCGGGGTAATTCCAACCATGTACGATAGTCGAAAGGTGTTGAACCGGGAGGTGATCGAAACCATCGTTAAACACTTCGGAGAAAAAGTATTTAAGACGTTTATCCGGGACAATATTGCTCTTGCAGAAGCACCCGCTCAACGAAAAGATATTTTTGATTACCAACCCAAATCAATTGGCGCAACCGATTACCTCGATCTTTGTAATGAAATACTCGGTCGCATCGAACCTAAATCTTAAAACCTCGCCGTTCCATGAGTAAGAAAAAATTTTCATCCGGACTAGATGAATTATTTGCCGAACTGGCGGAAAACCCCGCTGTCTCGGAGGTGACCCTGAAAACAGAAACCACCAGAAGCGGCCGAAACTTAAAAAGTTTTACCTCAGACTTGGAGGCGGTCATGAATACCGATCTGCAAGACGATGCTAGCGCTAGTCCAGATCGATCCACCGCACCCAACCCCAAAAGCAAATCCCGGCAAGGAGGGCTCTCTGGGATGCCGACTGGCTTAGATGCGCTTATCCGACAAACAATTGATATTCAAGATCTTGAAAAGGAGGAACAACGTGGTATCCGACGGCTCACGGTGGCGGTAGACCGGGAAAAACTAGAAAAATTGAAGGCCATCGCCCGTATGGAAAATGCCTATTTAAAAGACCTTCTACTCGAACTCATCGATGACTACATCAGTGAGTATGCTGATCAGAAGGGACTCCCTTTGTAGGCGTCTTCCAATAAAAATATTGCCTATACTGATCCCATAGCTCCCAAGCGACTGAACGCTTGGGAGCTGTTTTTTTGTGCCAACGCTGGCAAACCGTATGCAACTGTACCTAGTTTAAACCGCATGCACTTAACTTTGTTGGACTTTAAAATTTGATATGAAAAATTACACCATAATGTTGAGCTGGATCATTGGATGGCTGGCTCCACTTTCCGGACTAGCACAGGCCCCGGCCTTTCCCTCCATTACCGTTCCTGTCTTTCAGAACAACACCCAATTAAAATACCCCTTCGCTGGGGGCTTAAATTCACCTCAGTTTAGTGCTGCCGACCTAAACAATGACGGAGCCCCCGATTTGGTCCTCTTTGATCGTTCGGGTGATTTTGTTCTGACTTTTTTAAACAACCTGACAGGTGGGACCGCGGCTTACTACTACGCACCTGAATATGCCCGTACCTTTCCGGATTTGAAGGATTATGTTTTATTGCGCGACTTTGACCAGGATGGTGCGCCCGACCTATTCTGCGCCCCAACAGAACCTGGTTTTTTTGAAATGAGGGTCTTCAAAGGGTACTACCAGGACAATGTACTCCGCTTCAAGCCCTTTTTCTTCCACTATCCCAACTGTAGTAGTTGCAACCCCTTATACATTTATTACCCAGATCAAATCCCTGGATTATACAACAACTTTCCTATTTCCAGTTCTGATTATCCGGGCGTTGAAGATGTGGACAACGATGGAGACCTCGATATCATCGCGTTTTCTTCGGGCAATTCCGTTTATTTGACTTACCTAAAAAACACCTCCGTTGAGGAAGGATATGGACTAGATAGCCTGCATTTTGTGCTGGAAGACCGCTGTTGGGGCAAAATGCAAGAAAATGGGCTTTCTGAATGTGTCTCTATGCTCAGCGATAATCCGAATGAATGTGCTGTCGGATTTGCACCCGGCGAGTTAGAAGAACGCAATGGAGCGCACCCGGGTGCTACCGTTCTGCCTTTTGATCCAGACAACGACGGTGACAAAGACTTACTGATTGGCAACATCTCCTTTGATTGCTTGAACTATCTCACCAACGGAGGCACTCCAACCGCTGCCTGGATGACCGAACAGGATTCCCTTTTCCCAAAGGAAGATGTAAAAGTTGACTTATTAAGCTTCCCAGCTGCCTATTTCTTAGATATTGATTTGGATGGTAGCAAAGACCTACTTGTGTCACCCAACTCTCCTACCCTACACGAAGACCGCAATAATGTTTGGTGGTACAAGGTAACTCCTGAAAACGGAACGGCTACGTTCGAACTACAGACGAAAAAATTATTCACCTCGGGTATGATCGATGTCGGGACAGCTACCCACCCAGCTTTTGCCGATGTAAACGGAGATGGACTTCAAGACCTGGTCATCGGCAACTACGGCTATTATACTCCAGAAACTCCGAATATGCCGGGGCAATTTACCAATGCCAGTTTGTACCTCTATTTAAACACAGGGACCTTCAGTGCACCTCAGTTCTCCCTGGCCTCCAGCAATTGGCTGGGAATGGCATCCTATGCGCCGAATGATTACGATTTTGCTCCCGCTTTCGGCGACCTGGATAACGACGGGGACTTGGACCTTTTGGTGGGCAGTAACCTGGGCGCGCTGTACTGCTTTTACAACCAGGCAGGTCCAGGAAATCCAATGAACCTGGTACAAAGTTTTGATTTGCTTTGGGAAACCATGGATGTGGGATTGATCTCTACCCCCTGCATCTATGACCTGGACGAGGATGGCAAAGCAGATATTCTAATGGGAGAGCGCAACGGCAATATTAATTTTTACAAAAATACAGGCAGCAACAACGAACCAAATTTCGACCCCAATGAAAACGCTGCACCCAATATCCCTACTCTGGGTGCGATCAATACCCAAACTGCCCCGAACGGAATTGGCTTCAGTTCTCCGCAGGTAATCACCACCGCTGATGGCCCCACACTCCTCACAGGAACTTATGATGGCCACTTGGAAGCCTATGTACTCAATGGCCCCACTGCCAACGCTTACCCGGAAATTAGTCTGCAGTGGGGAAAGGTAGATGTAGGTAGAAGAAGTACTCCCGCTTTTGCAGACTTAGACGATGATGGTAAATTGGAAATGGTGGTCGGTAACCAACGGGGTGGTCTAAACCTGTTCAAAACCGAATTGGTAGCCTATCAGTCGCCCGTAAACACCCAACTTTTGCCCTCAACTTCTTTGGACTTTTATTTAGCGCCCAACCCAGCCACCTCCGAGGTTCAACTGTTCACCTCCGGGATACCTGACGATCTAAAACAATGGGTTATTCGAGATGTTTTGGGAAAAGTGATGCTCCAAGGAAGCTCTTCCTCAGCCGTCCTACAGCTTCCAATCGCTTCTTTGCCCAACGGAACTTATTACGTTGAACTAACTGCAGCAGGTAAAACGGGTGTTCGAAAGTTGATAAAATAACAGATCAACCCACAGGACAAACATCTTATTTCACTAGTATTCTGTCCAGTAAAGGAGCTCCTTTGAAGAACGGGAGCTCCTTTCTTTTTTCTCCCTAAAAATATACCGTACTTTCGCTGAAAATAAGAGTTGTATGAAAACTGGCTTGTTCCCCAAAATTCTCGCTTTAATATTTGCTTGGTTGGTAGGTTGCTATAGCCAACTGAGCGCCCAATACTTATTTGGTCAAATCACTGATCAATCAGAGGTGCCCTTGGAAGGTGCCATCCTCGCCAGATCTGGTACCGTAGTAGGCGCCTCTACGAATGAACTAGGTGAGTTTGCCTTACCCATCCCGGACACTACCCTGCTGCCCTTTACCGTGGTAGTCACCTATGCAGGAATCAAAGACTCCTTTACGGTGGACGCAATGGATGTATTCTGGTCCTTTTCCCTCCCAGTTAAAGTCACCCTACAAGAAGTTGAAATCAAGGATGCTGCCACAGGGGCATACATTTCAGTGCTTCAACCCATAAAAACGGAAATCATTAACCGGGCAGAACTCAGAAAAGCAGCCTGCTGCGACCTAGCTGGCTGTTTCGAAACGCAAAGCACCGTTCAGCCTACCACTACCAATATTTTAACGAATGCAAAAGAATTGCGCATCCTGGGTTTAAGTGGGGTCTACAACCAGGTTCTGGTAGATGGGATGCCTACCCTCCAAGGCCTGACCTATACCTATGGACTAAGTACCATTCCTGGCAATCAAGTAGAAAATATCTGGGTCGTCAAAGGCGCTAACAGCGTGGTGCAAGGATTTGAAGGAATGGTTGGGCAGATTACTGTTTTCCCCAGGGACGGACAATCAGCAGAAAAAGGGACAGCAGACGTCCTAATCAACAGTTTCGGAGAAAAACATTTAAACGCTTCAATTTCCCTAAAAAAAGAAAAATGGAATAATTACCTGGCCGTCCACAGTCTTCAGCCCGGTAGTAAGTGGGATCGAGATCAAGACGGTTTTCTAGACCTTCCACTTCTAACGCGGTATGCTGTATTCAACAAATGGAAATACCGCTCAGAATCGGAAAAAGGGTTAAGTGGCTTCATCGGACTTCGCTTTGTTCAAGAGGAACGTATCGGGGGGCAAAGTACGTTCAATGAAAAGGAGGGAAAAGACTATGGCCAGGTAGTCCGGTTTAAACAGCCGGAATGGTATGGAAAGGTGAACTTCCGCCTAGACTCCAATCAAATCTTGACCTTTTTCTCATCCGCAGTTCTCCACCGACAATCCTCTCAATTTGGTTGGGTTCGGTACACAGCCGATCAAAACCAACTCTATTCCAACGTACAATACGCCCGGTTTTGGGGAAAAAATACGGCCCACGAGTTCAAAACAGGCCTCAGTTTCCGTCACCTGAACGTGGGGGAACACATCGAGTTTGATGTAAAAGACAGCCTCCAACGCAGCTACCAAGGCCACTATCTCCGAACAGAAAATACACCGGGAATCTTCGCTGAAAACACCTTTAATTGGGATAAAGGCAGATGGACGTGGATTGTTGGCGTCCGAACCGATCGACACAACCTTTTCGGGCAGTTCACGACTCCCAGAACCTTGCTTCGATTCAATCCAGCACCCGAATGGGATTTTAGATTTAGCAGCGGATATGGCTGGAGAAGTGTCCAGCTTTTCCCTGAAAACATCGGACTATTGACGGGCAATCGCGATATCCGATGGGAGGAGGCCTTGCGTCCAGAAGAAGCCTGGAACAGCGGCTTAAACCTTACCCACCGAACCAGTATCGGAAGAAACCAGGTGACTTTTACTGCCGACTTCTATCATACCCGCTTTCTTAATCAGTTTTTCCCAGATTATGACCGCCATCCAGCATTTGCTTTCCTCTATAACTTTTCAGGGAAATCAGTCAGCAATGGTCTTCAGCTAGAGGTTGCCGCCAACAGAAAAGACCGGCTGGAAGCAAGGTTGGCATATAATTTTGTGGATGTTTATCGGATACAAGAAGACCAAAAAGTCGTTCTGCCATTTAATGCCAAACACCGTTTACTAGGAGCCGCAACTTACCGAACGCCAGAGAAAGACTGGCAATTCGATCTCAATGTACATTGGTACGGTCAGCAAAGGCTCCCCAATACGGAACAAAACCCCATCGACCTGAGAAGGCCTGCTCAATCAGACCCTTATACGATGGTTAATCTTCAAATCCGGCGGGCGTTCAAGTGGCTCGATTGTTTTGTAGGGGTGGAAAATGTGTTTGACTTCCGGCAAAAACAACCCATCTTAGGTTGGCAGCGTCCCTTTGCGGCGGGCTTTGATCCTTCTTTTGCTTGGGGGCCTACTCGCGGTAGAGAGCTGTACATAGGAATCAATTTCCGTTTGCCATAATTAGCGTACTATATTCCTTTTTGCACCGAACATGCAACCCTAGCTTGGTACTTACTACCTTTAGCGCGCACCAAGCTACCAAGCAGACCTTCTTGATCGATGCAGAACCTTCTACTTGTCCCATTTTCAGAGATCCAGAGACGAGCGAATACCTTTATTTTAGGTTGCTTCGTACTTCTACCTTCTTTCCTCCTTCAGGCACAGCCGGTCCCCTGCGGCGCTCAGCCCGATATGACCTCTTATTGCCAAGAAGCGTGCGTCATTTGCGATATTGACGGCTTCACGGGGATAAACGATGATACAGAACAGGGAAGTGCGCCCCCTGACTTTTGTACCAGCACGGTACACCACGCCCAATGGATCGCATTTATCGCCGGAAGTACCAACTTAAAAATAACGGTTACCCCCAGCAACTGTCAGACAAACTTTGGGCTGGAAGTAGGCATTTACTACAGCGAAGATTGTCAGAATTTCACCAAAGTCTCTAACTGTGATGGCGATATTCTACCTGGAGAAACAGGAGTATTTGTTAACACGGTTCCTCTGGTGGTCGGCCAATATTATTATTTCGTGATGGATGGTAATCACAGTGATATTTGTAGTTACACCATTCAGGTAATAGAAGGCAGCACAAAAGTTCCCGAGCTACCCAGCACTCCGGCCATTGACGGCCCCTCTTCCACTTGCTTGAACAGTACGGAGGTTTACACAGTCCCCCCGATTACTGGAGCAAATTCGTACCATTGGGAAGTGGATGGTGTTCCTCTGGCGGGTACGGATCCAAGTCAAACCATTACTTGGACAACTCCCGGTTATCACCAGCTCTGTGTGTACGCCTCCAATGTATGCGACACCGCAGCCTCTTATTGCAGCACCATACGGGTACATCCCCCCGATTTTACACCCTTAACCATAGGACTCTGTGAGGGCGATTGTGTTCAAATTGCAGACTCCAATATCTGTCAAGCTGGAAATTACTCCTTTATCCTCCAAAATCAGTTCGGCTGTGACAGCACCGTTCAAGCGTCCGTCGAAATCCTGCCCCAGGTCTCCAGAAATTTAGCTCTTGACATTTGTTCAACAGATAGCCTGCTCGTCGGACAGCATTGGTACCATCCACCAGGAAGTTACTTGGAGCAGCTGACCTCCTACAACGGCTGTGACAGCTTGATTTACCTCGACTTAAACGCCATCATTTGTGAAATTAAGGGCAATACCCTTCCTACCCCGGTCCGATGCAAGGGAGAAAGCAATGGCCAGCTTTCTTTTTGGATCCAGGATGGAACAGCTCCTTACCAATACTCCTGGAAGCGAATCAATGGGTCTCCCTCAGGGATGGGCACTTTGTCTTCGAATCAAACACCAGTCCAGCTTCCAAATTTACCGGCAGGGTCTTACACCATTACAGTGAATGACAACTACGGAAACGACGTGGTCCTAACAGCTGTTGTGACCGAACCGCCTACTCTAACGACCAGTTGGCAAACTTCCGACTACCATGGCTATGCAGTCGCTTGCCATCAAGGCAGCAACGGAAGCTTGACTATGGTCACTGATGGAGGCAGCGCTCCATACAGCTATCAATGGTCGAACGGAGCCCAGGTAGCCACCTTGCAAGATTTAGAAGCGGGATTTTATTCCGTCACCATCACCGACCGAAATGGATGTAGCTTATCTGCTAGTCCTTATCTCAGCCAGCCACCCGCCCTCGCATTTTTCATCCAAAAATACCACCCTGACTGCACAGGGCCGTACAGTGGACAACTGGCAATTCAACAAAGCTCGGGTGGAGTGGCTCCCTATGAATTTGGCCTAAACCAGCATTTTTCCAACCTCTCCTCCTTTGAAAATTTATATCAAGGTCCTTATTCCCTTAGCCTGAAGGATGCCAATGGTTGTACCCTCTCGAAGCAAGATACCCTTATCGCAGCGCTGATTCCAGAGCTGGAGCTAGGTGATGATCTGGAGTGGATACTGGGATGTACTCAGCGTCTTCAACCGGCCCTCGTTAACCCAGTAAAGTCTGTAATGTGGTGGCCCAGCGAAAGTCTCTCCTGCACCGATTGCCTGGAACCGGACGCAAGACCCTTCCAAAATACCGAATATTTTTTACAAGTAGTATCCAAGGATGGCTGCCAAGCCCTCGACTCGGTTCAAGTTCGGCTTATTCCTCAGAGAGATTGTTATGTGCCCAATATTTTCTCCCCGGATAAGGATGGCGAAAATGATTTTTTAACAGTATATGCAGGAAAATCAGTACGTCAAGTGCGGTTATTTCAAGTGTACTCCCGATGGGGAGAACTGGTTTTCGAGCAAAAACAATTTCCCGCAGATCAACCTACTTTGGGATGGAACGGAACCCACCGCGGACAACCCTCCCAAGCCGGTGTTTATGGCTGGATCGCAGAGGTAGAATTTTTGGATAACAGCTCCCTTCGGTTAGAGGGAAATGTAACCCTGGTCCGCTAATAAAAGATTAGGAAACCAACCAGATTCCAAAAAGACCGAGCAATATCACAGCACCAAAACCCATACTGACTGGGCGGTACAAGCTGCGGTCCCCGTTGATAATGGATATCGCCCATTTAAAAAGGGAGTTGGAGAGAATGGCTAACAAAACTACGGTAGCAGCCTCGGGAAGCCGCTCCGGTGAAGTAGCCGCCCATTTGGAGGTACTGATCGTAATGGCGTCACTGTCTGCCAAACCGGCGATAGCTCCTGACACATACGTCATCTTTCCTTCCATCCAGGTTCTGGAGGCAAACATCAGATAGGTAATTCCAATATACAAAAACATGAATACCAGTGCATTGCGTATATCTAGCGGATTACCTGGCGCCAGTCCCGGAGTCTCTAAGGCAGGTTTTGAGCTGCGGAGAATTCCCCACAAGGGTAAAATACTTCCTAAAAACATCAAAAACAGCGGCAAAAAAAGCAGCTTTCCAAGGGCAGCAGAAAACACACTGGTCAGCAAGTACACTCGGACATACATCACGGAGGATGCAAGTACAATCCCTGCTCCCAATACATCCGCATAATCTTTTCGCTCTTTACTTCTTGCCGAAAAAGCCCATGCAATAAGGGTAGACGAAATAAGACCTCCAATTACCGCCGTTAGGAGAACACCACGATGCGCGCCCCCAAATTTCAGCATTAGATATCCAGCAAAGCTTATTGAAAGTACCAAAACTACTACCCAACCAATCTCCTGAAAATTCAACAATCCCTCAGGACCGAATTGCTGGTTGGGTAACATTGGTAACAAAAGCAAGGCAAGGACGATAAATTTCAAAAAAGCCGAAAGCTCCTCTTGGGTTAATTGACGCACCACAAAATGCAACTGTTCCTTCAAAGACAGAACAACAGTCGTTACGACCACCACCGCCAGCGCCTCCTGTCGGTACCCCATAGAAATGGCAATCCCTAGCAACAAAATAAGTAGTAAGGCTAACTCGGTGGTCAACCCAGAGTGCCCATTTTTTGCTTGCAAATAATGACCAATTACCACCAGCAATACCATCCCAGCCAATAATAGCACCGCCAATTCCCAACGCCCCGTCTGCCCCAGCCAGCCGGCCAGGTATCCTAAAATGGCCGTTAGACTAAAGGTACGGATCCCTCCCAAGTGGCCCGGCTCACCCATCGTATTAAACTCTCGCTCCAGACCAATGATAAGGCCCACCCCGAAAGCAACCAAGAGACCGGTAAAAAAAGGCGGACACAACGCCTGAAAGGCTGCAATTACATCCATTATAAATTAGTTGCCCGTTTTCTTTTTCTGGAAAGGGTTCCATTTTTCAAGGTTTTTCTGGGCCTCTTCTACTGTTTTGGGCACTTTCAAGCCGATGCTATCGCGTTTACCCTTCCCTGTATCAATTCCAGTTGCCTGTTTAAGTTGATTGTTCACCTGGTTTTTCAGCTGACTCGCCAGGTTTTCTTTTACCCGATCGAGGGAGTCTTTTACGCGCTTCATGGCAGCCTCTCCTTGGAATTTTACTTTATCCAGTTCTTTTTGCGCCAAGGTATTCAGGCTGTCCTTGGCTTTTTGAACATAATCCGTGGCGATGGCTGCTACCTCTTCTTTGATGGTCGATTGCCCATCGCTGCCCAACACTTTCATGGTCACTTTTGGATTCTCCATTGAGCCGGAGATATCGAAACGGGTGTTGATAAATTCCCCCTGATTCAAACTGATCCCTGCTTTTCCAGCCTCCGCATTTAGGAGTGCTAGTCCACTAGCGGCGACTCCAAAAGCTTTTTTAGGAATTTTAGCGACCACTTGACAATTCATTTCGGCGGAAATACCGTACGTTCCGGCCACACGGAGGGCTACTTCCCCAACCTTTACGTCAAAAGGTTTGAGGGTAATGATCCCGTCTTTCATTTCAAACCAGTTTTTGGTATTTCCTAGGTTGACCCGTTTCAAGCTCTCTAACTGGAGGCGATCACCCATTACCTGAAGGGGTTTAACATTGTTGAGTGCAGCGGTGATGGTTTCCAAAAATCCAGCTGCGGTAAGGGTTGAATAATCAGGCATCATATCTTTCCCCAGGAAACCACTCATGGAAAGGGCCGTATTAAATTTCCCATCGATTAGCTTGGCGATGGGGGCAATTGCCTGCACCGTGTTGAATTGTTCAAAGGCAGTTTTAAAGGGCATATTTTGCATAGCTACATCCATGTTAAAGCTGGGCTTGCTAAGGTCTTGGGTATCGTACAAACCCACAAGTGCAATTTGCCCTCCAATCACCGATGCAGTACAATTTTCCAATGATGCCTTTTGGTCTTTGACGATGATTTCCCCTACCAAATTGGTCAAATCCAGATTGGTGTATCGGATTTTATCGAAGTTCCCCAACAACCGCAGATCCATGTTTTCCGGAACCGGAAGAACGCCTTCTTCCACTGTAGCCTCTGCACCAGCAGCAGGTTCTTCGGTCATAAATGGATTCAGATCAAAAAAGCGGGAACGAAGCCGGACATTTCCAGTAAGAGTCTGATTATCAAACAAATAATTCCAGGCATTATTTATCTGTCCATCCCCCGACAAATCGCTTTCGCCCATACGCAACCCAAAATTGGAAATATCCATTTTATTGGGTAGAAAGTGGCCCTTCATTGCCAGGTCGTTGATGGTATACTCATCATACAGCAGTTCCTTAATTTGGCCATCCACGGTAAAATCCCAGCGATCCATTGGAGCGGCCGTTGGCTCCTGATCTGTCGGGACTGTCTCGTCTGTTTCTGGTCCCATTAATTCGTTCGCATCGATTCGATTTGAGCGGAAAACAAACGCACCCCGCATGGTTTCTTTGGTAGAAAAATAAGCCAACACATTGTCAATTTGTCCTTGCATGGAAAAATCACTTTTCCCAATTTGCCCGCTAAATTGCTTTATTTCTACTTTTTGAGGCGAGAACACCGTGTTTAATTGCTGCAAATAAATGGCAGGCTGGTCCGTTGCTTTAAAACGCATCTGCTCCAGATCAAAACTACCTTGCACATTCATTTGACCGTATTGCCCAGCATCCATCTGGCTCTTGGAGGCTTTAAGAGCCAGGTTGGAGCGGAGCGAGCCTGTCAATTCCTGTACGCCCTCCATTGGAATGGCCTTGGATAAATCGGCCAAATTCAACTGCCCATTTAGCTCCAGGTCGACGGTTGGGTTAGTCACAGGAGTTTTTAGGAAAAAATGCCCATTTAGTTGGTTGTTCCCAACTTGTAGTGCAAATGCAGGAATATCCAGTTTTAACGTATTGAGGGTTGGACCAGGCAAGTTGGCCGTTAAATCTAGGTTGAATTGAGAGATACCAAGTGGTAAGCTCGGGTATTGTACGCTTCCATTTTCCACCACCAGGTTGGTCAAAAGACTTGGGTACACCGATTTATCCGGATTGGTTTCCGATCCGTAGTATTTCCCTCTTGCCGCAGCACTAAACCGGAACGACCCTGCTGCCTTCACCGATTTGAAATCGTCGGTATAAGCACCCGGAACCAAAGAGAACAGGGACTTAAAATCGGTCTGTGGGGTACTCAACCGGATATCCATTAATAGATCGGTATCATTCGGAAGCTCCACCCAACCATCCAGCAAGAGTGCAAAGTCATTTAGGTGCGCCTTGTTGTCTGAAAAGGTAAACCTCATTTTGCCTAAATCTGCCTTCATCGTGGCATCCCAATCAAATCGAGCTTTTTGGATATAGGAAATACCGCCGTAGGCCACATTCATTTCTTGGGTACGGGTCTGCATGACTAGGTCGTACACATCGGTATACAGATCGCCTTTCCCTTCATGATCTACCCCTTTTAGTTCCATCGTCATTTCCAATCCACGGTCATCGTAGAGCAGACTACCATTGTGGATCGCATAAAATTCCAATCGGATTGGGCTCTCTTGCGCAGTGGTAGGAGCGGTTTCCTCCTCAGCAGGCAGGGTAATATCGTAATTTGCCATACCATTGGAAAGTACATACACCTTTATGTCAGGACGCTCCAGCTCAATACCTTTAATGCTTACCTGCTGTCCAAATACCACCTCCCAAAGATCAATCACCACATCCAACCGATCGGCCGCCAACAACCGAACGCCCTCGAAAGGACCCGGGCCGTTCGTAACGGAGACGGCTTCCAGCCCAACCGATAGGTTCGGAAACGAGCGAAAAAGGGAAACATTAACGTCACCAAATTCCAGGGTAGCCGTCAACTGCTCATTCGCCGTTTTTTTAATGGCAGCGACTAGCTCCTCTTTGTAAAAATACGGTAAGGCGAACAGACTACCAATCAAAAGGGTAAAAATGGCAGCTAGGACAAGGAGTACTTTTTTCATAGTTGGAAGGTATTCAATTTTTTGTTAAGGGTAAACGCCCTGTTTCAAGCAAAGATAAGGGCCATTTTACATTTCAAGAGGGGGCATTTTTTCGAAAATAGAAGAATCCAATTTGTCAATCCACCAATTTCCCTTTTCTTGTTCCATTACGGGTTGTATCTGAACTAGAGAACCACTCTTTCAAACATCAGAAAACCAGGAATACTGGAGTCTTTGACCGGTTAGCGAGCGTTCCGAAGAACTTTTTCGAAAAAGGGGCGACCCTCCTGGTCTGTTAAGGCAACCATCATCCATCCAGCTGTTTGAAGAGAGGAAGGTAGCTCTACCCAAGTGGAAGTGGAGAGGGTTTGCTCTAAAACAATCCTCCCAGTTGGATCCATCAGCCGCAAATGGTAAGGCAATTGCTCTTCTGGTAACTGAAGGAAAAGTCGATCTTCCACCGGGTTGGGAAATACCTTTACGGAAGCATTGAGTTCGGTTTCATCCGTGGAGCTGGGAGGTGGGCAAGGGAGGCATTGACCATTGTACACTAAAGGGCTATTGTTTTGCTTAAAACATACGAGGTAATGTAGGTAGCTATCGTATGATCCCAAAAGGCCGTAACTGCTCCCAATCCCTTCTGTCCAGGTGCCCGTTTCATGGGGAAAAATGAACGTATTGCTGGGGGTTACCTGCGTAACCGCCAGGTTTTGCACTGGATTTAGCACTTCATTTATAATGGTAAAACGGTTATTGGAAAAATAAACGGTGTCCCCCGGCAGGGCTCCAAAATCATACAATAAATGATCTTGCCCTGGAGTTAAAGTTGCTAAACAGGATTCAAACCCACCGGAAAACCATTCTGGAGGGAGTTGATAAGGATAAAAATACACTTTTTTATCTTCCTCCCGAATTGCGCCAATGGGAAAATCGTCGTATTGAAACTGGTGCAGGATGGTAACTTGACCGAGTGCATACAACCATTTGCAGAGCTTGTCGAGCACCAGTTCCTGATATACCTTTCCATTGATTAGGGTATCTGACCGGGTATAAATTTTCCAATAATCCGTGTTATCTCCGGGCCCCACCGTTGGATAGACCTTTTTCATGGTCCATTCCGCGTTTTCAGTGAAAAAGGGAGTGTAAGACTGGCTCTTTAAGGGGTAGCTTCCAGCCAACACCAAAAGGATGCAGCCTATTCGCTTTAAAGAAAAATACATAAATAGTGGGTGATAGGTTGTTTTTCTTAAGGTATAAAACTATCGGATACGAAGCCGCTGTCCAATTTGAATACTATCGGTGGTTAACCCGTTTAACGCTTTTAGAGATGCAATCGTCACGCCATACCGCTTAGATACATTAAAAAGCGTATCTCCTTTTACTACGGTATGGTAATTCAGGGAGGACTCTGTAGGAGCTGGTGGGCTCGGCGGCACGCTCGTAGGCTCCTTGACCACTGGGGTAGTGGGAACCGTGGGTGTGGTCGGAACAGGGCTGGTTGGAACCGGAACCGGTGTGGTAGTCGGCGTGGTAACGACTACCGCCGGGCGTTCTGGAATGGGGGTAACCACGGGAGGATCGCCGATAACGAACAGTTCCTCCTCGCCAAGTACATCGCCTGGGCGATTTTGGTTGCGGAGCCGAATAGGGGCACTGGATTTGGGTTTGCCTTTGAGGGCAATCCGCTCACCCTCCATGGGTTCATCCCCCGGTTGCAGCCGGTTGCGCTCCAAGAGTTTCTCGAGTTGAATTCCGTATTCCTGGGAAATTTCAAACATAGTCTGGTTGGACCGAACATAATGCTGCCTAGAACGCCCCCTCCACTTACTTCGTTTTTTTTGAAGGTAAATTTTGGTATTAACGGGTAGTGGACGACCTGGCATGTACTGTGCTTCATTATAATCTACGATTCGATTGACTTTGATTTGGTAAAGCCTGGCGATCTCATCAATAGTTTCCCCCTGCTTGGTTAACACTAGTTTGAGGTCGTTTTTTCGAACGATCCGATTGGAGGCGACAGCGCCTGAACTGCTCTTATCCTCCACCTTTTCCTTGTTTTTTTCTTTGGATTTGGTCGGAGTTGGAGAGACGGGGGAGCTTGGCTCAATTTTTCCTGCCAGCGCCTGATCATCGTATATATAAAGTTGATTTCGCTCAATCAACTGAATAAGCTTGTCTGCATATCCGGGGTCGGTGGCATACCCTGCAGCCTGTAGTCCACGTGCCCATGCCCTGTAATCGTTTTTCTCCAGCGCGAAGAGTCCACCATATATATAGGCCTTTTTAGGGTTGCAGATAATATCCGAGTGATCAAAAAACGAATCTTCTGGATCCTCGTATTTCCGGAAACAAGATTCCTTTGCTTCCCCATTGGCATGCCGTTCGTCGTCCACTTTATAAAAAGACTTCCCATTCCAGCCTCCGCCACATTTGATTCCGAAGTGGTTATTAGCTTTGGTAGCCAGCTCACTTTTTCCTCCACTACTTTCCAAAATTGCTTGTCCAAGTTTGATACTAGCGGGGATTCCGACCCGTTGCATTTCGGCAATGGCAATATCCTTGTACAGTTGTACATATTGATCATGGCCCGCAATGGCATCTGTTCCGCGACTACTCTCGGTTGGGACAGGCTCCAATTGAACAGGCTCCTGTGCGAACCCTGCTAGCGAAGAAAGGACAAAAAGACAGCTTACTAACAAAAGGTGTTTCATGGTCATTAAGAATGGACAGTTAACGTTTGGAAAAGACAGGTTCATTTAACATCAAAACGGCACTTTTTGAAATCAGGTGCGTTCCAAACACCATTTTAGTCTGGTTACGTTTATGGAACGAAAAAAGTGCTAATTTGGTGGACAAAGGTCGGATATTTTTTCGAAAACTAGATCTTTTCGTACATTCGCCCCATGATGGAATTTGGTCAAATTGGATATACCCGTCGTTCACATGGAATCAACGGCGAAATCAAAGTTGAAATTGAAGAGCCGTTCGAGGAGGTTTTTTTCGAATCGCAGCGCATTTATTTGGAAATAAAGGGCAAGAAAATACCCTATTTTGTGAAATCAGTCCGAGGTGCCGGAGAAATTATCCTGCGCTTGGAAGATGTCAACTCCAGAGAAGAGGCGATCGAAATACAATCCAAAGGTATTTTCCTACCCATCAATGAGCTGCCAAAAGACGTGGATCCGGAGGACAACGGTCAGGAGTATTACTACCTGAAGGGGTACCTTTTGACCGATTTGGCGGAAGGTGCTATTGGGCTGATCACGGAAGTGCTCAGTATGCCCCATCAAGAAATGGCAGTTGTTAACCACCACAATAAAGAGGTGCTTATTCCACTGAATGAAGAGTTGATCATTAATATTGACACCACCAAACGGCTTATAATCATGAATTTACCAGAAGGTCTGGTACAGTTATAAGCTCACTTCAATCGATTATGCGCCTGCTATTCCTTACCCTGTTCTCCCTGTGCTCCCTAACGAGTCAGGCTATTACCCTTTCTGGAACCGCGCGAATCAGCTTGATGACCGTCGCCCCTGGTGCAGAGCTCTATTCGACGTTTGGACACAGTGCCTTACGCGTTTTTGATCCTGAGAGAGGGCTGGATAAGATTTACAATTATGGCACGTTTGATTTTGATCAACCCAATTTTTATTTGAATTTCGTTCGAGGGAGGTTGCTATACAGCCTGGCGACTGAATCTTTCCGGTCCTTCGAATACGGAAACCGACTAGAGCAACGTCAAATGAAAGAGCAGGTACTGGCGTTGCGCCCCGATCAAAAACAACGATTATTCGATTTGCTTGAGGAAAATGCAACACCTGCCAACCGCGACTATTTATACGATTTTTTTTACGATAACTGCGCAACGCGCATCCGGGATGTCCTGCAGAAAGCTACCTCCGATAGCTTGCAGTGGGAACGCAATCAGCTACCAGAGGGTACCACACTGCGAGACCTTCTGGGGTTTTATTTGACGGAACATCCCTGGACACAATATGGAATCAATCTGGTGTTGGGTAAACCAACGGATCGGTTGGCCGACACCTATTCAAGTATGTTTTTGCCAGACTACCTGCACGATGCGGTCTCCGGCGCTCGATTTTTAAACGGTCAATCCCTCCTTTTCGCCGAAAACGTAGGTCCAGATTACCCTCGCCTGGAAGCAAAGTCGAGCAACGCTTGGTGGCAACACCCCTTTTTGATGACTGGAATATTGTTGGTGATGGGTATATCAGGTCGGATATATCCTGGTTTTGGACGATTTTTCGAGCCTGTATTTTGGTTTATTTTAGGCTTGGCGGGTACTGTGATGGCAACGCTATGGTTCTTGACCGATCATCAGGCTACTAAATGGAATTTCAACCTCCTTTGGGCACTTCCCAGCCACCTGCTATTTTTCACACGAGCTGCCCGCAGTAAACTATCCAGACGGCATGCCTACTTGGCCTCCCTATTAGCGGGCATTAGTTTACTCACCTGGACAATACTTCCTCAGGAACTTCCCTTGGAAAGCCTTCCGATTGTAGTCCTCGTTATTTTATTAGGGGTTTGGCATCCAGAGCGGCCTTGATTACTCAACTTCGCTTTCGAGGGAGGAGCCTTGGATGTGGTGACCATTGCTCCGTGTCCCAGCTCATGGCTTCCAAGTTATTAAAGTTGTATTTATAGTCAAACTGGGAAGGTGTTTCGTGGGCGTACCCCGTGTAGTAGAATTGTTTGCCCAAGCGAATAGCCAGTTCGATTTCCAGGTACATGGTAAAATTACCCAAACTAAACTGGGTATAATCCGGATCAAAGAAACAGTAGGTTGCACAGAAAGAATGTTCTCCCAGATGGAAATAGCTACAGGCGACTAATTTTGCTTGATCATACACTTCAATTTCCCAGCCTTGCACCGGCAAAAAACGAGAATTTCGAGTAATAAACGTGCGGACATCGGTGTAATGGTGGCCGAATTCAAACCGGTCGCAATGCCGTAAAAATAACTGGTTCTTCTCTGAGGTCAGTTCAATAGGAACTACTCGGTATTGAAAGTGCTCCCGGTGTTTTCGGAGGGATTTTGACTGGCTCTTGGAAAAGGAAAAACCATCTAATCGAACCCGCAAAGGGACAGTATGAGTGAGGACCTCTTTGTAGAGTAGCGCATTGTGACGGAGCATAAAATCGCCCAAAAAACGCCAACCCTTTTCCATGTACACATCAAACACAGCAGGAGAAAGAAGCGGAATTGGAATTTTTTCGTGGATTAATTCGTAGGCCATTCCGCAAATATCGGTGTAAAATTGGAAATAATGGGTGTCAAAATACTAAAACACTAGGAAGGTACCCTACTTTTGCATAAACGAGTAACTGACCGTTGCGCAACAGAACCTTCATGGCAAATACCGACCGATCCGACCTCCTCTACCATACTTATAACAGCCTGTTTTTACGGCTGCCTTTTGAGAAAATCAACGTCAAAGGAGCCTTACTTTCGCTCTTTGCAGATGCCTGCGAAGAAGGCTTCCGCAAGGGAAAAAGTCCCGCAGAAATCATCCATTCGTTCTGGGAAATCCACTGTGAAGAAGAGACGCCTGACAATCGTCTGCAATTATTGGCCTACTTTATTCGGTATGTAGAACGGCAGGTAGTCTTGTTTGACTCAGTAGAAGATGCACTGTTTGAAGAGACCCACGAGCTAAATGGCGCTGGTTCCCTATCCTATCTATTAAATCGAGTAAACAGCGCCTCCCTACGGGATCAGCTGATCCAGAAACTGCAAGATTTTACGGTTCGTCTGGTTTTGACCGCACACCCAACTCAATTTTATCCAGGAAAAGTATTGGCTATTATTGATGATTTGGGAAAAGAAATAGGAAATAAGGACCTGGAGCGCATCCGTCTAATGTTATTGCAGCTGGGAAAGACCTCCTTTGTTAACCGAAAAAAACCGACTCCCTACGATGAGGCATTGAGCTTGAGCTGGTACCTGGAACTTGTATTCTACCATGCCCTTCCAGATATCATATACCGGCTGCTCACTGCGCTCGAACAGGATGTGGCCACCTTCCAACACCCAGAAGTATTGGCTTTGGGATTTTGGCCGGGGGGGGATCGAGATGGAAATCCTTTTGTTACGGCAGAGTTAAGCCGCGATGTCACACTCCGCCTGCGGGAAGGAATATTGAGGTGTTACTACAAAGATATCCGGCAATTGCGGCGTAGGCTTACCTTTTCGGGGGTAGAAGAGCGCATCATAGCCATCGATGCCAGGCTTTATGCAACCCTTTATCAACCAGGAAGTCCAGCCATCTACACCTCCTCTAAAGAATTGGAGCAAGAGTTGGCCTTTGTGCGACGCATCCTAATAGAACAGCATGACGGGCTTTTTCTCGATTTATTGGATCCTTTTTTACTGAAGGTTCGCATCTTTGGCTTTCACTTTGCCTCCCTGGATATACGCCAGGATAGTAGTGTACATGAAACGGTATGGGAAGCCATTTTTCAACAAGAACACCAAGACTATACACGCGCAACAGAGGAAGAGCGGTTGGGAATGCTCGCCCTTGCACAGTTTCCATTAGACGAGCACCGCTTTCCTGAAGGCTCTATTGTATATGAAACCATTGCCATCACCCGTCAGATCGCCCAAATACAACGTCAAAACGGCATAAAAGGCTGTCACCGGTACATTATTTCTAATTGTGGAAGCGTCCGAAATGTAATGGAGGTGTTTACATTGGCACGACTTGCTCTAGGAACAGAAGGTCCCGGAGGCACTTTCCCGCTGGATATTATTCCCCTGTTTGAAACCGTAGAAGACTTACAAGAAGCTGGAGAAGTTATGCGTACCTTGTACCAGCATCCGGAGTACAAAGCCCACTTAGCAGCAAGGGGGAATCAGCAAACCATCATGCTGGGTTTTTCGGATGGAACCAAAGATGGGGGCTACCTGAGGGCCAATTGGAGTATTTACCGGGCAAAGGAAATCCTGACGGCCATCAGCAGGGAACAGGGCGTTTCCGTTGTGTTTTTTGACGGAAGAGGGGGGCCTCCGGGCAGAGGCGGTGGAAACAACGCCAGTTATTATGCCGCTCAAGGAATCCAGATCGAAAACAGGGAAATTCAAGTGACCATTCAGGGCCAAACGATTAGTAGTACTTACGGAACCAAAGTGGCCGCCTGTTATAACATCGAACGGCTATTCACCGCCGGATTGGAAAATCACCTCTTTGGCACCCATGGAAACGAGCTGACAGAGCAAGACCGGATGCTTATGGATGAACTAGCCGCCGCCGCCTATGAATCATACCTTCAACTCAAAAAAGATCCTCAGTTCCTCCCCTACCTGGAAAAAATGACACCTTTGCAGTGGTATGGTGATAGCAACATCGCAAGCCGACCTACCAAACGAAATGCCGGTGGACGCCTTCAGTTAGAGGGGCTTCGGGCTATTCCTTTCGTAGGCGCCTGGGCACAAATGAAGCAAAACATACCCGGATATTATGGCTTTGGAGCCGCATTGAGGCAACTTCAAGAAGCAGGAAGAGCGGAAGAACTTCGGAAGTTGTACCAAGATTCCCTGTTTTTCAGAACCTTGGTAGAAAACTCGATGCAGTCGCTGGCAAAAAGCAATTTCCTGGTGACCCGATACCAGGAAAAAGATCCCGAATTTGGACTTTTTTGGAAAAAATTAGAAGAAGAATACCTACAATCTATACAGCAGCTTCAATGGGTGAGCGGTAACCCTACCCTATTATCAGAAAACCCTGGTTCCCGTCGGAGCATTGCTTTGCGTGAACAAATCGTACTGCCCTTAATTGCCATCCAGCAATTTGCCCTTCAGCAATTGCGTTCAGAGGGATTAAGCAAAGAGGAACAGGAATTGTTCCGGAAAATGGCGCTCCGGGCCATGTTCGGAATCATTAACGCAGCAAGAAATGCAGCTTAAACCATGGAAATCTTGACAAATACACAAATTGAGGGATGGCTGAAAGAACATCCAGAATGGACCCTTCAAGACGGTTTTCTTCAGAGAACCTTCCTGTTCCAGGATTTTAATGAAACCTACGGGTTTATTGCCCGAGTGGCTCTGCTAGCGGAAGCACTGCAGCACCACCCAGATTGGAGCGGAACGTATCGAACGGTTACGATCCGACTTCGCACGCACGACGTCGACGGCATCACCGAAAAAGACTTAGTATTTGCCAAAAAAGCAAGCGCCTTTGTCGAAAAAGAAATGGATACTTAATGATCCTCCTCTTCTCCTGGCAGGTTGCGGTATCCAGCATCCTCCAAGGTTTCATTGTCCAGCTCCCAATCATCCGATGATTTGGCGCGAGGAGCTGCCATACGAACCTGATCAGCAACTGGCTTTCCGGCGGGACGGGCGCTTTCCTCTGTGGGGAAAGATTCTCCCTCTGCATCTCCTCCAGGCGTAATTTTGTTCTTGTTGGCAATGTTTTTCCCGTCCACTGATTTCGTAGCATGGGGCACCACCCTCAAGCGCTCCTTTGGTATCAAGGTTCCAGTCACCGTACAAACACCATACGTTTTGTTCTGAATACGAAGCAATGCCTTTTGCAGATCTTCAATAAACTTCACCTGTCGGGCAGCCATGCGGGTCATGAATTCCAAGTCTGCATGTGCACCGGAATCATCATACATATCACCATTTTGCTGATTAAAGCCGGTATCGCTTAATTCGGCGATCTGGTTACGAGTGAATTCCAGTTCTTCCTGCGCCTTGGAGATCTTTTCCTCAATGAGCGTTTTAAACTCTTGCAGATCGGTGTCGCTGTATCTTACTTTGGGTTCCTCCATTAGTTGAATCAGAGAGTGGTAAAAAATGAAGTCACAAATTTACAGTATTACAAGTTGGATGGGCAAATTTTATTTCAGCCAACTGATTTTTTTCATTTCTTTTGATGTAGATTTAACACGAAAACGATGATCTAAGCGATAACCAATCACCCAAATGACCTGTTGGTCCCCATTAACCAATACCTGGACCGCCTCTTTTTCCACTATATTCAATTTCAGATCCGTGAAAAAGTCCTGCAATTTTTTGTGTCTACCTTCCATCCCGAACGGTTGAAATCGATCTCCCGCCTGCCAGTTTCGAACCTTTAGTGGATATCGGAGTACAGTTCGATCCACTACCACTGAATTGGAATCGGTTGGATAACCGGCGCCAGGCTCCCAATCTGTCAAAATTAAACGCCCCCCAGCAGGAAGGCGTACCAAGAGATCATCCTCCTCTAGGTGAATCGTGCTGCTTTGGGCAATAGGTTGATCCGGAGAGGGCTGCACCAATAAGCAGTTGCGGTCAGTGATTACCCGGACACCGGTGCTGGAAAGGAAAGATTTTCCAGGGCTTTCCAGAAGCAAGAGCATTTGCCGGACTTGCTCGGCAGTAAATCCATGCGGATGTAGCACTTCCCACAGTCCGGAGCTTGGGGAAGGCAAAGCCAATAAACGATCATAGCGGATTTCAAAGCTGCCGCTTTGATTTTCCGCAGAAACGAGTTGCTTTTGAATCAGGTACTGATAATTGGAATCTTGGCTGCGCAGGTGTTCCAGGGTTTGACGACTGGTTTCCCAAAATGCGGGTTTCATTGCCTCTAATGGAGGAAGTACCTCTAGTCGGATTCGGTTTCGCTCGTAATCCGTCTTATTGTTACTTTGATCCTCCCGCCATTGGATTCCATTTGACCTTGCGTACTCGGCTATTTCCGATCGAGTAAAATTCGACATCGGGCGAAAGACGGTTACCTGCCACTCTTTCAAATGGCTTTTAACCGGAATACCCGCCAACCCACTCACCCCAGTTCCTCTTATAAAATGAATGAAAAAGGTTTCCACAGCATCCTGCAAATGATGACCCGTCAAAAGTCCTGCTGCCCGATGTTCCTTGCAGCATTGACCAAACCACTCATACCGAAGCATTCGAGCGGCCATCTGAATAGACAGCCCTTTTTCCCGGGCCACCTGTTCTGTTGGGAACGAGGTCCCTTGAAAAGCGAAGCCAAGCGAACGGGCAGCTTCTTCTACAAAGCGTGCATCCTGGTCGGAGGCCCCTCCCCTCAGTTGAAAATTGGCATGAACCACGAGTCCATTTATACCAGCAGCTTTGCATAAATGAAGCAGCACCATGGAGTCAACTCCCCCGCTTATCGCAATAAGGTACAGGGCAGATGGATCCACCTCTAATCCTTCACATTGCTCTTGAAACCGCTTTTCAAGCTCCGTAAACATGCCTTAATGCAGTTTGACACCGATCAACTGCATGAATTCTGCGCGGGTACGCGCATCGTCCTGAAACATTCCGGTAAATGCAGAAGTAGTGGTTTGGCTGTGTTGGTTTTGTACCCCGCGCATCATCATACACATGTGGCGGGCCTCAATCACCACGGCAACACCCAATGGTTGAAGCGTTTTTTCCAGCACATCACGGATTTCGAGCGTTAGGCGCTCCTGGACTTGCAAACGCCGGGCGAAAACGTTGACTACTCGTGGAATTTTACTGAGACCAACAATTTTTCCATTAGGAATATAGGCCACATGTGCTTTTCCAAAAAAAGGAAGCAGATGATGTTCACACATAGAGTACAACTCAATGTCCTTAACAATAACCATCTCGCTGTAGTCTTCGTTGAACAACGCGCCGTTCAGGATTGCATCTGCGTCCTGTTGGTATCCTTGAGTTAGAAACTGGAGGGCCTTGGCGGCCCGCTCAGGCGTTTTTTCCAAGCCCTCTCGTTGGGGGTTTTCGCCGAGTTGGGCGAGCATTTCCCGGTACTGACGAGCGATTTCACCCGTAATCTCTTGATCATACTGATCCGTTCTGTGGTACGCCATAAGCCTTCAGTTGTGTGGGCACTACTCTCCGTAGTACTCCGCGTAGATACTGTCTGTTTCCCAAAGGGTCAGTTTGTGCAAGTGACCACCTAATTCGGCAACCGGACCTTGCAACTGTCCCCAGATCACTTTAACGAGATTTTCGGTGGTTGGTTGCAGCCCTTTTGGAATAAAGGGAACATCTAGGTTAAGGTTACTGTGGTCCAGGTGGTCTACTACCGCCTTTTTGATCACCACACTCAAGTCCTTTACGTTCACAATAAAACCGGTAACAGGGTCTGGTTCCCCTTTTACGGTGACATGAAGGTAATAGTTGTGTCCATGCCAGTTTTTATTGGCGCATTTCCCAAAACGCGCTTGGTTTTCTTCTTCTGACCACTGTTCTACCCAAAGTTTGTGGGCAGCGTTGAATTTTTCAATCCGGGTGATATAGACCATTCTGTTGAGTATAATTCGCTTTTCGGGCCTTTTTGGCTGCCCTGTTGCGGAAAAGAGGCTGCAAAATTAAGGCCCATTTCCTGAAACCGACCATCCTTACGCTCCTTTTTTTGTCTGTTTCCAGATTTGGTAGGCGCTCAGATCCGGCGGTTCGGACCCTGGCCAATCGGATGGTTTGTCTGAAAAGGCTTCGCAAGGCCTTAGGCTCTCCTTGCAATAGCCTGGGAGCGCCTGGTACAGGGCTGTGCCTTTTGTTTTCCAGGCGATCATTTCATCGCTGACTGTTCGGATGATTTTTCCTGGATTACCAGCAACCAGACTTCTGGCTGGAATCTTTTCACCTGTTTTAACAAAACAAAGTGCCCCTATAATGCATTCTTCTCCAATTTCGACCTCGTCCATCAATACTGCATTCATACCTACAAGGCTGTTTCTTCCAATTCTAGCCCCATGTACAATGGCCCCATGCCCAATGTGAGCCCCCGACTCGAGCACAACGGTCACGCCAGGAAACATGTGTATGGTGCAGTTTTCCTGCACATTACAGCCCTCCTCAATAATTATATTCCCCCAATCGCCCCGAATAGCTGCACCAGGGCCAATGTAGACATGGGCCCCGATTTCTACTCGGCCGGTCACGGTAGCTTGCGGGTGCACAAAGGCACTGGGATGGATAACAGGGCGAATTCCCTCAAATTCATAGATCATAAAAAGGACTATTTCGGTAATGGATATTAGGTTTTACGCGCTGGAAAAGGCGTCTAAAAAGCAAAGGTCGCTTGCCCTAAGCAATGAAGGGGAAGGTCTAATCGTTTATTTCCGGAAAAGAACAAAAAACAAGCTGCGCTGGTTTACAAGTTCCCAGTTGCTGTTTTGAAATTGTATCTTTGCCCAATAATTTTAGCTCTTTTATGTATCCACGCTACTTGCTTATTTGCTTTATTTTCCCTGCACTTGGATTGATGGCTCAACCCAAGTCTGCTTTGATCAACGAGTATCAATTGGCCAATTACAACCCGCTCAAGCCCACCACCGCCTATTATTACGAGCATTTGCAAGAGCTTTCGGGTGCTGTCCAACAATTGGAGCTATCCGAGTATTTGCCCCAACAACAGGACTCTATAGTGTTGAACGGACTTCAGAAAGAGGGCCCCAACAACGTCCAATACAATTTTCGAAAAGATAAAACCATTTCCAGTTACCAATGGTCTCCCCGACCTAATAACCAGCATGTTCACTATTTCAAAAACTTCCGCCTCAATTACTTGGACAGCCTAAAGATGTTTGGTGCTGGCGGCAGGTTAATCTCTCTCCAACGCTTCCAATACGACCCCATAACCGGGCTTCCCAGTGCAAGGCTAACCACCATGCTGAACGAAACCAGGGAAAAGAAATACCCTATCAACCAGGAAGGCAGCCTGCTATTTCACGAAATGGACGATCAACTGTTTGTTTACCAAAACAACCAGCTCATCCGGCAAGAGAACACCCAGCGGCAGCATAAATGGGAGTATGAGTACCATCCAAATGGCAAATTAAAAAAAATGGTGTACCACGAGCAGTCGTTAAAAATGCGGGAAGAGATTCGGGATGAATCCGAAAAAATAATTCTCTCCGAACAGTACAGTTATTCAATCGATGGTTCTTTGCTCGAAATCTCCCGCGACTCCAATAGCTACGATGCAGAAGGCAGGCTCTTTCAGGTGTACCGTTGGAACGCCTCCGGCCAAAATGATCAAGAAGGCACCGGCCCCACAATTCTAGAATACGAATACAAAAAAGGGCGGTTGGCCATGGTTTACAAATCCATCAACGGGAAAAAAACCATCCAGACCCAATACTTTTATAACGACAAAGGAGAACTCATCAAACAAATTGGTAAGCAAGGCGAAAGCACTTGGGTATATACTGACCACGACTCCATGGGAAATTGGACGAGAAGAATCGTGTTTAACAACGGAGAACCTCAGGGCATTCATGTTCGAAAAATAACTTATTATGGAAAAAAATAATAGAAAATTCCCTGACTGGATTTTCTCCACGTTGATCTTTGGAGGCTGCCTCCTGGGGTTTTCTGCTTGCAAAACAACCTATAACCCTACCTTTCCCTTCGACCCAACTGCTAGCCCCAAAGCCCCCAATTACGCTGACACCAGTGCCTGGGCGGCCTTGCCACAAAAGCAAGACCTGTCTGACCGTGTCCCAAAATCATTGGAAAAAATTGCGCCCCTAGCTCAAAATGGTCCGGTTGATGTGTTCTACATCCACCCAACTACTTTGACTGAAAGCAGGAAAGAATGGAAAACCTGGAACGGGAGCATTGAGGATGTTCAGCTAAATACCAAAACTGAAGAATCTGCTCTGCTATTTCAAGCCTCTGCCTTCAACGGAGTGGGACGAGTATTCGCCCCACGCTACCGGCAAGCCCATTATTACAGTTTTTTGACCAGCGACAAAGCCTCCGCCCAACAAGCACTGGAACTTGCTTATCAAGATGTAAAAGAGGCCTTCCAGTACTACTTACAGCACCTCAATGAAGGTAGACCTTACATTATTGCTGCCCACAGCCAAGGCTCTAAACATGGGGCCCGATTACTAAAAGAACTGGTGGACACAACTGATCTACGCCAGCAGTTGGTGGTAGCTTACCTGCCTGGCTGGCCAGTGCCCTATCAATATTTCAAAAATATCCCACCCAGTACGCATCCACAGCAAACAGGCTGTTTCTGCTCCTGGAGGACCTTTGAATACAAGTTTGGGAAAAAAAATGCCCGTCAACCAGAAATTGCATGCACCAATCCCATTACTTGGCAAACGGATACAACCTCGCACTACACACCCAAGTCAATGCACAAAGGAGCCATTTTATACCAATTTGATCGGCTGTACCCACAGATTTGCGACGGGGAAACCTACCAAGGCGTATTACTTTGTAATAAACCTTCGTTTCGGGGCAGCTTGCTGCTGCGCACCAAAAACTACCACATTGGAGACATTAACCTGTATTACCTGGATATCCGACAGAATGCCTTTGAACGTAGTCAAGCCTTCCTGCAGCAGAAAAATAGTCGGTAAGAAAGGTCTTCCATCCTACCCCTGATTTTGTCTACTATTGTATTAACCTAAGACTGACCATTTATTTACACAGAGAGTCTTGTTTCTATCGGCCTATTTTCGGAATATTGTGAATAATTTTGGAAAAAAATTCGAGTTTCTAAAATTTAAAATCAAAATAATAGCAATATTTATTTCATTTTTCTTGAAAATAACATTGAAAAAATAGATTTACAGCGAATAAGTTTCGGTTTTAGAAGTCATTTTTAAAACCGAAACTTTTTTCATACAAGTGCGATCAGTACCTACAAACGCGCTACCATTCTTCACCAGTTATTCCTTAACACTTACATAACCTGCTCATAATGCACAAAGCACTTTTAATTCTTGCCCTCAGTTTACAATTGATGGCAACTTCACAGCTAACAGGGCAAAATATTCAGTTTGTTGAATACGAGCTGCCCAACGGACTCAAAGTATTGCTTCACGAGGATCACTCCACTCCTATTGTGGCGGTCTCCGTTATGTACCATGTCGGATCTAAAAACGAAAAGCCGGACCGCACGGGATTTGCCCACTTTTTCGAGCACCTGCTTTTCGAAGGTTCCGCGAATATCCAACGTGGGGAATTCGACGATCATGTGAGCAACGCAGGCGGAATGAATAACGCTAATACCTGGTACGACCGCACCTATTATTATGAGGTATTGCCTTCCAACCAGCTCGCTCTTGGCTTGTGGCTGGAAAGTGAGCGTATGTTACATGCCAAAGTAGAGCAAATCGGAATCGAAACCCAGCGGCAAGTGGTAAAAGAAGAGCGCCGTCAGCGTATTGACAACCAACCCTACGGAGCGCTACTAGAGGAGGCCATGAAACGCGCCTTCACCGTTCACCCCTATCGCAGCTCCGTGATTGGCTCCATGGAGCACCTAGATGCCGCACAAGAGGAGGACTACAAGCAGTTTTATAAGGACTTTTACCGTCCAGACAATGCTATCCTCTCTATTGCAGGCGATCTAGATATCGAGCAAACCAAAGCGTTAATTGATCTGTATTTTAAGGATATACCAAAAGGAGCCGGAGAAATTTTCCGCCCAAAAGTAGTAGAGCCACCTCTAACCCGTGAAATTCGCGATACGGTTTACGATAACGTCCAGTTACCCGCTATCGTCTTTACCTATCGCACTCCAGAACAGGGTACAGCTGACTTTTATGCGGTGAGTATGCTTTCTACCATCCTTAGTCAAGGAGAAAGCAGCCGCCTGCAGAAAAATGTAGCCGATGCGCAACAAAAAGCAGTGGGTGTTGGTGCATTCCCACTACAATTAGAAGATCCAGGAGCTTGTATTTTATATGGAGTAGCCAATATGGGCGTAAGCCTCCCAGAACTAGAGGCCTCCATCGATGCGGAAGTAGCAGCCCTGCAAAATGAGCTGATTTCAGAAGCTGAATACCAAAAACTACTGAATCAAATCGAAAATGATTTCATTTCAGCCAACAATTCAGTAGCTGGAATCGCTGAAAGCCTCGCGAACTACGAAATGTACTTCAATGATGCCAACCTAATCAATACGGAATTACAGCGCTACCGCAATGTAACTCGGGAGGATATCCGCAACGCAGCCAAAAAATACTTCGGGAAAAACAGCCGTGTTGTACTCTACTGGCTTCCACGCCCTGAAAAGCCCTAATTCACTCCTCCCATTCACTGGACAATTCAATCGAATAATGAACAATACTCTATTAAAAAATAACAGCGCCAAAGCTAGCCTGTTCCTGTTCCTGGCTTTCTTTATGGCCTGCTCTCCTAAAACAGGAGAAAAAACCAGCCAAAGTCCGGCCAACCCAGTAAAAGAAGCCTCAAAGGCGCCTAAAATCGAATTGCCCTCCGGCGATATCCGAAAAAACGCCCCCCAACCCGGTGCCGCTCCAAGTATTCAAATCGGAAAAGCCGCAACCTATGAATTGGAAAACGGACTAAAAGTAATCGTCGTCGAGAACCATAAACTTCCGAGGGTTTCCTTCCGAGTATTTGCAGACTATGACCCCGTACTTGAAAAAAATGCAGCCGGTTATGTGGAAATGGTCGGAGAACTCCTCACAAAAGGAACTTCTAACCGGTCCAAAGCTCAAATTGATGAAGCAGTAGACTTTATCGGTGCGAACCTCAATGCAACTCCATCCGGAATCATCGGTGGATGCTTGAGTAAACACACCGAAAAATTACTCGATCTAATGAGCGATATTCTGCTGAACCCTACTTTCCCACAAGAAGAGTTCGACAAAAGCATCAAACGTATTGAGAGCAACCTAGCCTCCCAGAAGGCAGATGCCAATGCAATCATTAGTAATGTTGGCGCAAGGGTTCGTTATGGCAAACAACACCCCTATGGTGAATTTACCACCGAAAAAAGCCTCAAAAACATTCAATTGGAGCAAGTTCGCAACCACTACCAAACCTACTTCAAACCCAATATTTCCTACTTGGTGGTGACGGGCGATATCACACCAGAAAAAGCACTCCAATACGCGCGCAAATACTTTGGGAAGTGGCAAAAAGCAGAAGTGCCTAAAACCGCTTACCTCACCCCTCGTGCTCCCGAACGCACCCAGGTAGATTTTGTGCACAAACCAGGCGCTATTCAATCGGTCATCGATATCACTTATCCAATCGACCTCGCTCCTGGAACTGATGAAGCGATCAAAACCCGGGTGCTGAACACCATCTTGGGGGGCTATTTTAACAGCCGGGTAAATGCCAACCTTCGGGAAAAAAATGCCTGGACCTACGGCGCAAGAACTAGTCTGATGCCCGACAAACTCGTCGGATCTTTCTCCGCCACAGCCAGCGTTCGAAACATGGTAACCGATAGCGCTGTTACCGAATTTATCAAGGAAATGGTCAAAATTCGCACCGAAAAAACACCTAAAGAAGAACTTCAAGTGGTGAAAAATGTGTTGACTGGCCAATTTGCCCGTAATCTGGAAACTCCTGGTACCATCGCAGAATTCGCCTTGAACAAGGCGCGTTACAACCTGCCGGACGACTACTACGAGCAATACATCGCCAAACTCAATGCGGTCAGCCCGGAAGAAATCTTACTGCTTGCCAAAAAATACATCCGCCCAGATAAAGCGCATATCCTGGTAGTAGGAAACCGCGACGAGGTAGCCGAGAAACTGAAGGTATTTTCCCCAGAAGGAAAAATTAACTTTTTGGATACAGATGGCGAACCAGCAAAATCGATTAACACCAATATCCCGGCAGGCGTCACCGCAAATACCCTGCTCAATGACTACCTGAACGCACTGGGCGGTATGGAGAATATCCGAAAAATTAAAGACCTCCAGCAAACCGTGGTCATGAAAACCCGCGGTATGGAAATCACCGTAAAGCAAAGTAGCAAGGAGGGTAAAAAACTAGTTCAGGAAATGCTGATGGGTTCCCAATCCATGGGCAAAACCATCTTGAACGGAGAGAAAGGCCTTCAAACCGGAGCCGGTGGCGCCTCCCGCGCCATCGAAGGCAATGATCTAATGGACCTCAAGGAACAAGCATTGCCCGTCAAAGAAACCGCTTACCTTTCAGAAGGCTACCAACTTAATTTGACTGGTATCGAAGAAATTAATGGAAAGGCAGCGTACATCCTCGAGGTTACCCATCCTGGTGGTTCCAAAACCACCGAATACTACGAGGTAGCCACCAGCTTAAAAGTCCGCGAAATCAGCACCACGAAAGGCCCGGATGGATCGGATGTACAAGTAATCAATGATTATGAAGACTACAAGGCAGTCGACGGAGTCAAATTCCCACACGCCACCACCACCATCGGAGTCTTCCCAGTGCCCATGAAAGCGCTGGTAAGTGAAATCAAAATTAATGCAGGAATCGAAGACTCGATGTTTGACATCAAGTAATTCGTACTTTTGCAAATAATAATTCAATCAGGTTGCCTGTTCCACCGCGAATAGGCAACCTGCTACTTTAACCAACCTCCTTTCACGCTATGACAGCGCAACTCTTACTTCAAGCACAGCCAGGCGGAAGCCTGACGATGCTGTTTCCTCTGCTGATCTTTATCGTCTTCTTTGTGTTTTTTATCTACATTCCACAAAACAGACAACGCAAGCAGCAAAAGAATTTCATGGAATCCCTGAAGGAAGGGATGGACGTGGTAACGAGCTCCGGAATTATCGGTAAAATCACTAAAATCGAGGATAAAGCCGTTCGACTGATGGTAGATGAAAAAACCTTCATCAAGGTCCTGAAATCCAGCATAAGCAGCGAATTCAAAGCCTAAACCCAGCAGCAATACCACTGCAACCATCGTACGAAATTGCTATGAAAATTATGAATAGTCAAGTCAAATTGACAATATTTCTGATACTAGCGCTACTTTTGCCGGGCGTTACAGCCTGGGCAGGTGGAGGTGATTTCATGCGGTCGATCGGGAAAATTTATGTCGTCGTGGCAGTAATTCTCGTGATCTTCCTTGGACTTGCTTTTTACCTCTGGCGACTGGATCGCAAACTAACCAATTTAGAGCATCAAATTAAAGATTCTGATGAGCGGACACATTAGTTTTTTTGAAAGTGTCAACAACTACGTGGAAACTGCCGCGTCGTACACTGACATTCCCAAAGGTTTGATCGAACAGATCAAAGCCTGTAACCTCGTACTTCGTATCAAATTTCCAGTACGAGTTGGGGAAGATTACGAAGTTATTGAGGCCTATCGCGTTCAGCATAGCCACCACCGTCTGCCAACCAAAGGAGGCATACGTTATGCAGAAAGCGTCGATCAGGACGAAGTAATGGCACTCGCCGCCTTAATGACCTACAAATGCGCTTTGGTAGATGTTCCATTCGGGGGCGCCAAAGGGGGAATTCGGATCAATCCGGGCAACTATACCGTAGGTCAACTCGAGGCCATCACTCGCCGGTACACCACTGAACTGGTAAAAAAGAACTTCATAGGTCCTGGTATCGACGTACCAGCCCCTGATTATGGCACCGGTCCACGCGAAATGGCCTGGATCCTCGATACCTACCAGGCCTTCCGGCATGGAGAGATCGACTCCATCGGCTGTGTAACAGGTAAACCGGTTACCCAAAATGGTATTCGGGGCCGTGCAGAAGCCACCGGCCGTGGTGTATTCTACGGAATCCGGGAATGCATGCGCCATGAAGAAGACATGGTTAAAATCGGACTTACCAAAGGCATCGAAGGCAAAACCATGGTCGTACAAGGCCTTGGAAATGTAGGGAGCAACACTGCCCTGATCAGCCAACGTGAAGGGCAAGTAAAAATTGTAGGTATTTCCGAGCGAGAAGGTTCTATTCACAATCCAAACGGAATTGATGTGGAACAATTACTCGCCTACCGCAAATCCAACGGCACCATTATCGGTTTCCCAGGAACCACCCACATCGGTGGCCCATTAGCAGCCCTCGAGCTGGAATGCGATATACTGGTTCCCGCTGCTCTTGAAAATCAAATCACAGCTGAAAATGCACCTTGCATCAAGGCTCGTCTGATCGCTGAGGCAGCCAACGGACCTATTACTGCTGACGCTGACCCCATCCTGCAAGCCAACGGTATTATGATCCTTCCGGACTTCTATATCAACGCAGGCGGAGTGACCGTTTCTTACTTCGAATGGTTGAAAAACCTCTCCCACCACCGCTTTGGCCGTTTGGAAAACCGTTTCCACCACGACCAATTCCAGGGATTCGTGAATACCATTGAAGATATGACTGGTAAAAAGGTGCAAGACCGCGAACGGGCCTTCCTTACCCGCGGCGGTTCCGAAATCGATCTCGTTAACTCCGGTTTGGAAGACACCATGATCACTGCATACAATCAAATCCGCGAAACCTTCAAAGCGCACCCGACTATCCCGGATGTTCGGACCGCGGCATTTGTCTGCGCGCTGAAAAAAATCGCCTCCGATTACGTTTCAATGGGAATCTTCCCATAGTAAACCAACGCTCCATGCGCCGGATAGGACTCCTGTCAGACACCCACTCGTTTTTAGACGAGCGCATTTTCTCCTATTTTGAAGAATGCGATGAAATCTGGCACGCAGGGGACTTTGGGAGCATAGAAGTAATCGACCGATTGCGCGCATTTAAACCCTTGAGGGGCGTTTACGGCAACATCGACCATAAGTTGATTCAAGCCGAAATGCCCCTCAATTTGTTTTTCCACTGCGAAAACCTTCCCGTTTTCATGACCCATATCGGTGGATATCCAGGAAAATACACACCGCGCGTAAAAGCCCTGCTCTCAGAACGCCCCCCTGTAAATGGGCTGTTTATCAGTGGCCATTCTCATATCCTGAAAATTATGCCCGACCCGCAGCTTGGCTTCCTACACATCAACCCAGGGGCCTGTGGGAATGAGGGCTGGCATAAAGTAAAAACCCTCGTTCGATTTTCCGTTCAAGAAAGCCAGATCAACAACCTGGAGATTATTGAACTTGCCCGACATTAACTTCCAATCTTTCCGACCTACCGTAATCATGCAAGCGCCACACCTCCAACTCGGACAAGCCGGAGAGCACCTGGCTACCCAATACCTACTTGAAAAGGGCTATCAGCTAGAAGCCCGCAATTATCGCTTTGGCAAAGGGGAAATAGATTTGATTGCCTGGCAGCACAACCGGCTTTTGGTTTTTTTTGAGGTAAAAACCCGCCGTAGTCCGGGATTTGGCGGACCCGAAAGCGCTGTTACCTTACACAAACAAAAAGTAATTGCCCGAACAGCCGGGCGGTATATGGAGCAAATTGCCTACGATTGGGCCGTTCGCTTTGATGTGATTGCAATTCTATGGGAAAAAAACAAGGCGCCTAAGTTGGAACACTTTGAGGACGCTTTTTTTTGGATGTAGCCCTACCCTATTGCCCATAAAAAAACCGGAGACCACGAACGATCTCCGGTTTTTAGGTGAATCTAATAGATCAAATGATTATGCGTCGATACGAGCATATTTAGCATTTGCCTCGATAAACGCCCTACGAGGGGGCACTTCATCCCCCATCAACATGGCAAACATACGATCTGCCTCTGCTGCGTCTTCGATCGTTACTTTTTTCAGAATTCTGGTTTCTGGATCCATGGTGGTCTCCCAAAGCTGCTCTGCATTCATCTCTCCCAAACCCTTGTATCGCTGAATTTTTACAGAGTCATCCTCCTCTTTTCCGCCGGAGAACTCCATAACCGTCTCCCGGCGCTGCTTGTCATTCCAGCAGTACCGTTGGTTTTTGCCTTTTTTTACCAGATAGAGCGGTGGTTGGGCAATGTAAATATGGTCATTCTCGATCAGAGGTCGCATATACCGGAAGAAGAACGTTAGGATCAGCGTTGAAATGTGGCTTCCATCTACATCCGCGTCACACATGATGACGATTTTATGGTAGCGCAGTTTTTCAATGTTCAGGATCCGGAGACCTTCCTCGGTTTCAGAGATACTCACCCCTAGTGCTGTGAAAATATTTTTTATCTCCTCGTTTTCGTAAATTTTGTGTTCAAGGGCTTTTTCCACGTTCAAAATCTTACCGCGGAGGGGTAAAATTGCTTGAATATGACGGTTACGGCCCTGTTTGGCTGTTCCACCTGCCGAATCCCCTTCCACGAGGAACACCTCACTCTCCCATGGGTTTCTGCTGGAGCAATCCGCCAGTTTGCCGGGCAAACCACTACCCGTAAGCGCGCCTTTGCGCTGCACCATTTCCCGTGCTTTGCGAGCGGCATTTCGGGCAGTCGCAGCTAAAACGACTTTTTCGATAATTCGCCTGGATTGGTTGGGATTTTCCTCCAAAAACACCTTTAATGCATCCCCAACACAGCGGGACACAATTCCGGTCACTTCAGAATTACCGAGCTCCCCTTTTGTTTGACCTTTAAATTGAGGCTCTGGCACTTTAACGGATACGATGGCTGTAAGGCCTTCCATAAAGTCTTCCCCGGAGATTGGGAAGGTGATTTTTTTGAAAAATCCACCATCTTCCCCATATTTTTTGAACTCACGGGTGATCGCCCGACGGAAACCACTGACATGGGTTCCTCCCTCGCGGGTGCTGATGTTGTTCACATAAGAGAGGATGTTTTCTGAATAAGAGGTGTTGTAAGTCAAAGCAACCTCCACATCTACATTCTCTTCATTGGCTGTAATGTAAATTGGCTTTTCAATTAGCCGTTGTTTGGCTTCATCAATCCAAATAACAAACTCTTGCAGGCCGCCTTCGGAGAAGAATGTTTCTGATTTATAGCGACCTTCTTCTTTCTCCCGCTCATCGGTCAGTGTAAGCGTAAGTCCTTTGTTCAAAAAGGCCAACTCGCGCAAGCGATGGGCTAAAATATCGTACTTGTACTCCGTGGCTTCGAAAATACTGCTGTCGGGAGTGAAGTGTACATTGGTTCCACGGTGGGTAGTAGTTCCAATTTCTCTGGCATCGTACTGAGGTTTACCAATTTTAAACTCCTGTTCAACAATTTTTCCATCGCGGTGTACCTCGGCACGAAGGTGGGTAGACAAGGCGTTGACGCAAGATACCCCTACCCCGTGGAGGCCCCCAGATACCTTGTAGGTATTCTTGTCGAATTTACCGCCAGCGTGTAGAACGGTCATAACCACCTCCAGCGCTGACTTCTTTAGTTTGGGGTGCATATCCGTTGGAATACCTCGCCCGTTGTCTTTTACGGTAATACTGTTGTCTGCATGAATGAATACATCAATCTGGCTGCAATGACCTGCCAAGTGCTCATCAATTGAGTTGTCTACTACCTCCCATACCAGGTGATGCAGGCCTTTTGAATCGGTGCTCCCGATATACATTCCCGGACGTTTCCGTACAGCCTCCAAGCCCTCCAAGGCAGTGATGCTACTTGCACCGTAATCGGATGAAGCTTGTCCCTCCTTGTTTAAATTTTCCTGTGACATCTGTTTCTCTTGTATTAAGCGGCAAAAATACAAAGATTTAAGTTCAGTTTCTAATTAATCACTACCTTTGCGGCCGTTTTTTCATAAAAAAGATCACATTCAGCTCATGCCCCTTCAATGCGGTATTGTCGGACTTCCGAACGTTGGTAAATCCACTCTATTTAATGCGCTGACCAATGCAAAAGCCTTGGCAGCCAATTATCCTTTCGCCACCAAAGACCCCAATGTGGGGATTATTACCGTTCCTGACAGCCGTTTGGACCAGTTATCTGACCTTATCACCCCCCAGCGGGTGGTTCCCACAACGGTTGAAATTGTGGATATCGCTGGTTTGATTAAAGGTGCCAGTAAGGGAGAAGGCCTTGGTAATCAATTTTTGGCTAATATCCGGGAAGTGGACGCCATTGTTCACGTGGTGCGTTGTTTTGAAGACGACAATGTCGTGCACGTAGACGGCTCTGTAAACCCGGTTCGAGATAAAGAAATTATTGATATCGAGTTGGGTCTGAAAGACCTTGAAACGGTCGAAAAACGCCTTGAAAAGGTGGTTCGTGCTGCCAAGGCAGGCAGTAAAGACGACATCAAAGCATTGGAAGTGCTAAATTCCGTAAAAGCCCACCTGGAACAAGGAAAATCAGCGCGCAGTTTACTGCCCGAATTGGATGCAGACGGGGTAAATATTATCAAAAAAGACCTGGCCCTACTCACCTCCAAGCCAGTGCTGTACGTTTGCAATGTAGATGAAAGCACCACTGAAACAGGCAATCAGCACACGGAAGCATTTAAAGCAGCAGTAGCACAGGAACAAGCAGAAGTAATCCTTGTCTGCGCGGGCATAGAAGCACAGATTGCAGAGATGGAAAGCATCGAAGAGCAAACTGAGTTTTTAGAAATGATGGGCCTTTCTGAGCCTGGCAAAAACCGCTTGATCCGCTCTTGCTATAGTTTGCTGGACTTGATTACCTATTTTACTGCCGGCGAAAAAGAAGTTCGAGCTTGGACCGTTCGTAGAGGTGCCAAAGCACCCGAAGCAGCAGGTGTCATCCACTCCGACTTTGAAAAGGGATTCATCCGGGCTGAGGTAATTAAGTTCAATGATTTTGTAAGCCTGGGGTCGGAGGCAAAAGTAAAAGAGGCAGGAAAAATGGCGGTAGAAGGGAAGGAATACGTAGTCTCCGATGGCGATATAATGCACTTCCGCTTTAATGTATAATTGCTTTATTTCAAATATATTGCTCGGCAATAAGAAGGCCGCCCCAACGTTTTGGGGCGGCCATTTTTACGGTAAGAGCCGGATATAAATATCCATCTCAATCTCACTTGTTGCATTATCGTTTTTACAGATACTAAAATCTGAATTGCTTTATTGGTAGTTGCAAATGTACAGGAGTACCAAAGCGAAAATCGTACAAATCACACTGACTCCCCTCTCATTTTCTTAAATTTTTTCCTAATTTTTGCCATTTGTTCTCTCAATTTGTGCAAAATGATAAACGGGAAATTAAAGCCTGTAGAAAATCGTACCTAAGCCATTTGGCCACGTGAAATTCGGTCTCCCTCTGTTTAGTTTAGAAATTTAACAACAGAAAGGTCCTTTCCCCACAAGGGATGAAAAGACCTTTCCTGTAATAATTAATAGCTCCAGTCAAATGCTTTATGCTACCAAAGCGCTTGTTTCATTTTCCACTGGATGGTTTCTAAAGAATCTAATAACCAAAAACGTCCTCTATGGTCATCTCCTTGACCTTCCCAATGGTGCGCAGGTAGTCAAAATCTACCCTGCTTCGCTCTCCCAAGACCAGCCAGGTATATTTTCGACCCTTGACGTAGTTTTTCTGATAATTCAATAAATCCTCTGGTGTCGCTTCTTGTAAGAACTGAAATACGCGTTTCCTCAAATCCTCGTTGAAACCCTTATCGCGGTTACTTCTCCACGTCCAGTATATCTCTGCTGGCGCGATACGGTCGGCGGCTAATTGCTTGAGAACGCTGGTTCTGGCATGTGCCAGCTGACTAGAAGAGACCGGCATTTCTTCTAAAATACCACGAAAAGCCTCCACCGCCTCTTTTAATTTGTCGGGCTGTGTTCCAACGTACGCCTGTAAGTAATGGGACCGTTTTTTATGGCTGGGATTCGCCGCATAACAATAGGCTGAATACGCAAGGGCTCTGGCCTCCCGAATCTCTTGGTAGACAATAGACGAAAGTCCATAACCGAAGTATTGGTTGTACCATTGCGAGAAAAGGTATTCCTCCAAGTTAAATCGGGAGGTACCCTTTGAGTACAACAATAACTCAACTTGAACCGTCGGAAAATCAACAAAAATAACCTGATTTTGCAGGGTTGCTTTTTCCTTAAACCGCTGGGCAGGGATAGGAGGCTGAACTGATTCCAACACGACATGCTTCTCCTTAAGTACCTTTTTTACCTCCGAAAAAGGGTGCGGACCTGTGTAATATACTTCGTGCTGGATGCCACGCAGCTCCGATAGCAATGTCGTGAGCACTTCTGCCTTTAACTGAAGCAATTCCTCCTTCGAAAAACGGTGTTTGAACGGAGAGGACGCTCCGTACCGGGCTTCGTTCAGCATGGCTTTAAACAAGACGGAACGCTTCTCTTTTTTATCGTTGTCCCGCTTTAGCAAAATATCGGCAACCAGGTTGTCTAGAGCTGCCTGATCAGGCAGCGCGCTGGCTAACACTTCCTCCATCAATTCTAGTCCTGGAAGGAGCGATTCTGGAAGCCCCGAAAGCGAGAGGTAAAAATGTTCGTCTCGGCAAGTAGCGAAAAATTGAAGGCCCAGCCTAAAAAACTGTTGCCGAAGCTCCGTAGCGGACCTTTTCGCAGTGCCTAAAAACGGCAAATAAGCCTCCAGGACCCCCAATCGGCGATCAGACACCCTTCCCATATCAAAGCAATAGTCGAGGCGAAAAGTGGGGCGTTTGGCTTGCGGAACGGCGCGCAGCTTAATTTTTGGGGCTAATTCAGCCGTTTTTATAACCTTGTTGAATTCTAAAAAGTGAGGGTCAATATCCGGTGTTTGACGGGATAAAAAAGCCTCTCCAAAGGAGGAAGTATCCACCCGATTGAGCTCTACCGGAGTAATGGTTGGCTTCTCAACCTTCATAACTGTGTTGTCCGGTGCGCAATGTTTGTACACTACTCCATAGTTATCGGGCCGGAGCAAGGAGGTTGCCATCTCCACTATTTCTTGCTTCGTGATGGTTTCCCATTTCTTCCAGCGTCGGATCAGGTCGCCCCATTCCAAGCCGAGGATATAGGCCGCTGACAAGGCACCAGCACGGCCTTCATTTTTTTCAAAATGCCGGGATTCATGCAATTTCAGGTTTTTTACCACCGCTTCAATTAACCAATCGGGAAAATCGCCTTTCCGGAGTCGTTCTACTTGCTGCCAAAGTAGTTGTTCTACTTCTGAATGAAGCTGGCCCTCCCTGGGCTTACCATAGAGGTACAACGAACCATAGTCTTCATAAGAGCGTGGGTAAGCGTAGGCCTCCAAAAGTTGTTGTTGATGGAGAAGGTGTTCATCGATCAAACCTGCCTCTCCATTGTACAGCAGTGCGGAAAGAATTGGGAGTAAATCCAATTCCGGAGAAGCAGCTCCTGGCATTCTCCAAGCCATTTCTACCCAAGGCGCCTCATTTCCAAACACTTCTACGAGGGTCCTTTGCGCAAGGTCAGGCTGGGGTTCAAACGTAAAGGGCGGTATGGGCTTTGCTTTTAAGCCCCCAAAGTATTTTTTAGCGAGCTCCACCGCCTGCTCTGGGTCAAAGTCTCCACAGAGCACGATGGCCATGTTATTAGGAACGTAGTATTGGTCGAAAAAGCGGTAAATATTAGTTTGAGAGGGATTCTTGAGGTCCTCTCCCCTTCCGAGAGTAGTTTGAGTGCCGTACGGATGGCTGGGCGTCAGGATGGCCTGCATTGCCTTCAAGGTTTTACGAAAATCCTTGTCTTGACTAATATTATACTCTTCAAATACTGTTTCCAGTTCTGTGTGGAAGAGGCGAAGCACAGGCCGGCGGAATCGTTCGGCCTCCAACAAGAACCAGCGTTCCAGTTCGTTCGTTGGAATATCGTTCACGTACACTGTTTGTTCTACCCAGGTGTAGGCATTGGTATCTTTTGCACCGATGGCGCTGACCATTTTATCATACTCATTGGCAGCGGCGAACTTGGCTGCCTGGAAAGACAGCTGATCGATTTCTGCGTACAACCGCTTTTTCTCCGCGGGGTCCGAGCAGCTTCGATGCTGTTCAAACAGTTTTTCAATCTGATCCAACAAGGGCTTTTCCTGCTCCCAATCCAAACTCCCTAAGCGATCCGTTCCCTTGAACATCATGTGCTCAAAGTAATGTGCCAGCCCAGTGGTATCGGCTGGATCATGCTTGGATCCTACCCGAACGGCGATTTCTGTGTAGATCCTGGGTTCGTCGGTATTGACAGAAAGTAATAGCTTTAGTCCGTTATCGAGGGTATATTCTTTGACTCCGATGGGGTCGTTTTTATAGGTTTTAAAATGTACTCGGGAAATCGATATAGAGTCGTGCATGTGTTTAGGTTAGAGTTGTACAGGTGGGATTAGTAGCGCAATTCCAGCACTTCGGTCTGACCAATTCCTTTGGTCGCCACCACATAAAAATGATTGTATTCCGGATCTGGTATATTCTGGTACTTTTTGGATTGAGTCAGCTGATTCAACAGAGCAGGGATAGAATTTACATGTCCTACATACAGTAAGCGGCGCCCTCCTCGATTTTGGAGGTTTTCCAGTAACCAGTCACTCTGTGCTTCGACCGGAAAGGTTTCAATAGCGGGATCACCAGCCCAATACTTGATGGCTTCTGCGGTTTGTATGGTTCGTTTGGTGTTAGTGGCGCATAATCGGTCAATCACGGCATTGTCCAACATTCGGCCAATGCGCTCCGCCCTTGCCTGGCCCATCGTAGAGAGCGGGGGATTATCTGGTTGCGTCTCTTTTTCGCAGTGCCGGATTAGGTATAGGATTAAATAGGAGGTATCTCCATAATGCGGGATAGGTAATAAGGTACTGTCCTTAAGAATTAGCTTTCCGTCAGCTGTTAACGCTGAAAAAACGGGATACTCAGGGGAGTCGACAACTGTAGGAGTAGAAGAGTTGGTACACGCCAACCAACTGATGGCGAAAGCAAAAAACGAGAAGAAAACTTTTTTCATCGTGCAAAGGTAGGGTTTTATCACCCTAATTTAAACCTACGGGCGGGCTTTTGGTTTATTAGATCTACTAAAAATTTGCATCATGACGACTGCTCAACGCGAAGACCAACAGCTCCTTTTTCATCCATACAACATCATGTTAGTCCTGCTGTTGTTTGGTCTCTCTATGCTCTTTTTGGCTCTCACCCTCTCCTACGCCTACACCAAGGTTACGATGGGAGTGGGGACCATCCAGGTTCCTCCATTATTTTATTTGAATACCTTGGTGTTGTTGGGAAGCAGTTACACGATGGTGCGCGCCCAGAGAGCCTACCTGAGGGATGATACAGCCGAATACCAAAAAAGCCTGCAGCAGACCATCTGGCTTTCTGTTGTCTTTATGGGTTTACAAGCGATAACCTGGACATGGCTTTTTAAGATCAACCAGGTGAGCCTTTCCAGCTCTACGGCTGCGGGCTACTTGTATGTAATTTCAATCGTTCACCTGCTACACGTAGTGGCTGGTCTTCCTTTCATTTATCTTTTTCTGAAAGCTGCCAAAAAACACATGATAGATCCAGTAACCGTTTTGGTTTATTTTTCAGACCCTGAAAAACGGCTTAAATTACGGTTACTTACCCTTTACTGGCACTTTTTAGATCTACTTTGGATCTATCTAGTGGTATTTCTGCTTGTCATGTCGTTTTTTTAAGAAATTGATCAAAACACTTTAAAGAAATACTGGACGAATCGCTTTGGAAGATTTCCCAATCAAAAAGGATGCAGCCATGGCTTAAAACAAAGTACCTTTGAGCCGCTCTAACCCATAATTGATAATTGTAGCAGTAAAAATGGCTCAGAAAAAAGTGCTTGTTGCCCATTCCAATACTCCCAGCCCTCCTAGTAATTCCATTCTTAAGGAAGCTTTCCGCCTAATGGCCAGCGCAAAAGCGATGACGGAATTGTACGAGGCCAACTTCAAACTGGTCAGTAAGTACGTTCACGCCACCTCCAGAGGCCACGAAGCTATTCAGATCGCCGTTGGACTTCAATTAGGTCCACAGGACTATGCTTTCCCATATTACCGGGATGACAGCTTTTTATTGGCCATGGGCTTGCGTCCCTATGACCTGATGCTCCAATTAATGGCCAAAAAGGACGACCCTTTTTCCGGAGGACGCTCCTACTATTGCCACCCCAGTTTACGGGATGCAGACAAACCCAAAATTCCACACCAAAGTAGCGCAACCGGGATGCAAGCCATTCCCGCTACGGGTGCTGCCATGGGTATGTGGTATAAATCACAAATGAAAGATGCCTTTCCGGAGGCAGCGCCCGATTCATTAGTAGTATGTTCGCTTGGAGATGCTTCCGTAACGGAGGGAGAAGTGGCAGAGGCTTTTCAAATGGCCATCCTCAAACAACTGCCTATTCTTTACCTGGTCCAAGACAATGGTTGGGACATTTCTGCCAACGCTGCTGAGACAAGAGTAGCCAATGCTGCAGAATACGCCAAAGGATTCCCCGGTCTGGAAGCAATCAGCATTGATGGCAGTGATTTTGAGGCTTGCTGGGAGGCCAGCCAACTAGCACTTCAAATTATTCGAACAGAGCGCCGACCTGTCTTACTGCACGCCCGGGTTCCGTTGCTTAATCACCATACCTCCGGCGTACGAAAAGAATGGTACCGCGATGATTTGGAAGAACACCAAGAACGCGACCCATTTCCAAAATTAAAAGCGCTTTTAGTGAAAAAAGGGCTTGAAAAAGAAATAATTGGCCTAGAAGCCGCTGCAATAGAACAAGTTGCACTAGATTTTGAGCAGGCCAAACAGGCAGAAGACCCCAGTCCATCCGATTTGCACACCCATGCGTTCGCCCCGTCAGCAGTGCAAATCGAAACGGGTGATCGAGCTCCGGAAGGCCGGGAAGCCAAAGTGATGGTCGACAGCGCTTTGTTTGCCGTTGAAGAGTCCCTTCGAAACGACCCCGCTGTGCTGTTATACGGACAAGATGTGGGTCGCCGTCTTGGGGGCGTATTCAGGGAAGCTGCCACCCTAGCCGAAAAATTTGGGGACCACCGGGTTTTTAACACACCTATCCAAGAAGCATTTATTATTGGAAGCACGGTTGGGATGAGCGCAGTTGGATTAAAGCCAATTGTAGAAGTACAATTTGCCGATTATATCTGGCCAGGACTCAACCAATTATTCACAGAGGTTTCCCGTAGCTGTTATTTATCCAACGGAAAATGGCCTGTCTCCTGCGTCATTAGGGCACCCATCGGTGCCTATGGAAGTGGAGGACCTTACCACAGCAGCAGTGTGGAAAGTGTATTGACCAATATCCGCGGTATCAAAATAGCCTATCCCAGCAATGGAGCAGACCTTAAGGGGCTGCTCAAATCAGCTGTTCTGGATCCTAATCCTGTGGTCGTTCTCGAACACAAAGGATTGTATTGGTCTAAGGTTCGAGGAACCGATGCTGCCAAGACAATAGAACCGTCAGAGGACTATCTGGTGCCGTTCGGGAAAGCGCGAATTGCGCTGGAAGCAAGTTCGGCGGCCGTTCAGAAAGGAGACAGCCTGTTGGTAGTAACCTATGGAATGGGGGTACACTGGGCCCTCAACGCTGCCGAAGCCTTTGCCGGCCGAATTACCGTGCTGGACCTTAGGACTTTAGCCCCCCTAGATGAGGAAGCTATTTTTGAGCAAGCAAAACTACATGGAAGGGTCTTGGTACTTACGGAAGAGCCCGTTCAAAATACCTTTGCACAATCCATAGCTGGCCGAATTGTGGAGCACTGTTTTGAATACCTGGATGCACCCGTTCGCACCTTAGGCTCCGCTAATCTTCCAGCGATTCCACTCAACGCCACCCTCGAAGCAGAAATGATTCCTTCTATCGAGAAAGTAGCAGAAGCCATCCGGTCACTAATGGCGTATTAAGATGAAGATTGTACTCATTTCACCCGCACACCCACTTAGAGGGGGCATTGCAGCTCTGTCTGAACGTTTGGCCTTGGAACTCCAGCAGCAAGGCCATGAGGTGCTGGTGTACAGTTTTTCCCTTCAATATCCCTCTTTTTTATTCCCGGGAAAAACCCAATTAACCGACGATCCAGCACCCGAGGGACTCACCATTTTGACTACTATCAACTCGATTAACCCCATCAGCTGGTGGACCACCGGACGTGCTATTGCTCGGCAAGAGCCAGATCGAGTTATCGTCCGGTATTGGCTCCCGTTCATGGGACCTGCTTTAGGAACGATTGTAAGGGTTCTGCGTTTTTTCTCTAAAAAAAACATCCACGTAACCGGCCTGATTGACAACATAATTCCACATGAGAAACGACCCGGAGATCGGCTATTTTCCAAGTATTTTGCCGCTACATGCTCCGATTTCCTTACCATGTCGAGGTCCGTTCAAGAGGAGCTGAAGCAATTTAGTTCCAGACCCGCCCGGTTTTCACCACATCCAATCTACGATCAATACGGAACTTCGGTAGACAAAAAAGCTGCCCGCGAGCTGCTTGGTATCCCCGCAGAGTCAAAATTGGTGCTTTTTTTTGGCTTTATTCGCGCCTACAAAGGACTCGATTTATTGCTCAAGGCACTTCCCTATTGTCCGGATGTGTGCCTACTGATTGCTGGTGAATGTTATGAAGACTGGACGCCTTATCAGGCAATCATCACTGAGCATGAACTGCAAGACAGGGTTTGGTTATTCACTGATTTTATCCCCTCGGGAGAGGTTCGAACTTATTTTTCTGCGGCAGATTTGGTTGTTCAACCCTACAAGACTGCCACGCAAAGCGGCATTTCACAAATTGCCTACCATTTTGATAGACCTATGCTGGTAACCCGGGTAGGGGGCTTACCAGAAATTGTCCGCGATGGAGTTTCAGGTTATGTAACGGAACCAGATCCTGCTGCGATTGGAGCTGCTTTGAGGGACTTTTTTGAGAACAACCGCCAGGAAAAATTGGAGGCGGGCGTTAAATCCGAAAAAAAGCGCTTTTCCTGGTCCCATTTTGTAGAAAAGTTGTTGGAAAAGAATCTTTGAAAAATCTTGTAGCCAAAAAGTACTTGTTTTAGGAGGCATTCGAACTACATTTGCCGATTATTCCACTTTTTCTACATTTTCGGGATGGACTCCAATAGTTCGGCGCACCACAAATTAACCCTAGGCGGTCTTCTTATCACCCTCGGTATCATCTACGGAGACATTGGAACTTCTCCACTGTACGTAATGAAAGCCGTAATTGGCGGTGCAGCTATTGAGCGAAGCACCATTCTGGGAGCTGTTTCTCTTGTTTTCTGGATTTTAACCATACAGACCACCTTCAAGTACATCACGCTGGTGTTACAAGCGGATAACAACGGTGAGGGCGGTATTTTTTCCCTCTACACCCTGGTTCGGCGTCGAAAAAAATGGTTGCTGTACCCGGCTATGATTGGGGGAAGCGCAGTGTTGGCGGAAGGGATGATTACCCCTCCCATCTCCGTTTCGTCCGCGATCGAAGGACTGGAGGGTTTACCGATGTTGCATGGAGCCCATATCCCTGTGGTATCCATTACGATTGGAATTATTTCAACCCTGTTTTTAATCCAGCAATTTGGCACCGCTGCAGTAGGTAGGTACTTTGGTCCTGTCATGTCTGTGTGGTTTACCATGCTGTTTGTATTGGGTTTGAAAGAAGTGGTACAACAACCTTCCATCCTGGAAGCCCTTAACCCATGGCACGGAATTAACCTGATCTTACACTACCCCAGCGCCTTGGTACTGATGGGTGCGGTGTTTTTATGCACCACTGGAGCAGAGGCTCTTTACGCTGATTTGGGGCATTGTGGCAAGCAGAACATTCGGGTCAGTTGGATTTACGTAAAAATATGCCTGGTGATGAATTACATGGGCCAGGCGGCTTGGGCATTGAAATATGAGGGATCTTTTTTACCCTCTGACCAGCCCAATCCCTTTTTTGGAATCATGCCGGACTGGTTTTTGGCGGTAGGGATCATGATTGCAACAGCAGCAACGATCATTGCCAGCCAAGCGATGATCTCTGGCTCTTTCACCTTAGTCAGCGAAGCCATCCGGTTGGGATTATTGCCAAAGTTGACGGTCATTTTCCCAAGTAATATGAAAGGCCAATTGTACATTCCAACGGTGAACTGGGTGTTGCTGGCAGGTTGTATTGGGGTTACCCTTTATTTTCAGGAAAGTTCCAAAATGGAAGCCGCTTATGGTCTGTCCGTTACCGTGACAATGCTGATGTCCACCATTTTGCTGTCCAACTATTTTGTCATCAACCGGATCAAAGAGCCTCTGGTTTGGGGCTTTTTGTTGTTTTATTTGGTGTTTGAAGGGGTGTTTTTTGCTGCCAACCTGCTTAAGTTTAAGGATGGAGGCTTCATCACCGTCATCATGTCCTCCTTTATTTTTGCGTTAATGTTCATTTGGAGGCTGGCCAAAAACATTAAATCCCGATTTGTCCAGAATACCAAGATACACGATTATGTGGATCAGCTGATCATGCTGAGCAATGACGAATCAATTCCCAAATATGCCACCAACTTGGTGTACTTGAGCAGTGCCAAATCCAATAAAAAAGTAGAAGAAAAAATCCTGTACTCCATTTTACAAACCCAACCCAAACGGGCCGATATCTATTGGTTCCTACACATTGAAGTAACCGACGAACCGTATACGATGGAGTACAAGGTAAATACCATCGCCCCGGATGATATTTACAAAGTAACCTTCCGACTTGGTTTCCGTGTGGAGCAGCGGATGAACATTTTCCTCCGAAAGGTAGTCGAAGAATTGATGGAAACTGGAGAATTGAATATTGAACCCCGGTACCATGTTAACCGGAACGAACTACCTACAGGCGATTTCAAGTTTGTAATTATTCAGGAATTCCTTTCCCACGAAAATGACTTGCCTATTTACGAACAAATTGTAATGTCCCTGTACCTCGGTGTTAAATCAGTGACTGCTTCGCCAGACAATTGGTTTGGATTGGACAGCGATTCGGTGGCAGTAGAAAAAGTACCTCTGGTGCTTCGAAGGGTGGAAGAGGTACGACTAAAGCGCCTGATCTAGGCCTTGTTTGCCCTAACTAAAAAAGGTGTCTCGCGCTCGCAAGACACCTTTTTTAGTTAAAATCAATTATTTACCATTGTTACACATTGGCGAATCATCTCGGCATCACTTACAAAAATACCTGCAGGCAATCCCGGAATATCCGATAGATTTGCTTGTTCAACCCATTTACGGGCGGAAAAGTGAAAGTGTTGTGCCCTTGTATGCGCCTGAATCGCTTGGATATTTTGGTCAGAAATACCACTTCCTGGCATGATTTGAATCCGATCTCCATATTCACGGACCCAAGCAGCGAGGTTTTCCCTGCCTTCCCAGGCACTGGCTTTTTGACCTGAACTCAGTACCCGAACCACTCCCCAATCAATCAATTGCTCCAAGCTTTTGTTCGGATCCGCTGTAAAATCAAACGCACGGTGGCAGACCACCTGTAGTGGCCCCGCTGCCGCCATCATAGCCCTAAAAACAGGTGCATCCAGTTCATATTGAGGAGTGAGCGCCCCAACCACAACGCCCGCGGCCCCTGCCTCACGGCAAAAGCGGATATCCTCCAACATTAGTTCCACTTCCCCAGGGGAATAGCAGAAATCGCCTTCCCTGGGCCTAATTAATACAAAAACGGGAATGTCTAGGTGTGCAACCGCTGCCTTAATTAGTCCTGGAGAAGGAGTTAAGCCCCCGCTCTCCAGTCCAGAGCAAAGCTCAATTCTATGCGCTCCCCCTTCACCAGCCGCTACCACAGAAGCGTAGTTGGCAGCGCAAATTTCAATATAAGCCATGAAACATTAGATTTTGAAAAAAATATGGGCAAAATTATCAAAAAAAATTAGACCTTCGGGTTCTAATACACTTCAAGTCTATGAAATGCGCCCCAGCTATAACGACAATAGTACTGCCAGCACTCCTACTCCTCGGTAGTGCCGCAGGTGCTTGGGGGCAAGACCTACACTTTTCCCAAGCTCCCCTGCATGCCACTTTCCAAAATCCCGCCCTAACGGGTGTATTTTCGGGAGACTGGAGGGCCTCTGCGCACTACCGGAGCCAATGGGAGTCTGTACCCGTACAATACCGCACGGGTTCTGCCGCTGCGGACCTTAAAAGTCAAACATTCGGAAAAAATGGCTTGGCCTTCGGCCTCCTGTTGGCTCAAGATCAGGCAGGAGATGCCGTGCTCCGTTGGTCACAAATCGGATTACAGGTGTCTGCACTACATGCTTTGAGTAAAAACCAACAACTTTCAGTCGGTTTTGGAATCCAAGGAGTACAACGAAGGGTGGACCTAAGCCAATTAAAATTTAATAACCAATGGGATGGCGACTTATATAACCCTGACCTTTCTTCGAGGGAGGTACTTAACAACCAATCAGGGATAAAAGCCAGCTTGTCCGCAGGAATCAATTGGCATTTCCAAGATCCAACCAATCGAACAAAGATAGATGTTGGCTTAGCGGGATTTCATCTAAACCGGCCTGATATTCATTTTCAATCAGATTTGCCCTACGCCCTTCCAGCTCGTATAGGAGGATATGTCCAAGGCTATTGGCAACAAAATGAGTTGATGGACTGGTATTTTTTCTCTCAATACCAACAACTAAGTACTGCCCGAGAAACGGTGATGGGTGCTGGGGTTCGCTACTGGCTAGACGATGAGACCGCCTTGCAGTTCAGTGGAGCAAGCCGTTGGAAGGACGCAATGATTCCATCCATTCAGGTGCAGTTCCGGCAGTGGATCGTTGGGCTGAGTTACGATGTCAACTACTCTCCCTTTAAGGTAGCTACCCGCCGAAGGGGAGGTTTTGAGCTTGGCATCGTCTATACCTCTCTCCCCGTTAAACCCATCAAGGACCTTAAGGTTTGTCCAACCTTTTAAATATGGATCCAAATAAGTTAGTATTCCGCCTCCTCTTCTTACTCCTCCTGACAGGAAGCCAGGTGCTTCTATGGGGGCAGTCCAAGCGGGCCTATGAACGAGCAGGCGATTTAGCGTATCAGAAAAAAGACTATAGTTCTGCCTTCGAATACTACGGAAAAGTCATCGAAAAAGCACCAAACGACCTAGGGGCACACTTGAAATTCGCGGAAAGCGCCCTACAGTTTGCTGCCTATGATATCGCTGAACGCGCCTACAAAGTAGTGCTCTCCAAGGAGAAAGGCAACCAAAAATACCCTCTGGCCTTCCTTCAATTGGCTATTATTGCCCAAACCAAAGGTCAGTATGCCACCGCAATTGAATTGGCCAACAGCTACCTCCAACACCCTTCCCGCGATACCGTTTGGATTGAAAAAGCCCATCGGTTGCTCAGCTCTTGCGAATGGGCAATAAACGCCCAAGGTGAAAAGCCCAAAGCCCAGATTCAGCACCTGGATAAAAAAATAAACAGCCCCTTTTCCGATTTTTCGCCAGTGGTCCGAGGAGATACCTTGTACTTCTCTTCCTACCGCTTTGAAAAAACAGATCGTAAAACCCGCAATAAAACTAGAAATACTCGGCTCATGAGCTCCATTAATGGAAGAGCAGCACGAGAACCTCTCCGCGGAATCCCCTCCGGTGATTCCGCGCACATCGCTCACCCTGCGTTTACGCCGGATGGCCTGTTTCTTATCTATACCCTTTGTAAAAATACCAGTCCCAGCGAAATCCGCTGCGAATTGTGGATGATTAATAAGGACCGTAAAGGACGTTGGACCAAACCTAGAAGGCTCCCAGAGCCCATTAACCTGCCCGGATACACCACTTCCCAACCGTCCATTAGCCTGGACAAGGATACCAACGCCCTCACCCTCTGGTTTGCCAGCGATCGCCCCGGCGGAAAAGGCAAAATGGATATCTGGTCCGTCCCCCTCAATTCAGATTGGTTTTGTCCCTGCAACCTGCCCATTGAAGCGAGAAAACCACAAAAACTACCATACTTTGAAGCGCCTCAACCGGTTGAGGCAATAAATACCTCCGAAAACGAGTGGAGCCCTTTTTACCACAGCGCCACGGAAACCTTGTACTTCAGTTCGGAAGGGCATACGGGATTCGGTGGGCAAGATATCTTTCAAATCCATTACCCATCAGGCGAAAAGTATGGAACCATTGAAAACCTGGGAACTGGTATCAACACTAGTTATAACGATAGTTATTTTTTCCTAAACGAAAAAGGAACTTCCGGTTATCTGAGCAGCAACCGACCCGGCTCTCTTTACCTGGATGAACGAAATAAAGCCTGCTGCAATGACCTTTTTTTCCTGGAAATGAGCAAGGACGCCCCGAATGAACAAGAACTAAATCCTCAAAAAGAGGGACCACCAACTGACCCTGAATTAGCCACCTCCAAGCAACTGCAACCCGAAAATCCTACTGGGCAAACAGGGCAATGGGCAGAATTTAAAGGTCTCCCCCTGTTTTTTGACAACGATGAGCCCGATAAACGCACCCGAAAAACCACCACCAAAAAATCATACGAAACCACTGTACTGCTCTACCTCGAACGAGAACAAGAATACCTTCAACGGTACAGCGCAGGATTGAGAGAAACAGAGGCAGAATCGGCTCAGCAAGCAATAACCGAATTTTTTCAAGAAGAAGTCCGTACGGGCTACGAACAGCTTAACCAGCTCTGCGCCCTTCTGGCTCAACGGCTAGCTGCAAAAGATACCGTCGAGGTCTTCATTAAAGGATTCACCAGCCCAAGAGCGGAAAGCGACTACAACCTCAACCTCGGTAAACGCCGGATCAGCAGTGTCCGCAACCACCTATTTGAATGGTCGGATGGAATACTTGCCCCCTACCTGAACGCTGGGCAGCTTAAGGTGACAGAGGTTTCCTTTGGTGAAACCACCGCCAAAGCAGGCCTCAGCGATGACTTAAAAGATGAACGCAACTCCATTTACGCACCAGAGGCTGCGCGGGAACGCAGGGTAGAAATAGTGGAAATCACCTCCAGTACCCAGCAAAAATAAACTCTACAAATGGCAATCAAGGTTGGATTATTAGGCTATGGAAAAATGGGAAAAGCCATTGACCAAATCGCCCAAGAACATGGAATCGAAATATGTTGGCGGATCGGAAGCGGCCAGCTCCATGAGCGAACTCCCCAACGCCTCCAGGAAGCAGAGGTGATCATTGAATTCTCTACTCCGGAAGCTGGGTTCGAAAATGTTCGACTGTGCCTGGAAGCAGGGGTCCCCGTCGTAAGCGGAACCACCGGCTGGCAAGCCAACTTGGAAAACGCTCATGCCCTCTGTGTCGAAAAAAACGGGGCGATGCTCTGGGCCTCTAATTTTAGCATTGGGGTCAACCTTTTTTTTGCCCTAAATGAGTACCTCGCCCGGTTGATGCAGGCCCGACCCGAATACCAAGCCAAACTCACCGAAATCCACCATATCCATAAATTAGATGCCCCAAGCGGAACCGCTGTTTCCTTAGCTGAAGGAATCCTAAAAGAAAATAATCGATATGAAAACTGGGCGCTGGGGACCACAGCAGTAGTGCCTACCCTTCCAATAGAAGCCCTTCGAGTAGGTGAAGTACCCGGTACACACTTGGTTCAATGGAACAGCAGTATCGACGAAATCACCATCGAACACAAGGCGCACTCCCGAATGGGATTTGCCGTTGGCGCCATCACAGCCGCCAAATGGATAGTAGGTAAAAAAGGGGTGTTCACCATGAAAGATGTGCTTTTTTAAGCAAAAAATACCTATTTTTTGCTTAAAAGTGCCATGTAAAACCCGTCAAAACCTTCCTCTTGGGGTAAAATACTGCGATCTTTGACCAGCTCCCAGCCTTTCCCAGCCTCCGAAGCCAAAAAATGATCCACCTGCGAACGGTTTTCCGAGGGTAAAATACTACAAGTAGCGTAGACCATTTTCCCACCTGATTTCACCATCGGACTATACGATTGTAAAATGGTTTGCTGGGTTTCCAGTAGCTGATTAAGTTGGGCCTCCGTTAACTTCCACTTGGAATCCGGATTCCTGCGCAACACGCCCAGCCCACTGCACGGCACATCCAGCAGTAAACGATCGGCAGTTCCATACATGCGCTTGATTACCTTGTTGTTCTCAATTGGGCGGGTTTCTATGTTGCTGACCCCGGCGCGACGCGCCCGCACTTTTAATTCATCCAATTTCCAGGCCAAGGTGTCCAGGGAAATTAGTTGACCTTTATTTTGCATCAAAGCTGCCAAGTGTAAGGACTTCCCTCCCCCTCCTGCGCAAGCATCCACCACCCGCATTCCAGGCTCTACCTCCAACATGGGTGCAACGGCTTGACTGCTGTAATCCTGTACTTCAAAATGGCCAGCGCGAAAAGCTTTGGTCATGAAGACATTTTTTCGAAGTTTAAGGCGCAGGGCAGTAGTGTTGCCAACTGGAACAGTTTCAATACCCTCCTCTAAAAGTGCCTTTTGAAGTTGCTCTCGGGTGGTCCGTAAGGTATTGACCCGCAAAACAACCTCTGCAGGACGATTTAGCTCATGCAAGGTCTCCGGCCAGCGATCCCCTAACTCAGCCGCTCCACGGGCGTCAATCCAGTCTGGAATGCTCTCGCGAACCACCCTATCCTCCAAAGCAGCTTGATATTTGCGGATTACTTCCGTGGGCTTGATGCGTGCAAATTCTCTCCACTCCGGCAAACTCCCGCGCTCCTCCTGCCCTTGACGTAAGGGTTTGGTGATGTAATATATAGCAAATACATCCCAAAAGTCGGTCAACTGACGGGGCTCTTTTCCAAGAATGGTGCTAAACAAACGGTAATACCGTACGATTTCATAGATGGCTTCTGCCATAAATGCCCGATCTCGGCTCCCTGCTTTCGGATTGGACCGAAGGGTTTGTTCTATCACTTTATCTGCATAATGCCCCTCCACAAAAATCCGTTGAAGGGCGTCCACTACGGCCCGTACCAATAAAGCATGCATGCTCTTTTTTCTTAATTAGGTTAATAAATAGGCAATTACCTCAGACTTCCTCCTCTCTAACAAGCCTTATTCGGATTCGGGTAGTTATCGGATTGATCCTCCGCCGTATTGTCCAAACAAACAAAATCTTTTTCTAATAGTAAATGCAACTGAACCCCGGGTACCACCTCATACGTTCGCTCAAAACCCACTTGCTCGGACCGATACCAGCCTTTTGCATCCTCCTCTGGCACGTACAAACAAATGGTTGTGCCAAAAAAGGAAGCTTCTAATCCTGTAATTCCCGCTTTAGAACGCAATTCGTAGTATAAGCAATTGCTCGGATCCGGACCCATCACCGTAGACTCGGTAACCCAACCAGATTCACTGAGTTGGCGGACTTCCGACTGGCTAAGCCGATAGCGTATAGAATTGCCTTTAATTCGTATTTTCATAAGTAGCTGGATAAATGGACATTGCCTAATCCTGTCTAGATAAATTCACTATTGAAAATAATTACCTGGCTAAATACTTTTTTACGAAGATAACCCAAGCAAGGCTTAGTAGAAAAGTACAATTTTAAAAAAGGAACTGCAAAAGTACGCTTTTTCGTCAAATACCGGCTTCAAGCTTTAAATTTACAAAAACTGCTCAGGCTCCCGAAACGAATTCAGTCCGCCATTTGCTACCTTTGCTGCCCAATGACGAATACATTAACCATCGGAATTATCCGGGAGGGAAAAGTCCCACCGGATGCCAGAGTTCCGCTAACGCCCGCGCAGTGCCACCACATTTGCCAACAATATCCCTCCGTTCGGATATTGGTACAACCTTCTCCCATCCGCTGTTTCAAAGACGAGGAATACACCGCCCTCGGAATACCGATACAGGAAGATTTAAGCGAGGCCTCCATTTTATTGGGAGTAAAAGAAGTGCCCAAAACGGCGCTTTTGCCTAATAAAACGTACCTGTTTTTTTCACATACCATTAAAAAACAGCCCTATAACCGGGCCTTGCTCCAAAAAATCCTGGAGTTGGGTATCAAGTTGGTGGATTATGAGGTCATTACGGATCCAGCAGGCAATCGCCTCATCGCCTTCGGCTATTATGCAGGGATTGTGGGCGCACACAACAGCCTATATGCCTTCGGAGAACGTACGAAGGCCTTTTCATTGCCCCGAATGTACCAATGCCACGATTATGCCGAGGTAAAAAAGCACTACGAATCGGTAGCCCTACCCGCCTTGCGGATCGTAGTGACCGGAAGCGGACGGGTTGCAGCTGGGGCCATTCAAAACCTGCTTGACATGGGAATTCAACAGGTTTCTCCGACTGATTTCTTGCAAAACACGTTTGAAACCGCCGTTTTCACCCAACTCAGCGCCTCCGAGTACGTTCGCAGAAAAGATGGGCAGCCTTTTGAGAAACAAGCATTTTACAAAGATGGAAGTGCTTTTGAGAGCCAGTTCGCTCCTTATGCTCGAAAGGCAGATATATTTATCAACTGCATCTACTACGATCCCAAAGCGCCCGCCTTTTTTACGGTAGAAGAAATGCAACATCCTGACTTCAGGATTCAGGTAATCGGAGATGTGACCTGCGACATTATGCCGGGAGCCTCTGTTCCCTCAACGGTTCGACCGAGCACGATTCTGGAGCCCTTGTATAGTTTTAACCCACATACTGGACAGGCTGGGGCTCCTCACCAAACCGGTTGTGTGGATGTCATGGCCATCGATAACCTGCCCTCTGAATTGCCGAGGGATGCCTCTTCGTTTTTTGGTCAACAACTGATTGATCGGGTCTTGCCAGAGCTGCTTCATCAAAGCGATACTGGTGCCATTCAACGCGCAACGATTGCAGAAAACGGCCATCTGGGGCCTAATTTTCAGTACCTGAAAGCGTACGTTGCGGGAGCGTAAGGTAGAACTGCATGTTATTTTTCCAGAAAAACAAACCCGCCTTGGCTGTATTAGAAACTGGCCAAGGCGGGTTTGAACATCGTTTTTGAGGCAAATTAGACCTGAATCACCCCCGGATTAAACTTTTCAACCGGTGCGTTATTTGCTGCTTCAATCCCCATACTGATCCAACGGCGTGTATCACGGGGGTCGATAATGGCATCCACCCAAAGCCGTGCGGCAGCGTAGTATGGCGTAGTTTGGGCGTCGTATTTTGCTTTTGTTTCTTCGTAAAGCGCTTTTTCCTGGACTGGGTCTGGGGCATGCCCTTTGTCTTTCAAGGCTTGCACCTGAATCTGGGTGAGCACTTTTGCTGCTTGATCTCCCCCCATAACGGCTATTTTAGCGGTTGGCCATGCCACAATCAACCGAGGGTCGTAAGCTTTTCCGCACATCGCATAATTGCCGGCGCCATAGGAGTTACCAATGACTACTGAAAACTTGGGGACGGTAGAATTGGCCACTGCATTTACCATTTTGGCGCCATCCTTGATGATCCCGCCCTGTTCAGATCGGGTTCCGACCATAAATCCGGTTACATCGTGCAGAAACACCAAGGGGATTTTTTTCTGGTTACAATTCAGGATGAATCGAGTAGCTTTATCTGCCGAATCAGAATAAATGACTCCACCAAATTGGATTTCCCCTTTTGCATTTTTCACTACTTGGCGGTTATTGGCCACGATCCCTACTGCCCAACCATCAATGCGGGCATACGCGCAGATCATGGTTTTTCCGTAATGAGCTTTGTACTGGGTTAATTCGCCGCCATCGACCAAGCAGCGCAAAACGTCCAGGGTGTTATAAGGCTTTGCACCATTTTCTGGATAAAGGGAAAATAACTCTTCAGAGCTGCCTCCAGGTTCTTTTGGTTGGGAGCGATCAAAACCAGCCGATTCCATTCGGCCATATTTATCGATTAAATCTTTTATGGTATCCAGGCAGGTGGCATCATCCGGCATCTTATAATCAGTGACACCCGATATTTCAGAGTGCATCGATGCACCACCTAAACTTTCTTTGTCGGCCGACTCTCCGATGGCAGCCTTTACCAAGTAAGGCCCCGCCAAGAACACACTCCCCGTTTTTTCTACAATTAACGCTTCATCCGACATAATAGGTAAATAAGCCCCCCCTGCCACGCAGCTACCCATGATGGCGGCTATTTGAGGGATGCCGGCACTGCTCATCCGGGCATTATTTCTAAAAATACGTCCAAAATGCTCTTTATCCGGGAATATTTCATCTTGCATCGGCAAGTACACTCCGGCGGAATCGACTAGATATACAATTGGGAGGCGGTTTTCCATGGCGATTTCCTGCGCTCGAAGGTTCTTTTTCCCAGTAATTGGAAACCAAGCACCAGCTTTCACAGTAGCATCGTTGGCGACCACCACACATTGGCGACCTCGGATATACCCGATTACCACCACCACACCGCCGGCAGGGCAGCCCCCATGCTCTTCATACATTTCATAACCCGCAAAAGCCCCGATTTCAATGACCGGACGATTCGGATCCAATAAGTAGTCAATCCGTTCACGGGCGGTCATCTTACCCTCCGAGTGGAGTTTTTCAATTCGTTTAGCTCCTCCGCCTTGATGAATTTTTTCGAGTAGGCGATTGGTTTTTGAGACGGCCAACTGAAGGGCGTCTTTGTTCATTTCTTGTTCAAGAGTATTGCTCATGGTGGTGGTTAGGCTTGCGTTTATTGGATTAAGAAACGAGTAATTTAATTGGGCTTTAGTTTGGCTTAATCCCGATAGCGTTTAGTAAGATCTCCGTAAAAGTCAATTCGACGATCCCTGAAAAAGGGCCAAATGCGCCGAACATCTTCAGTCCGTTTCCGATCAATTTCCACAACTACGGCCTCTTCTTCCGCGATGGAGGCTCGGTGTAGGATTTCGCCTTGTGGACCAGCCACAAAACTCTGTCCCCAGAACTGAATGCCATTGGTCACCCCGGTCCAGTCAGGCTCATGGCCCACCCGGTTTACCCCAATTACGGGGAGCCCATTGGCTACCGCATGGCCTCGCTGGCTGATGAACCATGCCTCGTACTGCCGTTGCTTTTCCTCCTCCGTATCGGTGCTTTCCCAGCCAATGGCAGTGGGGTAAACCAATAATTCGGCTCCGGCCAAGGCCATCAAGCGAGCAGCCTCCGGGTACCATTGGTCCCAGCAAACCAGCACCCCAATTTTTCCGAGGGAAGTGGTAATGGGTTCAAAACCCAGATCACCGGGAGTAAAATAGAATTTTTCGTAATACGCAGGATCGTCTGGAATGTGCATTTTGCGGTATTTACCAGCGATGGTGCCATCCTTATCAAATACAACAGCCGTATTGTGGTACAATCCCGGAGCCCGTTTTTCAAACAAAGAGGTGACAAGTACAACCCCAAATTTCTTGGCTATGTCGGAAAAATAATCGGTATCCGGGCCCGGAATGGGAGAGGCCATGTCAAAAAGTCGGGTTTCCTCTGCTTGGCAGAAATAAATACCCGCGTGTAGTTCCTGCAAAACAACTAATTCTGCTCCTTGTTGGGCGCAGTCTGCGATTCCCTTTCTGGACTTTTCCAGATTAGCGGCCTTGTCTAATCCGCAACTGTGTTGAACCAAGCCAACTTTCATAACTTAAACGATTCCGTTTGGTGAAAGCCCTCTACCCAATTGCTGTTAGCCAACTGGATGAAAGCCATTTAAACAGCAAAGAAAATGGAAAGTTGGGTACTATTTTTTAAATTGTAGCAGAAGCTGTCATTTCCATTAAAAACAGTCCACCTGCTGGAATCCAAACCTGTAAGAATTGGCAAAATCAGGAATGTTGTCTTACCTTTACCCGGTCAAACCTTAAAACAATAGCATATGCGTGCAAAAACAATGGCCGAATACCAGGCGGAAGGCAAGGCCCCTGAAATCGTTTTCTGGGTCGGCTGTGCGGGCAGTTTCGATGCCCGCGCTCAAAAAATCACCCTTGCCATGTGTGAAATCCTACACCAGGTGGGTATAGAGTTCGCCATTCTAGGTCAAGACGAACGTTGCACGGGCGATCCTGCCCGTCGCGCTGGCAACGAGTTTTTATTTCAAATGACCGCGATGATGAATATTGAGACGCTCAATATGTATGGGGTCCAAAAAATCGTCACAGCCTGTCCTCACTGCTTTAACACGCTCAAAAACGAATATCCAGAACTGGGAGGCCATTACGAGGTAATACACCACACCACCTTACTAAATGAACTCCTCCAACAAGGCAAGCTAAAACTTCAAGGAGGAGGTAGCTTCCAAGGAAAAAAAATTACGTACCACGATTCTTGCTACCTGGGCAGGGCCAATGGCATCTACGAAGCCCCACGAGCCATCCTGGAGGCCTTGGATGCCGATTTGGTGGAACTTAAACGCTCCAAGAAGAACGGTCTTTGCTGCGGCGCAGGCGGAGCACAGATGTGGAAAGAGGATGAACCGGGCGAAAAACGAATCAATATTGAACGGGTGGAAGAAATCCTTGAAACCCATGCAGAGGTGGTAGCAGCCAACTGCCCTTTCTGCATCACGATGCTACAAGATGGACTGAAGGCGAAGGAGCGCAACGAACAGATGCCTGTCTTTGATTTATCCGAATTGATTGTAGACAATATGGTCCGATCATAAAAGCGGAATACTGATAAAAAAGCGGGCCCTCGACTGAGTCGAGGGCCCGCTTTTTTATTTTACCTCTCCGCCCAAATTGACTGGTTAAACCCAGACAAGTAGGTTACTGGAATAAAGCGTCAACGAAGGCTTTTTTATTGAAAATCTGAAGTTGATCGATTTTTTCGCCTACCCCTACGTACTTAATTGGAATTTTGAAAAGATCGCTGATGCCGAGCACTACCCCACCTTTGGCGGTGCCGTCTAGTTTGGTCAGAGCAATCGCCGTTACAGGTGCTACTTCCGTAAACTGTTTTGCCTGTTCAATGGCGTTCTGACCCGTGGATGCATCCAAGACCAATAACACCTCATCGGGCGCCCCAGGAAAAGCTTTATCCATGGAACGGTGAATTTTGCCCAGTTCTTGCATCAAACTGGTTTTATTG
>JBKDAM010000019.1:0-2750 GCA_046316495.1 Chitinophagales bacterium
CTCCTGATCCGATCCAAGGACAGACAAATACTCATTTAAGTGCTCCGGCAAAATATGCTCGATGGTGCCATCATCCAAGGTGGGATCTAATTTTAAGCCGCCCGGCAATTGTGCTTCCAGCTTGTAAAGAAGTGCCGAACCCATTTTTTTTGTAAAAATAACCACTATACCGAACCTAAACAACGGATCCGTTGGCGATTCACTCTATCCTACGTTTCCAAATAGGGGGGCAAACCTCCGGAATCCGCACATATATTTCACCCATTAGTGGTTTCGTCGGTATCTTCCTAATTATAATCATATCATCCCTTCGGGATTTATTTCTCCTTTTTCATTTTTCTATAATATTTTCATCCCTTCGGGATTTTTTCCGACTTTCGTTCGGCAGGCTCACCACTAGGTTATAATGGTGTAAAACTAAATTTATTGCAGGTCAAAAACCCCAAAGGGGTGATATTATTGTAGAAATTAATTTGTTCCAGGTCAAAAACCCCGAAGGGGTGACAAGATTATAGAATATTAATTGGTTCCAAGTCAAAAACCCCAAAGGGGTGATATTATTATAGAAATTAATTTATTGCAGGTCAAAAACCCCGAAGGGGTGACAAGATTATTGAATATTAATTGGTTGCAAGACAAAAACCCCAAAGGGGTGATATTATTGAAGAAATTAATTGGTTCCAGGTCAAAAACCCCGAAGGGGTGATATTATTGTAGAAATTAATTGGTTCCAAGTCAAAAACCCCGAAGGGGTGACAAGATTATTGAATATTAATTGGTTCCAAGTCAAAAACCCCAAAGGGGTGACATTATTGTAGAAATTAATTGGTTTTGCAAGCCCCCATAAAACCCCAATAATCAATTTATCAACATTTTACATATTATAAAAATATATAATATGTACGCTCACAAAAAAAAGACCCTTTCCGTCCTCACAACGAAAAGGGTCTTTATCCAATTAAACTGGAAACCCCTACGCCGGTACCATCAAAGCCTCCAAATACGGCCGATATTCCGGAACCAAATTGCCCAACAAGGCCTCCTCTACCTCAAACACCCCTATATCAAAATGCTCATGGCTCATCAATAAATCGTCCTGACAACAAGCCGTACGACACTGATACAACACCACCATCACGTTCATCAAATCCATTACGCGGACTTGCAACACGTCCACCAACCGCTCTACCTGAATATTGATACTGAGTTCTTCCTTTAACTCCCGGTGCAAGGCCACCGCCGGATCCTCCCCGGCTTGCAACTTACCACCCGGTAAGTCCCATTCGCCGCGCTCGTTCTTGACCAACACGAGCTTTTTGCCCATAAAACAAATCGCTTTGACAGAAACAATGTGCCGCTGTGCAAAAAAATCACTGGGTAGGAACTTTCCAATCGTGGTTAAATAAAGGCGCTGATAAGCTTTCATTACTTTTTCAGTCTGTCTCCCTTAGGGCAACAGGGTTGCTAAATGGTTGAATCTGTGGATCAAAATACCGCTAAAAACGGCTGCAAGAAGGGTGATTATTGGATTTTTTTGGTGGAGCAAAGATAATGTAATTCTTACACAATTTCCTCTTCCATGGGAGCCCTATTTGCTCCAGCCGATTTCCCGCTGCCGTTTTCTTCCTCCAAACGCTCCTGATCCAGAGCCGAAAAGCTGGAATTCTGGCTGATAAACTCGGGAACCAACACTTTCATCTGCTGCACAATCACTTCCGGACTACCGCCCGTATTGGCGAGGCAGATCAGTTGGCCGATGGCCACTTCCACTTCCTGCCGGTCTTGCTGCCGCACCAAAGCCTTGCGGATCTTGGGGTGGTGGGTTTCTACGATGTTCTCGCCCTCGTGCAAGACTTCTTCATCGAGTTTCTCGCCGGGGCGCAAGCCCGTGATTTTTATCTCAATATCTACGCCGGGAATCAAGCCGGCCATTTGAATCATTTTATTGGCAAGGTCGAAGATGCGAACCGGCTCCCCCATGTCAAACACAAAAATCTCCCCACCGCGGCCCATCGAACCGGCCTCCAGTACCAACTGGCAGGCTTCCGGGATGGTCATAAAGAAGCGGCGTACGTCCGGGTGGGTCAGGGTGATGGCAGAACGCTGCTCGATCTGCTGCCGGAAGATGGGAATCACCGATCCATTTGAACCCAGAACGTTGCCGAAGCGGGTGGTGATAAACTGGGTGCGGTTCACCGGGTGGGCATTCAGGGATTGTACATAAATCTCCGCGATGCGCTTGGAGGCGCCCATCACGTTGCTGGGGCGCACCACCTTATCGGTCGAGATCATCACAAACTTCTCGGCGCCGTACTCCACCGCCAGGTCGGCCATGCGGCGGGTGCCTTCCACGTTGATACGGATGGCTTCTTCCGGGTACTGCTCCATAATGGGCACGTGCTTGTAAGCGGCCGCGTGAAACACATAATGGGGCCGGAAATCCTGGAAAATGCGCTCCATTTTCTCCCGGTCACGAACGTCCCCGATAATGGGCAAAAACTGGTGGCTGGCTACTGCTTCTTTCAGCTCCAGCGTAATATCTGCCAGCGGGGTCTCGGCCTGGTCCACCCCGATAATTTTGTGAGGGGCGTGCTTGAGTAACTGCCGGACAATTTCAGAGCCGATGGAACCGGCACATCCGGTCACCAGTACGACGCGGCCCCGGATGGTTTCTCCAACGATTGACTGGTCCAGGCGAATGGAAGGGCGCTCGAGCAGGTCTTCAAAGTTGATGTTGCGGAGCTGATCAG
>JBKDAM010000020.1:0-63750 GCA_046316495.1 Chitinophagales bacterium
ACTCACACTCGCACTACCATCCGAACCTCCAAAGCAGCTCGTCGGTACTGCCAATACCACCGGTGCAATCGTTACTCCTACTGCATCTACTACCGTCACCGTTGATACACACAGGCTCGTATTGCCACTCGCATCCGTTACTACCAGCGTCACGTTGTTCGCTCCCATATCCGCACAGGTAAATACCGTGCTCACAGGACTGAAGCTTATTGAACCAACACAGTTGTCATACGAACCTCCGTTTAGTTCTGCAGCCGTTACCGTTACCGTGCCGTCAGAGCCAATCTCTGCTGTCACGTTCTGGCATACCGCCGTTGGATCTTCCGTATCCTCTACCTCCACCACAAAGGAACATACTGCAGTGTTACCTGCACCATCTGTTGCCGTGTAACTCTGCAGGGTCAGTCCCACAGGCCACATCGCTCCATGAGCCACTCCCGCCGTCAAGGTAACCGTCACATCCGAACAGTTGTCAGTTGCAACCGGATTTAAGATCGTCTGATACGTTCCACAGAGTCCATTGGTCGCTGCCATAGTAATCCCTGCAGGACAATTGGCAAAAACTGGTGCAACATCATCCAAAATGGTGATAGTATTCGTACAAGTGCTTGAGTTACCATAAGCATCCGATACGATAAAGGTCACTATAATATGGTCACCACTAATTTGTCCAAAGTTGGTACCCGCTACAGGATTCTGAGTAATTGAAACAATATCACAATCACTGGTAGCCACAATCTGGCTTGTCATACTCGGTACAACGTCATCACAATCATCAACGGTTACATTAGCAGGGCAAGTTGTGATGGATGGAGTAGGATAGATACTGATGACGTCGGAAATAGTGCTTTGACACCCTGGGAAAGCAGGATTAACTACCGTACCACCTGTACTATCCACCCGGGTTCCAGTAAAGGTAGCCAAAATAGTGTAAGGGCTTCCTTGTGGAGTCAAGGGAGGAGACGGATTAAACGTGTAGGTCTGCATTCCGTTAACTACGAAAGCCCCAACTCCTGGATTACCCCTGGCCTCCTCCACAAAAAGGGTGACCGGAGTACTGTTATAACATACAAAGTCCGGTAATGCTTGCTCAAACGAGATCACCGGATACTCACACAGGTTCGAAATCGATACTTGAACGTTACCCGCCGCAGGACTACCCACCGTTCCAACAGTCGGATTCGGACCTTCCATCGTAATCTGAAATCCAGAAAGGTCCACGTGCTGGAAGGTTAATTCATGAATTCCAGCAGCTGCATTGTAGGTCATCAAGTTGCCTACCGCAATATTTTGAGGAGCAGCCCCTCCTGGTTTTAAAGGCGCAATCGATATCACGGTCCAGGTTTCGCCTGGAAATGTGGGAACCACCGATACGGTTTCATCAAAGGTACCGTCCTCTGCACCATTGGCACTCTGGTCATTGTTGCAACTACAAGGATCACCGGCCATACGGTCGTTGATAAAGTCCGTATTTTCACAGTCTTTTACAATGATTTCCTGTGTAGCTGTACCCGTACATGCATTAAAGTCTGTAACCGTATAAGTCATGATCAAGGCTCCCAATGTTACGGTTCCAAGCCCAATATTCGTCGTACCATTGTTCGTAATGCTGACTGCCCCAGTACCACTCTGCGTCCAGTTATGTAAATAAGCACCAGTACCTCCCGTTGGACTAGCATTTAATTCAATACTTAAATCTTCGCAAATAAAGTTATTACCTGTGATGGTTGCAGATGGAACCGGATAAACTTCCAGTGTCCATTCGCCAGCCGACTGGGTAGGCGTCGTATTACAAGTGCCATCGTTCGCATACCGGCGGAAAGTTCTGATTCCCACCACAGAGGAAGGGGTATAAGTAGCGCCCGTAGCACCGCTAATATCCGTCGCATAATTATCCTCGGAAGATCTCCAAGTATAGGTAATATTTGAATCACCTCCCGATGCAGCTGTTACGCTGCCAATCGTATTAGGCGTAATCCCAAAACAAACAGATTGTCCAGTTGTCGCAATAACTCCCGCATTAAAGTTAGGGCGAACCGTCACTACCCAATCACCGGAAGAAGCTGTAGGTACTACATTACACTGTCCATCTTGTATGTAGCGACGGTAGGTCCGAGTTGCGGTTAATCCCGCAGGAGGAGTATAGGTCTCACCATTGGCACCAGGAATAGCTGCTGTAAACCCATCCACAGAAGACCTCCAAGTATAGGTAAGGTTGCCATCACCACCAGAGGAAGATACCAGGTTTCCAATTTCTGAAGGAGTACCACTATAACAAATGGTCTCACCCGTAGTCTGAATGGCCCCGTTGACAAAAAGCGGGAATACAGTAACGGTCCACTCTCCGGTCGAAACCTCCGGAGTGGTGTTACAGGTGCCGTCTTTTGCGTAGCGGCGATACGTCCGATCAGCGGTTAAACCCACTGGTGGGGTGTACGTAGCAAAAGTGGCTCCTGGAATTGCTGTTGCATAGTTGTTAGCAGATGACCGCCAAGAATAGGTAAAATTACCATCGCCTCCGCTTGCCGCCGTAGCGCTTCCAATAGGCGACGCGGTTCCTCCATAACAAATCGATTCCCCAACTGTACTAATCGCACCAGGTGAAAACTGCGCATTAATGGTCACAGTCCAAGTACCAGTTGCCGCACTCGGCACCGGGTTACATGCTAAATCGTTGGCATACCTGCGATAACTGGTCGTCGTGGTCAAACTCGCTGGTGGTGTGTAGCTGGCTCCGTTCGCGCCAGGGATAGCAGTGGTATACCCATCTGCTGAAGACCTCCAGGTGTACGTAGGAGTAGTCAAGTCACCCCCACTTGCTAAGGTCACACTGCCAATCTCTGAGGGGGCCTCTCCATAACACAGGGTCTCACCCGCTGTTTCGATCGCCCCCGCAATGAATGGCTCACAGTTGTCTACGCGGTACAATGCATAGGTATTATCTGGGCTCAAGGCTGGCGTAAAGGTCGTAGTCGTCTCATCGGTAAAATACCGAACCTGTGGTAATCCTCCTGCCAGTGTCGTCAGCCCGGTACTGTTCGTTTCCTTACCGCTCATTAATTTGGCTATACCACCGGAACCCATTGTTAAGGTTGGTGTGCCCGAAACGAGGATATCCCCACCTGTTGGATCGTTAATAGATTTACTTTTTCCTGCATTTAATATAATAGCATTCGAAGTACCTGAGGTCGTTTCAATACTTTCACTCAAGGTAATATTCCCCGTTAGGGTCTCAATCAATACATCTCCGGTAGAAAAGATACCGGTAGGATTGACGGTTCCTACGGTCAAAGCAGCATTGTTGGTCAATTGTACACTGCCAACTGGTTCAGTACTGGTGCCCGCCGCTACTGTTCCTACACTGTTGGAAGTGTTGGTTAAGGTGAAACTGGCCGGTCCGTGTAATCCCAATCCACTTGCTGTCAAAGGAGCTGTTTGAGTAACTGCATCCGTTGCATGTAAATTGATGGTTCCGCCATTGGCTGTTGTTGCTCCATTCACTGCAATATTTTTTCCATAAACGCGAACTGGCCCATTGGCCGTAGCCGTCCCTGCAATGGTAATGTCTTTGTTATTTCCTGACTTGCCCAAGGTTAAGGCAGACAAGTTGTTACTCACGCTCATGTTGGGGAGCGGGAAGGTTAAGGCAGCATCAAAGCTGGTTGAAAACGGCTCTACCGTTAATGCCCCGGTGGTAGCGATGCTCCTCAATCCACCAGCACCCACATCAAAGGTGTTGCCGCGTAAGGTAATCGGACCTGTTTGGGTAGGTCCACCAAAAAGAGCTGTGTAGGATGGATTGGCTGGTATACCGATCGACTCGGAGAAGGTACCCACTGGGGTTGTGCCTCCATCCAGTACAATCGCACCGCTCTTGGCATTGATTGCCAGACTGCGGATGTGGATACCATCGTTGTTTTGTAATCCGATACCTCCGAATCCGGTTAAGGTAATATCCCCTCCTTCTGTAGAAATGCTGGGGCCTGTTCCCATTGCATCGTCCGCGAAAATACCCTGGTTCATGTTACCAGCAGCGGGATTGCCTCCACCCCTACCCGTTAAGGAAATGGAGCCGCTTCCATCGGTACGGAAACCAGCACCTGTTCTCATCAAAATACCACACTGGCTGCCCGCTGTATTGTTGCCACCACGCGCATCTACGGTGATGTTTCCCGTAGCAGAGGTGTTTGTAACGGCTATGTTGTTGTGTAAATATAAGCCCGCCCCGTTGAAGGCCAGTTGGCTTCCTGTATTCGCATCAATCGTGATGTCCCCGGCAGAACTGGTGAGTCCTCCGTATAACTCTACTTGTCCACTCTCGATACTAATATTTCCATCTACCGTGCTGCCAGCAGCAAAATACGATTTTGCTGTACCGGTCTGTACCGAAAAGCTAGTAGGAGGAGTAACTGCCCCCATCACGCCATTTTGAGTGTAGGCCACATCCGTAGTGCCATCGGTGACTATCTCCAGATTAAACGCTCCATCAATATCTCCACCAATGGTTAATGCTCCGCCGTCGGTAGATCGAATGCTCGAATTACCTGTCAACGTAATATCGCCTGGTAGGCTTACTGCCGTTGTACTTGTACTGTGAATTCCTCCGTTGCTATTGATTCCGGTACTTCCTAGGTTAAAATTATTGGTAATGGCTCTCCCATCCAAGTCCAGCGCTGCACTGGTATTGATGCTGATCGTGCCGCTTCCCAAAGGTCCGCTGGTAATGTTACCCACATTGGAGAGGCCGGCTACCACCAAGCCTTCATTGAGGGTGCTGCCGCCAGAATAGGTATTTGCTCCGTTCATATTCAGGGTACCTGCACCTTCCTTTATAAACTTCGCACCTGTCCCAGAGATGATATTAGTGTAGGTAGTCGTAGCTGCATTGTCAAAAGTAATTGATGAATCCGCTGCCATTACGATATTTCCGGCAAGGCTAAGTTGATTACCAGCAATGACAGAGGTCCCCAATGCCCGAACCTCGCCCATTGGCTGTGTGACACTTACATTACCGGCACCTGCCTGAATAACAATACCAGAATTTCCAGTTACCGCAGTGGGCAGTTCCTGCACCATTAAATGTTTCAAATAGTACGACTCGTCTTCAGCACTTTGATCCAAGGTTGCGTTCCAAGTTAGGGTTTTTACACCTAGGTTGGCAGGAGTAGTTACGCGAATGATAAACTTTTGATCTTGAAAACCACCATTATTCATAACCGGTGCGTTCGAACTGGCGGCTGTAATTGACACTGTGTAGCCCGAAGCTGGGGTGCCTGTATAAATCTGAGTACCCAGGACATGGTTCGTCGTCATACGAAAAGGTTGACTAAAGATCAATACCCCTCCTACATAGAACCGGAACAACTCATCATCCCAACTATCCACCCTGTAAAACTCAAAGGTGATTTCTTTAGCAGTCGTTCCCAAATCAACCGTTTTGGTAATACTGCCACCCCCCCAATACTGACCATTTAACGTACCCCAAGGAATATGTCCAGGATTCGTACTACCGTTCAAGTTATACCCCCCTAGTATATCCGGGATAGAAGTCTGACTACGGCGTTCCGATGCGCTGTTGACTTTACCCGTAATCGTAACAGCTCCCCCACCGGTGTTCACACCCAGGTGGTTCGCCAAAGCACCCTCCCGGGTTCCTACTTGCACATCGCCTGTGATACTCAAGGAACCTCCGTTGGTACTCACTTCCTGCGGCGCACTGGCATCAAAAATACTCTCCGGGGCAAGGATGGAGATCGCACCAGAAGCACTTACATCCCCCTTGAAATAGGCTTTGGAAAACTGTCGATCTGCTGTAGTTGGAGTGGCAATACCTGGAATTCTACCCGTTTCAATGGTTAGGGTTCCTTGACTGTTAACGTCTCCATTAAAAAATTGATCATCGCCTGAATAGATAGTGGTATTCCCAGCACCCTCCAAATCAACGTTCAAGACCAAATCTTCTCCAACCGTAATAGTAGATCCAGCTGGCATCGAAAGGGTATTGGCCGTCACCCCGAAACTTTCCAGAGCCACCGTACCGCCAATGGAACCGCCCAGTTCAACCACCCCTCCGGTTGCTACCGCGCTGAGAGAACGACGGGAAGTCAAGGCATTACTGTTCAACGTGCTTGATAAATGGATGCCTCCACTTCCGGCGGTGTACGTCTGATCTGGCGTATTCAACACCACCGCACCATTCAAGTTAATCGCTCCATCACTGTTGGAGGATCGTAGGTTGGCTGCAGTGGTGATGGTAGTCCCATACAAAGAAATTGGCCCTGCGATTTCCATTGGACCATTCACTGTGATATTGCTGCTATTGCCCATTACCACCGGATTACCCCCTTGAGTAAAGCCGTTGTAATAACCAATGGTTAATCCACCTAAATTCGCAACCGAATTGAATTGTAGCGGACTGAAGGTGCTGCTTAATTTAAAGTTGCCAGAGGTAAGCGTACCGTTCCAGTCAAAGGTGGTTGGATACGTAACACCCCCGTGGGGAACCAATGTAACTAAACCCGTAGAGGTAATTGGTAAGGTAAAGCCACTCACATAGTTGGTGATCAGGGTAACATCCCCAGAACCGGTGTTAATGCTGGAGCCGTCATAAACGACGATTCCTTGTCCGCAGCCGCCATGACGCTGATCAGTGGCCCAAGCCAACACATCTCCGCCATTAGTCTGAATAACGGCATAGAAATCCGTAGTATGGCAATTAGAGCCAGCAGCCCCCACACTTCCTCCGTCTCCAACCGTAAGCCCATTCCAAGTATAACTACCACCGTTACTGGAACTTCCACCCAACCATACATGCCCACCATTGGTAATGATAGTTCCAACCTGTGCAACACCCCCAGCGTTCAAATTGCTGTAATCCGACCAAAGCACTACGTCCAGTTTACCACTCCCAGTTGCAACAATGCTACCTAAATTATTCACTCGACCGTTACCCTGACAGGTAAGTACTCCCGTGCCAGCGGTCTTACTGATAGTAACCCCAGGTTGCACATAAATGGTCTGACCAGAACTAGCAAGGGCCTTGAAAAACAGGTCTCCATTAGCAGAGCTGATCAGATTCGCATAGATCTCAACCCCACCACCATAAAATGAAATCGGACCCGCGACCGTAATGGGATTGGTCTGATGCCAGACATAAGCGGTGTTACCTGGCTTGCCTATAGTGAGTTCGGAAAGGTTCTGCCCATTCTGTCCCCAGCGGAACCAAGCGGTACTAACCGTTTGTCCAAAACTGGTAGAGTTTGGCTTCCAATCAAAAGCACCCGTAGTGGCAATGTAAGGCAAATTATTATTAAAAAAGTATTGATCAAACTGCAGTGTGATATCGCTGGTACTAGCCGTAATAGCCGTACCCGCCTTAGAGCCCAGGTACAAATCATTGTTAATAAACAGTGTCCTATTCAAAAGTCCACCCAGCTGGCCTCCCTTCAGATTAATCGGCCCGCTGTTTGCTAGTATATTGGTTGGTCCGCGAAATACCACATCATAACTGCCTTGCGTGGAAGTATTCAGGTTAATTCCTCCTCCCCCTGTGGCCAAAATCGTTAAGCCACTGTAGGTCTCTGTTTCAATACCAAAATTGTCTCCACTGGTTCCCGTCGCTTTTGAGTTGATGGTAATGGCAGCTTCCGTTGTGTTAGCGGAGGTAATTGTAAGCGTTCGAACAGTGGTTTCGGACAAAAAACACGCAATCCCTGAGGAATGATTAGATCCGCTGGTTTGCGAAAAGCCATCAAACAAAATGGTACCGGTACCACTATTGATGGTAGCGTCCGCCGTTAAAAAATAAAATCCAATACCTGCTGCACCATGAATATATGAGCTTGAACGAGCAAAGGATTTACCTTTCAACGATATATTTCCACCTCCTGAAAGCAATTGTAGAACACGATCCACCCGAAGCCCCTCCGTAAATACATCAACATTGGTTCCAAGCGCGTAATCTACCCCCAAACTTCCTCCTCCAATAGTAATATCCCCCCCATTGGTAGTGATGGAAAGCCCATTTTTAAATACAAAATAGCCATTTTCATTTACATCATTGTCCGTAGCATCGTCTAAGTTGGTTCCAAACAACACATCTCCCCCCATGGTAGTAATGGTAGTAGCCGTCGTATTCGTAATGTGTTTGCTGGAGTGCACCGTAAAGTTATTAGCGGTACCACTCGTTACATTCGCATTGAAAATAATACTGCCCGCGCGGACAATTAAGTCATCTGTAGCTAGATATCCTTCCAAGATAGAGGCATTTACATTCACAGCTGAAGACGTAGTCGTATATAAAGTCTTCGTCGAGCTATCATAATCCCAGCCGCTTCCCAAGGCCGCCCCCCCACTATTGACAATAGTCAGGTCGCCCATCGTACTTGCCCCATACCGATAGAATGCATAAACCGTGTTCGCCGCCAAGGTTGGATTAAAGGTAGTAGTAGTCTCATCGATACCATCCCTCACATTGCCACTCCCCACTAGTGCACTCAGACCAGTACTATTGGACTCTACTCCACTAAAGCATTTAATAATACCACCTGTTCCCGCGGTAATTGCTGGACTGCCAGAAATCAGGATATCTCCACCTGCAGCAGCGCCAATAGCACTGCTTTTTCCAGCATTCAAGGTAAGCGCCGAACTAGTGGTATTCGTAGTATTGACATTTGCTCCCACCGTAAGGTTACCTGTAAGCGTTTCTACCAATATCGTACTGCTAGAAAAAACACCTGTATTAGAACCCACCGTACCAATGGTCAGACCGCCACTAGCGTCCACCAGGTTCAGCGCCCCAATCCGAGCATTACTAGCACCCGCTGCCAAGGTACCTATGTTGTTCCCTGTATTGGTTAGGGTAACGCTGGCAGCACCGTTCAAACTGAGCCCGGCAGCAGAAATTGCTGCTGTCTGCGTGACGGTTCCACTGGCCTGCAAGGTCAGGTCATTGTTGGTTACAGAGAGTGCAGTGGTAAAGCTGATACTCGATCCATACATTGTTACTGGGCCGTTTACAGTCAGTCCGTCAACATGGGAATGGGTAATAGCCTGGTTATTGGTAGTCTTTCCAATAGTCACCCCGGCAATTCCATTTGCATCTTGGTCTATAGCAAACCATTGTGTTAGTACACTCTGCCCAAAGGCAGCATCACTCGGCTCGAGGATGAATTGACCAGTGCCGTTTATGTGTGGTTTGGTCGTATTTGAAGTTGTAAAAAAAAGAAAAGTCTCAGCACGTAGGGTGGTATTCCCTGCCCCCGGATTGAAAGTCAAATAATCAACATCCAACAACCCACTACCGTTTGCATCCGCATCCGCATCTACCAAAATATTACCTCCATCCGTTGTAATGAACCGACGGGCGTCAATCGTGGAAAACCCCGTTGTACCTTTTATCGTAATATCCCCATCCGTGGTGGAAGTCAAATTACTGTTTAAGGTGACTGCCCCACCAGTGATGGTGATAGGGCCCGAAATCGTCTGGTCCTCGTTAATCGTAATATTAGCCGTATTGGTAGCCGATCCAATCGTCAGGCTGGAAGCCCCAACCGCCAAGCGATTAGCTGCTGGCAGATTAAATGCAGCAGTGAAGCTACCAGCAACAGGTAAGTAACTCACCGCACCACTCGTTTTTGTCTGTGTAAAATTTGAATTTGCACTTACAAAATTACTGATGGTGAACACAACATCTCCAGAAGCAGTCCAAGAGTTGTCACTCGGCGATCCTATATACACATTTCCTCTGCTACTCTGGCCTATTCCATAAGAGGTACCTGTTGGAGACCCTTGCCCTTTGATATTAATAGTCCCAGAGTTGGACAAGAGTGAAATTTGGGCAGAACCACCAGTCCCGCCTTCGCGGTAAAAATTGATCGCTCCTGTGCCAGATGAATTGTTGGTTACATTCGTTAAAATTCCCTCAAGGGTAAGGTCCCCGGAAAAAGTGCTGATCGTTGAGGAATTGTTTTCAAAAGTAATGCCCCCAAAATAATTGGTATTATTGAATCCCCCCCAAGAATCCCCATAAATCCCAATGGTCCCGCTTCCCGTAGTTGTTATGTTCACAGAACTCAATAAAACACCGTCTCCGCGACTAGTAACATTTCGACCATATATCTTGATGTCACCTCCAGCTGCCGTTAAGGTGGTGGAGGTCAAACGAATGGCATAACTACCGCCCGAGATAGCTGAGGCAGCATACAGGTTTCCTTGCGTACCTGCGTACCCGCCCCCAAGAGTGATATCACCTCCACCAGACAATAGCTGGCTTCCGCTTTCCATTAAAATAGCGCTCAAGGTACCCGCTGCCACTCCTGTCGAAGAGGCAGCCAGAATAATATCGCCTCCCGCAGTTTGTATAATCTTGTTGGAATTCACCGTAATCGCCCGCAAAGCATTCAGCCGAAGTGTGTTCGCTGTCGTGCTTGTTACGTTAGCATCAACAGTTATATTTTTTGCCAGAACAGTAAGGTTGCCCGTAGCCAAGTAGGCCTCTAACACAGAAGCATTGACGTTCACTGCGCTAGAAACTGTGGTGCGAAGTGTTCTGGTCGCGCTTTCATACGTCCAGCCAGTACCTAGCGCCGATCCTCCACTGGCCACGACGGTTAAATCTCCGTTTTCTCCAAAACGGTACAGTGCCGCAGGGGTATTAGCCGATAAGGGCGGAGAAAAACTAGAAGTGGTTTCATCTACCCCCTCATATACATTGATCTCTCCCACCAAAGCACTCAGGCCAGTGCTGTTAGCGGATGATCCACTGAATAATTTAATAATCCCCCCCGTACCAGCTGTAAAGGTGGGGCTGCCCGAAATGAGGATATCCCCACCAGCAGCAGTACCAATAGCACTATTCTTCCCTGCATTCAGAGTGAGCGCAGAGGTACCTGTGTTCGTAGTATTAACGGGCTGCTGAACCGTTAGATTCCCAGTCAACGTTTCCACCGTAACAGCACCACTGGAATAAATCCCACTTTTGGAACCCACTGTACCAATGGTCAACCCACCACTGGCGTCCACTAAGCTCAGCTCGGCTAGTCTGGAGCTACTCTCCCCCGCTGCTACCGTACCAATATTATTAGAAGTATTGGTGAGTGTGAAAATACCAGTTCCATGTAGACCGAGGTTGGTAGCCGTCATGCCAGCAGTTTGATACGCGGTCCCGGTACAGTGCAGGTTGACGGTAGGGGTAAGTAATGTCGTCTCAATCCCCAAAAAAGCTCCCGCATGAAAGGTCGCTGAGCCAGTGATATTGACTGCGGTCCCACTGTATTTTACATTGTTATTGTTGCCTGGTTTGCCAACCCGAAAGTTATTATAACTGTTGGAACCTGACCCAAAGTTAAACCAGGCAGTGCTTACTTCCTGTCCGAAGCTCCCATCACTGGATTCCAAGACAAAGTCACCACCAAAGGAGCTGATCGCCGGCGCAGTACCATTCCAGCTTAGCAGCTCCCCGCGGATGGTAATTGGCCCAGTACCCGTACCGATGAATAAGTAATCCAAGTTCAGCGTCCCTTGTCCATTGGCATCCCAGTCAGCGTCTAAGGTAATACTTCCATTGCCTGGTGTTCCAATGATCCGCTGTAGACTACTATTGGTTGTAATGCTATTCCTAGCATACACACCAACCGACGCTGCGTTTATGGAGGCTGACATACCAAAAGTCCAATACGCTTGTATAGTGAGTGCTCCTCCAATATCAATTTTTCCCCCAGTATGATTTGGGCTAATGCCAACTTCAACAGTGTATCCAATCAAAGTCAGGTTATTGGTTGCAGTCGTAACGACATCCTGTTCTACCTTGAGCAAACCAGAACTAGTACTAGTGACCAACTGAACAGTCACAGGGCCATTCGCCAACTCTTGCGTGAGGGTACTCGCAGGTAAAGTAGCATTTGTAAGACCAGCTGTATAAGTACGGGTCGTTGGATTCCAAGCAACACCTTGCATAAAAAATCCTCCGATGGTCAAGGTCTGCCCTTGAACCGAACCGATGCAGAGAATTCCAATCAACAAGGGCAGTAATGCCCGGTTACAAACACTTGAAAAAACCGAAGCGAACTGATTCCGTAAGCAACTCTTCATGAGATTATCTAAATTAGTGTAATTACAAAGGGATAGCCGGGTAGCAATGAGCCACTCGGATCAACCCACAAAAGTACTTACCCTCCAACCCTGCCCTCGTACGCGCGCCATCACGATAACCTCACAGGGCTCTCCAAAGGGCTTCACGAAATGTTCACTGGCCCCAAACAGCACCTCATGAAAAGTTCACAATACAGCAAAAGGGCCCTCATGAAAAGTTCACGATGGCCCCTTTACTGCTCAAAACAGAGCATTCTATCCAATAAATAAACGGCTTAAATAGAGATTAGGTAGGCGACTAAATTGGCCTCATCTTCCAGGTGTAACTTCTTCCGCAAAGAACTGCGGGTGTTGGAAATAGTGCCCACCGAGCGGTTCGTAATATCCGAAATTTCCTTCGAACTAAGGTTCAACCGCAGCAAAGCAGCTACCCTCAGCTCCACCGGTGAAAGATCCGGACAGCGTTCCATGAGCTTCTGGTAAAAGCTGTCATTCACTTTTTCAAAACGCATCTGGAAATCCTCCCACAACTCCTCCGGAAAACGGTGCTCAAACTCCGAAATCAGCTTGCTGAGCTCTTCCTCCTGGCGCAAGGGCAAACCCCGGTTGAACTGCCGCAACTTCTCCGTCATACCTTCCGAAAACGCTTTGATTGATTGTAAGTGTATACTCTGACTCGCCATCTCTTTATCTTTCATCTCCAATTGTAAACGCAAATTTTGACTCTCCTCCCGGTTTAATTTAGCCTGTAAACGATCCTTATGGTGCTTGTTCACCAACAATCGATAACCCAAGAATACCGATACCAACACCAACAGTGCCAATGCGTAAAAAAACTGTTGCCGACGCCGGGCGTATTCAATCTCTTCACTCAACTCCTCAATGTACTGATCCTGCCTTTCGCGCTCTACCCTCGCCTCCCAATCCAGCACCAATAACTCATTCTGTTTCTTATGCGCCTCTTCCTTTACCTCCTGATACGCCAATTGGTATTGAAATGCGGTTTTATAATCCCCCAATCCACTATAAATCAGAGCGCCGACCCGATCCAGGTCCATGGAAACGGCTGGATCTGAATACAACTTGGCCATTTGCTGTGCTTTTTTGAAAAGCTCCAGTGCCCCCGCAAAATCACCCGTCTTACTCAAGAGCTCCGCCTTGTTCACCGTATTGATGAAAATGCCCACCTCTAAACCATTTTCCCCACAAATTCTAAAAGCGGTGTTCATGGCCTCCAAAGCAGCCGTATATTCCTTTTTCTTCAGTAATGTGTTGCCCAAGTTAGTGTACGCCCGGGCCTCATTGATCTTATGCCCCATCCGTTGACTCAACACCGCCGCCGCCCGGTACAATAGGGCCGCACTGTCCAACTTACCTACCCTGGAATAGGCTACTCCCAAATTATTATAAAAACCGGACCGATCTAAATCGGATAGCGTTAGATCAGCCCTCCGCAACTCGGCAGCCCCTAAATCAATACAGCGTTGATAATGCTGAATCCGTATATAGAGATCCATCATTCCAACTTTAATCGCGCCACCCAACTCCCACATTTTTGCTTCCTCAACCATGAGCATCGCCTTGGTATACAGTTCCAAGGCCTCTAAATTATTCTTGCGCAACATGGCCAAATTGCCTCGATATTGGGTAAGGAAAATCTTATGGAAAGTTGGGGAGTCGGATTTGGGAAGTTCCTGAGCAGCTAGCTCCAGGTAATGGGCCATTGAATCCGTCATTATTAAATCGCAATATCCGCTGACCAGGTTGGTGTACAACCAAATATAATGGACCTCCTTTTTGCTTACTTGCATTTTTTGCTCCAAACTCCGCATCATCTGAACCCCTAAAGCGGGATGGCCAGCATCAATATCATCACCTGCCAATCGAATTATGTTTATTACAAGGCTGTCAGACCAATCCGAGTTCTCAGCCAGAAGCTGACCTAACTGACGGTCCCAGGCCGGAAACAAACTATCCACCGCAAGGTGTAATTGCCTGGTTTGTTCCAAAAAAGCCAGCTGCTCCTGGGACTGCGCCCAAAGCGTCTGAGACAAAACAGAAATGGTGAATGCAACAGTAATTAGAGATAATTTCATATTTTGGCTAAATACAACAGTAGACCTAGGTTTTCCGAGCACCCAATTCTTTTATCAAAAAGAAAAAGCCACTCTAAAAAACTCCTCTTGGTATTAGATTAAATGGAATAAAAAAAGAACAACTGAAAACCAGGGGCGGATTATAGCATCAATTAGTTAGAGGTAGTCAAGAACGTAAAATTCGTTTGCAGCTAAACCATCTGCACTAAGTTATTCTAGGATTAAATAGCTCGGCAACAGGGGAAAAAACTCCGCCATTTTCCAAATAAATTAAAACACGAACAGTTTCTAAATCAGTACTTGGTGACACTAGAACATCACTGCAAATATAGAATAATAACCTAAGCGAATGCCTACAAAATATAAAAAAAAGGTGTAAATTGTCAAAAGAAACATTTTTTTCTTTTCCCTCTTTGATGAAATGCACAAACATTGAACCATACTCCTAGCTCGCCTTCCAAAAGCAACTTCCTCAAATATTTGTTGGAAAAAAATAGCCCCGACTTTCGCTCCACTACAAATCAAATTCAACAAAATACATCTCGATTGCCCCCTTGTTCTTCGCCTCCAACGCCCCCCGGTATGTACATGGAAATGTGTCTTTTACCAGTGCATAGGTCACCTCCGAAATATTCACCCTCCCAGGCTCGGAGCCCTGCTCCATCCGGGCAGCTGTATTAACGGTATCTCCCCAAATGTCGTAAGCAAATTTATGGCTACCCACCACCCCAGCCACCACTGGCCCCGTATGAATCCCTACACGCATCTGAAATACCGGTTTCCCCTCGGCCGCTTTCCGCTCCATCATCCGGTGTAAGCCCCGTACCATCTCAATCCCCGCCCGAACCGCATCCAGAGCATGCGTTGTATTCGGCTCTGGCAAGCCCCCCGCACACATGTAAGCGTCCCCAATCGTTTTGATCTTCTCCAACCCATGCCGCTGTACAATCTCATCAAACATCCGAAAGCACTCATCTAACTCCCGAACCAACTCCTCCGGAGTAACCAACTCAGCTATCTTCGTAAACCCCTTAAAATCAGTAAACAATACCGTAGCCGACTCATACCGAACAGGCCGTACACTGTTGTTGCGCTTCAGTTCCTCCGCCGTTGATTCCGGCAAAATATTCATCAATAACTCGTCCGCCCGTGCCCGCTCTCGTTCAATTAACTCATTTTTTGCTGCCAAATCCCGGTTGGCCTTCGCCCTCAACCTGGAGCGGTTGTAAAACAATGCCACTAGTAATGCCAAAGCAGCAGCCCCTCCAAGAAGGGCGTTTCGAGTGGCCCTGGCCGTTTGTACTTCGATTCGGGTCTGGTCCAAAGCCGCCTTTCGGGTCATGTCGGTGTAAAATCCATCCAACATATTGTGCTCCCGCGCACGGGTTTCATCCAACCGCTGGTACCGCATTTCATTATATGCCTTCTGGTATTTCAGCGCCAGCTCAAACTCCCCCATGGCCTCGTACAGTTTGGCGTAGTCTTTTAAGGCCTTTTGAATAAACTTATCGTCCTGGATCTCCAATGCAATTGCCTCGTATTGCCGAGTCAACTCCAATGCCTGCGCGTACTTTTTTACGCTGTAATACAAATCGCCTTGGGTATTGATCACCTCCATTTTACCGCGCTTATCTCCGTACTTATCCACTATAGCAAAGGCCTGTGCCGCCCGTTCCAGTCCTTCCTCATATTGACCTAAGTGCTTGTGTGTCGTCGCCCAACTGTTCAAAACGCGCGCAATTCCCAAGGAATCACCTGTTTGCTGAAACAATTGCAAGGCAGATTCGTACTGCGCTATACTCAATTGGATACTGTCTCGGTTGTGGAGCTTATTCCCGTAATCATCCAAGGCATTTCCTAAATTGAGTCGAGCACCCGCCATTCCGGAGGTATCACTTAAACGGGTATAAAGGATATTCGCCCGATCGTAGGCCTCTAGGGCCTGTTTCCACAATTCTAACTCAAAATTGATGTGACCTAATAAATTATAGGAAGAAGCCAGGCGTTCCTCGTCTCCTGTCTGTTCAAAATACAACTGAGCGGGTATTAACTGTTCTTTCGCCTCTTTATAATTGCCATTGGCTTCGTATAAGCCCGCCAGGTTGTATCGAGCTTTGGCTAATTGCCCTTCTGCTTGCACCGCAGAAAGCAATAAAATCGCCTCCCGATACGCCACAATTGCACTGTCACGGTAACCTAAGTCTTCTTGTAGCAAGGCTAGGTTATTTAACGAAGAGGCAATGGCAATGTTATTTCCCGTTGTCCTCCGAATTTGAAGCGCCTTTTTATGGTATTTTTTTGCCTTTTCATAATCCAATCGGATGCTCTCTTCCAATACCCCCAATCCATTCCAACCGGCCGCCTCTCCCAACGCAAAACCAATGGAGCTCCCCTCCTGAATAGCTTCCCAAAAACGAGCTTCCGCTGCTTCGGGCTGATCTTCCATGATCTCCCAAGCATAATCGATCAACAAACTTACCCGATGAGTATCCCTCGGCGACTTTTCCAATTGACGCAATAATTCGGATGCCTGCGACTGCGTCCAAACTTCCGAGAATGGCCAGACACCTATGCAAACCGATGCCATCAAAAGAGAAATCGTCCATTTCATGGGCGAAAGATAGCAACGATAGGCCTTATTTTATGAAAAAGATACCTACGCTTTTTCTAAAGTAAAACCAAAGGTAGACCCCTGGCCAATCGTGCTGCGCACATTAATCGTTTGTTTGTGCGCCTCAATAATGTGCTTGACAATCGATAATCCTAGTCCAGTACCACCTTGCTCCCGCGAACGACTCTTGTCTATCCGGTAGAAACGATCAAAAACGTGCGGTAGATGCTCCTCCGCTATTCCAATTCCGTTGTCACTTACCTCCACCAATATATAGGTCTCCATATCGTAAAAACTAACCTTCGTCACCCCTCCCTCCAGTCCATATTTAATGGAATTCGATAATAAATTAGTAATTACCTGGTGAATACTCTCTTTATCTGCTCGCACCCGAAAATGCTGGCTAGCTCCTTCCTTAAAAACCAATCGAACATTGCGCTCCTTTGCCCGCATCTCCAAATCCGAGAAAATATCACTCACCAAGTCGTACATATCAAATTCCCGTAAATCCAGAACCATTTGACCTGCTTCTAACTTGTTGATGGTCTCCAAATCCTCTACAATCAATTGTAACCGGTCTACATTCTTGGCAGCCCGCTGCAAGTATTGAATCCGAACCTCCGGGTCGTCCATCGCACCATCTAATAAGGTATAAATAAATCCCTGAATATTAAAAATCGGGGTTTTAAGCTCGTGCGACACATCCCCGATAAACCGGCGGCGGTAGTTGGCCAGTTTTTCCATGGCCTCAAACTCTTTTTGATTGTTCTCCGCCCATTCATCCACCTCCCGCTCCACATCTCCCAAGGCATTTCGGCCCATTTCAATTTTCCCGGCATTAAAATCCCCGCTCATCTTATGCCGGTGAATCACCTTGTAAATCAGCTTGATTTTACGATATAAATAATGTCGGATGTAATAGAAATTAGCAATGTAATCCGTCAAAAAAACAGTCAAAAACAACAGTCCAACCTCCGTGTACGAAAGTTCAAACAGTTTTAATAAAGAAAGCAACACCACGAGTCCCGTGATAATTCCGGCCGAGGTTAGTGCTGCCACCAAGGCCAGTTGCTGCGGAGTTTGATTTTTGAACATGAAGAACAGGTTAGCAATTATTGAATGGCCGTTTCTTGAGCCCTTCCCACGCGACTTTTTGGGGATTGATCCAAAAACAACCGGATTTCGAGGAGGATTCTAACAAACACCCTGGCAAAAGGTACGGTAGGCAGTCAAAATTCAAATTTATATCCGATTCCTTTCATCGTTTTGATGTAGCGCTCTCCCAGGCGTTCACGAAGTTTGCGGATGTGCACATCAATGGTGCGATTACCCACAATTACATCATTTCCCCATATCTTATCGAAAATCTCTTCCCGGGTAAATACTCGTCCGGGTTTAGAGGCCAGTAACCAAAGAATTTCAAACTCACGACGCGTAAACTCAAATACCTCCTCTCCCCGCGTCACCAATACTTTCTGCTGATCAATTACCAGATCATGGATTTTAATAATGGAATCATTGGCAGGCTCCTCCAATCCAGATCTCCTCAAAAGGGCTCCAATCCGACTAATTAAGACCCTGGGCTTGATTGGTTTCGTGATATAATCGTCTCCTCCTACATCCAAAGCCGTTATTTGAGAAAAATCTTCATCTCTTGCCGTCAAGAAAGCAATGGGTGTCCGACTGAATTCTTTTTTTGTTCGCAACGCACGGCAGGTTTCCACGCCATCCAACTCCGGCATCATAATATCGAGGATAATCAAGTCCGGGTGTTCTGCGTCTGCCACCTCCAGTGCCTGCTTGCCATCTGCGGCCGTCACTACTACGAACCCCTCTTTCTTCAAATTGTACCGCAGGAACTCCAGAATATCTGGCTCATCATCCACGATTAATATTTTTTTGCTGGTAATGTCGTTCATAAATGGCATCGATCTTTGGCGAAAATACGCTATTTGCCACAAAATTAGGCCCCAACACCCTAAACAAAATTAAACTGCGTATTAAGTAAACATTAAATTTTGAAGGAGATTAGAAAGCCTTTTCAAGTTCCTGAAAGACTAAAACACCACCGCACTTCTCGCCCTTTACAGCTCAATTACCTTCCTTCGCAATTCAAAATGCTTCCCTAAATATACTTTGCGCACCATTTCATCCGCTGCTAACTCCTCCGCTGTTCCAGCCTTCAATATTTTTCCCTCAAACATTAAATAGGCCCGGTCCGTAATGCTCAACGTCTCCTGAACATTGTGGTCCGTAATCAAGATTCCAATATTTTTCACTTTCAGTTTTGCCACAATGTATTGAATATCCTCTACGGCAATGGGGTCGATTCCCGCAAAGGGCTCGTCTAAGAGGATAAAATTGGGATTCGTCGCTAATGCCCGCGCAATCTCGGTACGCCGACGCTCCCCTCCTGACAGGGTATCTCCATTGCTTTTCCGAACCTTGTGCAAGTTAAACTCATCGATCAACTCCTCCAATTTATCCGCTTGGGCTTCTTTTGAAAGAGAAGTCATTTCTAAGACGGCCTTTATGTTGTCTTCTACGGTTAATTTTCGAAAAACCGATGCTTCCTGTGGCAGATAACCAATGCCTTTCTGAGCCCTACGGTACATTGGCAAGTCCGTAATATCCTCCTGATCCAGGTACACCCTCCCCTCCGTTGGTTTAATAAATCCCACCGTCATGTAGAAAGAAGTCGTCTTCCCTGCGCCATTTGGACCCAGTAAGCCTACAATTTCCCCTTGGTGCACATCAAAACTAACCCCTTGGACAACGGTCCTCCGTCCATACACTTTCACAATATGCTCTGCTCGTAAGATCATAGAAAACGTCGATTTGCTGCAAAAATACAATAGAAATAAGTACCCACTGGAAAGAAACGCCCAAAAGCCGCATTTTGTTACTGCACAGCCACTCGCAACACGCTGCAAAGCCTATTTTGGATTCAAACAACTCTTCAAAAGCAGGAATAAGGTGGCCTACTTTCCAAAAATTCCGAAATTTGCCTACTTTCGCCCTCCTGTACTGCAAAACGAAATTCGCATGAATAATTCTACTTCCAATACTTCTTCCGACTCATTTAAAAGATCCCTTGGACTAACCGATGGTGCTATGCTGGTCATTGGTTCTATGATCGGTAGCGGGATCTTTATCGTCAGTGCTGATATGATCCGAACCGTCGGATCTCCCGGGCTTTTACTGGTTGTTTGGGGACTTACTGGAGTGCTCACCCTCATCGCAGCGGTAAGCTATGGTGAATTAGCTGGCATGTTTCCGCAGGCAGGGGGACAATATGTTTACTTGCGCGAGGCCTATGGTCGGCTCACTGGTTTCCTGTATGGCTGGGCGTTTTTTAGTGTGATCCAAACGGGCACCATCGCCGCGGTGGGCGTCGCTTTCGCTAAATTTGCCGCCTTCCTCCTTCCAAGCCTCAGCGAAAAAAACTACCTTTTCCAATGGGGGTTTCTCCAAATCAGCGCCGCACAGCTCGTCTCTATCGCGCTTATTGTACTGCTTACGTTCATTAATACCCGGGGAATCCAAAACGGAAAATGGATCCAGCTAGTCTTTACATTTACTAAAACAGCCGCCTTGGCCATCCTTGTACTACTGGGTCTTTTCTATGGATTTAACCTTGAAACGTGGTCGGCCAACTGGGGCGATCAGGCCTTTCAGTTTGGCAGATGGACACAGGAGACGGGAGACGCAGTATTTATCCCGGGCCCAAGCGGATGGACAAGCTTGGCTATTGCTCTGGCCCTGGCCTCCGTTGGAAGTATTTTTTCCATGGACGCCTGGAACAGTGTCACCTTCGTGGCTGGGGAAATGAAGAATCCACAGCGAAACATCGGACTCAGCCTGCTTATAGGAACACTTACCGTCACCATTATATATATGTTGGCGAATGTCATGTATACCGCCACCCTCAGTGCCGATCAAATTGCCTTTGCCAAAGATGACCGGGTTGGAATTGCGGCTGCCATTTCCTTTTTGGGAGAAGGCAGTGTGCTGGTGCTAGCCCTCATGCTCATGGTTTCCACGTTTGGCTGTAACAACGGATTAATTCTCTCCGGAGCAAGGGTCTACTACACCATGGCACAAGATAAACTTTTCTTTAAAAAAGCAGCCGTCCTTAACCGACAGCAAGTTCCCGAGTTTGCCCTTTGGGCTCAGTGTATCTGGGCCTGCCTCCTTTGCCTGACCGGCAAGTATGGCGACTTACTCGATTATGTCATCTTCACCGTATTGCTGTTCTATATCCTGACCATTGCCAGTATTTTTGTACTGCGCCGCCAACGCCCAGACGCCAACCGTCCTTATAAAGCATTCGGATACCCATTTCTACCGGTGGTCTATATAACACTGGCGTTGTTTATTTGCATCACCCTGCTCTTGTACAAACCGTTGTATTCCTGGCCAGGTTTGGGAATTGTCCTAATGGGCATTCCTTTGTATTACTGGATACTGAATAAAAATCAAGAATAAAACCGATTTGACAAACAGAATAGAAAACGCTGGATACAAAACGTTGCTTTTTCCTCTATATGACCGGTGAAAGAACGCTCGCAGGGGGATTCTCGTGCAGCAAACCATCGAAACGGCCTATATTTGCAGCGAACAATTAAAGACGTACTACCTTGTCAAAAGCAGCATTATTTATTCTGGATGGCTGGGGATTGGGCCAAATTCCCTCCGCAGATGCCATCGCACAGGCCAACACTCCTTTTGTGGATAGCCTAATGGCCAATTATCCCCACAGCACCCTCATCACCCACAGCGAAGCCGTAGGGCTCCCAGAAGGTCAAATGGGTAACTCGGAAGTTGGACACCTTAATATCGGTGCCGGCCGGGTAGTATGGCAAGAACTCGCCCGTATCAACCGAGCCGTCCGAGAACGCGAACTACACCAACATCCCGTCCTCCTGGAAGCATTCGAATATGCCCGCCAAAACAATACGGCTGTTCACTTCATTGGACTCGTATCCGATGGGGGGGTACATTCCCATATCAACCATTTGCTGGCACTTTGTGATATGGCCACCGAAGCCGGTCTCCAACGCACTTTCGTCCACGCATTCACCGATGGAAGAGATTGCGACCCCAAAAGCGGCGCAAGCTTCATCCAAACCCTACAGGACCATATCCAAAACCAACCCGTCCAACTGGCTACCATCGTGGGCCGCTACTATGCCATGGACCGAGACAAACGCTGGGAACGGGTAAAAATAGCCTACGACTTGTTGGTAAAGGGAACCGGAACACCCGTAACCGACCCCGTAAAAGCCATCCAGGAGGCCTACGATACCAATGTCACCGACGAATTTCTACAGCCAATGGTCGTCCAATCCGAAGGCCGAATCCAACCCAATGATGTGGTCATCGCCTTTAATTTCCGCACCGATCGCTGCAGAGAAATTACCCAGGTACTCACCCAACAAGATATGCCTGACCAGGGAATGACCACCCTGCCACTCTATTATGTCACCATGACCCGGTACGACGAAACCTTTAAAAAGGTAAAGGTCATCTACGAAAAAGATGATGTGCGCATGACTATGGGCGAAGTCCTGGAAAAAGCCGGAAAAACACAAGTGCGAATCGCAGAAACCGAAAAATACCCCCACGTGACCTTCTTTTTCTCCGGTGGCAGGGAAGAACCGTTCCACGGAGAACGCAGGTTGATGGTCCCCTCCCCCAAAGTAGCCACGTACGACCTACAACCCGAAATGAGCGCCCAAGGGATCACCGAAGCGATCCTGGATGATATTCAGTCCAATACCCCCGACTTTATCTGCCTCAACTTCGCCAACGCAGATATGGTGGGCCATACAGGGGTATTTACCGCCGCAATCAAAGCAGCCGAAACCGTGGACCACTGTCTCTCGCAGATTGTTCCACTAGCCCTGGAAAAAGGGTATCAATGCCTGCTCATTGCCGATCACGGCAACTCCGATTTTCTGGTTAACGAAGACGGAACACCCAATACCGCCCATACCAAAAATCCAGTTCCCTGTATCCTGGTAACGGAACCCAAAAGAACCAGCATCAAAAATGGCTCCCTGGCAGATGTAGCCCCCACTCTTCTGAGTCTGATGTCGGTTGAAATCCCTCCCGAAATGACCGGACAATCCCTGCTGTCCTAAACCCGTCATGGTCGGTGCGCTACCCGCCAGGAAGAACCCGACACCCTTTCTGCTCAAGATGGTTTTAATTTTTTTCGGAAAATTAAAACCATCTTGAGCTAATTTTACCTGTAAATCCACTCAAACAGCTGCATTTCTGCTGATTCGACACTTCATTGGTTATGAAAAAACGGACATTCTTATTGGCTCTGAGCCTCCTGTGCCAACTTGGGCAACTTTTCTCTCAAAACGATGAATGGCACCTTGTAGCAGACCAAATCGACCCAAACCGATACTTCGGAATCACCGTTGCAAACGGAATGATCGGGCTGGTCTCCTCCCCAGAACCCATGAAGGTGAAAGACGTAGTCCTCAATGGCGCCTACGACAATTACCTGCGCGGCCGAGTCAGTAATATCCTTAAAGGCTTCAATTTCATCAACATGAACCTCGATGTGGATGGAAGAAGAATGAACAGGGGCGATATCAGTGACTATCGCCAAACTCTTGATATGCGCAATGCAGAACTGGTAACAACTTACAAAGTAGGCACCAAACTGACCGTAAAACATACCTTGCTTGCCCTTCGACACCTCCCTTACTCTGCCCTCAGCAAAGTAGAAATCACCGCCTTGGAAGATACCAAAATAACCCCCATGACCGTGATAGAAGCACCCGAAATGCTTCAAGAAGTACGGAACTACTACTCCGAAATTGATCGACCTCATGTACTTATCCCTCTCCTTACTTCAGTAGGAAAAAGCCCCTCTGGCAAGCATACCGTGGCCGCCTCTACCAGCTTCATCTTTGAAGAAAAACACGGTCACGAACCCGACCTGATCCATGAAGACTGGGACTACAATATGCACCTCGCCAAGTTCCATAAACAACTCAAAGCAGGTGAAACCTACCGCTTCGCAGTCGTCGGAACCCTCATCTCCACCGCACATACCATCGACCCCCACAACGAGGCCGAACGCCTAACCATCTTCGCAGCACTCGAACGAACCGAACGCCTGCTCAAGCGGCACCGCGCCGCCTGGGACCAGTTGTGGTCGGCCGATATCCATATAGAAGGGGACGTGGATGCTACCCGCGATGTACACTCCGCGATGTACCACCTTTACTCCTTCGCACGGGAAGGTACCGCCCTCAGCCTCTCCCCCATGGGATTGAGTGGATTGGGCTACAATGGACACGTATTTTGGGATACCGAGCTCTGGATGTACCCACCGCTCCTGCTGCTTCAACCCGGAATCGCTAAATCCCTGCTGGAATTCCGTTTCCAACTCCTCGAACAAGCGAAGCAAAACGCGTTCTCCCATGGATACAAAGGAGCTATGTACCCCTGGGAAAGTACCACCACCGGACAAGAAGAAACCCCTGTTTGGGCCCTTACCGGACCCTTTCAACACCACATAACAGGCTGTATTGGTTGGGCAGCCTGGCAATACTACCTGGTCACCAAAGATAAAACCTGGCTCCAAGAACGAGGCTGGCCTATTCTCAAGGAAGCCGCCGACTTTTGGGCCTCTCGCGTTGAGCGCGATGGCCCAGGTCAATACAACATCAATAATGTCATCGGAGCAAATGAATGGCAAGAAAACATTGATAACAATGCCTTTACCAATGGAATGGCCATCACCGTCCTCCAATATGCCACCGAAGCAGCCAAAACCCTCGGGAAAAACCCGGATCCAGACTGGATGCACGTAGCACAAAATATCCCCATCTTACAATTCCCAGATGGAACTACCCGCGAAAATGCTACCTACAACGGTGAAATGATCAAACAAGCCGATGTCAACCTGCTCTCCTATCCCTTGCGAATCATCACTGACCCGAAACAAGTGAAAAAGGACCTTGACTATTACCAGCCCCGCATGTCCCCCGAAGGTCCCGCCATGGGCAATGCAGTTCTGGCAGTCTCCGCAGCCCGATCCGGTGACCCCGAACGCGCCTACCAACTTTGGTTAAAGAGCTATAAACCCAATGAAAACCCTCCTTTCGGCGTCCTGGCAGAATGCGCCGGCGGAACCAATCCCTATTTTGCCACGGGAGCAGGAGGCTTCTTGCAGGCAACCATAATGGGCTTCGGAGGGCTCGATATCGGCCCCAATGGACTGGTACAATTGCCCACCAAATTGCCCAAAAAATGGAAATCAATGACTATAAAAGGGGTTGGAATACCCCAAAAAACCTACACCGTAAAGTAGGATTCTGCTTTTTTTAGCCTTTAACTCCTTTCAAATACAAGAATTCCGATATTGTATTACCTTTGGAATTCCTTTTGCGTTCAATATAATTAAAAATGATGCGGAAATTTTACTTCCTGGCAGCCCTGTTCTGCCTTCCTGCTTTTCTGAATGCCCAATGCCTTTGGCAGCTGGATATGTTCGACTCCTTCGGCGATGGCTGGAACGGCGGAGAGCTCACCATCACCAGTGGCCCAAATTCGCAAACATTCACACTCGATAATATCAATGACGATGGTATCAGCAATACCGTCTTTTTCGATGTATTTCCAGGTCAACCATTGGTCATCACCTGGCAAGCAGGCTCCTTCCTGAATGAAGTTTCCTTTACCATTTATAACGTGGATAACGAGCAGGTGCTAAGCCTTACTGCACCCCCATCCGGAGTAGTGTATAACGGCACCGGTGATTGCCCTGCCTGCGTCAAACCCATCAATGTCTACAACGAAAATATCTACGATACCCGTGCCAAGATCCGCTGGACCCCAGGCATCGGAACGTCTAACCCCGTCGGTTGGTGGGTGATCTATGGCCCAGCTGGCTTTATCCCAGGCCCAGGACAGGGCGATACCCTGTACGTAACAACCCCCAAAGCTACTATCACCGGCCTCACTCCCAAAACCAACTACGAATACTACATCATCCAAGACTGCAATGGCAGTACCAGTAACCTTACCGGACCATTTGGTTTTGAAACCTACTGGACCAATGACGTGGCCGTCACAGAAGTCCTAACCCCCATTGGAAGTTGCGACCTGGGCGTCGAAATCGTTCGGTTCGCGATGACCAACCTTGGCTCCAACCCACAAACCCTGATACCCTACCTGTTCTATGTCAATGGACAACCCGGAGGCGTTATCCAACCAGAGGATGGCTATTACACCGGCGTAATCGGTAAAGACAGCACCGAAATCATTGAATTCGAAACTACCTACGACTTTTCCGAACCTGGAGAATATGAAATTATGGTCATCCTACAGATGACCGGAGACGAAGACATGTCCAATGACACGCTGCGCTATTACCTAAATAACGTGCTCACTGCTCCTTACACACAATCATTCGAAAACTGGAACGGTGGCTGGACAGTCGTTAACGAATTAACCGCATTTGGCTCCCCTTCGTGGGAATACGGTACACCAGCAGGTGTCGCTATCAGCGCTGCCGGAGACGGACAAAAAGCCTGGGTAACCAACCTGGATGGACCGGTCAATGCCGGCGAACGGGGCTATATCGTATCCACTTGCTTTGACTTCTCCGACCTTACCACCAAGCCAGCCCTGGAATTCTTGATCAACTATAACTGCACCCAAGGAAGCAACGGCGCGTTCGTAGAATCCTCCATCAATGATGGAGCGACCTGGCAACGGATCGGATCTGCCACCACCGGCGTAAACTGGTACAACTCAACAGATCCCGGAACCGGAGAAAATACCGCTTGGGCAGGAAACTCCAATGGATGGATCCCAACCCACCACCTCATCGATGGCGTAGCAGGCCAATCCAATGTACTGTTCCGCTTCGGATTTGCAAGCGGTTTCTTCCCGCTGGAAGAAGGGGTAGGCATCGATCAATTCAAAATATTTACCCCACTCCAAAAAGATATGATGGCCGTAAAAGTAAATACCCTGGGAGAGGGAAATGACTGCGGCCTCGAAAATGATAAAGTAACCCTCCGCATCGCAAATGTGGGCGGAGGCCCAATCCCTTCCGGATATACCCTCTATTATTCCGTCAATAATGGCAATCCTGTGCAGTTCACTGTTCCTAATAACCTGATGCTGCCAGACGAAAACTACGCTTATACCTTCGGACCTACCTTCGATAGCCGAGACGCAGTCTCCGTTATCCGATGCTGGGTAAGTACCCCAGGTGACCTAAATACCGTCAACGACACCGTTACCTATACCATCAGCCACCTCCCACGCCCAATCCCATTCCGGGAAGACTTTGAAGCCGGAGTCGGGTTCCCACAGGGGTGGACCGTACCAGCCAATGCCACTGTTACCAATACCCACAATAACATCTCTAACGTATTGGCATTTAACCTGTACTCCAGTTTCCCATCTTGTGTATATGACCTTCCACGCTACGGTGTCATCGGAGCAAATGACTCCCTGACCTTCGATTACCGCATCACCAACTGGTCAGCCGGTACCGTAGGAACCGTCCTTTCCAATGGCACCAAAATCGATGTCAAGGTAAGTACCGACTGTGGTCAAACATTCGAAACCGTCGGCACCATCAATTCACTGAACCATACCCCCACCGCCAACCTTCGCAATCGAAAAATATCCCTTGAAAACTATGCCGGAAAAAGCATCACCATCCGCTTCGAAGCAACCTGGGGTGCCGGTGATTTCTGGTTTGACCTCGATAATGTAGGAATCATCGCCTGCCCAGTCAGCATGAACCTCACCGCAAGCGTCACCCCCGAAATCCCTGGCCAAAGCGCAGGTAGCGCTACCGTACAAGTTGGTATCGGCAACCCTCCTTACTCTTACCTCTGGAGTAATGGCGCAACCACCGCTTCTGTTTCCGATCTCATCGGAGGAAGCTATACCGTCACCGTTAACGATGCCAACGGATGCTCCGATACCTTGACCGTATTCGTACAGGTATCCGGAACCAGCGAATTGCCAGGAATGCAACAACTGTCTATCCGACCCAACCCAACCAACGGTCTGCTACTTTTGGATGTACAGTTTGATCAAACCTTACAAGTGCAGTCCGAATTGGTCAACTTGCTAGGTCAAGCAGTCTGGAAAACAGAACAGGCCCCCACTCAATCTATTCACGAGTGGATCGACTTGTCCACTCAACCTTCCGGCATCTATCTTCTAAGAATCGTCGCAAATGGGGCTGTACTCACCAAAAAAGTAATACTCCAAAAGTAGTACTCGCCTAACTAAATCTTATTATGGCCTTGACATCGGAAAGAAGTCAAGGCCATTTTGTTTCTACTCATCCATCAGCGCAATAAATAATGCCCTACCGCACAATCCAAACACCGCCGCTCTAAACAATATTGCTGACGCAACTGCAATAAAGCCTGAGAATCATGCGCATTCTGAGGCTTCACCCCGTATGCCACCCACTCCTCTATTAACTGATTAGACTCCGGCCCCAACTCTTCCAACCATGCTAAAGCACGATTCTGCAACTCCACCTCCTGCCGGCGTTTCCCATAAAAAAAAACAACCGGAACAACCGTATTGATGAAGACTTGCACTAAAAAAGCACGCCCTATCGCCTTCTTCCGATCCACCGACGGCACATCAAATCGATAATGTGTCTCCCAATAAGGCGCAGTTTCCAACGTCAATAATGCCTCCAATTCAGCAACCTGCCTACATTCCAATATCTTAGAAAATAAATGAACCGTCCGTTGCATCAAAGCGGCAAACTGCGCAATCCGTATCGTAGGGAAATTAGCAGGCCGCAACCGCAAAAACTTCCATTGACTAACCTCCATTGGAACCAATTGATACTTGTGCCGTAGATACTGGTACTCCTTGGCCAATTGATTCGGATAATTATCCCGGTACTCCCGCTCTAAAAATCCAGCCTGACCAAAATACAAGGCCTCAATCTGAAATGGATGCTCCCTGTGCCGTTGCACAATCGACAACGATAACGAACGCGCCAACTGCTCAAATGGATCCAAATTAATCTTTAATCCAAAGGATCGCGCTAATAAATAATAAAAGGTATCCTCCCAAGAATCTCGGCTGTACTCCAATAACCGCTCAATCTGTACCGTCTTCTGCTCCAATCGCTCCACTAATAACCGGTCTAACCACCCCAGCCGAACCACCCCCGGCACCTCCTGGAAAGACCGCCCGCAAGGCAACCAGTCCTCTTCCAACATCAGGCGCTCATACTCTTCCAATAAAACCATACTAACTCGCTTGCACAATTCCAAACAAGGTATTGGCCGACCATCCGGCTGTAAAACCATCGAATCTTCTACCCAAACCACATGTAATATCACCCCGGCGTACGCAGGATCTTGCTCATGCTGATGAACGTACCAATCGGAGGATGCTAAATGCATCTCCACATTGCCCGCCCACTCCATACCATCTATCCGAAGCCGGGCATTAAAAAAATCAGGTCCCGCATGAACGTTGTGCTCCCCAGGATGAATAATCTCAAGAGCATGACCATGGGTTGTTCTTAACTCGCGTTGATCAAAGCGACGCGTGCGCCATAAGAAGTGGATAAACTCTTCTTTCATAACGATAGGAATTAAATTACGGTATAAAATAAACAAAGGCGCTACTAACGGCCCCCGCCAACATTCAAAAGTAGGAACATCCAACCCATTTCCCTAAAAAATAAATGGCATTAACAAGTACTTAAACCAACTCCCAAGCCGCCAATATCTTTCTTAACTCCTCCGCATCCGAGGCTAAAAAATCTGCACCCTTCGCTTTTAACTGCTCACCATGTCCCTCCGTGATATGAGAAGCCCCCAAAAAACCAACCACCCGCAAACCAGCCGCCTTCGCCGCCTCAATTCCCGTTGGACTATCCTCTACCACCAATGCCTGCAAAGGCTCCAAGCCCACACTGCGCAAAGCATGCAAATAAACGTCCGGATAAGGCTTCGGACGATCTACCTGCTTGGCCGAAAAAATTTCACCTCCAAAATCATGCAACAAACCTACCTTACCCAAACAACGCTCTACGTGCGCAACACTCCCGTTCGACACCATACTCTTACCCGCTCGCACCTCCCGAAACAAGCTATCCATTCCCACAATCGGCTTTAGCTCCTGCTCAAACAAGGCAATATGCTCCTGCTGCAATTGTAAATGAAAGGAGTCAGGAATCGATAATCCATGCTCCCGCTCTAGGATGGCAAAAATATCCCGCTCCAACAACCCCGGAAACCGCTGTGCGTACACCCGCTCATCCATCTCAATTCCCATAGCAGCCAAATGACGCAACATGTTTCGAACCGCCAAAATCTCCGAGTCCACAATCGTCCCGTCATTGTCAAAAAAAATATGAATGGGCCGCATCTTATAACTGTACTAAATTGATAGAATAATAAAGCGATACACTCCGCAAAAGCAACCGCTCGTTGCACAAGGCCGGGTTACTGCACCGACGCTTGTATAAATTATCCAAATCCCGCATACCCAGATTGAATCGAGCACCCAACTTGGCTCCCATATCTTTCTTTTTCGGCTTTAGTTGGTAATGAAACCCAGCTAAAATACCTAAATCATTCTTATTCAAATCTTTATTCGTGTTGAATAACTTATCACTCGGCCGAGGAAGCGTCGTACCATTCAAGCGGCTCGAAAGCAAACGGCTATAATAAGGACCGACCACTAAGGTTAACCGACCATCCCGCTTCAAGGTAAACTCTGGATAAAGCGCTGCCGTAAACCAGTTCGTTAAATAAGTCCCATCCCGAGTATACTCCGTGGTATCCGCAAAAAAACGAGAATTCACCCCAAAATAGCGTCCTGCAAGCCCAATTTCCGTATTGATGTTCAAAAAGCCCCCACTTCCCTTGAATAAAATACCGATCCCAAGCTCCCAACCTGGCAACACCCCAAAATCCGGACCACTTAACATGTTGTTGAAAGCCCGTTCCGCTGCAATCGTCGATACATTTGTGCCCGCACGGACCCGAAACTCAGCACCCGCCGCTTTGAACTCCCGCTCAAATACATACTCCCGTGTAATCGTCCGCCCATTCTTTCGGCCTTCCGTCGTAACCTGAATCTCCCGATTTCCCAACATCAAATACCGAATTTTTTGAGGATCATCGTGTGCTGGATTCTCAAACAGAAATTCATCCGAATACGCCTCCGTCAAGCGAAAATCAATCGCCTTGTTGTTGTTCTGCCCTCGTACCACCGCCGAATAGATCACATTGGTGTCTCGGATCGTTAACCGCATGGTCTCCAATAAAACGGTATCCCCATTCTCTGGCTTGATCCGCAAGGACCTCCCCGTCATCGTACTATCATCCTCCAACTTCCAAATCTCCAGCCGATCCCCTCGATCCGTTGGCATAAACCATACCCCCCGCAATACTTTCAAATCCTTAAATGCAATCCATGGATCAAATTCCTGCGCCCCCAACCAGCCAGATGACATCAAAAGAGCACTCAGTACAACAGCTATTCGAATCATACTATTCATTCATTTTTTTGCAAAAAAACAACTATTTTCTGGTTCATAACGACTCAATCTGCTGTTTATACATTTCCGCCTGCCTTAAAAGTGCGTTTTGCTCCTTTTCAGCCATTTTATCCCATACTTTATACATCATCCCAATCCTCGGATTGCGCTCCAATAATGCCCGATTGCGATGATAAAAATCCCAGTACAAACTGTTGAACGGACAAGCTCCTGACCCATACTTCAAGTCTTTCTTGTACTTGCAATTTTCACAATAATCACCCATTTTATGCATGTAATTAGCACTACTCACATAAGGCTTCGTGCCGACAATACCTCCATCTGCAAACTGCGACATTCCCCTGGTATTGGTGATTTCCACCCATTCCACAGCATCCATATAAATACCAAGGTACCATTCATCTACCTGATCCGGATCTACCCCCAATAATAAAGCAAAATTGCCCGTTACCATAAGGCGTTGTATGTGGTGCGCATAAGCGCGCTCCAAACTTTGCTCAATGCTGTGCCGCAAGCAATTCAAGCCAGTCTTTCCCGTCCAATACCAAGAGGGTAACGGTGCCTTATGTCCAAAAAAATTCAACTCGGCATACTCAGGCATCCTCGCCCAATAAACACCCCTCATGTACTCCCGCCAACCTACCACCTGGCGAACAAAGCCCTCCAAACCAGCAAAATCAAGCTGGTCAGCATGCAACCTCCAATGTGCAATACATGCATCTACCACCTCCTTCGGATGCAACAGCTTGATGTTTAAGCAAAAAGACAACCTGGAGTGAAACAACAACCAATCCCGCTGGGTCATCGCATCCTGATACATACCAAAAGCAGCCAAACGATATTGAATAAAGTGCTCCAAGGTCTTTAACGCTTCCGCACGGGTCACCGGCCAGTCAAATCGGGCCGGATCCAACGTCCCTATGGTTCGAACCTGCATCCGATCTAATAACTCCACTACCTCACGCACCTCTCTGAAAAACCGCGGAATAGGTGGCAAAACAACCGATTTAGGCATTTTCTTGCGATTCTCCGCATCGTAATTCCAGCGCCCCGTTAAAGGAGTCTCCCCGTCTGGCTCCATCAAAATTTGATGCCGCCTCCGCATCTCCCGATAAAAGGTCTCCATCAAATAACCCTTTTTCCCAACAAACAAATCGCCTAAGGCAGTCCGACTCGTCAAAAAATGTTCCGAAGATACCCTCTCCGAGGCAATAGAAAGACCGGCACACCACTCCCGCAACTCCTGGTCCAGCCGCCACTCGTCCGGCTCCTGATACTGAAATCGAGTAACCCCATACCGCTCCACCAGCACCGCACAGTTAGCCGTCACCCGCTGCTGATTCTCTGGATCATCCAAATACCAATAGTGTACTCGATGCCCCTGATCCCGCAAATGCCCAGCAAAGGCACGCATAGCCAGAAAAAAACCGACCACTTTCTGCACGTGGTGCCGAACATACCCCGTCTCCGATAAAACCTCCATGAAGACATATACCACCTCCTCATCTCGTTCCTGATACCAACTGTGCTGGTGATTTAATTGATCCCCTAATATAAGTCGCAGTGTTGCCATCTATCCTAAACAAGCACCCAACCCTTCGGTTCACCTTCAAACATTCCTATCTAATAAGAAAATAACCCAAAATCCAACTCATTTCACCTCCTTTACTATCTTTGACCAATGATTTCAAACGATATCCGACAGTCCCCCACCCTCCCAGGCCAATTTTACCACGATGCTGGACGCTTCGAACAAGGTAAAGAATCTGTATTTGCCCGTTCCTGGCAACTCATCACCGGCGCAGAGGAAATGGTCCGCCTACCTGGAGAGGTGCTGCCTTTTAAATTCATGGACGGCTTAATCGAGGAACCCTTACTCCTGCTTTATGACGAACAGGGGCAACCTCGATGCTTATCAAATGTGTGTACCCACCGCGGAAAAATACTAGTGGAACATCCTGGCCGACTTGACCGGTCCCAACTTATTTGCGGATACCATGGCCGCCGATTTGGGCTGGATGGTTCTTTCAAATCAATGCCCGAAATGGAAAGCGCCCTCGACTTTCCCTGCGCAAGTGATCACCTCACTCAGCTTCCACTCCATAACTGGCGCCAGTTCCAATTTACCTCCCTTCAGCCCGCTTTTCCATTCGATGCGTGGATCGCTGAAATGGAACAAAAAATAGGATTTCTACCCATAGAAACCTTCCGATTCGCACCAGAACGCTCCCGCGATTACTTGGTAAAAGCGCACTGGGCCCTCTACTGCGATAATTACCTGGAAGGATTCCATATTCCTTTTGTCCACAAAGGACTCGCTACCTCCCTCGACTGGTCTGGCTACCGAACGGAATGCTACCGTTGGAGTAATTGCCAAGTAGGAATCAGCCGTGGAGGAGAACATTGTTTCCAACTACCAACCCACCACGAGGACGCCGGTCAGGAAATTGCCGCCTACTATTTCTGGCTTTTCCCCAATATTATGTTCAACTTCTATCCTTGGGGGCTATCACTGAACATTATTCGCCCACTCCATAAAGACCTAACACGTGTAAGTTTCAGAACCTATGTCTGGGACGAAGCAAAACTGGGGCAAGGCGCTGGAGGCGATGTAGACCTGGTCGAACGCGAAGATGAAGCAGTAGTAGAACAAGTACATATCGGCACCCGATCTCGTTTTTACCAATCCGGTCGTGTCTCTCCAAGTAGAGAAACCGGTGTTCACCACTTCCATTTACTTCTACAGGAAATGTTCGCAGAAACAAAAACAGGCAGCCCCACCATCCGGTAAAGCTGCCTGTCTCAAATAAAGGATAAAACAATATTACTGCCCAGAGGGTGTAAAGCCGCTATTCACCTTGCCCTTATTTGATTTTTTTTCCAAAGGTGCGGTATTTTGATTGCCTGGAGAAGCCTTCGGAGTCTTTGCCCCGGCTTCTGATGGACGATCTTTGGGATTCATCTTTTTCATTTCTTTTTGCTGCTTTCCACCCTTGCCTGCTCCGTTTTTTGCACCTTTCCCAGCACCCGCGGACTTGGCTTTTTTCTCTTGAGCTGCTTTTTTAATAGCCTCATTGCCATTGCCCGGCTTACCAGCCGTTTTTCCATCAGCAACCTTTAAACCAGCAGGCTGCTCCACTTTAGCGGGTTTCGTTTGTACAGGTGGAGCAACCACATCAGACTGCGCAGAAGCTGAGCTCAATGCAGCAGCAGAAATCAGAATCGAGAAAAAAATCTGTTTTTTCATTATTTTATAGATTGTTTTTAATGTAAAAAGTACTATCAAAAGGGCAATTACTTTATTCAAACGAAACAAAGGTACTACCTTGGTATCGATCTACCTTAGATTTAATATTTCATTAAGGAAATAGCAGGGCAAGCAAGTACTCTCTAAGACTTCAGTGGAAAAAGGGTGGCCATCCAATCCCTTTACGCAACTCGAGTGCTCCATCCTCGATATTCCCTGCCTTGTCAGACGGAGGGATCGTCTTTTTTACTAAACCAATCAAAAAACTACTTACTTTGCTGACCGTTTCAATTAAATACACCACCTATGGTACGTCGCTCTTTTATCCGCCAAACTGCCAGCTTACTCGGAATAGCCGCCTTACATCAGTCCGTCGCGGAAGCTTTCCCTTCTATCCAAAGCCCTACCTTAGGTCCAGATGCAGATTTTTGGAGGCAAATCCGCCTAGCGTATGCCGCTAGCCCTACCCTGATTAACTTGAATAACGGAGGCGTTTCTCCTTCACCAAGGGCTGTATTAGAAGCACAAGAGCATTACAGCCACCTCTGCAACGAGGCCCCCTCCTATTACATGTGGAGAATCCTGGACCAAGACCGGGAGCCTTTGCGGTACAACCTGGCGGCCATAGCAGGGGTAGATCCCGAGGAAATTGCCATCAATCGAAATGCCACCGAAGCCCTCAATTCCGTGATCTTCGGGCTTCCCCTTCAAGCCGGAGACGAAGTTGTTTTATCCAAATACGACTACCCCAACATGATCAATGCCTGGAAACAACGAGAAAAACGCGACGGCATCAAACTAGTCTGGGTAGACCTTCAGCTGCCCTCCGAAAATGAGGAGGAAATGGTCAGCGCGTTTACTACTCAATTTTCCTCAAAAACAAAACTCGTTCACGTTACCCACATCATTAACTGGTGTGGCCAAATACTCCCCGTCCGTAAAATCGCAGAGGCCGCCCACCAAGCAGGAATAGAAGTACTGGTAGACGGTGCACACTCCTTCGCCCTCCTGGACTTTAAAATCCCGGACCTGGGCGCCGATTATTTCGGAACCAGCCTGCATAAATGGCTGAGCGCCCCCATCGGATCCGGAATGCTTTGGATAAAGAAAGATAAAATTGGAAAAATATGGCCCCTGCTCTCGAACGACCAACCACAAAGCAATGATATCCGAAAATTCGAAACCCTGGGAACCCGCAACTTCCCCATCGAAATGGCCATCGGATATGCTGTCGACTTTTACCAAATGATCGGTGCTCAACGAAAAGAAGAACGCCTCCACTTCTTGAAAAATTATTGGATGGATAAGGTCAGTAACGTCCCAGGAATCCAATTTTTTACTTCAAAAAAACCCAAATACGGCTGCGCCATCGGATGTTTTGGGATCGAAGGGAAAAAGCCAGGTGACATCTCAGAAACCCTGTTCCGCGATTGGAAAATACATACAGTAGGAATAGAATGGGAAAAAATAAAGGGCGTTCGCATAACCCCTAATGTGTACACCACCACAGAAGACCTGGATAAACTCGTATCTGCAATAAAGCAAATAACCTAACCTTTTATTGAATCACGTCTAATAGGAATGTAATCACTTCACAATGGCAAAAAAGAAATATTATGTGGTGTGGGAAGGAATTCAACCCGGAGTGTACGACAACTGGGACGATGCCGGAGCACAGGTCAAAGGAGTGAACGGTGCTAAATACAAATCCTTTGCCAGTAAAGCAGAAGCAGAAAAAGCGTTCAAAGGGAGCTACTGGAATTACGCCGGTACCGACACCAAAACCGTCAAAAAAACAAAAGGTGAACTCGAAAAAATAGGGGTCCAACTAGATAGCCTGGCAGTAGATGCCGCCTGCAGTGGCAACCCCGGTGATATGGAGTACCGAGGAGTGCACGTCCGGACCGGACAACAAATTTTTCACGTTGGCCCGATGCCCGATGGAACCAATAATGTAGGGGAGTTCTTGGCACTTGTCCACGCACTGGCCTGGCTACACCAACAAAACAGTCCACATGTTCCAATTTATACCGACTCCAAAAATGCACAAGCTTGGGTCAAAGCCAAAAAATGTAGAACCAAACTAGAACCAAGCCCTCGGAATGCCCAAATCTTTGAACTCATTCGACGCGCAGAACAATGGCTGGCTACCCACCATTTTAACAATAAAATCATCAAATGGGAAACCGATCAATGGGGAGAAATCCCGGCCGACTTCGGACGAAAATAAACCGGCCGGGATTACCCAACCACCTACATTTTCCCAAATAAATCCTCTAGCTTATTCCACCGATAACTAAAAATACCCTCCAGCTGACGCCGCACAAACAACCAATTTGCTAGTTGACCCAGAGGACCAAATGGAATCTGGTAATGAACCAAATCTGTCATCTCTACCCCTCCCGGAATCTCTCTGAAATGATGCTGATGGTGCCAAATCCGATAGGGCCCAACCCGCTGCTCGTCCACAAAAAACTGCCGATCAGCAACATGTTTGATCTCCGTCATCCAAAACAACGGTATCCCAAGTACTGGCTTCACTGTGTACGTGATTATTTGACCCGTGTACATCTTCTTTAAAAACTCCGGGTCGGAGGTCACCTTAAAATCCATATAAGGAGGCGTAATCTCCCTTAAATTGAGTGGACTGGAAAAAAAATCCCATGCCTGATCAAGTGAAATAGGAAGGCGCTGAACGCGCTTCAAAGCATAAACGGACATAAACTGTGCAGTGTTTGTTTATCCGCTTAACAGCCCCACCGCTATTTTGTTGCCACTACTCCACCCGACCCCGAATCATCAAGATCTCCGGCTTGCGCATTGCATCAAAAAATACACGGATTTTTTTACTGAACGGCCCCTTGTTTTCAGCCGTAAACTCGATCCGCAAATCACCTTTCGCTCCAGGTGCCAACGGCTGCTCCGGCCACTCCGCCGCTGTACACCCACAAGTGGTCCGGACGGTCTGCAATAAAACGGAATCTGCAGAAATATTCTGAAAAGAAAAGACCACCCCACTGGTGGTCCCGAATTCCACTACCCCAAAATCATAATCCGTCTCCGTCGTCCACTGAATGGCAGACGAAGAAAAATCAAACGACAGTGAAAAAAAAGCAAGCAGGACCACCCAATAGTGGGTATTCCTGCTTGCTAAACGAAAATGGAGGGACTTTATCATAAACCGTACTATTCCACCATTGGACTAATCGCATCCAACATCCGATTCAACTCCTGATCATTGTTAAATTTTAAGACGATCTGGCCTGTTCCCTTGGCATCGCGCTTCAAAACCGCCCGTGCCCCGAAAAACGCACTAAACTGATTCTGAATGGCACGCAAGTTCTCCGGCAACCGCTGGTCAGGCTTGCTAGGTTTAGTCGTACGCTCCTCCTTATACTTAGCAATTAACTGCTCTACCGCCCGAACAGACAAATCCTCCGTCCGAATCTGATTAAGTAAAGATAACTGAAACGCCCGGTCTGTTACCCCCTTCAAAGCACGGGCATGACCCATACTTAACTCCTGCTTTTTAACGGCCGCCTTGATCTCATCGTGCAACTTTAGTAAGCCTAGGTAATTTGTAACCGTACTGCGCTGCTTGCCAACCCGGTCAGCCAATTGTTCATCTGACAACCCAAATTCAGTCTTCAAGCGGCCATACGTGTTGGCAACCTCCATCGGATTCAAATCCTCCCGCTGGATATTTTCAATCAAGGCCATCTCCACCATCTGCTGGTCGTCGGCCAATCGAATGTAAGCGGGAACTTCCGTTAACCCAGCTAATTTACTCGCCCTAAATCGACGCTCCCCAGAAATAATCTGGTACAACTTGGCATGAATCCGCCGAACCGTGATGGGCTGAATAATGCCATGAATTTTGATACTCTCCGACAATTCCAACAAAGCCGTCTCATCAAAATATTCCCGCGGCTGACGGTGCATGGGCTCTATGAACTCCAAGGGGAGCATCGCCACATTGGATGCCAACTCCCGGGCAGCCTCCTCCGGAGTGTTCTGCTCAATAATTTGTTCTACCTGCTGTGGTGTAGCCAATAATGCGCCAATACCCTTCCCAACAGCTTGTTTGATGTCCAGTTTTTTTGCCACTTTTTATCCTTTTTTCCTACTAATTAGGGGTATTTAATCGCAAAAATTCTTCTGCTAAGTTTAAGAAATTCACAGCACCCTTGCTGTTGATGTCGTACATCGCAACCGGCACGTGCTGCATGGGCGCCTCCGCAATCCTGGAGTTACGGTGAACAATGGTTTCAAACACATAATCCGTGCTGCTATTCCGCACCTCCTCTACAATTGCATTCGCCAAACGAAGACGGCTATCGTACATCGAAATAACCAAACCCTCTACCCGCAAATTCGGATTGTAACCGTGCTTGACCAATGAAATGGTATTTTTCAATTTTGCCAAACCCTCAAAGGAATACATCTCACACTGAACCGGTATCATTACTGTATCCGCCGCCACTAAGGCATTGATCGTGATCAATCCCAAAGATGGAAGACAATCAATGAAAATATAATCATACTCCTGACGAAGCCCATCTACCAAACTCCTCATAATATACTCGCGCTTAGGCTTATTCACCAACTCAACCTCCGCACCAACCAAGTTGATGCTGGAAGGCAATAAGTACAGGTTAGGTGTTTCCGTCGCAATAATAGCCGCTAACGGATCTAAATCATTGACAATACAATCATACAGTCCAATCGTATTTTCATCCGTCACCAAACCTACCCCAGAAGAGGCATTAGACTGTGGATCCGCATCGATCAACAATACTTTTTTGTCTAGTATAGCCAGAGATGCTGCTAAATTAACCGCTGTAGTGGTCTTTCCTACACCACCTTTCTGATTCGCGATCGTTATGACTTTGCCCATTGCTAAAGTATGTTAGTTGTTTTGCTCTATTGCAGCCACAAAGGTAAAGAGATCTTTATTTGAAAGCGTGGAACATTTTTGCACAAAAGACTGACACGTTCCTAACATTTTACTGACACCTCTATTTTATGTGTAAAAAATTGATTATTAATTTTTTATAAAAATATTATAAAATTAAAATCAACAATTACAGGAAAAAAAGCACGCTCCACCATCCCAATGTTCCACAGTACTAACAGGCACCTTCATACTTAACCCCCATTTGCGCCAACATCACATCCATCGTTCTACTCAACGTACAACTGAACTCCAAAGGCACCCGATCACTTTCTTTCTTGCCCGCTTCCAAACAATCCATTACATGCGCTGCCTCAAAATGATAACCCCAACCCTCATAAGGGAAGGAAAACTCCTCCGGGTCCGATCCATCGTGCATCTGGAGTGCAAAGGTCGTCGGATGATGCCACCTCGATTGTATATGGATCTGTCCCTTTTCTCCGTAAATCCAGGCCTCTACCGGGGTGTCTGCCGCAACCGTCGCATGCCCCATTGCCAACCCATTTCCCTCGTACTGAAATATAAATGAACAAGTCTCATCTACTCCATCACGCGTCCGTGTGCCAACCGTATGAATGCCCGAGGGTAAAGGCGGACCAAAAATCAACATAGCCAGTAATACAGGATAAATACCGACATCCAACAAGGCTCCTCCTCCTAATTTCGGGTCAAACAAACGCCAGTCTGCCTTGTACGCCGCATAAAACCCAAAATCAGCTTTCACAGAGTGTATTCTACCCAATTTTCCCGACCGAACCTGCTCCAATACTGCCACCATTCCAGGAATAAATACAGTCCACAAGGCCTCCATCAAAAACACGCCTCGCTCCCGCGCCAGCTGCGCCATCTCCGCTGCCTGCTGACCATTCATCGCAAACGGCTTTTCACAAAGCACCGGGATACCCGACCGCAAGCAATCCATCGTACTAGAATAATGTCCCGTATGTGCTGTAGCCACGTACACCACATCCACCCCAGCCCTTTGAATCAACTCCTCATAGCTGCCAAACGCTTGTTCACAGGCATATTGCTCTGCAAACACCCGAGCCCGCTGTAAATCGGTCGACGCTACTGCCACCAACCGAGCATTCGGTAAGCGCTGCAAATCAGTGGCAAATTTGTGGGCGATCTTGCCTAAACCAAGGATACCCCATCGAAAAATCCGCTTATTTGTAACTTCCATAGACAACAAAGTTAATCAACCAAAACTAAAAATACCCCTCCTTCGAAAGAATCCCCTTCTTTCTCCCCTCCATTGACACACCTACCTGAAAAAAGACCAATTTTTTACTAAAAAAAGCCCAAAAAAACAAGGGGCATTCGCCCAAAATCCCTAAATTGAAGGCAGTTTCGTCTTGATAGGTTCGCTTCCTTTTCTTCACCGATTTTTTGGAAAAAGCTGATTCGTTCGGCTCGCATACTGGTTTTTCGCAACAGGATGGAAGGTGCATTTCTGTTTTCCAACCTATTTTTTCATACCTAACCTATTTGTTCGCTATGGCTACTTATGATACCAATCAAATCCGAAATGTTGTTTTGGTGGGACATGCCGGCTCCGGCAAAACCACCTTCTCTGAAGCCATGCTTTTTGAGGCGAAAGCAATCAACCGACGTGGATCGGTGAGCGAGGGTACCACTCAAAGCGATTACACCCCCATCGAACAAGAACGAGGCCACTCCCTCTTCACCTCCGTTTTGCACGCCTCCTGGAAAGATTCTAAAATCAATATCATCGATACCCCAGGGTTGGATGATTTTGTCGGAGAAGTGGTAGCCGCCCTGAAAGTAGCCGACACCGCCCTCCTCCTGCTCAATGCTCGAAATGGCGTAGAAGTCGGCACCGAAATCATCTGGGAATACGTCGATCAATATGAAACCCCTACCATTTTTGTCATTAACCAACTAGACCACGAAAAAGCCGACTTCGAGGCCACCCTCGAACAGGCGCGAAACCGGTTCGGAAACAAGGTCCTGCCCCTTCAGTTCCCCGTCATTACCTCCGATGGATTCCACGCAATTATAGATGCCCTTCGAATGGTTATGTACGTTTTCCCTTCAACCGGCGGCAAACCCACTAAAATGCCCATCACTGCGGAACACCAACAGCGCGCCAATGAAATGCACGCAGCACTCGTAGAAGCCGCCGCCGAAAACGATGATACCCTCATGAACCATTTCTTTGAAGCTGGCACCCTGAGCGAAGAAGAACTAGCCAAAGGCCTCACGATCGGATTAGCACACCACCAGTTTTTCCCAGTCTTCTGCGCCTCTGGCCTAAAAGATATCGGTAGCGGACGAATAATGGGATTTCTTCACGATATCGCCCCCTCCCCTGCCGACCGACCCGCAGCAGCGCTGGAACCAAGGGGATCCAAACCCTGCGATCCCAGTGCGCGCCCCTGCCTCTTTATCTTTAAAACCGTCCATGAACCCAAAGTCGGCAATGTCTCCTACTTCAAGGTGTACTCAGGAGTGCTAAACGAAGGGGACGAACTCGTCAATGCCGACAATGGTACGGTAGAACGCTTTAGCCATCTCTACGAAAGCGAAGGAAAAAATAGGGACGCCGTTCCTACCCTGAAAGCCGGCGATATCGGCTGCGCCGTCAAATTAAAAGCGTCCCATACCAACCAAACCCTCAACCCAAAAGGTGCTGACATCAAAATCGAACGTATCCAGTTCCCAAGCCCGAAAATTAGAATGGCCGTCGTCCCTCCAAGCAAAGCAGAGATCGAAAAAATGGCGCATGCCCTCCATTCTATCCGGGAAGAAGACCCCACACTCTTGCTCGAACAAAGCAAAGAACTCAAACAAACCATCATCGAAGGACAAGGGGAAATGCACTTGGAAGTCATTAAACACAAAGCCGCTCAATATTTTGGCGTGAACCTCCAGTTCGAAGAACCCAAAATCCCCTACCGCGAAACCATCCAACAAGAAGCGAATAAAGACTACCGCCATAAAAAACAATCCGGCGGATCCGGACAGTTCGCCGAAGTTCACCTGCGCATCGAACCCTTCTACGAGGGAATGCCAGCCCCTACTGGCCTAAACGTGAAAAATACCGAAGTGGAAGAGCTGCCCTGGGGCGGAAAATGGGCTTTCTGCTGGGCCGTAATCGGAGGCGCCATCGATGCCCGATTCATCAACGCCATCAAAAAAGGCATCTTTATTAAAATGGAAGAAGGCCCCCTCACTGGATCCTACTGCCGGGACCTGCGCATCACCGTCTATGACGGAAAAATGCACCCAGTCGACTCTAATGATATGGCATTTCAAATCGCAGCAAGCATGGCCTTCAAAACAGCCTTCCTGGAAGCCGGACCACAATTGCTCGAACCCATGTACGACCTCGAAGTTATGTGTGAAGCAGAAGTGATGGGAGCCGTTATGGGCGATCTCCAAACCCGAAGGGCCATCATTCAGGGAATGGATTCAGAAGGACATTATCAAATCGTACGTGCTCGATTGCCCCTCAAAGAATTGTACCGTTATGCATCCGCTCTTCGTTCCCTAACACAAGGAAAAGCAAAATTCAAAATACAATTTGCTGACTATGCCCTGGTGCCCGCTGACCTGCAAACCAAACTGGCAACAGCATACGCACAACAAACACAAGAGGAAGACCACCATTGAGAACACCTCCTGTAGTCATCCGGGTCAACAACTGCCCGGATGACTACCCATTCGCCCACCCGATCCAAAAATACACCTCTGTATTTTGAACTCAGAAAGGATATTTTATTCCAAATAACCAGCATAACAGCCAAGTCGAGTACTTTTGGCAGGCGCTTCAATTTTAGTGACTTAATGCCCATTTTTCGCCTCAACGATAACGAACTGATTTTCCCTCCCCCCTACCTGGCAGAACCAGGAGGACTGCTCGCTATCGGGGGAGACCTACAGCCAGAAAGGCTAATTAATGCCTACCAAAATGGTATTTTCCCCTGGTTCGAAGACCAAGGAACCTTCTTCTGGTACAGCCCAGACCCACGCTGCGTGCTTTTCCCCGAGGAAATTCGAATCCATAAAAGTATGCGCAGCATCTTTAACCAACAAAAATTCCACTACACCCTGGATACTTGCTTCGAACAAGTAATGCGCCATTGTGCCTCCAGCCCTCGATCCGATCAAGAGGGAACCTGGATCGGCGAGGACTTTATACAGGGATATACCCAACTGCACCAACTGGGAATTGCGCACTCCGTAGAGGTCTGGGAAAACGCAACCTTGGTGGGTGGGCTCTACGGCCTATCCTTCGGCCGAATCTTCTTCGGCGAAAGTATGTTCTCCAAAGTGCCCAATGCCTCCAAAGCAGGCTTTATCCAATTAGTAACCGCCCTCCAAAAAGCGGGTTTTTTACTGGTAGACTGCCAACAAGAAACCAACCACCTCCTCAGCTTAGGCGCTCGATCTATCCCTCGAGAAACCTTCCTGGATTACTTGCAACAAAACCCCTATTACCGAACCCTGATCGGGAAATGGTCGTTTTGCCCCCAACAGGGACTCCAATGTAGCCCCCCCTCCGTATGATATACGATGTCCATACCCACTACCCCAACCGTTCCGCAAATCAACTCGCGTTTGTTAATCTTTCCCACCAAGAAGAATCCATTCCGTTTACCTGCTTCACTGCAGGACTACACCCTTGGTACCTTCAAGAAAACGCCCTCGAACAAGCAAAAGATTGGCTAAAACGCCAACTAAAACAACCCAGCTGCGTAGCGGTCGGAGAAGCCGGACTCGATAAAGTGTGTTCGACCGACTGGAACCTTCAACTGCAAGCATTCCAATTCTGCCTACTACAATCCGAAATATTCCAATTACCGATCATCCTGCACTGCGTTCGTGCCTACGATGAACTGCTAAAATATAAACAAAAGAGTACCCAACCTTGGGTCTTTCATGGTTTTAATAAAAAACCAGAAATCGCTCAAAAAGTACTCAACACAGGCGCCCAACTTTCCTTTGGCACCGCCATCCTAAAGGAAAACTCAGCCGCTGCCGCTTCCTTTAAAAACTGCCCAGACAAGCGCTTTCTGCTGGAAACAGACACCAGCACCACCCATTCCATTGCGGAGATCTATGAACAAGCTGCCTACCTCCGAAAAATCCCAGTGAAAATATTGGAGGAGATGCTGGAAGAAACCGTTCAAATAATATTCAAAATACCTTGAACAAAGACAGCGTTTAATTCTAAGCGTGTATCTTTGCTTGCGAATAGTCACAATTACCTCACTTATTATTTGTCTTTTTTGGTATGAAATTTTTCAAATACGTACTTGCTCTTGCAGCCTTCGGCTTAATCACAACTTCCTCTTCCCTTCAAGCACAAAGTACCTCCGCTGCGCCCGTAGACGTAAAAATGGTAGATAAAACCCCCTCATTTCAAGGTGGAAAAGAGGCGATGACCGATTTTATTACCAAAGCATTGGTTTACCCAGAACCTTGCCGTAAAAATAAAACAGAGGCAATTATTCCCGTCGAATTCACCGTGCAAGCAGATGGACGAATCACAGACGCAAAAAATATCGGAGATCCAGAAATCGATAACCGCTTGATCGCAGAAGCGGTTAAAGTAGTACTCGCCATGCCAACCTGGAACCCAGCCGAGTATAAGGGCAATAAAGTAGCCTGCAAAATGGTACTACCCATCCAATTCAAACTCTAAAGTAGTAGCCACAAAGAAAAAGCCACAAACGGACAACTGTGTCTGTTTGTGGCTTTTTCTTTGTGGGCCCGGCAGGAATTGAACCCGCGACCATCTGATTATGAGTCAGCCGCTCTAACCACCTGAGCTACGGGCCCTTTCGTCCAAAAATCAAGATTTTCAAAACGAGGCGCAAAGATAAGTACTTATCACGATTGACAAAATAAAAAAGTCGCATTTGGCGATTATATTGTTTTTCCTCAATTTCGCACCCGAAATGAGCAATGAAGAATTTAAGGTATTTGCTACTACCATACCATCCGATCCGGGGGTATACCGTTTTCTGGATGACCAAGATACTGTTTTGTATGTAGGAAAAGCCAAAAACCTGTACAACCGCCTGTCGTCCTATTTCGGAGAAAAAAAACACCTTCACATCAAAACAAAAGTCCTTACAAAAGCCGCCAGTAGAATTGAATTCACCATCGTGGAAAGCGAACAAGATGCGCTACTCCTCGAAAACACCCTCATCAAACGCTTCCGACCCCGCTATAATGTCCGCCTAAAAGACGAAAAATCACCCCTCATTTATATCTGCATCAAAAAAGAGCGTTTCCCAAGGGTTTTCGTCTCAAGAAAAATTATTCGAGACGGATCCACCTACTTCGGACCCTACCTCAATAAATTCAAAGTGGCAGAAATCACAGACCTAATCCGAAAACTCTTTCAACTGCGCACCTGCTCTCTGCTGCTTTCCCATGACAATATCACAAAAGGGAAATTCAAACCCTGCCTCGAATACCATATTAAAAATTGCGCCGCCCCTTGCGTAAACTTTGAATCCGAAACCGCCTACAATACTAAAATAGAACAAATAAAAAATGTCCTAAAAGGCAACTTCGCTCCCGTCCGGCAACACCTGGCAAACGAAATGCAACACTTCGCTGAACAAATGCAATTCGAATTAGCCCACCAAATGAAAGAAAAATTAACCCTCTTCGATGACTACCAAGGCAAAAGCACCGTCGTCAATCCCAATATCAAAGATGTAGACGTTTTCGCCATCGCAGCAGATGAAAAAGAAGCCTATGTCAATTTTATGAAGGTCGCAAATGGCGCCCTAATTCAAACCTACACCCTCACACTCACTAAAAACCTCGACGAAGAACCCTCCACCCTCCTCGGAATCGCTATCCCAGAACTACGCCAAAAATTCAATAGCATCGCGCCCGAAATAATCGTCCCCTGTGAAGTCGTACTACCAGATCAATCAGACGTACAAATCACCATCCCAAAAATAGGTGATAAAAAAAGCCTGCTCGATCTCGCCGATAAAAATGTACAATACCACCTACTCCAAAAAAAACGCCAGGAAGCCAATCAAACAGGCCGAATGACGTCCTCCGAACGAATCCTTCGAACCATGCAAAAGGACCTCAACATGCCCGTCCTACCCCTGCATATCGAATGCTTCGATAACTCTAACCTGCACGGAACCAACCCAGTGTCTAGCTGCGTCGTCTTTAAAAATGCCAAACCCAGCAAACGAGACTACCGACATTATAATGTAAAAACAGTAGAAGGCCCGAATGACTTCGCTACCATGGAAGAAGTCGTATACCGACGCTACAAACGACTACTGAACGAAGGAGAATCCCTTCCACAGCTCGTTATCATCGATGGAGGCAAAGGCCAACTCAGCGCAGCCATGAAAAGCCTTCGTGCATTAGGGATCGAAAACCAACTAACCGTGGTCGGAATCGCAAAAAAGTTAGAAGAAATCTATTTCCCCGACGATCCCGTACCCCTCCACATCAATAAAAAATCAGAATCTCTGAAAGTTATTCAACACGCCCGGAATGAAGCCCACCGATTCGGTATCACCTTCCACCGCCATCAAAGAAGCAAAAACTTCGTCGGAACCGAACTCACCGAAATCCCAGGTATCGGCACCAAAACAGCCGAAAAACTATTACAACACTTCGGATCAGTAGGCGCACTCAGAACCGCTGAAGACTCCGCCGTCATCGAAGTAGTCGGGAAAGCCGCAGCCGCAAAAGTAAAAGCCTACTTCCAACAAGGCGAAAAAGAAACACCCTAACCTCCCTCTCTCTTACATCCCCTACCTAAAAGCCCCGTACCAGTACCCCGCGCGCTCCAACGTACAATATCCATCCCAATTCCCATGCCCAAAACCAAATACTCCAACAATATCCACCCAAAATGCTCCTGGTAAAGCCCCCCTGCATAATGACTGTAGGAAAAATAAACCACCCAAGTCCAAACAAGCGGAAATACCCACCCAGTCCCCAAACTCAACACAAACGGCAATAACACGTACCACGGATGAACCGTTGCCGAATTCAATAAATAAGTTGTCCATAATACCAAAAAAGCAAACTGCAACTCCTCCATCTTCCAATACCGCCTACGATAAAATAACACCGCCAAACAAACCGCCAAACTAAAGGTAGCAGAGGCTAAAACAGGACTTACCAGCCTACCTTCATGCCATCCCGTAATCCACCTCGACCCATATGCTCCAAGGTAATACACACTCGCATTAAACTCAAACTGCCTGAAATACAACCCAACACTCGCCCATAAATGCCCGATAACCGAGCATTTAGCAAAGGGTAAAAAATATACTAATAAACTAACAAGGCCTACACCTGCAAATTGAATTGCCCGCCGCTTCCCCAACCAAACAAGTACTACCGGCAACACTAACAAAGGCAATAGTTTCACCGAAACCGAACTCGCCCATAAAACTGCCGCTAAACGAACCCGCCCCACCTGCAACGCCCAACAACACATCAGCAAAAAACCCACCATCAATCCCTCAAAATGAACATTTCCAACCGTCTCCAAAATAACCAAGGGGTTAAATGCATACCAAACTATGCCCACTCGCTCCATCCCCACCTGCACCTTTTCCAAAAAAAAGCCCAAAGCAATCATCGTAAATAATTCACCAATGATTATCAATAACTTTAATACCATCAACGACACCCCAATCTCTCCAGCTCCTAACCGGACCGATAACCAATAAACAAACTGACTTAACGGAGGATACACCGTATGGTAATCCGGCGAATTCATTCGCTCCAATAAAACCACCGCATACGATGGCAACGAAACCATTTCCATGGCCTCCCTCGGCGTGTATAAAAATGGATGAACTCCCGACTCTACCATCATGCCATCCCACAAAAACCGACACCAATCATCTGATAAATTAGGCGTGCTGAAAACGAATAAAAATCGCAAAAAAATCCCCAACCCAATCACCTGCTTCCATGTTATACCAACCATTAAATCGGACTCAAACCGAATCATCAACAAATAAAGCCCAAACAAGAGCGAATAATAACCCATTAGATCGGTAAAGGAACCGCGGTCCACAAAATACCCGACCCAAACCAACAATATGGCAAAAAACACCATCCAAACAACTAAAAGAGCCCGTCTTAATCCCATTGTGTCCATTGTATCAGTGCAATAATCCACAATTATCCGGATAATTTCAACTACTTTTGCATTCACCCATCCACTTAATACACATTAGCCCACCCATGAGCGCCGTCTTAAATACTACTTTCCCCCAATTCCAATACCAACGCCCCGATCTAGATGCCGTCACCAAACAATTTGACGACCTCCTCCAACGATTCGAAAAAGCAGCCTCCGCACAAGAACAAGCAAAAGTGTTGGATGAACTGCTACCCATCCGAAATTCTTTTTCGACGATGTACAATCTCTGCTACATCCGACATACCCTCGATACCACCGACCCCTTCTACGAAGCAGAAAATACCTACTTCGATCAACAAGTACCTCACTACGAAGCCCTTCAAAACCGGCTTGCCATTGCCCTACTTAATTCCCCCTTCCGGACAGAATTGGAAGCACAAATGGGCAAACAATTGTTCACTCTGACCGAACTCGCACTCAAGACTTTCCAACCTTCCATTCTCGAATTGCTCGGAAAAGAAAATGAACTCAGCAGCGAGTACACCCGACTAAAAGCCCAGGCCATCATTGAATTCGAGGGAACCTCCTATAACCTCAGCAGTCTTTACCCCCTCGAACTCTCCGATAACCGTGACCTGAGAAAACGCGCATCCATAGCTAAATGGAATTTTTACCAAGAAAAAGCAGCTGAGATCGATACCATTTTTGACCAAATGGTCAAAACCAGGCATGAAATCGCTACCAAACTAGGCTATACCAACTTCGTAGAAGTGGGCTACGCCCGAATGCGCAGGTCCGACTACAACCCAGAAATGGTCGCTAACTTCCGCAAACAAGTGCGCGAACGAATCGTCCCAATCGCCACCACACTCTATCAAAGACAACAAAAACGCCTTCAACTTAGCCAGCTAAACTGGTATGATGAAGAGTATAAATTTGCATCCGGCAACCCAAAACCCATCGGATCACCCGAAGAAATCGTCGCAAATGCAGCAAAAATGTACGCCGAACTCTCCCCCGAGACCAACGATTTCTTCCAGTTCATGCAGCAAAATGAGCTCATGGATCTGGTAAACCGCGCCGGAAAAGCACCCGGTGGATACTGCACCTACCTAACAAACTATAAAGCCCCGTTCATCTTCTCTAACTTTAATGGAACAAGTGGAGATATCGATGTGCTAACCCATGAAGCAGGACACGCCTTTCAAGTATGGCTAAGTGGTCAACAATTTAAATATGAAGAGTACCAGTGGCCTACCAGCGAAGCAGCCGAAATCCACTCCATGAGCATGGAATTCCTGACTTGGCCTTGGATGAACTTATTCTTCGGCGAACAAACAGAAAAATACCAGTTCATGCACCTCGCCAATGCCATTCAGTTCATCCCTTATGGCGTAGCAGTAGACGAATTTCAACACCTGATTTATCAAAACCCCAACCTGAGCCCAGAAGAGCGCCATGCAACCTGGCGTAACTTGGAAAAAATATACCTCCCCCATCGACAATATGAAGGGTTGCCCTTTCTTGAAAAAGGTGGATTCTGGCAAAAGCAAAGCCATATCTTTAACAACCCCTTCTACTACATCGACTATACCCTGGCACAAATTTGTGCCTTCCAATTTTGGGTGAAAGACAGAAAAGACCATTCAACTGCTTGGGCAGATTACCTTCGCCTCTGCCAAGCAGGTGGAAGCCGCTCCTTCCTCGACCTGGTCAAATTGGCCAACCTGAAATCTCCCTTCGAAGATGGGTGCATCGATACCGTTATCGAAGAAATTAACCAATTCCTCCAACAGGTAGATGACCATCAGTTCTAATTAAAACAATCCAACAGTTTATCCCATGTTCAGAATAAGCGCTTTACTCCTGCTGCTCCTTTTTTCCGGATTTAACACCCAACCAACCGTCAAACTGGCACTTCTTAAATACGCAGGGGGCGGAGATTGGTACAATGATGTCAATTCACTAAAAAACTTAGCTAAATTCTGCAACGACAACCTAAAAACCAACATTGATCTGGAATATGGAACGGTCGAACCAGGTAGTGCAGAGCTATTTAACTACCCAGTGGTGTACGCAACTGGCCATGGAAATATGATCTTTAGTGACCTGGAAGCCCGAAACCTGCGTACCTACCTCGAAGCAGGTGGATTCCTCCTCCTCAATGATGACTATGGTCTCGACCCATTCGTACGCCCAGCAATGAAAAAAGTCTTTCCAGAACTGGACTTTGTAGAACTACCTTTCGCACACCCCATCTACCACCAGAAGTACGACTTCAAGAATGGAGTTCCTAAAATTCATGAACACGATGGCAAACCCGCCCAAGGCTTCGGCCTCTTCTGGCAAGGTCGCTTAGTATGCTTCTATAACTTCGAGACCGACCTAGGTGATGGTTGGGATGACGTACATAAAGACCCAATCGAACTGCGTACCAAAGCCCTCCAAATGGGTGCAAACATTATTCAGTTCGCATTCGGACAATAAGTCATACCTACCTACTTAAATGATATCCATCCCTTCGGTCTAACATCACTGTATAAAATGCTCTACCTGATTCCAACTCCTATTGGCAACCTCGAAGACATCACCCTCCGAGCGCTCCGGATCCTAAAAGAGGTAAATGTCATTTATGCAGAAGACACTAGAACTACCCGGTTCTTATTGGACCATTACGAAATCAAAACCCCGCTTCGTTCGTTCCACGCCCACAATGAGCACAACCTGGCAGAAAAAATTGCAGATGAAATCGGTGCCGGTATGGAGGTAGGACTCGTGAGCGATGCCGGAACTCCTGGCATCAGCGACCCTGGCTTCCTCCTGGTCCGTGCCTGCGTCCAAAAAAACATCCCTGTTACCTGCTTACCCGGAGCAACCGCCTTTGTACCTGTCCTGGTCGCCTCCGGACTGCCAACAGACACCTTCCATTTTGACGGTTTTCTACCGCACAAAAAAGGGCGACAGACCAGACTGCGCTACTTGGCGACCCTGCCCCATACCTTCATACTATATGAATCCCCCTTCCGATTAATCAAATGCCTGGAAGAACTGGCATCTGTATGCGGCGAAGATAGATTGGCTTGTGTCGGCAGAGAAATAAGCAAAAAATTTGAAGAAATAAAAACGGCCTCTCTAGCAGATCTCAAACAGCACTTTAGCCAAAAAGAAGTGAAAGGAGAAATTGTCGTAGTGGTCAGTGGCCTCCCTAATCCCAAAAATGCCAAATAACTGGAAACAGATCGCGCTTGGGGTATTCCTGGTTTTTCTCACATTCCCCGAATGGAACCCCGTACTCGGACTAGGTATTGATCCTTCCTGTGCCTGGCTGTACAACTACCTGCTCGTTGAGCAACCACATACCCTCGCTCGTCTAATTTTCCCACACGGCCCCCTCGACTTTCTTCAATCGCCACTTCCAATTGGCTTTAACCTAGAAATCGCTCTAGCGTTTGATGTATTATTACGCCTCCTGTTTGTTTGGTCAGGCTTACTTATCCTACCCTCTAACTCCCCAAAACGCTTTTGGATCCAAGTCGTTTTGCTGACCGTCGGTCTGATACTCAACCGAATGGATGTGCTTCTTTTTGCCACTTCCGCCCAGTTTATACTATTAGCACTCCAAAAAAACAAAACCAGCTGGCTGTACCCTGCTGCGTTCCTTAGCGTCATCGGCCTGTTTACCAAAACGGCCATCGGGATGCCAGGCACCCTCCTGCTCGGAGCGGCTACCGTTTATTTATCCAGCTCCTACCAAAAAATACCCTCGCTGCTGGCCGGAGTAGGAATAATCCCCGCTTTTGCTGCCCTCCTCTGGTACTCTATTATTGGAAATATGGATGGGTTTGTGCAAATGATGAAGGGAACTCTTTACCTCATCCAAGGGAATTCAAGTGCCGTCTGCCACTACCCTCCCAATAACTGGTTCCTGTTAGGCACATTCTGGTCCGCCTGGATTGCTTGGCCACTCCTGGTCGGGAAGGAAAAGATTGATCGGCTTTACTGGGGAATGCTCAGCCTTCCACTTTTCGCCTTTTGGAAATACGGTATCGCACGAGAGGATATTTGGCACCTGTACACTAGCTATCGAGCTGTTCTTTGGACGATAGGCACGCTCTTAATCCTGCATCCTAAGTGGAATTCCAAAACACTTCTTCTGGCACTAATGGCTGTCGGAAGCTTCTACCTAAACCTCCGTTCAGCAGAAGGATTCGTCCATTTTGCAATTAAACCCCTTGGGTGGAAGCGAGCGTATGAATGGACATTTCACTTCAACCAAAAGAAAAGAGACGCCGTTGAAATGAGTAACAGCGCTATAGCCCCCCATAAACTACCGGACTCCATCCGTAACTACATCGGAAACAAAACGGTGGATATTTTCCCCTGGCACTACACGTACGCTGCCGCAAATCAATTCAATCTCCAACCCCGACACATTCCTCAAAGTTATGCAGCCTACCATCCGTGGCTGGACCAACTAGATTCCACCTTCTTTACTGGCACAAAAGCCCCAGAAATTCTCCTCATTCACTTAAAAAACCCATCCGAAATGGGACAATTCATGGGTATCGACGATCGATACCTGCTCCAAGACGCCCCCAAAACCCTCCTTTCTATCACAAACCACTACAAAGTTGTTTTTCGCCAACCTAACTACCTAATCCTAGAACGCAGCGCTCATAAGCATCTGATTTCCTCAAAATCATTCCCGTATACACACGGATGGCAGCCACCAAAAGGACAAACCGGAATCGCTTTACTCAAAATACCCTTCCAACAGTCATGGATAGGTCAATTGAAATCAGTGTTCTATAAATCAGATCCCATTTTAGCAGACGTTTACCTGCAGAATTTTCAAAGACGAATCAAACTAGTACCTGCTCTTACAAAAGAAGGCGTCTGGATAGCACCTTGGCTCGAAGACGTTTCCTCCGGGAAAGAGCCCTTCCTTCTACCCGATTCTATAAAATTAGTAGCAGGAAATAAAAATTGGGCATCAGATCCATCCAATTGGCAGATTGAATGGATTGAGGTAGATACAACCAGTGAAATGTTGCCGACTCATTGGAAACCAGCCTCAAAAGCCCTGCAAAAAGTCGGTGAGTTGGATACAGCGGAAACCGTAGCGGCAAATGGCTTTTCCTCCAATTGGAAACAGGCCTATACTTGGGATATCAAAAGACAAGCACCACCTGAATTTACCTTAACTGCCTTTGTACAATCACCCATCAATGCTGGATGCGGCCACCTAGTTATAAGCACTTACGATTCTACCGGCAACGAAATCCATTACCAATCTACTGAGTATTGCGGAATGGGTATTGGAACAGCGATGGACTGGCCCGTAAGCCTCAAGGTACGCCTCCCACAAAATACACCTGCCCACTACGAAGTAAAAGCCTACTGGTGGAATGCAGGAAACAAGGAAATTCAACTAAAAAAGTTGGAGATATGGAAAGCTGAACAATAATTTTTATAAAAATTGTTTTGAATTTTAGTTAACAAACCTACTTTTGTATTATAATTTACACTTGAAGACATGAGTTCGTTTTTTTAACAATCAATTTTTTCTATCATGATTAACAAAGTAACCCTTATCGGTCGTCTGGGAAACGACCCTGAAGTGCGCCACCTGGAGGGTGGTGCTGCGGTAGCGAGCTTTTCACTCGCCACCAGTGAAAACTACAAAGACAAAGATGGCAACTGGCAAGATCAAACCGAATGGCACAACGTGGTCATGTGGAGAGAAATGGCTGAAAGAGCTGGAAGCATGCTGAAAAAAGGGATGCTGATTTTTGTAGAAGGTAAAATCACCTACCGAAAGTACACGGACAAAGAAGGAGTGGAACGCCGGACAACTGACATTGTAGCCAATACGTTTAGGCTCCTGGAAAAACGGGAAGGAGGTTCCTATGAAAACCGTTTTCCAACAAGTGAACCTGGAAGTTCCATGGGAGCAGGAGCAAATACGCAAATATCCTCCCCTGGAGAAGTGAGCCCGGGCTCCGATGATTTGCCATTTTAAGTCTACCACACCAAAAACAAACACACCGTTATGAGTTGGCTAATCGCCGGTTTGAGTATTTATATTGCACTGGTATTGGCTGAACGTGCCATCGTTGCCATAACGCCCTATGAAATGGAGCAGCTTCGGGCCGAGGATTCCACCTCGGCCCGTCGTGCATTACTGGTTCTTGGAGAAAACAGCAGGCGATCACTCGCAGCATTAGCCTTGGGCCGCTTTCTGATCCTCCTACTTTTAGTCCTTCTCAGCTCTACACTTCTCTCTTCTTCCCAGATTTGGAACACGGAACTGTTCTCTCTTTCTCAAAGTCAAGGAATGGCTATTCGCACTGCCACCATCCTTTCAGCGTTTATTCTATTAATTACCCTGCTATGGCAAATTGGTAAAATCAACCTCCGACGTGACCAGTTCCCCATCGCAGGAAAATGGTTGCGCCGCCTTTCCTGGCTCCCAATGGCTTGTTCCACCTTGTTTAACCCATTGTTACCCAAAAAAGCAGTACCAGAAGAGGAGGTATTGAAAGAAGAAGAATCAACAAAAAATCAAAAAAGTCGAAGAAGAGACATTGAAATGCTCAAGAGTATTGCAAAATTTGGAGAGGTGACTGTACGGCAAGTCATGCAACCCCAACCCAAAATTGTTGCGGTCGAACAAAGCGCCTCTTTCCATGAAGTATTGACCACCATCCGGAAGGCTGGATTTTCTAGAATCCCAGTGTTCGCTGACGGCATGGATAATATTTTTGGCGTACTCTATATCAAAGACATTGTCGCACACTTGGACAAACCGCCCCATTTTAACTGGCAAGAAAAAGTAAGAACCGATGTACTAATCGTCCCCGAGACAAAACCGATAAGCGAGTTATTACAAGAATTTAAACTGGAAAAAAAACACCTGGCGCTTGTCGTGGATGAATACGGAGGGACAGCTGGACTGGTCACACTGGAAGATATCCTAGAAGAAATAACGGGAGAAATAAGGGATGAATTTGATGAGGCCAATGAAATCCCGCCCTATGAACAATTAGATGCCCAGCACTACCGGTTCTCTGGAAGCACCATGATTAATGATGTCTGTGAAATAGCAGGAATCGACCCAGAAACCTTCGATCGAGTTCGGGAAGATGCCGACACCATTGCAGGCTTGGTACTCGAACTGACGGGAGAGATTCCCACCACAGGCACACAAATCTCTTGGGGCCAGTATACCTTCACGGTAGAAAAAGCAGATAAACGCCGAATCGAGGTGGTTCTTATGGCAATTCAGGCTGACTAAAAAGGGATTTTTCCACCAGCTCACAGATAATGTGCCCCACCAATATATGGGACTCCTGAATCCTAGGCGTATCTTCTGAAGGTATGTTGACCAATAGATCACATAAATCCGCCATTTTTCCTCCGGTGGCCCCAGTCATACCTACTACCACCATTCCAAGCTGCTTTGCCCGATCTATTGCCCTTATTATATTCGGAGAATTACCTGAAGTGCTAATCGCCACCAATACATCCCCAGGTCGACCACAAGCCTCCACCATTCTAGCGTAAACCTCCTCATACCCAAAATCATTCGCAACCGCTGTTACATAAGAGGAGTTAACATGTAAAGCCTCCGCGTACAAGGGTGCTCGATTCAAATAAAACCGCCCAGACAACTCCGCTGCAAGATGCTGGGCATCCCCAGCACTACCACCATTTCCACAAAAAAGCACCTTACCGCCAGAGCGATACGTTTCTTCTAATAGCTTGGAAAAAGAAGAAATACGATCAATTAAACTAACATCAGCCAGTAGAGCCTGTTTGACAGAAATACTCAACTGTATACGATCTTGGATCAAATTGTTGGAAAACATGACACAAAGGTAGGTATTCCAACAAGCACTTACACCCTCCCACCTAAATTCTGCTCTGTGGCAACTCCGGAAAAAAATGAGAAAAGGGGCCGTACCCTTCTCAGATACGACCCCTTTGCATTCAAAAATAACCTTTTATCCGAAAATTTATCGAATCAAGGTAACATCACCCGTAAAGAGCTCCGTTTCTCCATCTTTAAAAATAACCTCAAGCGCATAAACAAACACCGCTTGATCGGCCTCTTTACCATTGATCTTACCATTCCAAGCAGCATTTAGATCGCCTGGCTTGAAATTATCGTACGTGTGTACCAAAGATCCCCAACGATCATAAACGTTCCAGGACTTGATTAAGCGAACATCATTGCCACCAAACACAGGTAGAATGCTGTTAAGCTCACCACTACTGTTCGCATGGAAAACATTTGGAACATAAACACGACGAGTGCGGTCAACAATAATACGACGGGTATCTTCTGCCCGGCAACCATTCGTATCCACCACCGTTACCGTGTACTGCAATGAATAAGGAGGCTCAAACGTACCTGTACAAGTAGCGCACAGAACCGTATCCAAAGTCGCTGGACTCAACACCGTGCTTTCTACTCGACCCGGGTAATTAACCGTATTGTTTAGGGAAAGTGTTATGGCATCTCCCAAACGAATCGAAGTATCTGGGCCCAAATTCACCAGTAATTCAGCAGGCTCACCAATGAAGAACGTCGTTTCAAACTCACAACCATTCGCATCCTGCACCCGCAACTCATGCGTGCCAGGAGGTAACTGATTGAAGGCAGTAGCAGGAACAAAAGGCTGATTATCCACTGAGAAGACAAATGGTGCCGTTCCTCCAGTCACACCACTAATTGCCAAAGCACCGTTCGTAAATCCAAAACAAGAAACATCCCTAGCATCATAGCCAATTGCAGATGGAACAGCAGGGTCAACCAATACATCTACTGTTCGGGTGCTGGTACATCCATTGCTGGTATTGGTTACCAAAACAACGTACGTGCCTGCTTGGCTCACCGTAGGAGTCGAAGAAGTGGCTCCCGATAAGATTGTACCATTCTGAGTATCCCATAAGAAAGTGAAGTTACCAGTGCCCGTAACCGTAGCACTCAAGCCAACCTGGATCGTTGTGCAATCCAGACGATCTGGAACCTCAACTGAAACGTTGGGGGCCACGCGGTCTTCAGCAACGACGATGCTTGCCTGACCTGTACAGCCATTTACTGGAGTAGTCACCACCAATGTGTACGAACCAGGTAATGTAACAGATGGATTCTGCTGGTCTGAAGTAAAGTTTGGACCTGTCCAAGACCAAAGTACATCTGGCTTGTTCGCTTGACCAGTCAATTGAATCGTATTTACCGCGCAAGTAAGAGTACCCCCAGTAACGGTTACAACCGGAACATTTAAGTCGGGGTTCACCACTGCAGAGGCAGTAGAGGTACATCCATTTACGTTATCCGTCACCCGAAGCACATACGTACCAGGCTCACTAACAGTCGGATTAGAGGTGTTGTAAGTTATACCACCTGGTGCAGTCCACAGATAAGATACGTTTGGCGTAGTAGAACTGCCTTGTAACGCCAGCGTTGGCTGCGCACAAGTAAGCTGCCCACCCGCTGCAGATATGTTTGGAAGGGTTGTATTTTGGTCTACCTGAATATTGAAGGTAGAAGTACACCCATTTGCTGGATTTTTCACTACTACCTGATATGCTCCAGACACATTGGTGCTTGGATCTTCCAAACTAGAAGTAAAGTTATTGGGACCAGTCCAAGTATATTCACCATTCGGAACATCAGAGGTCGCATTCAATACCACCGTGGGTACAAAGCAAGTAATGGTCTCCGTGGTCACCGAAATCGTAGGAATATCTGTACTGGAGCCAACTGTCGCTTGTGAGGTGGACGTACATCCGTTGACAGGGTTAGTAACAACCAAGGTATAGGTTCCAGCAGTTGAAACCACTGGAGCAGGACCATTATACGTCTCACCACCGGGTCCTATCCATACATACGTTGCATTGCTGACACCCGATCCGCCCTGCAAGGAAACGGTTGGATTAGCACAATCTAAAATGCCCCCTGATGCAAACACATTGTTTGGAGGTGTAATGTTTTGACCCAAGGTTAAAGTCTGTACTGTAATACATCCGTTGGTTTGAGACGTTACAGTAAAGGTATACGTACCAGGTAAGGTTGCTGCAATTGTACCACTAGATGTATTTGATCCATTAGGAAGGGTCCACTCGATATTCGTGTTAGGAGTATTGGTGATACCCGTCAGGTTAATCGAAGGAGTTGCACACGTGAGAATGCCTGATCCTTGAATCGTAGCATCTGGCGAAAGTGTATTAGCCAAAACCACCGCTGTAGTGGTGCTGGTACATCCATTAGGAGCTTTTACCGTCAAGGTATAGGTTCCAGCAGTATTTACCGTTGGATTTGCAACATTGGCTGTAAAGTTGTTTGGACCAACCCAAGCATAGCTTACACCTGCAGTCGAAGAGCTACCGGAAATAGCAACTGCACCAGAAATACAGTCAATCGTACCACCAGTTGCAGAAGCGTCGGGCGCCACAACATCTTGTGCTTGATTGAAGGATGCTGTAGAAGTACAGCCGTTAGCTCCCGTTGTCTGTACCGTAAAGGTACCTGGAACATTCACTGTAACTGTACTAGCAGTAGGATTAGAAAGCCCAGGACCAGACCAAACGTAGGAGGTACCTAAAGTAGTACCAGCGGTTAACGTAGCGTTCAGATCATCGCAATCCAAAATATTCGAAGAAGCAATAGTGGCGCCAGGAGCAATCGTATCAATTGCCACTTGAGCAACCGCCGTATTCGTACAACCATTCGGGCCGGTCACCGTCAAGGTGTAAGAACCATTGACGGAAACTTCTGGATCTTCTACCGGAGACAACCCACCTGACCAAGAGAACGATGCTCCTGGAGTTGTAGAACCGCCATTCAAATTAAAGGAGGTGTTTGTACAGGTCAAAGTTCCACCAACTGCAGTCGCATTAGGAGGAACGATATCTTGCAGCACCTGAATAGAAGCCGTACCTGTACATCCATTGGATAAAGTTACCACAACCGAATAAGTTCCTGGAGCAGCAACAGAGGGATCTTCCACGCTGGCACTATTACTCCAAGCAATAGACTGAATTGTATTGGTTCCAGTCAAAATGGTGGTTTGCAATATAGAAGACAAATTGGAACAAGTCAACACCGCAGGGGTGTTGATCTGAATATTTGGAACTTCCACGTTCTGATTAACCGTAGCAATCACTGTGTTGCTGCAACCATTAGGACCTGTCACGACCAATGAATACGAACCAGGTGTGCTAACCGTCACGTTTTGTAAGTTAGAACCAATCTGTGGCCAAAAGAAGGTAGCACCCGGGGTGGTAGAGCTTCCTGAGAGACTGATGGTCGGAATTGCGCAAGTCAATAAACCTCCCGTAGCAGAAGCATCTGGAGTAGCGATGTCTTGATTAACTGTAATTGAAGCGGTTCCCGTACAACCATTTGCAGCAGTCGCAACTACCGAATATGTTCCGGGAGCCTGAACAGATGGATTCTGGTTAGTAGAGCTAAAGCTTGGACCTGTCCACGCATAGGAGGAAGGCAAGCTAGACGTAGTATTAATGGTCACAGAAGTCACTGCGCAGGTAAGCGTTGCAGCTGCGGTTGACAGAACTGGGCTATCCTGATCTACCAACACCTCAGCAGAAGCAGTGGAAGTACATCCATTATCTCCAGTCACCGTAACAACATACGTTCCAGCTGCATTAACCGTTGGGTTCTGAGCCGCAGAGCTAAAAGAAGGCCCTGACCAAGCATAGGTCACGTTCGATGAAGGTGAATTCGCGAATACCTGCAGTGCGGGATTGGTACAAGTTAAAGTAGTACCAACCGCAGAAGCACCTGGCAAATCTGTATCTAGTAGTACAAAAGCAGTAGCGACGGCAGAGCAGTTGTTGGCGGGATTCACTACTGTCAAGGTATAAAGCCCACTCTGTGAAACAGTCTGAATTGGGTTACTTTGATTTCCTGGAGCGATACCTGAACCCGTCCAAGTAAAGGAAACACCACTCGTAGTAGAAGATCCGACAATCGTAGCATTCGGGTTATAACAAGAAATTGTATCCGTTACAACGCCAATATTTGGAATATTAGCATCTGGAATGACATCGGCCGTTGCAGTAGTAGTACAACCATTTGTTGATTGTACCGTTAAAACATATGTTCCTACAGTACTAACGGTCACCGTTTGGCCAGTATAAGGAGAGCCGCCTGGACCAATCCAGTTGTAACTTACTCCTGGAGTAGAAGAAGATCCTGAAATCTGTACAGAAGTTACCCCACAATTGATAATTGCACCCGTCGCCGTCACATCCGCTGGTGCAACAAAGTCCCCATCAGCAGTAGCGGTAGCAGTTTGAGTGCAATTATTGGAGGCAGTAACAGTCACTACATAATCTCCAGGAACGGTCACTGTAGCAGATGGTCCATTAACCGTATTTCCACCTACCGACCAGGCATATGTAACACCAGAAGTAGTGGAGGATGCAGTAACGTTTCCATTTGGCGCTGCACAAGATAACAATACACCCGTCGCAGAAGCATCAGGCAAGTCAGTATTACCGACCACATTTACCGAAGAGGTGCTTGTACAACCATTTTGACCCGTCACGGTAACGACATACACTCCAGCTAAGTTAGCCATTGGTGATTGACCGTTACCAACTAAGCCTGGACCCGACCAAGCATACGTTGGGGAGTTGGCAGGAGAAATAGCATTCAGGTTTACTTCAGGAGACAAACATCCAATTGGGCCACTCACAGAAGAAGAGGCACCCGGAAGAGCTGTGTCTTCCGTAACTTGAACCGTCGCGGTAGCAGTACAGTTATTCGCAGTTCCCGTAACGGTAACTACATAAATCCCTGCTGCGTTCACATTCGTATTAGCCGCGCTAATTCCATTCGACCAAACGTATGAAGAGGGAGTGTTGGAAGTGGCAGAAATTTGTGGCGTTGGATTAGAGCACGTAAGTACTGCTCCGGTAGCCGCAACAACTGGAGGGTCTGTATTTCCAACTACTTCCGCAGTCGCGGTCGAGGTACAACCATTTAGTCCGCTTGTCACAGTGACGGTATAAGTACCCCCAGCATTCACCAAAGGTGATTGCACCCCTGAGGAAAAGCCATTGGGACCAGACCAACTATAAGCCGTTACAGGACCATTAGTATTGACACTAATCTGTGCAGGTCCCGATCCGCATCCAATAATTCCGTTCACCCCCGTTGCAACGGGGGGTATGGTATTACCAGTTATTTGTATGGTGTCAGTTTGTGAACACTGAATACCACCAGCACTCATCGTAGTTGTCAAGGTATATAATCCCGGAGTAGTTACCGTGTAAGTAGGTCCGCCCTGAGTAGCACCTGTTGACAAGTTCTTCCATACCTTAATACTTGCTCCCGGGAAGTTGGGAGAAGCGGCTGAATTTAAGAGAATACTCACATTTGCGCAGGAAAGCACCGTATCAGTAGCAATAATCTGGGCAATAGGATCCAATACATTCAATATTAAATTGACCGTACTGTCACACCCTTGATAAGATTCACAAGTCTCATTATGTGTACCCTGATCGCAATACTCCGCGCCACAAATAGTTACACAGGTGTTTTTACAAACGAAACGAGTCAAATTGGTTACCTTTTGTGGCAGCACCTGCACTTGCTGACGAACAATACTGTCACATCCCTGGAAGGAAGTTAAGGTCGTAGCATAGGTACCACTCACGTTCACCTCGTCTCCCCAAGGCAACATATAAGGCGTATCTTCAAAACAAATCACCGCTTTAGGCAATACCGTGGGTGGCAAATTCTGAATATTAATCGTTCTACAACGCTGTGAACCTGTATAACAAGAGTTAGAAGGCTCTACACAAATGGTAATATTTCCAGTCACCCCCGGAGGATATGTAACCACTACCGTACGCCCACCGGGCGCCTCAAAAGTAACAGGGCCTTCAATGCCGTTGAATAATACTCCAGGTGTAGGACTGCTCCAAGTATAAAAACCAGCACCATTCACGTTACTTACTTGGTAAGTAGCAGATCCACCTGGACACCCAGTTGCAGGGCCACTAATAGGAGAAACTAATCCCACCTGCGGAGCCTGAACGGCTATCGGAGGAATTACACTAATCGTAAAATCACAATCATCTTGCGAATAACCATCAATAATCAAATAATAGTTTGCTCCAGGAACCATGTTCGTCACTGTGAACGAAGTGGGTGTGTTACCACAAGTAGGACAGCCAGGATTACATTCCAAAGGACCATCATTACAGCCCGCGGGATATACCGCAGCTTGTAATCCCTGCCCCTGCGCACAGTTGGAGGGGGTAATGGTAAAGGTAGCACCCGCAGCACCCGCAATAAAGCCTAACCACTGGTCATTTTGAATGTTACTGCACCATCCCTGTGGCTGAGGGTCTCCACCCCAACCACCAGAATTACCCATGTAGCCTACGAAATTACAGTTGATACAAGCAGATGGACAGTTCTCCGCAGGAACAGTCGTGCCGGGCGGCTCACACGGTTCAGGAATCGGCACTTGGGCTTGTGCAACCCAACAGTACGTCAAAAAGGAAAGAAAGAGAAGTAATTTTTTTGACATAAAAATTCGTAGTTTTAGCAATACAAGAAAAGGTTAGGACCTTTTTACGGCCTAGTAGGTATTAAAAAAAAGAAAAACAAACACGAGGGACAAATCCCTCACTTCCATGAATGCAAATTTGAACGGTGCAAAAAAAAGAATTTTTGCTGTTATCCGAAAACACATTGCTAAGTTTAAGGAAATATTTTTTAATCGAATAGATAATATATTTAAAAATTATTCAACATAAAATATGTAACTATTTAAAAAACAAATACTTATCACCTCAACAACGTAACATCCCCAGAAAACAACTCCTTAAACCCATCCTTAAATAAAACAACCGCTTTCCAGACATAAACCGCCGGTTCCGCCAATTTTGAACCAAATCGACCATCCCAACCCTTGCTCTCATCACTCGGTAAAAAGTCCTTTTGCTCAAATACTAAGTCCCCCCACCGATCAAAAATGTCAAACGACTCCACACGAGCAACATCATTTCCTCCATAGACAGTAACAATACCC
>JBKDAM010000021.1:0-4139 GCA_046316495.1 Chitinophagales bacterium
GAGCTGGATTTGATGATGGAGCTGAGTTCTGCCAGGTGCTTCAAATTGTGGGCATCGGTCCCCAACATGCTCACCAGGCCTTTTTTGATCATTTTCTCCGCTGCGTTCCGGGCCATGGGTCCGTAATGTCCTCCCAGGGAGAGTAAGTTCACCTGCAGTCGGCAGCCTGCGTCCACGATTCGGCTGAGTTCGCGGGTATCGTTGCAGAGGTAGGCATAGCGTTCCGGGTGGGCCAGGATGGGTCGGTAGCCCTTTAGCTGCAGGTCAAAAATCACCTGCCGGAAGGAGGGGTAGCTATCGATGAAGGACATTTCCACCAGCACGAAGTTGCCTGGCAGGGCCAGGATATCGTCGTTGGCCAGCAGGGTTTCGAAGTGGCTGTCCAAGAAGTATTCCGCAGCGGCATCTATCTGCAGGGAAATCTGTGCCTGTTGGGCTGCCCGCCGCAGTTCTGCTAGTTTGGTCTGGATGACTTCGCTGGTGTTGGGGTAAAACTCTTTGTACACGTGCGGGGTGGCTACTACCCGCTGGTAGCCCATCTCCGCCATTTTGCGCAGCATGTCGAGGCTGGTCTCCAGGTTGGGAGCGCCGTCGTCAATGCCCGGCAGCAGGTGGGCGTGCATGTCTGCCGTCAGAAAACTGTAGTTAGCTGGGGTAGGAGACTTTTTGTTGAACCAGTTAAGCATTGTTAGATAGATAGATCAATTAACTAAATCAGTGGGTACGCGTTTCAGTAAGTCCTTCTTGCTAGCAGGGTCATGCTGCTCATTCAGTGCTTGTGAAGGGGTGGGAAGTTGTCGGCAGTTGTACCAGTGGGTGCACTTTGTTCTCCTGGGCCCCGATCGGGGTACTTTTTCGTATGTGTTCGGCGAGTGCCGTGGCAGGTAAGATCTCGTGTATTCCGAAGCCTTGTCCGTTTAAGATGGCTTCGTAGCTTTTGGTATGCAGTTCGGTAAACCCTTCACTGAATTCAATGGGTTCGTCATCAATGGTAATCTGACGGTAGGTCCGTTGTCCGCGCGCCCGGATGTGCTCAGGCAGGGTATCCGGGTGGATGCTCAGGAACCAGCGTACGGTAGCCTTGGGGAATTCCAGTCGGCCGGCAGCCCGGTCGTGGGTGTGCAGGTGCACGGTATTTTCTCTTACTTCTCCAAACAGCCAGGTCAGCAGGTCAAAGAAGTGGATCCCTATGTTGGTTGCAATTCCGCCTGATTTGCTTGGGTCTCCTTTCCAGGAGGCGTAGTACCAGTTGCCCCGGGCGGTAATGTAGGTCAGCGTCACATCCTGGTGTTGCTGGCGTTGTTCGATGCGGGGTTTGAGGGCTTGCAGGCTGGGTTGTAACCGCAGCTGCAAAATGGTATTGACTTTTTTGCCGGTTTGGGCTTCGGTTTCGAGCAGTCGGAGGGCGTTGTGGGTATTGAGCACCAGTGGTTTTTCACAGATCACCTCGGCCCCGTGCCGCAGTCCGAACCGTATGTGGGCGTCGTGCAGGTAATTGGGGCTGCAGATGCAGAGGTAATCAATGGGTTGTCCGCCTTGTTTTTGTTTTTCCAGGTGCCGGTCAAATCGTTCCAGTTCGGTGAAGAAGGCGGCATCCGGGAAATATTGGTCCAGGTGTCCTACGCTGTCGTGGGGGTCGAAGGCGGCCACCAGGGTTCCACCGGTATCGGCAATGGCCTTTAGGTGTCGTGGGGCGATGTATCCGGCCGCGCCGATGATTGCGTAGGTGGGCATTTTTTTACTTTTAAAACGTCGCGGCGCAACGCTTGCGCCTCACTAGCCCCAGGGGTTGGCAATGGACCTGTTGTTGGGGGTGGTTGGTCATCTGTCGCGGCGCAACGCTTGCGCCTCACTAGACGCCGGGGTTGGCAATGGACCCATTGTTTGGGGGTTGGTGTTGATGGTCGATGGGATCTGTGGTGATGGTGGATGGGTGGCAAATGTCGCGGCGCAACGCTTGCGCCTCACTGGACGCCGGGGTTATCACTGGACCCATTGTTGGGGTTGGTGGTTGATGGTCGATGGGATCTGTGGTGGTGGTTGATGGGTGGCAACTGAGCCGCAAGCGTTGCGGATCTACGGGGATCACCTTACCTTTGGGGTTTGTTGTTGTATCTATCTACCTTTCTACTATGATCAAAATCTACCGTATTGACACTGCCCGGATGGCCGGGTGGGATTATGGTGCCAGGGGCGCCTATTTTATTACCATCAATGTCAGGTACCGCAAGCATTCTTTTGGGGAGGTCGTGGGGGACCGGGTGGTGTTGTCTCGTTTGGGGCGGTTTGCGGAGGAGGCGTGGCGGGAGACGCCGCGGATTCGTCCGGAGATGGCGCTACAGTTGGGTGCTTTTGTGGTGATGCCGGACCATTTTCATGCGATTTTGGTGATCGGCGACAATCGGTTCAATGGGAAGCACCGCAAGAGTATGTTTGGGCCGCAATCGCATAACTTGGCGTCGGTGGTTCGGGGTTTTAAGTCGTCGGTGACGTCGTTTGCGAGGCGGGAGGGGATTCCGTTTGAGTGGCAGCCGCGGTTTTATGATTCCATTATCCGCTCGAGGCTGGGATATTCGAAGGTGACGGCCTACATCGAAAAGAATCCGGCTAACTGGTCGCTTCAAAAAAAGAGCGGACTCCCTCCACGATAACCGAGAGCATGTCTGCTTCCATTTCGGTGTGCATGGGGAGGGAAATCACCGTCTGGCAGAGCTGTTCGGTGACGGGGAGGGGTGTACCGTTCCACCAGTGGGCGAAGGCTTTCTGGCGGTAAAGGGGCACTGGGTAATAGATCATGGCGGGGATGCCTTTGGAGGCCAGGTGGGCCTTGAGGGCATCGCGTGTTTCTGCGCCTGCGGTGACTTGCAGGGTGTATTGGTGAAATACGTGGGTGCTGTGGGCGGCCCGGGCAGGGATGAGCAGTCCGGGGAGGTCCTGGAAGGCGGTGTCGTAGGCGGCGGCCAGGGTTTGGCGGCGCTGGCAGAAGTCGTCGAGGTGGGGCAATTTGACGTCCAACACCGCGGCCTGGAGGGAGTCGAGGCGGGAGTTCACGCCGATCTGGTCGTGGTAGTATTGGCGGGATTGGCCGTGGTTGGCGATTTGGCGGGCTCCCGCGGCGAGCTGGTCGTCGTTGGTCATCAGGGCGCCCCCGTCGCCGTAGCAGCCCAGGTTTTTGGAGGGAAAGAAGGAGGTGCAGCCGAAATGGCCGAGGGTTCCTGCTTTCCGGCGTTGTCCATGGTGGAGGTAATCGGCGCCGATGGCTTGTGCGTTGTCTTCGATGACGTACAGGCCGTGTTCTTCGGCGATCTGGAGGATGGGGGCCATGTCTGCGCACTGTCCAAAGAGGTGTACGGGGACGATGGCCCGGGTTTTGGGAGTAATAGCCGTCCGGATTTGTTCGGGGGTACTATTGAAGGTATGAGGATCTACGTCGATCATCACGGGGCGGAGGCCGAGCAGTCCGATGACTTCGGCGGTGGCCACGTAGGTGAAGGCGGGCACAATGACTTCATCGCCGGGCTGGAGGCCGAGGGCCATCATGGCGATCTGGAGGGCATCGGTGCCGTTGGCGCAGGGGATGACGTGCTTCACGCCGAGGTAGGTTTCCAAGTGTTCCTGGAACTGTCGCACGGCGGGACCATTAATATAGGTAGTGGTATCAAGCACGGCCTGCATAGCCTGGTCGATTTCGGGTTGGAGCCGCAGGTATTGGCTGCGGAGATCTACCATTTTTATTTCTTGCATCTTCAATAAACTAATCAGCGATTTTTGTGACCTGGCCATTGGACAGTTGGTACTGCTGGCCGGATTCAGGGCAGGTGGCGAGGCCTTGCTCGTCGAACTGCAGTTTGTGGCCGTATTCGGACACCCAGCCGGTCTGCCGGGCGGGGTTGCCCACTACGAGGGCGTAGGCGGGGACGGTTTTGGTAACGACGGCGCCGGCGCCAATGAAGGCATAGGGGCCGATATCATGTCCGCAGACGATGGTGGCATTCGCGCCGATGGAGGCGCCTTTTCCGACGTGGGTCTTGAGGAACTGGTCGCGGCGGTTGATGGAGCTGCGGGGGTTGATGACATTGGTAAAGACCATGGAGGGTCCGAGGAATACATCGTCGTCGCAGGTGACGCCGGTGTAGATG
>JBKDAM010000022.1:0-17995 GCA_046316495.1 Chitinophagales bacterium
CCATTTACCGTATAAACAATCGTGTAAGCACCCAAGCCTTGTGCAGGATTGAATGTAGTGCTAGGCACCCCATTCACCGTAAAGCCTTGGGAAACAATATTCGCATCCCCAGGATTACCCGTCAAAGCCACTGGGTCAGAACCCAAGCAGAAAGGTCCTGTCAGGTTAGAGGTAATAGATGGGTTCGGGTAAGAGCAGGTGTTGCCAATGCTTAGGCTGGTGCCCAAGCCATTGTTCACTGTGATCGTGTAACCAATCGCATCAATGTGACGGCCGTTCAAAGTGAACATGTTACCACCCACATTGGTCAATACCGTTCCAACCGTAATCGGAGTGGGAGCAGAGGGCGGGTTCGCGCTGTTGCTGGCGAACAAGCCATTGATCGAAGTGACCGTCCAGGTTTGGCTGGTAGGCGCATTTACCTTCACTTGCTCACTGAACTGACCGTTGGTCAGGGTAGTGGCATTGTTCAGGCAAGCACAAGGATCAGAGATTTCTGCAGAGCAATTGAACGTGGTTACGGAGACAGAACCTGTCATAACAGAAGTACACCCAGAAGCAGAAGTAGCTACGACTGTATAGGTTCCTGCGGCTAGTTGAGCACCGAAAGAGAGTGCAGACCCAGTTCCGGATACAGGTGCTCCTACGTTGGCAGCATTAACTTGTAGCTGATAGTTCACGCCAAGCTGAGAGCCACTGAGGCCAACCACCACACCCGCATTATCAGTAGCACAAACAGCACCACCTCCAGTCAAAGAAAACAAGGTTGGGAGTGGGTTTACCGTGATAGTTCTGGAAGTAGTTGTAGAACAACCGTTTGCATTAGTAACAGTAACGGTATAGATCGTAGTCGCAGAAGGGTTAATAGTGATAGCAGCAGTAGTAGCACCTGTACTCCAAGAGTAGGCCGTACCACCGGCAGCTGTAATCGTAACAGACGCACCGGTGCAAATAGTACCATCATTGACGGACGTACCAGAAGTTTCTGCAACTGTAGTAGAAGGTGTTGGAAGTGCGTTCACAACCACAGTAGCAGAAGATACGGAAGAGCAGGCGTTGACATTGGTTACAGTAACCGTATAGGTACCCGCTGTCGTAGTCGTAATCGCTGCGGTAGTTGCACCTGTACTCCATACGTACGTAGTTCCTCCGGAAGCTGTTAGCGTTGCAGCGGCGCCAGCACAAAGCACGCCATCGTTATTGGTTACACCTGAGTTATCCGAAATAGTAATTGCAGGCGTTGGAAGTGGATTTACCACCACAGTAGCGGAAGCCGTACTTACACAACCATTTGCATCTGTTCCAACTACACTATACGTTCCCGCAGCAGAAGTTGTAATAGCAGCCGTGGTAGCTGCTGTGCTCCATACATAGCTGGAAGCACCAAAAGCGGTAAATTGAACGGAACCTCCAGTACAAACAATACCGTCGGTAGTAGAAACACCAGAGTTGTCAGAAGTAGCAATGGTAACGGTAGGCAGGTTATTTACAACTACTGAAGAAGAAGCAGTAGCCGTACAACCATTTGCATCCGTAGCAGTCACAGAGTAGGTTCCAGCAGTCGTAACGGTAATAGCAGCAGTAGTAGCCGCAGTACTCCAAGCATAAGAAACTCCGCCACCTGCCGTCAGCGTTGCGGAGGCACCAGAACAAAGAACACCATCATTGTTGGTAGTACCAGAGTTATCAGCCACTGTAATAGAAGCCGTTGGCAGCGCATTCACCACCAGTGTGATAAGTTCAGAAGGACGGCAGGTTGGATCGCTCGGCAATGGCGATAAAATAGCATAGATGTATTTAGTACCGCTAGAAGCAAAAGAGGCATTGAACGTAGCGGTGGTGCCAGAAGCCGTTAGGTTGGCGTTCGCTACTGTACCAAGAACGGTACCACCCGTGTAAGGAGCAGTCGTTGGCGCATTAAATTCTACGAAAGAGATACCATAGGTAACACCCATGTCGGTTAGACCAGAAGCGGAGAGTGCTGTGGTTGCGTTAACACAAACAGGGCTAGGCGTTGCAGCCACAGTTGGAATTGTTGGGCACAGGGCACAACCACCGGGACCTGTTAACAAGGCAGAGGTAGTAGAAGTACATCCTGTAACTCCATCGGTAACCGTTACAGCATAGTTCCCCACCATAAGGGAAGATAAATCCTGCGTAGTAGCACCTGTACTCCAAGAGTAGGTGTAAGATCCGGAAGGACTCACGCTAAGATCAATGGAACCCTCATTGGAAACACATGTCTCGGGCTCGGTCTGAGTAGTAGAAAGAGTTGGAACAGCATGGTTACTTACAGAAGCGGTAGCAACCGAAGAGCAACCCGCATCGGTAACGGTCACCGTGTACGTTCCTGCAGTTGAAACCGTGATAGATCCAGACGTTTCCCCAGAGCTCCATGCATACGTCGAGGCAGTAGAAGCCGTCAAGGTAACGTTATTACCCGGACAAACCACCCCATCATTATTAGCAGAGCCGGAAAGGTCACTTATGGTAATGGTAGCAGTCGGTATTGGATTGACGGTAACAGTAGCAGAAGCAGAAGCCGTACAACCGTTTGCATCAGTGACAGTCACAGTATAGGCACCTGCACTACCCACTGTAATGGCAGCAGTAGTGGCGCTGTTGCTCCACGCATAAGAGGAGGCACTGCTTGCAGTCAAAGTAGCATTATCGCCAGCGCATAGAATACCATCGTTGTTTGATGCCCCAGAATTATCCGTCACCGTAACGCTTGGGGTAGGAAGCGCATTCACCACCACCGTGCTAGAACCTGTAGCGGTACATCCATTCGAATCGGTTAAGGTAACGGTATATGTACCTGCTGTACCAGTAGAAATGGAAGCTGATGTTTCACTTGTGCTCCAAGCGTAAGAAGTTCCACCACTGGTTGTTAAGGTAGCCGTAGCACCTGCACAAATTGAGCCATCGTCGTTGGCAGAGCCAGACATTTCTGTCACTGCAATCACAGGCGTAGCTGGAGCGGCATTAACCGTCACTGCATAGGATGCAGTGGCGAGGCAGCCATTTTCCGTGACAGAAACGGTGTAAGTAGTATTGGCGGAAGGGGTCTGACCAGCCAGGTTAGCGGTCGTCGCACCAGTACTCCAAGCATAAGTAGGAGTCGTACCACCGGTAACGGTGCTGTTGATATCCACAGTAGAACCTGCACAGATCATACCATCATTATTGGCATTACCAGAATTCTCCGCTACCGCAAGTGTAACAGACAAGGTCGTGATTTCATCCGCGCCCAAGGTTGGAGTTGATTTCCGCACATCACCATCGTAGTCTTCGGTTACTGCCGCCAGAGGAGCTCCTGCACAAGCTAAGGCAGCATTACCCGCCGCCGCCGCATTCAAGTGCAGATCCAGATCCGATACAAAAACCGGATTCACCGATACAGAAGCCGCATCCTGGGTGGCAGCTGCCTGCCAAGCAGCCAGGGTTGTATAGTCGGTTGAACCAATTCTGCCTACATTATATACAGTAGTATTACCGGCAGTGCCGTTCTCACCGTAATAATCATTGTTATTAGAAGTACCGAACGTAAACGAAGCAGGATACCAAACAGAGAAGGTCTGCGGCGTTCCAGAAGAGAAGGTCTGCGTATTTTTAAAAATATTATTACGAACCTCCAAACCAGTTACCGAAGTTGTTGTAACCAACAGACATGCAGATGCAGGCGTTGTGCCAGTACCTAAAGTTACAGCACCAAACAAGTGCACCGAGTTATTATATACTTTGGTATTAGTCCCACCTGCTAAACGGATGCCAAAGGCATTCCAAGTTGTACTGTAGGTAGAATAATTTACCGTCCGCAAGTCAGATATCAGGTTATTCGCAATCAAGTTATTATTAACGCTGGTAGTGGAGCTTAACAAAATACCATAAGCACCATATCCTGATGTACTCTCAGAATAAATACCGGAAATATTGTTGCGCACTACTTGGCCATCATTGACCCCAGCACCGAACTCGATCGCTGCGTTGTTAGCACTTAACGCCTGCTTCAAATTAAAGATGGAGTTTCTTGAAACCAATGGGGCTTCCGCATACGTGATATCCAAACCGCGGAAGGTAACATATTCAGAAGCATTTTCAGAACCGATGATATTCTGCGTAATTACCAGGCCATCATTGGCAGATCCAGCATTGGCACGTGCATAAATACCATAACGCGCTTTCTTGATCACATTGTTCTGAATCGTCAGGTTGTCATTGTCTGAACCCGTAGCAGAACTACTAATAGCTGCGTTGCCCGCTACGTGAATACCAAAGGTATTAATGGAGGTCGTAGAACCGATCTCCCCTGCCGTGATATTCAAATTTTTGATCGTATTATTGGTAGCACCCAAGCCTACGCCCAAACTTTTTATACAAATAACTGCGGTATTGGTAGCCGTATTGGTATTAAGGATGCTCAGGTTGCGATCAGCACCTCCGGAATTAGAACCATCAATGGTCACATAATCCGTTCCATTCAAGGCAATGATGCAAGAGGTAGAGGACCCACTGATTACCGCTGTATTACCTGCCGCAGGCTTGATCGTAAGGGTATTAACGCTGGAAGCAAAGGCATTCACGTTAAAGTTGATCGGGAAAGTCTCCGCTGCATCATAAGTAGCATTAATCAAGCTGAATACTACTGGTCCGCTAAGACACTTATTATTATAATCAGCTGCTGCAGCTGTCAAAGTAGCGTAGTTGCCCCCCGCACCTACAGTATAGGTACCTGACAAGGATTGCAAGTTTGCATACGACAACGGGCTAGTAGGAGGTGTTGACACTGCTGGTGGGTTGCTAGTAAAGCCAGCAGCTCCTCCTGCAGGAAATGCTCCCACATTGGGCGTCATAGCATTGTCTTGTGCTACAATGTAGTAATAGATAGAATCACCTGTTACAGACCCAGCTCCCAAAGAGAAGGAATACTGATCACTGCCCAACGAAGTGCCGGTAGAGGCGGTATAGGTACCGACCCAGTTTAGCTTCCAGTACAACACAGGCAATCCCGTACCAGAGGTCGGTACACCACTCGCATCCGTAATGGTAGCGGTCAGCGTAAGAGCGCCGGCAGCACAGTTACCCGCTAAAGGCGTAAACGAAATCACTGGAGGATTCAAGTCAATTCCAATACCACTGAACTCATCCGCTCCAATATCTGGAGTAGAAGCGTTCCGGGTATCTCCATCGAAATCCGTTGTGATGGAACTTGGGATACCACCGCTCTCAATCTGAGTAGCAACGGTTGGGTCGATGTGCAAGAAGGAAGCACTCGCCCCGCTGGTGCTCACAAAAGATGGATTGGAAGTAATCGAAACAGACTCCCGAGGCGCTACCAACACCTTGAAATCAGCCAAGGTCTGTGTCGCGGTAGTTCCATCGTACAAGATTGGCCGGGTAGCCGATGGCGTACCTGCAAAAAACAGGTTCGCATTGGAACTCACATCGTAGTTATTCAATGCAGAAGAAGAGCGCCAGTAAGCTGCCGCCACACCTGAACCTGCCGGAGTGGAGTTGTTGACAAAAATATTGTTCTTGAGTACCAAGTTAGACGTCGTAGCCGTCGTTGAAGTAGTTGCAAAAAGCGCTGCAGTGCTGAACGTCGCTCCTGAGGAGGAGGCGTTTAACCAGACCGTATTGTGCGTCAGGTTAAGGGTAGCACTGCTGGTAGTCGTCGTAAGATTAATACCACGCACGCTAGGAGAGGTGGTAGACACCGCATTGGGCGCCTTAATATCCCCAATCAGATTATTGTACACATTCGCTACCCCGGAAGTACCTAAGGAGGTGATGAGCAAACCTGACACCGTTGGAGCACCGGAAGAGGTACTCTGGACGTTGTAAATCTTGTTGTTATTGATGGTAGGTGAACTAGAAGACATGGCCATACCAGCCACAGTCGTTCCCGCACCGCTAATATTAAAAATCGTATTCCCTTGCACTGTACGAACGCCCGTTGTGGTGAAAGCGTACAAACCATACACTGTACCAGTACCCGCATGCGTCAGGTTACTAATGGTATTATTATTATAGGTCTCGTTAACCGGAGAGGAAATATTATATATACCGTACAATGTACCGGTACCCGCCGTCTTCAAACACTGCAAGTTATTAATGGTATTGCCATTATTAACAATAGTACCAGTAGAAGTCTGAATACCGTACATAATACTGGAGCTACCCGTACCGTCTATGCTCAGGTTGCTCACGTTGTTGTTGTTGACATTCACCGCCATCCCGGTGGTGCCCGCAGAAACAAAAATACCAATCGTGGTTCCTCCGGTAGTTCCCGTACGAGCAACGTTGCTTACCGTGTTTCCATTAATGTTAAAGGTAGCAGTAGCAGCAGATCCCGTCGTATAAATAGGATAAACAGCACCTGTACCTGTTAAAGACACCGCGCTGTAAGTAAGGTTACTAACCGCGTTGTTCAAAATGTTAAGGGTTGCAGGAGCCACTCCATTGTTAAAAATACCATAAAACACTCCTGTAGTAGCCGTCAAATAATCACCTGTCAACGTATTGTTGTTGATATTAACGGTGTTTCCCGCTGCAGTACCACCAAATCCACTCTCAATCATAGCGACCTGACTGGTAGTTCCGCCTCCACGAATCGTAATCGTGTTATTGTTGCAGTTTGCATTAGCAGAAGTGGAAGAAGAGTTCAAGAAAATACCCCTCAAGGTACTCACGTGGTTCACCCCACTACCATTGTTGTTGTTGATGGTGTTGTAGGAACAATTTGAACTCCACTGGCTGTTCATAAAAATACCAGTGGCAGGATTAGAAGCCGCAGCCGCACCCCCAAAGTTCAAAATAGTATTCCCCGTCGCTGCAGAGCTACCACCCACGTTGTTGTTCAAATCGCCCAAAAACGTAGCTGGATCAGGAGTAGGACCTACCCCTGTAGTCGCCGCAAACCCCACAAGCACCACCCCCGCATTGCAGTTCTGAATGGTATTGGAGAAAAGCTGGTTGTTGGAGTTGGTTCCCGAAGCCGCCGTCACCGTCACCGCACCCGTCGCCGTATGCAAACCGTTCAATACGGCAATCCCCGTAGAACCGTTGTGCCCTGGAGCCGTCCAACCGGTGTTCTGAAGGCGGTTCAACGTGATCGTACAGTTCTTGATCACATTGTTCTGGCAACCATCGGTCGCGCTGGCCTTAAATAGACCATAACCAAACTCCATCACCGTAGTAGTGGTGGTGTTGGCTGCACTTTCCTGCAAGTCAATGCCATCAATAGTAACGTAATCGCTTCCCGCCAAGACAAAGAAACCATCCGCCACCACAGAAGGAGTCGCCACTGTGCCAACATAAGCCGTCAACACAGGATTAGCTCCTGCGCCCGACTTCTGAAAAACAATGGGATTGGATGCAGTACCCGTCGCTGTCAGGGTAATTTTGCCCGTCAAGGTCTCTGTATAACCCGCCGCGACATTAAAGGTAACACCACCGGCACCAACGCCTTGGGTGTTTAATGCAGAGACTGCTGCCGAAAGCGAGGCATAGTCCCCAGGAATTGTTTTCGTTCCGCTAAGCTGCCCATAAACAGCAGTAGCAGATAGCGCAAAGAGCGCTAAAAGTGTAGAACAAACTTTTATCATGATATGAGATTATAATACAAAAATGGCGACAAATTTATTGAATAATTAGGTTCAATATTCTAAATGAGCATAAAAAATGAACGCCTCTGAAAATATAATTATTTTTAAGATTTGTTTAGACTGAAATATTCTTAAAATCAATATTATATATATTATTAATTTCATTAACACAAATATGTAAATTATAGTCCTCTCCTTCAGTACCAAGGCAAGCCTACCATTTATCGCGTCCCAAGACAGCTTTCTTCCTTAATTTTTTCGAAAAAATTATTTTTTTTATTTTTCATTGAAAAAAATAACTTTTTCGAAAAAATTTATTATAATAATTAGAACTAAAAGAGGAAATTTATCAATAAAATACATTTTCAAGAACCAATTTCATAAAAAATGAAAATGAATTGTTGAGATTTATACCGCCCTCCAAAAAACACCTCCGCATCCGCCAATACCCATTAAATTTAAAATTATTTGTTTTAAATAAATCTTAAATTTAAAACAAAATGTATTTTTGCGCCTACTCTTCTTATTCAATACCCAATCGATATTCGCCACCATGTACCTCAACGCACACTCCTACTTCAGCCTGCGGTACGGCACACTCTCCCCCCAACAACTCGTCCAAACCGCCGCCAACCAAGGCGCCACCACCCTCGCCCTCACCGATATCAACAATACCTCCGCCGCCCTCGAATTTACCCGAAAATGCCAAGAGCAAAAAATCAAACCCATCCTCGGTATCGAATTCAGAAACGATCAACACCAACTACTCTTTATCGGAATCGCCCAAAATAACCACGGGTGGTCCCAACTCTGCCAACTCCTCACCGAACACGACCTCAACTCCAAAACCCTTCCAGTAACCCCTCCCCCACTGGACCAAGTCTACATCATCTACCCCCATACCGTCAAACCCCTACACCTTTTCCGACCCAACGAGTTCCTCGGTATCCGCCCTAGCCAGGTCAACCAACTCCCCTTTTCCCTCTACCAACAACACGCCAACCGCCTCGTGGTCTGGCAACCCATCACCTTCCTCCATAACGAAGGATACCGCATCCATAAACTCCTCCGAGCCATCGATGCCAATACCCTGGTCACTAAACTCGATCAAGTCGAACTCGCCCAAGCCGATGAATACCCCAAATCCATCCCAGAGATCCATCAAGCCTTTACCCGATTCCCTAAAATACTCCAAAACACCCAAAAAATACTCGAATCCTGCTCCTTTACCGCCCAAACCGGACTCCAACTCAACCGCCAAGCCTATACCGGCTCCAAAGAGGGCGACCTCCAACTCCTTTCCAAACTAGCCCAAGAAGGTAGCCTGCGACGCTACGGCCCCAACCACCGAAAAGCACAAGAACGCATCAAAAAAGAACTCACCGTAATCGCAGAAATGGACTTCGGCGCCTACTTCCTCATCACCTGGGATATCATCCGATACGCCCAAACCGCCGGCTACCACCACGTCGGCCGCGGAAGCGGCGCCAACTCCATCGTCGCCTACTGCCTCTTTATCACCGATGTCGAACCCCTCGAACTAGACCTCTACTTCGAACGCTTCATTAACCCCCAGCGCAGCTCCCCCCCAGACTTCGATATCGACTTCTCCTGGGATGAACGCAACGATGTGACCGACTATATCTTCAAACGGTACGGCCGCGAACACACCGCCCTGCTCGCTACTTACAGCACCTTCCAACAAGATGCCGTCCTCCGCGAACTCGGTAAAGCACTCGGACTACAACCCAGCGAAATAGAAGCCATCCTCGAATACGCCACCGCCCAAAAACGGGGCCTCCCCCTCGATGACTCCAACCTCCACCCCTGGACCAAACATATCCTCCATTACGGCCAACAACTAATCAACTTCCCCAACTACCTCTCCATCCATGCCGGAGGCATTATTATCTCCGAACAACCCCTGCACCACCAAACCGCCCTCAAAAAAATGCCCAAGGGCTTCCCCATCACCCACTTCGATATGTACGGCGCCGAAGACTGGGGTTTCCATAAATTCGATGTGCTCAGCCAACGTGGACTAGGCCATATCAAAGACTGTATCACCCTCGTACAAGAAAATCAAGGCCAAATCGTACATATACACGATGTCGAGCGACTCAAAAACGATGAAAAAGTGCGGGCAAAACTCCGCAGCAGCCAGTGCATGGGCTGCTTCTATATCGAAAGCCCCGCTATGCGAGGACTGCTCCGCAAACTACGCTGCGATAACTACATACACCTGGTCGCCGCCAGCAGTATCATCCGACCCGGCGTCGCCAGCTCAGGAATGATGCGCGCCTACCTCCAACGATACCACCAACCCAATGCCTTCGAATACCCACACCCCGTCTTTCAAGAACACCTCTCCGAAACCTTCGGCGTAATGGTCTACCAAGAAGATGTTATGAAAATATTGCACCACTTCGCTGGACTAGGACTGGACGAAGCAGATGTCATGCGGCGTATGATGACGGGCAAAAAACGATCCTCCGAAGCCTTCGCCCGTCTAAAACAACGTTACTTCGACCAGTGCGCCGCCCGAAAATACCCGGAAAGCCTAAGCCAGGAGGTCTGGCGACAAATAGAAAGCTTCGGCGGATACTCGTTCTGTAAAGCGCACTCCGCCAGCTTCGCCGTCGAATCCTTCCAAAGCCTCTACCTCAAAACCTATTTTCCCCTCGAATTTATGGTGGCCGTCATCAATAACTTCGGCGGATTCTACCACACCGAATACTATGTACACGAAGCGCGTATGGCAGGCGCCACTATCCACGCCCCCTGCGTCAACCATAGCAACCACCTCACCTATATCCAAGGAAAAGATATCTATATCGGATTTATCCACCTGCGAGGCCTCGAATCACACACCGCCCAGCTCATCGAACAACAACGCAAAGAATTCGGCCCCTTCCAATCCCTCGACGACTTCGTCCGCCGTGTACCGGTCAAATCGTCCCAACTCGACCTCCTGATCCGAATCGGAGCCTTCCGTTTTACCGAACTAAAAAAAGGAGCACTGCTCTGGGAAAAAAGCCGGGTCCTCAACCCCGATCTGCAAGTGGGAACCCCTCTGCTGTTTGAAGAAGAACACGAAACGTATACCCTCCCCGAACTCAGCGAACACCCGCTCGATCAAGCCTTCGACGAATTGGAACTACTGGGGTTCCCCCTGTGTTCCCCTTTTGATATGGTGGAAAAAACAGAACTGGAAAAAGGATACGGACTGCCCGCCCGAAAATGGACCGACCATGTCTCCGAAATCGTACAACTCACCGGCTACTATGTGTGCCGAAAAGAAACCCGTACTACCAAAGGCGATCTGATGCAGTTCGGTACCTGGCTCGACCAAGAAGGCCAGTTCTGCGATACCGTACACTTCCCGGATGCAATCAAACAATACCCCTTCCGCGGACGAGGGGTCTACCGGCTCCGCGGACGCCTTACTTCCGACTTCGGATTCGTCACCCTGGAAGTCTTCGAAATGCACCGACTTCCCTACCAAACCGATCAACGATACGTCCAATAAAAAAACCGCCCACTGTATTATGCCTGAACACTTTAACGACCGCTCCATCCTACACCTGGACCTCGACGCCTTCTTCGTCGCCGTCGAACTCCTGCGCAATGACCAGCTCCGAGGAAAACCACTCCTCATCGGTGGAAGCAGCAACCGCGGCGTGGTGGCTGCCTGCAGCTACGAAGCCCGAACCTTCGGTATCCGCTCCGCAATGCCTATGCGCCAAGCCCTCCAACTCTGCCCAGATGCCATCGTCCTCCGAGGCGATATGGAAGCCTACTCCAAACAATCTGCCCTCGTCCGCGAAATCATCGAAGACCAAGCCCCCCCCTTCGAACAAGCCTCCATCGATGAGTTCTACATCGACCTCAGTGGCATGGACCGGTATTTCGGCTGCTGGAAATGGAGCCAAGAACTCCGCCAACGAATTATCCGGGAAACCGGCCTTCCACTGTCGTTCGGACTCTCCATTAATAAAACCGTATCCAAAGTAGGGGCCGGGGAAGCCAAACCCAATGGCCAAAAACTAATCCCCGCAGGCACCGAAAAACAATTTCTAGCACCACTGCCAGTCGGCAAAATTCCCTCCGTCGGCAAAGAAACTGAACGTCGACTGGCCCTGATGGGCGTGCGAACCTGCTACACCCTCAGCGCTTTACCTCCTCGGCTACTAGAACGAGAGTTCGGAAAACAAGGACTGCTCATTTGGAAAAAGGCCAGCGGCGAAGACCACACACCAGTCGTACCCTACCGTGAGCAAGACTCCATCTCCTCCGAGCGCACCTTCTACTCCGATACCATCGACCTGCGCTTTTTACAAGACCAACTCCGACAACAAACGACCCAACTGGCCTATGAATTACGGGGGCTAAACAAACTGACCGCCTGCGTCACGGTTAAATTGCGCTACGCAGATTTTAATACCTACACCAAACAAGCACGTATCCCCTATACCGCACAAGATGGCCCCTTGATCCAACAAGCGCTGCACCTCTTCCAAAATCTCTATGAACGAAGGCAAGCCCTGCGACTCGTGGGGGTGCGCTTTAGCGCCTTGGTGAGCGGACACAGCCAACTCAACCTTTTCGATGATACCGAAAAAGAAGCACGGCTACTCGATGCCATGGACCACATCCGAAACCGATTTGGAAAATACGCCGTCAGAAGAGGCGGAGCACCGTAATTACCGACCCTCCAAGGCCGCGGTGTACTGCGCAAAATGATCCAAAATAGCCTGCCATCCCGCCTGCTGTAACTCAGGAGCATTCTCGTTCTCCGGCTCAAACATTTCTACCACCCGCACCTGATCAGCCTCCTGCGTAAAACGAATATCAACCTTTCGACCATCTTCTATGGTGTAAACAATACGCTCCTGAGGAACCACCTCCTGGTACGTCCCCCGGAAATCAAAACCCATACTGCCATCCCTGGCCTCCATCCGAAAACAAAACTGCCCCCCAACACGAAGGTCGTTTTCCGCTGATGGTGAATGCCAATCGGCCGAAGCCTGATTCCACTGGGTAATATGCTCCGGTTGAACCCAGCAAGCCCATACCCGATCCATTGGAGCCGCAACTAACGCGGTAACTGTTATTGGATTGATCATAATAGATAGATGTAACCCCGCAACGCTTGCGGGCAGATATGTAACCCCGCAACGCTTGCGGGGGTGCGATCGTTGCCCCGCAAGCGTGCCCCGCAAGCGTTGCGGGGCTACGCCTGCGGGGCAAAAATCAATACCGATAATACTCCGGCTTAAACGGTCCTTCTGCTTTCACACCAATGTACTCTGCCTGCTCGGTAGACAGCTCTTCCAGCTCTACGCCAATTTTAGCGAGGTGCAGGCGAGCTACTTTTTCATCCAGGTGCTTAGGCAAGGTGTACACTTTATTTTCATACTGATCAGCGTGCTGCCAGATTTCCAGCTGCGCCAATACCTGGTTGGTAAAGGAATTAGACATCACAAACGAAGGGTGACCCGTAGCACAACCCAGGTTGACCAACCGGCCTTCTGCCAATACAATAATGTCTTTTCCGTTTACATCATACAAATCCACCTGTGGTTTCACCTCCACTTTGCTGGCACCATGATGCTGGTTCAACCAGGCCATATCGATTTCATTGTCGAAGTGGCCAATATTGCACACAATGGTTTTGTCATTCATCAACTGAAAGTGCTTGCCTGTTACAATATTGCAGTTGCCCGTAGCGGTTACAACAATATTAGCGCGTGGAATCGCATTTTCCATTTTTTTCACCTCAAATCCGTCCATTGCCGCCTGAAGGGCACAGATAGGATCAATCTCCGTTACAATGACCCGACAGCCAGCGCCTGCCAACGAAGCAGCAGAACCCTTGCCCACATCACCATAACCAGCCACTACCGCTACCTTACCCGCCAACATCACGTCAGTCGCACGGCGAATAGCATCTACTAGTGACTCTTTACAGCCGTATTTGTTGTCAAACTTGGACTTGGTTACTGAATCGTTCACATTGATCGCAGGCATCGGAAGAGTACCCTTCGCCACCCGCTCGTATAAACGGTGAACACCCGTCGTGGTTTCCTCCGAAAGGCCTTTGATCCCTGCCACCAACTCCGGATACTGGTCCAAAACCATGTTGGTCAAGTCCCCACCATCGTCCAAAATCATATTTAGAGGCTGGCCATCGCTGAAGGCAAACAAGGTCTGCTCAATGCACCAGTCGAACTCTTCTGCATTCATTCCCTTCCAGGCATATACTGGAATCCCAGCTGCTGCAATAGCCGCTGCCGCATGGTCTTGCGTAGAAAAAATATTACAAGAAGACCAAGATACTTCCGCACCTAATTCTACCAAGGTCTCGATCAAAACCGCCGTCTGAATGGTCATGTGCAAACAACCTGCAATGCGCGCGCCTTGCAACGGTTTGGATTGGCCAAACTCCTCGCGCAAGGCCATTAAACCTGGCATTTCTGCCTCAGCCAAACGAACCTCTTTTCGGCCCCAATTGGCTAAATTAATATCTTTTACTTTGTATTTTGGGCGAGCTGCCGTTTCTGATGACATAAATTATTGTTTAAAATGGATAATCTTAACGAAGTGAACGAAATTTAGTTTGGCATCAACTCTAAATTTCAGGCCGCAAAGATATAAAATTTCAAGGTATGGCCTTATGATTTTTTCTTCTTAATGCCGCAGCCAATTGCCCGAGTAACGGAAGGCTCCGGATCTTTTCCCATTTTCAAAGCCTCAATCGCATTGGCCAGGTAGTGCACCTCCGCTCCAGCCGCATCTTCCGGACTGTCATCAATGGCCCCAACGTACTTCACTACGCGGTTTTTATCCAATAAAAACACATGCGGTGTCTTGGTTGCACCATAAAGCGGATACACTTCCTGCTTTTCGTCAAATAAATACAAGAATGGATACGAATGTGCTTTAGCCAATTTTTGCATCTCCTCAAAACTATCTCCTGCCTGCACTGCTGGATCATTCGGATTAATCGCTACCACCGGATATCCCTGCGGAGCATACTGCTTGTGCAAATCAATAATCCGTTGCTCATAGCCCTTGGCATAAGGACAAACATTACAAGTAAAAACCACCACATAACCCTTGGCATCCTTTATGTCCGACAAACTGTACAACTGCCCGTCCACATTCTTTAAACGAAAATCAGCAGCCGTATCACCAATGTTGTACCCCGTATTGAGTACAGAAAAAGCAGGGAGAAAAACCACTGCTAACAGCATTAAAAGTACATTTTTCATAAAAAAAACGATTTATGGTGCTAAAAAAGGTTGTAAAACAAGCTCCAAATCCCGCAAACTCTCAAAGGATTGCTCCAGAAAAACCCGCCTCGATTTATCAAAAACCAACGTAGCCGGGATAGCCCCCGTCCACTCTTCACTCACCTTCGGCAACCACCGATTCGGATCTTTTTCCGATAAAACAACCACCTCCGACTGAATGTGGTTGGCTTGAATAAATGGAGATACCCGTTTGGCTACTTGCGACTTGTAGTCCAGACTGACCAACAACACCTTGAATGGACGGTCGCGGTACTTCTCGTGCAAGGCTTCAAAATAAGGCAACTCCGCTACGCAAGGAGCACACCAAGTCGCCCAAAAATTTACCAAATAAAGGGTATCACTCTCCGTTTTTAAACGTACCGACAATTCATCAAACGACACCACCCGTTGTGCGGACAACTGAACCGCACTTAATAACAACACAGTAAAGAAGAAGTTTCTATTCATTGTACCCATTCGATGGTAAAAACCATGCCATAAAACTCGGTTTAAAAAGCCAAAAAACCGTTTAACCATTTAATAACACGTATTAATAAGAAGCGCGACCAGGAACAGAGCTGCTTAATGCTGGAAAAACCGCCAGCGAAAGTGCCGCCCAAAAAGCATCCTCCCCACCAACAGCATCCCAAGCCAAGCGAACATCTGACTGGCTGTACCAAAACGCGCGTTCTTCCAACTTATTTTCCAAAAAAGAAAGCAACTGCCCCTCCCCTACTCCCGATAGCAACGGCCGACTATTACCGTCGGCAACCAAACGCTGTGCTAGTATGCCGGGAGAAACATCCAGCCAAACAGTACGCCCATGTCGGTTCATAAACGACATATTATCGAAGAAACAAGGCGTTCCTCCTCCAGTTGACACCACTAAAGGCCCTTCCTTATCCAGTAAAATACGCAAATAACTACCCTCAAGCGCCCGAAAAACAGCTTCCCCCCTCCGCTCAAACAAACTAGAGATCGACTCCCCTTCTCCCCGCTCAATACAGCTATCCAAGTCAACCAGCGGACAATCGTATGCCTCCGAAAGCCGCTTACCCCAGTACGACTTCCCACTGCCCATCATACCAATTAAAAAAATCAGCTGCCCCATTGCTCCGGTAAATAGGCGTTCAAACAACTAGAAGCCGTCAAACCACCCTTACGGGCAATCTGTAAACCATACCGCACATGCTCCAATCCATCCAAACTGTGCGCATCCGGGTTAATGCTAATCTTGATTCCCCGCGCAAGCGCCTGTGGAATTAAGGTGTGGTCAATGTCTAACCGATAAGGGTGCGCATTTAACTCAATCGCTACCCCACAACGCTGACAAGCATCCATCACAGCCTCCCAATCCAAAGGGTAACCCTCCCGACTTAGCAATAGCCGGCCCGTAGGATGCCCCAAAATAGTCGTATACGGATTTTCAATGGCTCGAACCACTCGCTCAGTCGCCTTCTCCATCGACATCTTTAGGTTAGAATGCACCGAAGCAATAATAAAGTCAAATCGGCTTAACCACTCCTCCGGGTAGTCCAAACTCCCGTCATTCAAAATATCACTCTCAATCCCCTTCAAAATCCGAAAGGAACCCATCTGCTCATTCAGACGATCAATGGCCTCCCACTGCCGTTCTAAACGCTCGATCTGCAGACCATTGGCATAAAAAGCCGACTTGCTATGGTCCGTAATCCCAATATAGGAATACCCCAGGTCGCGCGCCCTTGCGCACATCTGCTCCAAGCTGTGTAAACCATCACTCCAATCGGTATGCACGTGCAAAACCCCCTGTAATTGTTCCGCTGTAATCAAGTCGGGCAACTGCCCAGTAGTCGCCAGGTCCAGAATGCCTGGGCGGTCCCGCAACTCTGGCACCACGTACGGCAAGCCTACTTTTTCAAACACCTCCTGCTCCATCCGCAGCCCCTTAAACGATTGACCTGGAAACCGCGCCACAAAATCCGATACAAACGAAGCAGGCCCTGTATATTGAAACAACTTAGAACCAAATTCCTCTGCCAGACACTTATAAAGGATTACCTGAGTACCATCAGCGGTCACGGCTCGCAACTGACCTGCCTCCGATGCTTCAAGGCGCAGCTCTACCCCATCAAAAGCGGCCGTTACTTCTCCGTTGTAACCTACTAACAATTCTACTTGGTCCACCACTTCATTTTTTCGGCGAACCATGCCCACCGGGGCGACAAAAGCACCCGGCAAAGCAGCTGTAATCCGCGCGCCAAGCGCTGCTGAAATCTGCTCGGCCGTATCGCAATGTAGCTTCCCTTTGCTCCGCTGATAGTATTCTAAGCGCTTGCGCAAATCCTCCTGTGTCTTCAAGCCGAAGCCCTTGTATTCCACCAATCGGTTTTCATTGCAGGCATACCACAGTTCACCAATGGTTTCAATCCCCATATCCTTCCAGACGGAGCGCACTTTTTTGGGGCCAAAACCATTGATATCCAGCATTTCTACCACACCAGCCGGCGTCTCCCGCAAGATGGACTCCAAAGCATCCATGGCTCCCGTCGATGTCAATTCGATGATTTTAGCCGCAGTGGCCACCCCAATCCCTTTAATCCCCTTCAATTCCGACTCCGGCAGCTCACTGACCGGACGGTCCAGCTTCCGGAGGGTCAGATAGGCATTGCGATACGATTTGATCTTAAACTCATTCTCCCCATGCAACTCCAGCAGGTTGGCCAACGTATCAAAGGCATTGGCGATCTCTTTATTGGTCATAATACTCTGAAAAACTAAAATAGACCCCGCAAAGTTGCTAAAAAGTTACGGCTTTATCACTCCCCCCTTTAAAGCCATCCATGTATATCAAAACCCAATCATTAATCATTAATCATTAACCATTAAAAAAACGGTTCCCCGCCTGACTCGTTTGCCAAGCGGGGAACTGCCCTGTTGTATATCTACATCATGAAAAAGTGATACAAAGATGGGGGCCTCTCCAAAAGACCTTCCAGACAGCTATCCAACCCCCAAAAGGCCTTTTTTATCAACAAAAATAACCCCCTAAACAACACAACTCACTACTATTCAAACACTTAAAAAAATGAAATCTCCCCAAAAAAACCCACC
>JBKDAM010000023.1:0-19116 GCA_046316495.1 Chitinophagales bacterium
CTTCTATATCGTGGCCGCAGAAGAACAAGGCGTCACTCCTCAGCAACTTTCTGGTACCATTCAGAACGATATCCTGAAGGAATTTATGGTGCGCAATACCTACATTTATCCACCCGCTGCCAGCATGCGAATCATCGGGGATATTTTTGCGTATTGCTCTAAAAATATGCCCAAGTTTAATTCCATCTCTATTTCCGGCTACCACATGCACGAAGCGGGGGCACCGGCAGAAATGGAACTCGCTTACACCCTTGCCGATGGATTGGAATACATCCGAACCGGACTGAAAGCAGGCTTGGATATTGATGATTTTGCACCCCGACTCTCCTTCTTTTGGGGGATTGGAATGAATCATTTTCGGGAAATAGCCAAAATGAGGGCCGCCAGAATCATTTGGTCACAACTGGTACAATCGTTTCATCCTAAAAGTGAAAAATCACTGGCGCTACGGACTCACAGCCAAACTTCTGGATGGTCGCTTACGGAACAAGATCCGTTTAATAACGTGGCCCGAACCACCATTGAGGCCTTAGCCGCTGTTTTGGGAGGGACCCAGAGCCTGCACACCAACTCATTTGATGAAGCCATTGCCTTGCCCACCGATTTTTCCGCTAAAATAGCCCGGGACACCCAACTTTTCATACAGAAAGAAACCGGGATCACCCATTCCATCGACCCTTGGGCTGGCTCCTATTATGTAGAACAGCTCACTGAAGAGCTGGTCGAAAAAGCATGGAAATTAATTGAAGAGGTGGAAGCAATGGGTGGCATGGCTAAGGCCATCGAAGAAGGACTTCCAAAACTTCGAATCGAAGAAGCTGCAGCGCAAAAACAAGCCCGAATTGATGCAGGAAAAGAACAAATAGTGGGTGTCAATATTTTCCAGGTAAAAGAAGATGCCGCCTTCGAAATCCTCGAAGTAGATAATACTGCCGTAAGGGAGGCGCAAATCAACCGACTCCAACAAGTACGAGCGAACCGAAATCAGGCTGCCGTGCAAACTGCGCTGGCTGCCCTTACACAAGCTGCGGGAACCGGCTCTGGCAACCTCCTTGAACTGGCGGTTGAAGCTGCCCGGATCCGCGCCACCTTGGGAGAAATATCAGATGCCATGGAATCTGCCTTCGGTCGATACGCCGCTAATCATCGCACCGTTTCCGGTGTTTTTGCAAAAGAAATGTCGAATAACAGCGCCTTCGAAAGTACCCGTGCCCTAGCCGATACGTTCGCCCAACAGGAAGGGCGTCGCCCAAGAATCATGGTCGCCAAACTAGGTCAAGATGGCCATGACCGCGGTGCCAAAATCATCGCCACTGCTTTCGCCGACCTGGGATTCGATGTAGACCTAGGCCCTTTGTTCCAAACCCCCGAAGAGGCCGCCCGACAGGCTGCTGAAAACGATGTTCATATCCTTGGTATCTCTTCGCTGGCAGCAGGACACAAAACCCTGGTCCCAGAAGTCATCGCTGAACTAGAGAAACTGGGCCGAGGAGATATCTTAGTGGTAGTAGGTGGGGTCATCCCACAGCAAGATTATGAGTTCCTGAGAGCGGCCGGTGCAGCTGCTATATTTGGCCCTGGAACGGTGGTGGCAAAAGCAGCGGGAGACTTGTTAGGGTTGCTCTTGGAGGCCTAAAAAGAATTGTCCCAAGGAATGTTATTGAACATCCCTGTTTAGGATACTTAGGATGGAAAGGTACCCAAACAAAGAAGGAGGGGTATTAAAAATACGCACGTATCTATTTCAAACATTACCTCCCGAAACCACTGATTTTCTAAAGCCTAACTTTGTATAGAATAGCTTTAAACTGTTATTAATTCAATTATTTATGAAACTTGTACTCAGCACCACCGCATTTTTACTGCTTTTCGCAGCATGCCAGTCGAACGAAACTCCGAAAAAAGAAGCTGGAGCCGCTACTGAAACCTCCAGCATCCAATTTGATAATTCAAAAGACCCTGTTTGTGGTATGGAAGTAGCGCCCAGCTATACCGACACCTGCCACCATGAGGGAAAAGTATATGGATTTTGCTCTGAGCACTGCAAAGAAAGCTTCAAGGCAGACCCATCCAGCTATATGGATAAGCTCAACTAATCGGGAAGTGGCGCCGTTGGCGCCACTATTTTTTTCGCTTGCGCTTTTTATAGCTTTCCAAAACAAACGAGCCTAATCCCTCCAGCGAGGAGTAAAAGGCCTTCCCTTGGTTCGCCTCCGTAAAGGCCTCGACAAATTGCACCAAGTAGGGGTCTTGAGCAATCATGAAGGTCGTGATGGGCACTTCGAGCTTTTTGCAGCGCATGGCCAGGCTCAGGCAGCGGTTCACAATCTTTCGATCCAGTCCGAAGGAGTTTTTATAATAGTTTTTTCCAATTTTCAAGCAAGTTGGTTTCCCATCCGTGATCATAAAGATCTGCTTGTTGGGATTGCGGCGCTTGCGCAACAAATCAAGGGCCAATTCTAACCCCGCTACCGTATTCGTATGGTAGGGTCCAACTTCTAGGTAAGGAATTTCTTTTAGGTCAATGGGCCAGGCATCATTGCCAAATACCAAAATATCTAGCGTATCTTTAGGAAAACGCGTCCGGATAAATTCTGCCAAAGCCATCGCCACTTTTTTGGCCGGTGTAATTCGGTCCTCCCCATAAAGAATCATGGAGTGCGAGATATCAATCATCAGCACGGACGACATTTGGCTCTGTGAATACGTCTCATGCACCTCTAAATCTTCCTGCGTTAGCTTGAAATCATCAATACCGTGGTTGATGTACGCATTTTTCAAGGAATTGGTCATGGAAAGCTTATCCAGTGCATCTCCGAATTCGAAGGGCTTCAAATCAGAAGTAAGCTCATCGCCTCTGCCCACAAAACCAGTCTTATGTTGTCCGCTTTTGGCTCGTTTTAAATCGCCAAAAATATCATCCAGGCTTTTTTGACGTAGGCTAATTTCCATTTTCCGAGTAGGACCCAAGCCACCATCCCCCTCGCGGTTGGTCCGCAAGTACCCTCGCTCCTCCAAATCCCGAAGAAAATCTCCCATGCCATACTCGTCCGAGGTGAGCCGGTACTGCCGGTCTAGCTCGTTTAACCAGGCCAAAGCCTCTCCAACATCGCCTGCGGTGTGCAGCAATACTTCCTGAAAGATTTTGAACAACCGATCAAAAGGATCCAAGTTCGCATCATCTGTTAAAGCTGAAAAACGAAATCCGAGCATAGGGTGCGAATAATAAAAGGATGAAGGTGTACCAAAAAGGATCGACAACAAGTTACGAAAACTGCCTACAGCGTTACCTTTGTGGAAATAAATAAGGCTTCTAAGGCCACTACACTACCAGAACCTTAAACAAGAGATGCCCATAAAAGTTGTTGCCTTCGATGCAGATGATACCCTCTGGGTGAATGAACCCTACTTCAGTCAGACAGAGCAGGCATTCTGTCAACTGATGTCCGATTTCCTGCCGCCCCATACCATGGCACAGGAGCTTTTCAAAACCGAGATGAATAACCTCGCTTTGTATGGTTACGGAATCAAAGGCTTTATGCTGTCGATGATCGAAACAGCCCTCCGAGTGAGCCAGTACAGCATCGGCCCGCGCAGTATTGAACAACTCCTCCACCTCGGAAAAGAGATGCTGGAAATGCCCATCGAATTATTAGAGGGTGTTGAAGAGGTTTTGATAGCCCTTCAGCCAAAGTACCGATTGGTCCTCGCCACCAAAGGTGATCTACTGGACCAGGAGCGAAAACTCGAAAAGTCGGGACTAGCCCGTTTTTTCCACCACATCGAAATCATGTCCGATAAACAGGAGAAAGACTACCAAAAACTCCTCCGTCATCTAGATATCCAGCCCGATGAATTTATGATGATCGGGAATTCCATCAAATCCGATGTGCTTCCTGTGCTGCAATTAGGCGGGCATGCCATTCATGTACCCTTTCATACCACCTGGGAACATGAAAAAGTGGACATTCAAATCAACCATCCTTTGTTTCGACAGCTGGAACACCGGCTGGAACTCTTGAACTTTCTCTAACATGCGGACACTCGACCTCTCTACCTGGCCACGCCAGGAGCACTTTGACTTTTTTCGCCAAATGACCGAACCTTTTTTTGGCGTCACCGTCACCGTAGATTGTACGCAGGCCTACCAGTTTGCCAAAGAACGACAGCTCCCTTTTTTTCTATACTACCTACATTGCTCCTTGAAAGCCGCTAACCAGTTGGAGCCCTTTCGCTATCGAATTCAATCGGAACAAGTGATCATCCACGACCGGATTGATGCCTCCCCGACGATCAACCGACCCAATGGCACCTTTGGTTTTTCATACATAGAGTACACCGAGGTACTTGAACATTTTATTACAGGAGCAGAATCGGAGATAGCACGCGTACGACAGTCTACTGGATTGGAATTAGCGGGAGGCAGGGACCACATCATCCACTACTCCACCCTACCTTGGCTATCGTTTACAGCCCTGTCGCACGCTCGGCATTTTGCATTTCCGGACAGCGTTCCTAAGATCACGTTTGGTAAAATCACGGAATCTGCGGGTAAAAAAACCTACCAGTCTCCATCCATGTCCACCATGGACTCCTCGACGGGTACCATGTTGGTCAGTACGTCGATTTATTTCAGGAATTATTGCAGCAAAAATAAATTTCGTGCAAATAATTCAAGCAAAGACCTTATCTTTGCCGCCGCAAAAAACGCCCGAGTGGTGAAATGGTAGACACGAGGGACTTAAAATCCCTTGACCCTAAAGGTTGTGCAGGTTCAAGTCCTGTCTCGGGCACTTTTTTAATTGCAATGGTTAATGGATTAACCTTTGGTTTGGGGCTCTTCTCCCTTTTTTCTCTTCTGACGTATTTCCGATAGTTTTCTTGGTTTTCAAGCGTTTTTTGCTTTTGTGTGTTTTCGCACACGCTGACTGTACTCATACTTGTACTCATCCTAATTTCCCTTCATTCTACTTCTTTTGCTATTAAAAATCCCCCAAATTATCCATTAACCATTAACCATTAATTACCCTGGGTTCTGCATTTGACATTCGATAGTCGACATCTACAGCGAGCAATTCCGCTCCTGGTTTTTCTCCTTTGGGTGCAGGGGGATCCGTTTTTTTGGGATACGGTTCAACTCGCTTCCAAGCATGCCCATTTTTTTTACGAAAATGGAATGAGATGGCTGCCACTCCCTATTGAAATAGATAGTGGCCATCCGCCCCTGTTAGGGTATTACCTAGCTTGGCTTTGGACTATTTTGGGGAAATCATTGGTAGTGAGTCATTGGGCGATGGCACCCTTTTTGGGGTTATTGGTTTATTTGCCTTTTCAAATTGCAAAAGCAGTGGGCCAGGAAAAATGGGCGTGGTTATTGATGGTTTTGTTATGGGCCGATCCGGTTTTGTTGGGTCAATCGGCCCTGGTAAGTCCGGATATTTTGGTAGCGGCTGGATTTTTCTCGGTGGTATGGGGTTGGAAGGCAGCAAGACGAAGCTGGGTAGTGGTCGGAGCGCTGCTGTTATGCAGCTCCAGCATGCGAGGAATGATGACCTGTGCAGCCTTGGGCTTATGCGTAACCTTGGAGCTCTATTTCCGGCAAGCGGATCGAAAAGAGCTACTGCGGTCTTGGATCCCCTTTTTACCGGGAGGAATCCTGGGGATTAGCTTCCTGATTTGGCACTATGAAACAACGGGCTGGATTGGGCATTTTGAGGGTTCAACCTGGGCTGCTGCATTTGAACGCGTAGATGGGCGTGGTTTTTTGAGAAATATCCTCATTGTAGGATGGCGCTGGGTAGATTTAGGACGAATTGCAGAATGGGGATTGGTTGCCTTCTTATTTTTTCGCGCTAAGCGGCTTGGAAAGGCCGAGTGGTGGCTATTGGTTGGCTGTTTAGTACTTTTTTTAAGTCCATCCGCCCTTATTTATGCAAATTTATCGGCACACCGCTACTTTTTACCCCTATTTATGGCTTTTCATTTAGCGGTTTGGAGTGCCATTCTAGAGCAAAACTGGCTGGAAAAAACCAAACGATGGCTAGGATACGGTATTGGATTCATTTTGATAACAGGAAATCTATGGATTTACCCAAAAGGCATCTCCATGGATTGGGATGCTACCCTCGCCCACCGATCCTATCATCCACTTCGAGAAGAGGCCTTGCGCTACCTCGATAGTTTGGAGATCGACTATTCGAAAGTAGGTTCCGCCTTTCCCAACCTGAACTCCGGGGAAATGTTGCTCCTTAATGGTGACCAACGTCTTTTCTCCTCCTTGAACCTAGCTGAAAACGAATGGGTATTGGCTTCCAATATCTTCAATGACATTGATTTGCCAGAATACACCCAGCTGGAAGCCCACTGGGACCTCGTACAACAGTGGGAAAAAAGAGGTGTTTGGATACAATTGTATCGCCGAAGGAATCAGGCAGGGAGATAAATTAGGCTGACTGAATTTTCGGGGCGGAGGTACTTTTGAGCCGCTTTTTGGACATCTTGTGGTGTAATTGCCAGATAAAAACCTACTTCCTCGTTCATGTACTCAGCCCCACAGAGCAGTTCAAACAAACCTAGGTTTTGGGCCTTATTCATAATACTGACTTCGGAGTACACGATGGAGCTTTCGAAACGTTTTTTTATTTTTTCCAGCTCCCGAGCCGCCAATGGCACCGCTTTCAAGTCTTCCAGTTCCTTCCAAATAGCGGCCAGTGCGGCTTCCGGGGAAACCCCTTCAGAAGGCCGCCCTTCAATCACCAGCATACCTGGATCCGTCGTGGCCGTCACATACGCATCGATTTGGGAAAAAAGTTGCTGCTCCTTCATTAGCCTTTGATAAAGCCTGGACGAGCGGCCCTCGGCCAAAACATCCGTAATGGTATCGATTGGGTAAAAATTAGGATCCAATCGGCCGGGCATCCGGAAGGCCAGGAAAACAGCGGGGACAGGGGCATTGGGGGCATGTACGACCTTCTGCCTATGAGCAGTTTGCTCGGGTTCTTTTGGATACACCCGAAGGGGCAACTCCGGACCGGCTGGAATGTCGCCAAACCATTTTTCGGCCAATTGAAACGCTTCCTCCGCAGGCACCGGACCACAAATACTCAGTACGGCATTCCGAGGCGTGTACCACTGTTGGTAAAACTGGCGAACATCCGCCAAGGTGGCTTTTTCGATGTGGGCGGGCACCAGTCCAATGACAGGCCAGCGGTAAGGGTGCACCTCGTACATCAAAGCGCTCAAATGGTGCCAGACATCCCCATAGGGCTCGCTTAGACAGGTTTCTTTAAATTCTTCTACGACTACCTTTCTTTGCACTTCGAGCGACTTTTTATTCACATTTAGTGAAAGCATGCGGTCACTCTCCAGCCAGAGGGCAGTTTCGATGTTCTGGGCAGGTAATGACTCATAAAACGTCGTATAGTCATTGGTGGTGTAGGCATTATTATCCCCCCCTGCTTTTTGCAGCGGTTCATCGTAATCTTCTACGTGCAAGCTCCCTGCAAACATGAGGTGTTCGAACAGATGGGCGAAGCCGGTTTTTTCCGGGTGCTCGTCCCGGGAACCCACATCAAACGCTACATTAATAGCGGCTAAGGGAGTGCTATAGTCTTCGTGGACGAGCACCCGAAGTCCATTGTTTAGTATTTTTCGTTTAAATAAAACCAAGATTAACTTCTTATATAGCTGGCTAGATCGGGGTATTTTTTCATCAATCCAATGGCTTCTCCCTTGGATAGTTGAATACCGTTTAAATAAGCAACAATTGTGGCATTTTGGAAACCGGCTGCAACCACCTCCTTTTGGAGGGCAGCAGCGCCAGCAAAACGCCGTTCGGCACCGGTAAAGTAGTGGTATTCACCAGAGCCCGGCGTACTCTCCAGCACCACATCGGAAAACAAGCCCAAAACGTCGGAGGTGATTACTTGGCGGGCAACCAGCATTTGCACCCTAAACAACAGCCCCTGATCCTGATCGTCCAGACGGGCCGTGCCGGCTGCCTGGAGTTGCTCAGCGATTTCGGGCCGATTTAGCCGATATTCAAAAGGGAGCATTCCGGAAATATGAATCGGCTTTATCTCTACTCGACGGTTGAGGGACTGACCAAGGCTGCTGTTCTCCCCATTAATAATATTTCGCGCAAGAGGAAAACTCGGACCCGCGCTGCGCAGTACCAGCCGGACGGGATCTATCCCATTGGAAGTTAAGTATTTCCCAATAAGTTCCGCCCGTTTAATGCCTGTATAGAGATCAAACTTCATAGGGCCCGTCTCATCGGTATGGAGAGTAATGAGCAGTTTTATTTCTGGAAAACGACGGGCGATGGTTAGCACCGACTGAAGCAGGGCAGTATTTCCCTCATTTAACAAGTCTTTATCGGAATTGTAAAATAGCGGGGCGGTGACCAGTGAAGGCGCTTCGGTGGTAATTTCCTGCACTTTAAGCTCCTCAAATAAAGCAAATTCCCGTTGCGTTAGTTGCTCTACAACTGGCTCTTTGAAATACACCATATACAAGTCCATACCGCCCACATTATCGGTGATTCGGCTGGATGCTAAGTAGGCTAGCTCTCCGGAAGCACCGAGTCGGAAGTACGCATCATCCCCGGGGGAATTAATCCCAACACCCATGGTTACAGGCAAGGACCACTCTCGAGATTCCGGGTTGAAAACGGCGCGGTACACATCGAGTCCACCGATTCCATCCGTGCGATTGGAGCTAAAATACAAGGTTTTTCCATCGGTGGCCACAAATGGGGTAGTTTCATCGTAGGCAGTGTTAATTTGGGGTCCCAGATTGATAGCGGGCATCCAGCGTCCTTGTACCCTTTTGGAAGCCCAAAGGTCGAGCCCACCGAAACCTCCCTCCCGCTGGCTTGCGAAGACCACCATGCTATCATTCACATAGTTCAGGCAGCGATCTCCAATTTCAGGGAACAAAGGACCGGGCACGTTAAGGGGCTCGGAGGTGTACTCATCAGAAATACCGGCTGTGTCGGTATGGATAGACCCCGCAAGCAAGTTATTTCCACGGAAAAAATGCAGCACCTGACCCCTATTGGTAAAATCCAGGGCCACTTCGTATTGGGCCGTATTTTGCAAGGGATTGAAAGGAAGAGGAGCTTCCCAACCGGATGGAAGGCGATTGGTCACCAGCATATCGCTGGGCCATTGACCTCGTTTCAAATCTTCGTACCCTTCATCGTCCCGTTTTCCACCAGTAACCCCTTCTCTAGAGGAGGAAAAATACAAACGATCTGAATGGTTAATGGACGGCAGCGGGGCCAATTCATCCCCTGCTGAGTTTACTAAAGATCCCATGTTCTCCACCAAGGCGACATTTGAGTGCGGCAATGCCTTCATCCCGCTCATGCACCGAAGCAAGTTGTCTTTCACATGTGCGCGATAAGGATGGCTGCTACTGGTTTTACGCAGAAACTGCTTGTACTGCTCGATCGCCTGCTCCCACTCCATTAACCCATGGTGGGTAGCGGCAAGGTAGTACCAATCGAAAGGATCCTTATTTCGGCCACTGCCGGTTACAAAACCGAGGTATTTTTTAGCTAGCTCTGGTTGATGAAGCTGGTAGGCAGCCTGCCCGATTTTTGAAAGCACCTCGAGGTCACCCGGTTTTATTTCCTGATACCTAGACAAGTACTCCAGGGCCTCCGACCATCGCTGATCGTCGAACGCTTGTGCCCCTTGGCTTTTTAGGGTGGAAGGCTTTTGCGCCTGCAGCCATGGGGATGTGAAGGCCAGCAGTAACAGCAGGTAGGCCTGTTTCGTAAAAAAAGAAGTACAGAAGCGCGCTATCATCTGTTTAAATTATTTTACGCCCATCCCGCTGGGCCATTTCTCCCCTGGAGCCACAAAGGCGAGTTTACCATCTGGATGTTCGGCCATCAAGATCATTCCTTGTGATTCGACCCCCATCATTAGACGAGGGGCCAGATTGGCCAAGAGGAGGACTTGCTGCCCGACCACTTCTTCTGGAGTGAAATGCTCCGCAATTCCAGAGAGCACGGTCCGTTGTTCAAAACCGAGGTCAATTTGGAGTTTCAGGAGTTTTTTTGATTTTTCCATTTTTTCAGCCGTCAGGATCGTACCCGTACGAATATCCATTTTGGCAAAATCGTCGTATTGAATCATCTCTTTCAAGGGTGTGTATTGGATGCCGGAAGGTGCTGCTGCTACCTCCGATTGAGTTTGATTGAGTTTTGCAATTTGTGCATCGATCAGTTCATCTGGTATCCTGGAGAACAGGTGAGCAGCTGCCCCGATGGTGTGACCTATGGGAAGCGGCCATTCGGAATTGGCTAATTGGGCTTCAAGTACCTGCCACTCCGACTGATCCGTGAAGGTTGGGAGGGCAAGCATACTGCGAAGGCGGGATGCGGCCTCTGGCATGAATGGGCGCATCAGCACAGACAAGGCGGTGACTACCTGAAGGCTGAGTCCGAGCACGGCTTTTACCAACTCCGGTGATTCCTTAATGGTTTTCCAAGGTTCATTGAATTGAAGCAAGGCATTACCGGCACTGCTTACCTCCATCAGCAAGCGAAGGGCCTCCTTAAAATTATAACTTTCAATTTGCTTGCCTATTTCAGATACCTTGGCCGATAAGGCTTCTAGTTCAGGACCTGCCAAAGTGGTTTCACCAGGACGGAACCCACTTTGAAAGGAGCAGTCTGCCTCGAAAGCAGGTACTACACCTCCGTAGTATTTTTGAGTGAGCACCAGTACACGGTTTACAAAATTTGCTAGGTTATTCACCAGCTCATTATTGGTTGTTTCCTGATATCCCTTCCAGGTAAATTCACTGTCTGCCTGCTCCGGCATTTTTCGGACCATATTATAACGCAGGGCATCCCCTTGCTCTGCAGGCATTTCTGCCAAGAATTCATGAACCCAAACCGCCCAGTTTTTAGAGGTAGAGAGTTTTCGGCCCTCCAGGTTCAGGAACTGATTCGCAGGAACGTTTACGGGAAGCACGAAGCCTCCGTGTGCCTTTAGGATGGCTGGGAAAATTAAACAATGAAACACAATGTTATCTTTTCCGATAAAATGCACCAAGGCAGTATCTTCTGATTTCCAATAGGGCTCCCACTCTTTTCCATTGTCCAGTGCCCACTGTTTAGTTGCCGAAATGTACCCAATGGGGGCATCCAGCCACACATAGAGCACCTTATTTTCACTGCCTGGCAATTCAGGCGGTACAGGAATGCCCCAGTCGAGGTCACGGGTCATTGCTCGGGGTTGTAGTCCACCGTCCAACCAGGAATTGCATTGCCCGATTACGTGGTTTTTCCACTCAGAGGGAAGGTGTAAAGTCTTACCATCGGGTCCAACCCCTGTATTGATCCAATTGCGCAGCCACTCCTCATGCTCATTAAGTTTTAGGTACCAGTGGCGAGTAGGTTTCTTGACGGGAGTAGACCCACTTAAGGTAGACCTGGGTTCGATGAGCTCATTTGGACTTAGGGAGCTTCCGCACTTTTCGCATTGATCACCATATGCGTCGGGAGCTTGGCATTTGGGGCAAGTACCGACAATGTAGCGGTCGGCCAGGAATTGCCCTACTGCTTCATCAAAGTATTGATCACTTTCAATTTCTTCAAACTGCCCGTTTTGGAGCAAGGTCCGAAAGAAATCCTGAGAGGTTTGGTAATGAATAGGTTCGGAAGTGCGGTGATAGATATCGAATTGAATCCCGATTCCCTTGAGCGAGTCCCTTAATACTGCATGGTATTTGTCTACCACTTCTTTGGGGCTGCATCCTTCTTTTTTCGCTTTTACGGTAATAGCTGCACCGTGCTCATCAGAGCCACATACAAAGACCACGTCCCGCCCCATGAGTCGGAGGTAGCGAACATAAATATCTGCTGGCAGGTAAGCGCCGGCTAAGTGTCCAATATGAAGTGGGCCGTTGGCATACGGCAAAGCGGAGGTAACTAGATATCGTTTTGGAATATTCATGGATTGAAAATTGAGGACAAAGGTACACAAAAGGACTTGAAAAGCGGGAAGTAATCGGGAGCAAGGAGGCAGAAATCCTGGTAAATGGGAGAAAGAGCTTGGGTTGGTGGAATAAAAAAACCCTTTCAGCGGGTCTATGGAAACTGCAAGTGCTATTTCTTTGAACCAGCGGAAAGGGTTTTTCCTGGGAGGCTTGACTATTTAGTGCGTACAGAGCCCCTGAATGGTATGGAATACCTCATGTAAATCGGTTAATTGCTTAGTAATGGCGGCATCTTTTCCTTTTTTACGAATGGTTTTATCCAGTTTTTGAGCGCCTTCTACCAGATCAGCGATGGCCTTTTTTATATCGGCTTTATCGAAAGAAGCAGGAATTGCGGAAGTAGTCAAGTTCTTTGCTTTTGCCAGCATTTCGCCACTGCGTTCGCGGATCGGCTTTAAGTTGCCCTCCTCGGCTGGGTGGAAGGTTTGAGCCATGACCAGGTGGAAATCCTTCAAAGCTTGCCAGGTATCCTTTTCGATGCGCAAAAGGAGTGGATCATTGAGGGCTGCCTCGTATTTTTGACCAACCACTCCCCAGTCCAGCACATTCCAGATTCCGTTGAGGTAATCCCCTCGTTTATTTTGGTATTTGAGGTAATAGGCATGCTCCCACACATCGATTCCAAGAACTGGGATACCACGCTCTTTTGAAATATCCATGATCGGATTGTCTTGATTGGGCGAAGAGCAGACCTGTAATTGTTTGGAAGGGGTCACGATTAACCAGGCCCAGCCAGAGCCGAAGCGGGTAGCACCGGCATTGGTAAGGAGCTTTTTAAGGCTATCGAGGGAACCATATTGCTTTTCGATGGCCATTTTAAGGGCTCCAGAGGGCTGAGTTTGTGCCTTTGGGCTTAAGATTTCCCAGAAAAGTTGATGATTATAATGGCCTCCTGCATTGTTCCGCACGGCATCGCTGCGGCGGCCTGCAGTAAGGAGTAGGTCCTCCATGCTAAGCTGCTCTGCTTTGGTACCCGCGAGGGCTTTATTCAGATTCGTAACATAAGCCTGATGGTGTTTGGAGTGGTGAATCTCCATTGTTTGGGCATCAATATGTGGCTCCAATGCTTTGTAATCATATCCAAGTTTGGGCAAGGAAAACGGTTGAGCAGAGAGCGCGCCGGCTAAAGAAAGCACGGCTAAAGCAACTAGCAAGGATGGTTTAAACTTTTTCATACAATAAATAATTTCCCTCGGCAATTCTGCCAGAAGGGTGTTTGATTAGGTGCTCAAAGTTAAGCCCATTCCAACGCAATAAAGGTTCGAATGGGCTAACATAACAAATCTCTAACAACTTTTGTTTGACTTAATGGGCACTTAAGGTTTGACCGAGAAATTCAGGGTAAAATTCCCTTTGTTACCGGCATGGTCTTCTGCTTCGACCACCAAGGTTACAGGGGTTTCTGCAGTAAGGTTGGCGGGCGTCCAGGTTTCGGAGAAACTATACTCTGTTTTTCCGTGAACGGAAGGTTGCTTCGCGTACAAAGTAGTGCCGGCGGCGTCGGTCACCGTAATGCTCATAGCATGGAGGTCATTATCGGTTACCATTCCCTGAATAGAAACGGCACCTGCAATGGAAGCGCCAGAGGCGGGAGAAGAGATGGTGACTACTGGATTGGAAGTATCCTCCTCATCATGGTGGTGACAGGCAACTTGAGTAAGTAAAAGACCCATTAGCAGGGTGTAAGACAGAATTGAAAGCTTCATAGTGTGAATTAGTGTTGTTTAAAGAATTTGTTGAAACAAAGGAAACCCCATGGCCTAAAAGGCTAGGCGGTTGCCCGCCAACAACATAGATTGCCAAGGTAGCATGTTAACCACTTTTAGTTCACGACAGGACCCCACCGCTTGAAGATAGCCCGCTTCTGCAGCAACGAGGCAATCAACAAAGGTATGCTCCCAGCTCAGTGAGCGGGACTGCTGTGAAAACCATAAAAAAGGTGAAAATCAAGAAATAACGTCCGCAGCAACCTGCTGCTTTAAGACATCATTTCCCATAAGGCCTGCTAACAAGGCGGATGAAACACGGCAGGAGTGGAGCCTGTCGGAAACGATGAACTACAGGATGGAAAAGAGGATTTAACCGGCGCAAGGGAAAACCCAAGGAACACAGGCGGCCAGGATTCTACAAACAATTGAAGGTCTTGAAACTTACTCCAATCCGGGCTCGGAGCCCCTTGCTCCTGGTTTCCCTGATCGGCCGCTTTCAACCATTTATTCACTTGGCAAGATCCTGCACAGCAAGATTTTGGCTGGTTCCGTTGCTCACACCAGTTTTTGGCAATATAATCCTGGTTCCAATAATAATAAGCAACCACCCCAGTCTTCAGACCAGCTTGAGCAAGCATTAGAAAAAGCATGCTTAAAACGGTGAGTTGCTTCCAATTCATAAGATGTACAAAGATAACAAGAGGCCAAGGTAAAATACAGGCTTTTCATCCCCTAATTTAGTCGTTTATTGGCATTTGAGCATCCACTTGGAGGATCTGTAACTTTTGTCACTTGGCAAACTGCTCGATAGCGCGGAACTTTGCATAAAAATTAACAACCTATGCGCGTATCCTTTCAAGATTTAATTGCTTCTGAGACCCCTGTGCTCATTGATTTCTTTGCCACTTGGTGTGGCCCGTGCCGGATGGTATCGCCTATCCTCGAAGACTTGAAGAAGGACTTGGGAGAAGGTGTCCAAATCTATAAAATTGATGTGGACCAAAATCCCGGTCTAGCCCAGAATTACCAGGTTCAAAGCGTGCCTACCCTGATGGTTTTTCAAAAAGGAGAGATGAAATGGCGGGCCTCTGGGGTTCAAAGTAAAGCTGCCCTAAAGCATGTAATTAGTGCCCTCTAACCTTCTTTCTTTGCAGTATTAACAGGCATTGCTACATTGTTTCTGATGAAAACAATGTAGCAATGCCTGTTAATACTGAATTCCGTAAACAAGTATAGCGGCCATTTCGAGAAAATCGAAATGGCCGCTTTGAAAATACAACAGCAAGAGCTGTTGATTATTTGTTCATTGCCTGACGCAATGTACGTGGGATCTCAATCAATGCCACTGGAACAGAGGAATTATTGGTCACCTCAACGCCATCAGCTGGTTTGATATCGCGAACACGAATGGTGGAACCTAGCTCCATGCTGCTGATGTCAATATCCAAAGAGTCAACTACACTTTCAGGGGTAGTCAGGATATTTACTTTACGCATGGTCGCAATAAATTTACCACCCGCTTTTACGCCAGGAGATTGTCCGATGAAATTCAACGGAACGATCGCCTTGAACTTAACACCTGGAACCAACTTCAAAAAGTCGATATGGATCACGGCATCCGTTACTGGGTGAAACTGAATTTCCTTCAGAATACACTTGTGCTTAACGCCGTCCAAAGAAATTTCGGCCAGCTTGAACTGAGGAGTGTATACCAAATGACGGAACTCACTTGGCTTCACGGCAAACTGCACTGCTTCACCACCACCGCTCTGGTACATGACAGCGGGGACCAACTCGTCTCTGCGAAGTTGCTTGGCGGCAGTTGTGCCGGACTTTTCTTTTTTCTGACCTTGAATGGCTACGATTTCCATTATATTTTGCTTAAAATTTACTGCTTTTTCAAAAAAGGCCCGCAAAGGTAATTTATAAAATGCTTAACTGCCAAGCAAATTGTTGTTTTTCTTTCGAAAAAATCACAATCCCCGTACAGCCGCAACGCTTGCGGCTACCCGCGAGCATCGCGGGCCTACCCACGCGAGCATCGCGGGCATACCCACGCGAGCATCGCGGGGTTACAGGCCGATGCCGATGATGTTGTTGAGGAGTTGTTGATCGATGTCGGCTCCTGCAAAATCATCAAACGCGCGCTCTGTCACCTTTATCATGTGCTGCCGGATGAAGGGAGCGCCTTCCTTAGCACCTTGTTCGGCGTCTTTGATGCAACATTCCCATTCCAAGACCGCCCACCCAGCATAATTATACTGCGCCAACTTGGAAAAAATAGATTTGAAATCAACTTGCCCATCCCCTAAAGAGCGGAATCGGCCTGGCCGATCAATCCAGGATTGAAAGCCACCGTAAACACCTGATTTGCCACTAGGGTTGAACTCTGCATCTTTGACGTGAAACATCTTGATTTTTTCATGGTAAAAATCAAGGTATTGCAAATAGTCCAGTTGCTGCAAGACAAAATGCGAGGGATCATACAAGATATTACAGCGGGGGTGATTGCCCGTCGCCTCTAGGAACCGCTCGAAGGTCACGCCATCGTGCAGGTCTTCCCCAGGGTGAATTTCATAGCAAAGGTCTACGCCTTGCTCTTCAAACACATCCAAAATAGGCCTCCAACGGTTGGCCAATTCCTTAAAGCCTGCTTCTACCAGGCCTGCAGGACGTTGTGGCCAAGGATACACCGTATGCCAAATCAAAGCGCCGGAGAAGGTAGCATGCGCATCCAAGCCCAAGTTTCTGCTCGCCTTTGCGGCGTTTTTGAGGGTCTGAATGGCCCACTCTGTGCGGGCCTTTGGATTACCACGCAGGTGCTCTGGAGCAAATCCATCGAACATCACATCATAAGCTGGGTGCACGGCAACCAGTTGTCCCTGCAGGTGCGTAGATAATTCCGTAATCTTTACCCCACAGGCTTCTACCCGACCTTTCAGCTCGTCGCAGTACGTTTTGGAGTTGGCTGCTTTCTCTAAATCAATCAATCGGCTGTCCCAAGATGGAATTTGTACTCCTACGTAGCCCAAAGAGGCAGCCCATCGGCAAATGCTCTCCAGATCGTTAAAGGGAGCCTGGTCGCCCATAAACTGCGCCAGGAAAATAGCGGGTCCTTGAATGTTGGTCATAACGTTATACGGGAAGTTTATTCGAAACGGCGTTTGAAAAACCAGGAGTTATCGTTAAGCGTGAAGCCCATGGTAAGGCGGATGTACGTCTCTTCAATAGGGGATTGCATCCCAAATCGTCCTGCCTCAAAAGCCAGGTTGATAAAGGAAGTTTGTTGTCTGGGTAAAATCAAGGGGAATCCGAAACCAAGGGTGATACCGACATCATCCAGGTTTTTACCTGCTACTACTCGGGGATCCTGCCGGTAATATGCCCCAAAATTGTACCGGATTCGATTGGTATATTTATTGTACGAGTACGCATCAGGGATGATTTCTACCCCTGCTGCAGCATGAAAAGCGTTGCGCAACTGGGCAGGACGCACTTCATTTAGGTACTGGGACCACGTGTCCATTCCCACCTGAGCACCTATTCTCCATTTATCCAACACCACATAATCCAAACCAAGGCTCCAGGAGGCAGGTAACACCAGCTCCCGCTGTGCCCCAGTGGCAATTAACAAGGTGTCGGCATCTGTGTAAGCACCACTTTGTTGCCTTCCCCGGCTACGCAACCGAACAATATCAGCGGAGGTGGTCAGGTTATAGGCTCCGTGGCCAGTCAACCCGAGGGTAAACCAACGCTTGGGAATGCTCCGATCGGCCTCCAGCCTTTCTAGTACAATATCCTGCTGAAAGCCCAGGTTCCAAACCAATCCACCCACTTTGTACTCATCAAAGAAGTTATTTTGAAAGGTTGGGAGGGAATCAAGAAAAGTCGTAGTGTTTTCGTAGCGAGAACGACCAAAGATATAGCCCGCACTCACGCCAAAGGCGGTGTTTTTGTACTTAGAACCAGCATGCCAGACTAACTTGTGGGTACCCCCTTTCCCTTCAAATTTACTCCGAACAATTCCCAGCTCTGGCAAGGTATCCAGGGTTTCAATATTATACCCGACCGAGCTGTAAGGGGTGAGAGAAAACCCCATTCCGTGCCTCCAATTCGACCGCTTGCGCTCCAATGCTTCGTTGATCGGATTCAGCAAGGTAAACCCTAGAGCAAAATAGGAAAGATTTCCGTTCCATTGATTCAAAGAAGAAGTATTGCTTTTGTACTGACTATATTCCCCGTACAAACCGGTCTCTAATGTGCTGGTCCTCAGGGCTGCAAACGAAGCCGGATTGGCAAGGTTCAGGTGAAATGGATCGTTGTATGCCGCTGTTAGACCGGCCCTTCCAGTTTGGACAGCCAATTGGCTCGGAAACAAGTCACCCATCCCGTAGCGGGTATAGGGAGCGTTGAATTTGGCTTGACCAAAAGCCGTTCCGAGAAAAAGGAAAAACAGGAAAGGGACTAGTTGTTGTTTTAACATTATTGCGTAAATGATGATAATGAATCGTTTCTTTTAATAAGGTTCCTAAGGCATTCCTTGGTATCTGGCAATATAGTCGAGGCCTATCAAGACCAGGTTAGGCTGGTAATTCGCATTTGCATCTCGAAAGTGCTCCTTCAGAAACCAACCATCCCCCCCAGTGAACAGCACCTTAAATTCTCTTCCAATCTCTTGTTCAAACCTGCGTACAACACCCTCCGATTCTAGTACTGCCCCTAGGTAAGCCCCATTTTGAAGCGCGGTCTCAGTGCTAAAGCCAACAGATTGGTTGGGCAGCTTAAGTGGAACTTCCGGGAGCTTGGCTGTGAAAACGTGCATGGCTTCACTGCGCATGTGCAAACCTGGGGCAATATTTCCACCTAGGTACCTTCCTTCCGCAAGCAACACTTCGTACTTGATGCATGTTCCAGCATCCACTACCACGCAATCTGTCGCCGGAAACAACGCTTGAGCTCCTGCAACCGCTGCCAGCCGATCTTTACCGAGTGTTTCAGGCGTCTGATAGGCGTTCACAAAGGGCAAAGGGGTAAGATGAGACAAATCATGTACCCTTACCATGGAGGTCAAATCCGGTAGCAACTCGGATGAAGGCCTGGTAACCGATGATACGAACACTTGCTCTACCCAAAAATCCAGCACCAGTTGTTCCAACAGGCCATTTTTCAGATCCTCAACCTGGTCTTTGTACAACAAATGACCAGCGGAGAAAACCCCCAGCTTCGTTCGGGTATTCCCGATGTCCAAGACTAAGTTTACCAAATTGCGGCAAAGTTAATTTTAATTCAGTGATATAATGGAACAGAGCAGAAGAAGTAGTATTAAATTCTGTTTTTATCTCTCGAAAATGACCATTTTAACAAAAAAAATGCCTTTTCTTCCGCAAAA
>JBKDAM010000024.1:0-12215 GCA_046316495.1 Chitinophagales bacterium
ATGGAAGTGCTGAAGGATGCCTCCGCCACAGCTATTTATGGTTCCAGGGGAGCGAATGGAGTGATTATCATTACCACCAAACAAGGAAAATCACTCGATGGCAAGCCTACCTATGCTTTCTCAGCGGAATACTCTATCCAACACCTAGCCAATCGAATTGACCTGCTTAGCGGACGCGAGTTTGGTGCCTATGTAAATGACATCGTCACTGGATCTTATAACAACCTTGACGCACTGCCCAACACCGATTGGCAGGACCTCATCTTCAAAGAAGCTCCTCTGGGCAATTACCAATTCTCTGTCTCAGGCGCCTCTGATCGCCAACAGTACTACCTAGGTATTGGGGTTTTTACCCAACAAGGGATCATTGAAAAGTCCAGCTACGATCGTTTGACGATTAAAATGAACAATACCTACAAATTAACGAAGAAAATAAAAGTTGGAAACAACCTGACAATCGCTCCTTTCCGGCAGGGAAATGCCCCCAATGTAACCTATGCTGCCTACCGGGCACAACCTGTTATCAAACCATTTAAAGACGATGGTAGTTACTCCGAGGTGCCCGGGGTCGGTAATCCATTAGCCGATATCGAATATACCAACAACCAGTCGCGCGGATTCCGTTCCGTTGGTAATATGTTCACCGAATTGGAACTAATGAAAGGCTTATCGTTCCGCTCTTCCTTTGGTGTAGACTTTAACTTCGCAGAAGGACGTTCATTTTCACCCGTCTTCTTCGTTTCGCCTCAACAGCAGAACGTCATCAACGACCTGAACATCAATACATTCCGCGGATTAAACTGGCTCTGGGAAAACACCCTGAATTACAACTTCGACTTAGGCGCAGACCATCGCTTCAGTTTATTGGGTGGTTACACCATGCAGCGTAGCCGTTCCCTGATTTTCAATATTGGCGCGCAAAATATTATCAATGAACGCGAAGACCTTTGGTACATCAACAGCAATAATGTAAACCCGAATACTATTTTCCATGGAGTAGATCCCGATCAAAACTATTCGCTGTTATCCTATCTTTTCCGAGCGAATTACACCTTAAAGGATAAATACTTGTTTACCGCCACCTTCCGTCGCGATGGTTCTTCCAAGTTTATCGCCGCCAATCGCTGGGGCAATTTCCCATCGGTAGCGGCAGGCTGGAACCTCCACAAAGAGGCATTTATGGAGAATGTGAGCCAAATTAGCACCTTGAAACTACGTGCTAGCTGGGGCCAAATCGGAAATGAAAAAATCAGTTACCTCGACCAATATGCGCTGATTGTCAACGGAGTAAATGGCGTATTTGGCGTACCAGACGCCTTGGTACCAGGTGCCTCCTTCGGTAAGAATGGCAATCCAAATATTCGCTGGGAAACGACTACCCAATCGGATGTCGGCCTAGAATTGGGATTTTTCCAAGATAAAATCACAGCAGAGTTGGATTTTTACAACCGCCTAACCGATGATATCCTGGTAGAACTTTCTACCCCAGGCTATACCGGGAACGGTCAAGGAGTGAAGGTTCGCTACAACGCCGCTTCTGTAGTGAACCGCGGGATGGAATTCAACCTGGCTTACAATGGCCGTGTAGGTGATGTAAAATACCGCCTCGCTGCACTGGGTTCTACCGTGTACAATGAAGTAAAAAGCGTAGGCGGAAGCAGTGGAGTTGATTCTACTCTGGTGGGAGGCTTCCTTGGCAATGGTCAATCCGTAACACTCTCAAAAGCGGGTCTGCCTATCGGAGCCTTCTACGGGTATGAAGTAGGCGGTGTATTCCAAAACCAAGCTCAGCTAGACAACACTCCTCGCCAATCAATCGCCGAAATTGGCGATTTAATTTACCTTGATCAAAACGGAGACGGGGTAATTAATACGCAAGACCGGGTGTTCCTCGGCTCTCCAATTCCAAAATTCATTTATGGATTTTCTGGTGAAATGAGCTACCGCCAGTTCGACCTTGGAATTGATTTCCAAGGCCAGCTGGGCAATAAAATCTATAACGGTAAAAATGCGGTTCGACCAGACCTCTACAACTTTGAAGCCGATGTACTCAACCGCTGGCGCGCAGAGGGAGGAAGCAACGAAGAACCCCGCGCTACCACCGGTGGCTATAACTGGGTAGCGAGTAGCCGCTTCATCCAAAGTGGCTCTTTCCTTCGTCTTCGCTCGTTAACCCTCGGCTACACCTTCTCCGAAAGCTGGCTACAACGCAACCACATCAGCCAAGGCAAAGTGTATCTTCGCGGCACTAACCTGTGGACATTGACGAAATACACCGGTTATACTCCTGAAATTGGTAACAGCGACGTCCTTTCAGCAGGAATCGACTATGGCGTGTATCCAATCACAGCCGTGTACAGCATCGGCTTTAACCTCACCTTTTAAGAGAACTACCCGACTATGAAATTCAATACGCTATTTAAAATAATGGTCTTTACAAGCACCCTGACAATGGTCGCCTGCGAAGACTTCCTCAATGAATCGCCCCAAGGCAATTTAACACAAGAATTTTTCCCTTCCAATGAAAACGAACTGATGCTGGCAACCAATGCCTGCTACAATACCCTCCGAGGCTGGTTCTACCACAGCGGTGGTTACCCAATTATGGACATCATGTCAGATGACGCCTATAAAGGGTCCAATCCAACCGACCAGGCTAGCAACCTCAATGCTTTTGAAGACTTCACCTTCACACCAGGTCAAGATGGACTGGACCGCTGGTGGAATGCCTTGTACGAAGGAGTCAAACGCTGCAATGTGGTGATTGAAAAAGGACCGGCAGTAGATTTGGACGAAAACAGGAAAAATAGCTACCTGGCTCAAGCTCATTTTCTGCGTGGCCTGTATTACTTTGATCTCGTTCGCGCATGGGGAGGAGTACCGTTAGTTTTGGATACTAATCCAGCCCTTACCCTAGGTCGTAGCACCGAGGAAGAAGTATACCAAGTAATTTTGAGCGACTTGGAATTCGCTGCCCAACATTTACCTTTGCGCTCTGCCCTTACAACAGCAGAGTACGGAAGGGCCACTAAAGGAGCAGCCCAGGCGCTTTTAGCTAAAGTATACCTCTTCCGGAAAGATTTTGTAAACGCAGAGAAATACGCACTTGAAGTCATCAATTCTAACCAGTACAGCTTGGACCCTAGCTTCAGCCATACATTCTCCATTTATGGACAATACAACGAAGAATCGGTCTTTGAAATTGGCTCCGTTGAATTTGAAGGCACCGAGAACGGAGGTAGCCAGTACGCCAATACACAGGGCGTTCGGGGAACACCCAACCGTGGATGGGGTTTTAACCGTCCTTCTCTGGACTTGATGGACCACTTCGAAGCTGGAGACCCCAGAAAAGAAGCAACCATCATTTTCCTTGGTGAAACTATCGACGGGATTAAAATCTTGGGCGATGGATCCACGCCAGATGTCACGTACAGCGACCCTCCGGCCAACACCATCGTAAAAGAAATAGAATGCTATACGCAAAAAGTATGGATCCCCGGGATCTCTACCTCCGAACAATGGGGACATAACCGCCGGTTAATCCGGTATGCAGACGTACTATTAATGGCAGCAGAAGCGTTGAACGAAAACAATAAAACCGCACAAGCACTCAACTACCTGAACGCGGTCCGCGCTCGTGCCAGGGAAGGAAACAACAGCATTCTCCCAGATGTGACCACGAACGCACAAGCAGAATTGCGCGATCGCATCCTGTTTGAACGCCGCTCCGAGTTCGCTATGGAGGGCCACCGTTTTTATGACCTTGTCCGCACCGGACGTGCAGCTGCCGTCCTCGGCGCTTACGGATTCCAGACAGGCAAGCACGAACATTTCCCGATTCCGCAGACAGAAGTAGATATCTCTCAGGGAGCCATCTCTCAAAATCCAGGTTGGTAATCATTTACAACAATCATATTCACTTTTCACCAAAACATTCTTTTCAACAATGAAGAAGTTTTTAATTCAGTCCTTCGCCCTAGTGGGCATCGCGATGATGGTTATGGTCTCCTGCAAAAAAGAGAAAGACTATACTCTTTCAAGCTTGACTGCAGACGGCGTAGATCTTAACGGAGCAACCAGCGCCACTGGCGTTGCGGCTACAGCTAACATCGTAGCTACGTTCGCAGAAGACATCAATGCTTCTACCGCCACTAGCACCAACATCACCCTCGTACGCGATTATGACAACGCTACCCTGGCTACTAACATCACCGTTGCAGGAAACGTAGTTACGATCGATCCAACGGAAGACTTGGGTTCAGGTACGCTGTACAAACTGTCTTTCACCAGCGGCGTAGCCTTCGCTGACGGAGCAGCAAACGTAACTGCATTCGAGCGCACCTTTACCACTGGCGGAACCTTTGCTCCTGCGGGCGCAGTAGCACACTGGACGTTCGAAGGAAATGGTAACGACGTAGCAGGTAGCTTCAACGCTTCCGCTTCAGTTGCTGTTGACTACACAGACTCTCGCAATGCAGCAGCTGGTAAAGCAGCTACCTTCAATGGCGACAACAGTATCATGGAAATCCCAGGAGCTGACTTTTTGATGAACACCAATGATTTCACTTTGAGCTTCTGGGTAAAGACAAACTCTGATGGCCACGTAAACGGTGACGGAAATCCTGCTGGACACTTTGTAATGGGCCTTGCTGCATTCAAAGGATTCCAGTTCGAAATTCCTTCTGACTACGGATGGTGCAAACTGGCTGCTAGCTACGACTTGGGCAACGGTAACACCGGTGCTGAAGACCTTTGGTTCCCTGGCGACGGCAAAACTGGCGCTAATGGCGGCTGGCAAGGTTGGGATTTCTGCAAAGACTTGACCGCTTCAGGTGGTGTTGCTGCACTGTTGAAAGACAAATGGGCACACGTTGTTTGTGTTTATAACAGCTCTTCTCGCCAAGGCATCTTGTACATCAATGGTGAGAAAATGAAGAGCTTCGACTTCGACTTGTGGCCAGAAGGTGACGCTAAGCGCAACGTAACTGGTTTGAAGTACGGTGGCACTGCTCCTGAGGTTGTGAACGAACTTGCATTCGGTTTCATCCAGTCTCGCGCTGGTCAGTTGTGGGATGCTGAGCCATGGGGCGGTTACGACTTCCCTACTTCTAACCACTTCAAAGGTCAATTGGACGACGTTCGTATCTACCACAAAGTATTGTCTGACGACGAAATCCGTTTGATGTACAATTCTGAGAAGTAATCGAACTCCGATACTATTCAAGGGCTTATGCCGGGTATCCTCCCGGTGTAAGCCCTTTTTTATTGGGTAGTAAAGGAAAATAAGGTAGCATCTTTCAGTTCATAACGACTTACTTCAAAGAATATTCAATTTCATACTTCCAATGAATCACAACAAAGGCACCCTCCTAAAAGTGCCCAAAACGGCAGGCAGCTTATGCACCTTGATCTATCCGAACCATTTTTCCACCAAATCCGAAATAATTCGATAAATTTGCTCTCCATGTATTTGTAAACCTGCTTTTTATGAACGTAAAAAACATACTATTCTCCTTCCTACTGCTGCTGGCCGGCAGCAGCAACGCGCAAAACAAACAAAAGGATCCCTTCTTAGACTCCCTCTCCAGACACACTTTTCAGTTTTTCTGGGACCTCGGCAATACCTCCAATGGACAAATTCCCGACAGATGGCCCAATGAAACCTTTAGTAGTATAGCCGCGACCGGCTTCGGACTAGCCGGCTACATCGTAGGTGTAGAAAAAGGCTACATCACCCGCCAACAAGCAGTCGAACGGGTGCTCACTACGCTCCGTTTCTTGAAGCAACTCCCAAAAGGACCTGAGAAAGCAGGTGTAGCAGGATACAAAGGCTTCTTTTACCACTTTCTTTATCAAACATCCGGATTGCGTTTTAAAGAAGTGGAGCTATCTACCATCGATACCGGCCTACTAATGGCAGGCATTTTATCCTGCATGTCCTACTTTGACCAAGATAACCCATCTGAAAAAGAATTACGCCAACTCGCCGACCAACTTTACCTGGCAGTTGAATGGGATTGGGCCATGGACGGCCAGGAAGTCATGAGCATGGGATGGCATCCCGAAAAGGGATTTATTGAGAGCGATTGGGAAGGCTACAATGAAGCAATGGTGCTTTACCTCATGGCGATTGGATCACCAAGCCACCCCATTCCGGCATCTTCCTGGCAAGCTTGGACCAAGACGTATGTTTGGCGCTCCCACCTTGGCCAGGATTACCTGAATTTTGGCCCTTTGTTTGGCCACCAATACTCCCATTGTTTTGTGGATTTCAGAGGAATAAAAGACGATTATATGCGGGCTAAGGGTATTGACTATTTCGAAAACTCCCGTCGTGCCACCCTCGCCAACCACCGCTACTGCAGCATTAATCCCGGTGCATTCACGGGATATAGCCCACTGGTTTGGGGCCTAACAGCCTGTGATGGCCCAGGCAACCGCAACAATGCTGACCCCAATATCCGGTACATGGACTACGGAGCGCGCGGAGTTGCATATGGTTACCTGGAAGATGACGGCACCATAGCTCCCACTGCCGCCGGAGGCTCTATCCCTTTTGCCCCAGAAATTTGTATTCCAGCCCTAAAATTTATGAAGCATACCTACCCCAAGATATACAACCAGTACGGATTTATTGATGCGTTTAATCTGAACTACCAGCATAAAGATGGAACTACCGGCTGGTATGACCCCGATCAATTGGGCATCGACCAAGGACCCATCCTTCTCCAAATCGCAAATTATGAGTCGGAAATCATCTGGAAAGTCATGAAAAAAAACCCATACATTCAAAAAGGCCTCCAACTTGCAGGATTTAAGTAGTGGGTTCCTGCATGCAGCCTATCCCAATAATACAGTGGAGCATTTAGCTCCTTAAGGTAAACAGGCCGTCCCAATTCCATACGCCGTCTCTCGTTCAACCACTGGAGACGGCTTTTTTTTGGTAAAATTTATTAAATAAAAATAATTTTTTATTGATAAACAATAAATAAGTACCTTCGCCCTACATAAACAGAAAAATGTCGACCCAACACTCTTACTTCTTAAAAGGCCTCCAAGTATTGGCCTGGGTACTTTTTATTGGTCTCTGTGTGGAGGCGGGTGGAATAATAGTGAATGCAATCATCTCCCTGTTTTTCCATCCTGAAGCATCTTCCCGATTTTGGGGCGGACTGAATTTATATGGGCTGTACCTGTTTAATCAAAGCCATTTTGTAACCTTGGTTATCCTGCTAAGCCTGGTGGCAGTCCTCAAATCCATTCTATTTTACCTGATCGTGGACTTATTTCACCAAAAAAAAGTTGATTTTGCATTTCCATTCAATGAAATGCTGGGTAAATACCTGTTTAACCTATCCTATTTAGCCTTTGGCATTGGCCTTTTCTCGTATTGGGGAAGCCAATTTGCAAAAAAAATCCTCCTCGAAAGCAACTATAATGATCTCAACTTGCAAGGCGCTGATATTTGGATTTTTATGGGGTTCATTTTGATCATTTTTGCACTGATATTCAAAAAAGGACTTGAAATCCAAAAGGAAAACGAACTAACGATTTGAAGATGCCAATTGTCGTAAACCTCGATGTAATGATGGCCAAACGGAAAATTTCCCTCAATGAGCTGTCAGAAAAAGTGGGCTTGACCCTAGCCAATTTATCCATTCTCAAAACGGGCAAAGCAAAAGCGATTCGGTTTAGTACGCTGGCCTCCCTTTGTGAAGCCTTAGATTGCCAACCCGGCGATCTGCTGGAATTCACAAACGATGAAGCAACTTGCGCTCCCTAGACCACTCTAAAGGGCAAATTTTCATTTTTTTGTTAAGTATACCTCTCCCGATGTGTTGAAAACTACCCTAAAACCTGTCTCCCATTTTAATAGCAAAACACCAACACCTGATCTGGGCCACCTACCATATTTGTTAAAATTTAAAATAAAAAAATAAAAATTACGAATAATTACACATAACATTGCGTTTATAGAACTCAATTCAAAATTGATCGCTATGAATGCACGCATATTTTACTTCTGCTTACTACACCTCCCAATCATGGTTTTTTCACAGGATTTTTCAGGCAGCTACGAAGGCAGCTATGAAGGGGCGCCCGTCCGTATGCAACTCAACAAAACCAACAACCATTCGTATGAGGGCATTCTGGATGATAGCCACAATCAATACAAGGTAACGGCTACTAGCTCCGGAAATCAACTAACGGGCACTTGTAAGGAGCAAAACCTAGGCGTTCAACTAACGCTGAATGGTCATCTCCAAGGAAGTGCTTTATCTCTGAAGTTGGAATTCTGGGGTACCCTTATTCCCCTGGAATTGCAAAAAAAACCATCGAACCATTCCGCTTCAGCTCCCCACCAAGACCAACGGCAACGAGACCCCGCGCTAGTAGGTAAATGGGTACGGCAGTCCAACTACAACAGCAGCGGCTTTGGACAAGGGAGTATGGCTACCGAAACTTCCTTGGTATTATTGGCCGATGGGCAGGTTGCAGACGGTGGAAGTAGAACGGTGGTAGGAGGAAGCAGCTGGAGCGGCTCTTCCAGTAAGCAAGGAGGAAGCATCCTACCTGGCTTGATTTGGTATACCCAAAACAGACAGCTCTACCTGCAAATCACAGAACATGGTCAAACCCAAGTACAGCTGCTGGGTAGTTATTATGTTGAAAACCAAAACATGTTGGTTACAGGAACGGATGGCACCAAAGTACTTTATTACAAACAAATCGAGTAGAAGCAAAGAGGAAACATTCCTACCCCTTACTCCGAACGAGATTGATTTATTGCATCCAGTCAGTGCGTCAAAAAAAAACCGTCAGAATACATCTTATAATTAAATGTCGAGTGCAGAATTTCGAAATTCTACACTCGACATTAACCACTAACAATTAACCATTAACCCTTAATTACCGTCCATTTCCCAATCACCCCGTCCTGGGTCATAATGCGGACCATGTAGGAGCCAGCAGGCAATTGCCCGCGATCAATCCGCCAGGTACTGTCGCTCGAGCGTTTGCTCAACACCAACCTGCCCATAGCATCAATCAGTTCACCGCTCCATTCAGTACCAACAGCCATTCCCTCCAGTTTAAGGACGGTAAAGTCTTTGAATGGATTCGGCTGAATACTTAATTGAACACCTGTTCCAGACTGGCTGGGCGACCAGGTATCCACCGTCATAAAATTGAGCCCCACCCGGTGACGGGTAGTGTTGGTAATAACCGGTTCATTGCTGTCAAAATAGATCGCTGCCGTATTTAAGATATCGGTTTCTAAGGGTACGTCTGCCCGTTGGGATACCCGGAAGGTAACAAAACCCTGTGAAGCAGCTAGGTTGACATTGCTGTCTGGCAAGGCAATTGGCTCAAACACAAACTTTAGATAGCCATCCCCGTAATAGTCAAAGCGATAAGGATGACTGGAGGCGCCTGGACGAACGGTCGCGGCATCGAGCCAGCTTGATAGGGTATCCCGAATCACCACGGAAAAGGCAGTATCCGTACCAGTATTTTGGAAACGAATGATGTACTCCAAATCAACACCAGGGCGAATATGGTGCTTCTCACCGTAACCCGTTGGGAAGCCACGCTTGTCATTCGGATCCCAAGAGCCAATGTTTTCCCGGCATACGACGTCTTTCCACGGATCGGCATCGTCCGCCTCCAACTGGGTCACAAATCCCAGTGAAATAGTGCCGTTTGCAGCCACCCCGCAGCCTTCTACCACTACAGCTGGGTTGGAAAATCCAGGGTGCAAGGGCTCTTGCTCTGCTTCCATCCTATACGTTGCCCCATTGGCGAGCGTCGCATAAACCAAGCGATTTTCTCCCACCAGAAGAGGGGCCTGAGGAGCCATTTTCATCATCACCGCATCCTCAATAATCACATATTCCAGTGATCCACTCATAGGAGCCGTGCCAACATTCTTGGCAAAGAAGCGCACTTCCGTACCATCACACTCCGCCGTTAGCTGCACACTTGCGCCCGACCAGTTGGCATTCGCCGTTGGACATGGAGCATTGGGATAAATAACTGCTTCCAAACAGTGCGTCTGTCCCAAGTTCGCCTCACAACTTACCGCTACTCGGACCCAAAAATAACCAAACTCATTTACCTCTACATCACCAAGCTCGAACTGGTATTGATGATTGCCTACATTATTAAAAGGAACATTCGATTCCTCTACAGTCAAATAATCATCCAGCGTCAACACCGCATACGCATTTTCAGCAACAAGGGTCCCCTGGTTGTTGTAATTTACGTAATACATGTTCTGGGTATTACACCGACGCAAAAACGCATTACCAACGCTAATCTCTAATAATGGACACAGCTCAGCGGCTTGCAACGGCAAGTTGTACACCGCTGTCTCCCCCGCTGCAACACTTACCTGAAAAATACCAGGACAGGTACTCCAGGGCAGGTTGTTGAGAATTGGGGTGATAAAGTACGTACCCGCAGGCAACGAAATTTCAAAGTGGCCATCAGCAATGCTATAATCGTAATATTCGTTACCAGAAGCATCTGATACGCGAATGGTCATTTGCTGAAGCCCTACATCTCCTGAGCTAAACAGGCAATCATTGTTGTAGTCTGCAAAAATAGTCCCCTCGATGGTAGCGCAATCATCAAGATCGCCCTCTATATAATAGCCTCCAGTGGCTGTACAGCCATTCGCGTCTGTTACAGTCACGCTATAATACCCCGCACTGGTCGGCAATAACCAACCCTGGGTAGTTCCATTGTTCCATTGGTAAGAAAAGGGCTGCATTCCCCCACTTATCTGTGCATAAATACCCAGTGAGTCTGAACATATATTATTGTTCCAGCCTACAACGGAGACGCTCATCGGATTCCCAACGCTATACACCTGACAACTTTGTGCCGTACACCCAGAAGACCCTGTGATCGTCACACAATAAGTGCCAATGGCCGTAGGTTCAATCTGCGCTGTAGTGGCGCCGTTACTCCACTGATAGGTGCTGTTGGGATCATTCGAAATAGCCGTGTACACCGTATTACCACAGCCACTACCAACAATACTCGCTGTGGTGAGCGTGCTATCCGCAACCGCCGTGTAAAGCAAGGTGGTTGAACAAAGCGAAGTCGAATCTACCACTACCAAAAAATAGTTGCCAGGCTGGGTAATGATTAAATTAGAAGTGTTGAAGACCGCTCCATTTGCAAACCACTGAGACGTGTATCCGGTTCCTGCAGGGTTAAAGACAGGTGTCAACGTTACAGAACCTCCGTTACAACTGAGCGGAGCAGACTGAACGACCTCAACAGTGTAAGGGCATTGGGCCTGAATAGAGGAGGCCCAAAAGGCCACCAACAACATCAAAGGCAGTAAAATTCTTTTTGTCATGGCAATAGGTATTTTGTTTTTTCGCTTGTTAAAAGGAATAGAAATCAGAACATCTCGTTTTTCCCTCTCCCGTAGCGTACTTGGCCATCGTACCCTACCCAAAAAAGAATTCAACTAATTCTAATTTCCTGTTTCAATCCACCGCCCAACACTAGCCAGACCGGTGGAAAAGAAAGTCTGGAACACCTCTTTGGCAACCAAACCTACTTTCATTATGCAAATGTGCCGCAGTTATTTCGTTTCCTCAAAAACAATTTTTTAAATTTGTAGGTACTATTTTTGATATTTTGTTATATAAAAATCTGATTTCTATAGTTTTATGAATATTTTTGTAGAAAAAAATTTTATAAAACTAAACCTAACGCGGTAAAAAAACAACAAATGGACCAATCCATTCTATGGCAATGCTACCAAAGCCTCTCTAAACAGGAGGAAAAAAAGTTGGGTAACTGGCTTGTATCGCCTTTCTTCAACCGATCGGATAGCCTGGTTGCCCTGCATAACTACCTTAAAAACTGCCGCCAATCCAAACAAGCACCCGAAAAGCAAACGGCCATGCAGCTGCTGCAGCTTTCTCAGGAAACCCAGCTGAGGCTCCTAATGAGCGCTTTGCTTGACCAACTCGAACATTTTCTGAGCTACCAAGAGCTCTTTGCTCAACCAGAAAACAGCCAAATCGCCCTGGCAACCGCCTATCGAAAAAGAGGACTCAGCAAACCATTTCAACGCAGCCTTCAACGCGCCAGTACCCTTCTCGAAGCACAACCCTTTCGACACGCCCCCTTCCTGCAAGCTCAAGCGGCCGTTGAACTGGAGCGCTACCACCACCAAAGTAGTCTTCAGC
>JBKDAM010000025.1:0-19176 GCA_046316495.1 Chitinophagales bacterium
TCCGGGAGGTCCGAGCGGAAAACAGTGGGTATCGGCTCAGCGAAACCGCCGCATCGGTCGGATTTTTGTATCGGCATATTGGGGAGACCCTATTGATGTTCGGCACTTTTTTTGGGTTGGAGCAGGGGGTGCAGAATACCACGATGGGCAGGCAGGACGAGGGCCAGGGTGAGCGGGTAGAGGAAAGCCGTGCGATGATCGACAAAGGGTATGCGATGCTTCAGCAAATCATTGATACCACGGAAGAGGGCGACTGGCAATCACCCATCGAAACGCCCTTTTTTGGAACGGTATCGAAAGCAAGGTTGTTTGCACATGTCTTGTACCACAATTCCTACCATGCAGGTCAGATTGCGCTTACGTTGAAGCGGGCGAGTAGGTAACGCAAGGGAAGTGGAGGTGTTTTTCAGGTGCAAGGCTGTTGTGGTTAGGCGAAAAAAGGACAATGCCCACAGGAGTTGCACAGTTGACGTTAACGTAGTTAGATTCCATTTTCTAATTTCAAAAAAGGACTCCATCAACTTGAATCGGAGGTGCAGCTCGTGGAGCTAAGGCCCTTGTCTAACCTTGAGCAACAAGGCGTGATTCAAGCCTATGAGTTCACACATGCATTAGCCTGGAATGTCCTGAAAGATTTTTTTTCAGGTAATGCACCTGTATTTGGATCAAAGGACGCTATCCGCGAAGCCTTTTCAAAAGAGCTAATGGAACAGGGGAGCGGGTGGATGGATAGAATCGGCAGCCGCAACAAATCTTCGCATACCTACAAATGGATCTTTCTTTGATGGATCCTATCGAAAACCCAGGTCTGCTCGACCCCATCCACCGCGTTGGGCAGTTGTTTTATAAATTGGGAAAATAGGGCGGAATGGCTTGGTTATGGGTCTTTTCTAGTTGGTAGTTGACCAAATTACTCAAACCAGATAGACTTCATTTGGACAACCAACAAAGAAATCCTATACTTGCAGCAGCTCTCAACAAGCAGTATTGATCTACACCTAGGCTTGAATTGAGAACTTGATCGTTGTTTTATACGATCCCCTGCTGGACAAAAAGGAAAAGTTGTTGCAGGTAGTCGATAGAGGGCCCCACTTCCGGCAAACAACCCGCTATACCACTTTTTCAAATAAATATATAGAATTGAATAATATGAAAGCAACCGGTAATACCGTCCTGGAAATCTTAACCAGCCTGCCACCCGACCGCGCAGAGCCGTTCAACCAATTGCACGAGGTGATTGTGAACAACCTGCCGGCTGGCTTTGAGGCCGCGATTAGCTACGGCGGACTCGGTTATGTGGTTCCGCATAGCCTTTACCCGGCGGGGTACCACTGCAAACCCACGGAGCCCTTGCCCTTTGCAGGACTGGCTTCCCAGAAGAATTCGATTAATTTTTACCACATGGGTATTTATGCAGACCCCCATCTGCTGGAGTGGTTTGTGTCGGAATTTCCCAAGCATACCAAGTACAAACTGGATATGGGGAAAAGTTGTATCCGCTTTAAGAAATTTGATGACCTTCCGCTGGAGCTGATCGGAGCTTTGATGCAGAAGATTAGTGTGCAGGAATGGATCGAAACCTATGAGAAAAACTGGAAGAAATAAGGGGCGCGTGTGGTTGAATCCAATGGTAAATGGGTCGGTCACCTGCTCAAAAAACGATGCAAACGGCCCAATTCTTTTATTTTTTTGGGAAAAATATACCTCATCAGGTGTAAAATAAAGCGAATCCACTAAAAATACCCCCGAAAGGGTATAGTATTCAAAAAAGGCATTAATTTTGTACCCAAAAGGGTATACTATGAGTTTGGCAGCCTTTGTGAAAGAAAAGCGGAAATTAGTGCAGCTTACGCAACCAGAGCTAGCGGAAAAGGCGGGTGTTGGCCTGCGGTTTATTCGGGAGCTGGAGCAGGGCAAACCGACCTTGCGGTTGGATAAGGTCAACCAGGTCCTCCAATTGTTTGGCTATGAAGTGGGTGCGGTGCGCAAGGTGTACCGGGAGGATTAAGGTTTCTTGCCGTTCTGGCCTTTTAGTTTTCCATCCAAAATTCTTCTAAATCGTCCACTCAATATACCCCACCGGAACAGTTTCCGTCAGCCAAACCCCGTTGTCAGATTGATAGAACGTATGCCCATCCTGGTGCATCTGGAGGGCTTGTATGCCCAGTACCCGGGGCTTTCCGTGTCGCATTCCTACCGTTCGGGCGCTAATGGGATCGGAGGAGAGGTGGACGTGGTTCCGACTTTGGCGTAGGAGGCCTTGTTGGCGGATGCTCCCCAAGGTGGCCTCAGCGGTGCCGTGGTAGAGTCGTTGAGGTGGGACTTGTGGGGAAAGTCCAAGTTCAATGGGTACGGAATGGCCTTGGTTCGCTCGGATGCGGAGGCCATCCTCGCTGAACCGAAACCGTTGTTTGGGGCAATTGGCCACAAGGGCCTGGAGTTGATCGGGTTGGAGTTCTCGGCCGCTTTGTTGGATGAAGTGAAGAAGTTCGTCCACCTTTGCCCAGCCTTGTTCATCGAGGGAAAGGCCGATGAGCTGGGGCTGGTGCCGTAAGACCAAGCTTAGGAATTTGCTGCTGGTGGGAATGGGTGGTTCCATGGAAGTGCTCTTTTTGCTGCAAAAGTACGGGAATAGCGCGGATCCTGCCAGGAGGAGCGCCTTCTGTAGCTAGGGGCTTGGTTTGGCGTACGGAAATCGATGGAGCAGGGTAGGGGTGTAATAGGCGTCGATGCCAGCGGAGGTTACGATTTCTCCGGCAGGGAGGTCGATGAAGCCATCCGATCCTACCAGGTTGGCTTGTACCCAGATTCCGGTGACGCGACCGATCACAAAAAAGGTATTGTTGTGGGTGATGGGAATAATTTCTACCAGTTCCATGCCGTATTGCAGCACGCTCTCTGCCACAAATGGAGCTTTGATGTCGTCTCTAAAAAGAGGGCTCAGGCCGGTTGCTTCAAATTCACTGACGTCGGCCGGATACTTGGCGCTGCATTGGTGAGCTGCTTGCACCCAGGGCGCTGAGACAGCATTTAAGCTGTATTGCCCGGTGGCTTCGATGTTGGCGAGGGTGTGCGGGGCAGCTTCCCGAGGGCGGTTGACATACCCAATCAGGGCCGGATCGGCTCCCAGGTGGACAATGTTGTGAAACAAGCCGAGGTTGAGCACCCCCTCCAGACTTGTGGTGCCGATTAAATGGGTGCTCTTGAATCCGCTGAGGCTGTTGAAGAAATGAGCCCGTTTAAACCGGTCCCATTCCTCCAACGCTTCCATTGAATAATGCTGTAGCATGGTTTAGTTTTTAGTGCGTCCTTGTTTTACCCGGTTCACAAAGGCCGTGGCGATATTGGGATTGGCGGGGACAATTTCATAAAGTTCGTCGTCCGACATCTTGACTTGCAGGTCTTTGGGTTTCATAGAGAACAGGAGGTCGTTGAACTTGGTATCGCTACTCGCCACGTTCATGACACCTGATTGGTAGCCGAAGAAATACCAAAGTTCTGGGGTGACCGAAAGGTACAGGTAGTAGCGGTCGTCTTCGCTGCCGGGCATTTTGTATTCAACATAGGTGGTGAAGACTTTGTTGATTAGTTCGCCGTTCACCGAAATCAAGGGCATCTTGTCATCCATACTTAGGAAGGACTGGTACTCGTTGTTCCAGGTGACTTTGTGCATACCCAATAAGAACGTGTATTTATTGGTTCCTTTGGGCAGCAGAATGAGGTTGTTTTTAAGGTCAGCACTGATGCTGGCGTCCAGTTCGGGCTGAGGGATGAATTCTGGCACTGCTTGTTGGTAAAAGGCGTTTTGAGCGGTGTAGAGTGCTCCGGGGGCATCATAGCCGGCCGATCGGATGCTGCTGAGCATAATGTCGGTGAGTTTGGCTGGGAGGGTGATTTCGGCCCCGCTCATGACTTCTCCATTGATTTCCAGGCCGGAGCTATCTTTGGCGACAAAGTCGGTGCGGAGGCGACCAGCCGCTTTTACTTTCATAAATTGCAGACCGGAACCGAATCCGAGGGGACCTTCAGCTTGGATGCTTCCTACCCGGTTGTCAAAGATCATTTTGGATCCGCGAATGGCATTTCCGACTATTTTGGCGGAGTCTCCGAAGATAAAGCGGTCGTTTTCGGGTTCGTATTTGAAGTAATCTTGCACGTCCAGAATGGGGCGATCCACCCGCGCGTAGGCGGTTTGCAGGATCCGTGGGTAGAGTTCTCCGGTTTCCCGGCTCTGGTATAGTCCGGTAATGAGGGGATCATCTGCCTCGTTTTTAGAGTTTTTGATGCGGAGAATAGGGTTGTTTTTGTCAATGGTGGTGTTAACTCGGAACCAACGGCTTCCCGGCAATTGATCGGAGTCAATTTTGGCAAATCCCTCGAAGCGGAGACTGGGTTTATTGGCTTCGAGGTTTGCTTCTCCCTTGAAGAATACTTTGCGGTCCATGCGGAAGCTGGCGTCTTCTTTGATGGTACCGCTGGCGGAGGTCAGTACGTTTTTGGTGTTGCGGGTGCCGCCGCCTACCCGTTCTCCGAAGATATTTTCAAAAAATACTTCTTGTTCGTAACCGGGAATATTGTACTGGTAATAGCCTTTGGCTTTGTAGTCTTTTTTCCCTTTAATATCCACGGTGGCACGGGTAATGGTGTGGTATTTATTGACCGTATCAGCGATAATTTTGGCATTATCAAGGGTGCCCATGCTACCCCCTGATTTGATTTCGATGTTGCCGGTTTCGGTGTAGATAAAGGCATCGGCCGATTTGATTACTTCCACGCCTCCAATTTTGAGCAGGTTGGTACTCATGTCGTAAATCGCGGTTTTTCCTTCAAAACGAAGGCTGTCTCGATCTGGGTCGGTGGAAATAAACACCGCGGGTTTGTTGGGATCGGCTTTAAAAACGATGGTCTGTTTTTTCATATCCCAGTCAAACTCGTTCATGGAGGTCATGTACTGGTCGAGTGGGAGGGTGGTGTTGGCATTGGCGGTATTGGCTTTGAAGCGGCCGGTCTGGGCGTCAAAATCCAGCTCACCATCCACATTTTTGGAGTCAAAAGCGATACCACTGCCGTTGATGGATTTAATCTGAAGATCGGCGGTATCGGCTCCTGCCTGGAAGGGAGCGTAAGCGATCAATTTGGAACTGAGTTTGCCTTGGGTCCATTCAAAGACGCCTTTTCCTTTCAGACCCGAAGGGGTCAGGATCAGAATGCCTTTATGGAAATAGCCGGGCTGTTTGAAGAGCGCAAAGTCTTTTTCTTTACTTTCTACGTACATGGAATCGCGGAACGGCAGCCAGTTTACTTTTACGTCCTGGCCTTTTGCCTGTGGTGTTTTTACGGCACCGGTGCGGTCTTCTTCCATGTCAAACCGGCGGGCGGTTCCGGTGGTTTGTTTGGGTCGGAAAATAAAATCTTCGGAGTCAATATCGGCAGTCAGGTAGCTCAGGGTACCTTGTCCGAGCAGTCCCTTGTTGCTGAGGTCAATTTTACCTTTGTACAATCCTTTACCGGTGTAGGTGGGGTAGCCTGCTACTGGGGTGGTGTGCACATACCCGAAGGATTTATCGTCTGGGCGTAAAACAATGGTTTCGCGGTAGGGGGGGAAGATCAGGGCGGGGAACATTTCGCCTTTAAATTGCAGGTCAGAGGGTTCGTAATCATCCAGGGAATTGAAGGCAAATGGATCCAATCGGAAGAAAAACGAATCGCGTCTGTACACGTTGTTTTGGGTTTCCGGGCGCTGGTAATACACGTAAGAGGGTTTTTTGGACTGCATGGAGGGGAACATGGCGAGGTCCTCTTTACCGGATTTGTTGTTCGGGGCATCGACCAACAATACCCCGGAGATGTACTCAATGGTAGAGTTCATTGCGGTGGCATTCCGTTGGCCGGTGTTTGGGTCTTTTTCGCCAAACGGCAGGTAGAAATCCAGGTTGCGCACGGAGTCAAACTGAACTTCAAATTTATCGTAATTAAAGGCCATGTCTTTGCCCTCAAACAGCGCATATCCCGCAAAAAGGCGGCCGCTGAGGCGCATATCCCGGTTTTTGAGCAGGGTCATCTGGCGGTTTTGGGGTACAATGGCCACGTGTTGGCGGGCGCTGAGTTCCAGTCGTTTCACGTCGTTAATCAGCGTCTGTTTGCTTTTTAGGTCTAATTTGGCATTGGATTGGGTGGAGGTCGACTCGATTTTGATGGCGTCGAAGTCTTTTTTTCCGGTGCTGGCCTGGGCGTAGTGCAGTAATTTGTCACTGACCACGATTTGGTGTTTACTGAAATAATAGCTGATGAACCCTTCTGCAACCATCTGGGCCAGAATGGTTTGTATGTTGGCGTGGTCCCACTTGGGGTTGAGTTCTGCAGCGAAGGCGTCGTCTGTGAGCACGTATTTTCCTGCCTCATTTTGACCGGTCCGAAGGGCCAGCAGGTACATAGAGGAGATGGGGTTTTTAGAGGCGATGTTTTGCAGACGGATCATGGTGGCGGGTTCATAGAGGTTGGTACTCTCGAAGTTTACCGTTTGAGGGACCCCTTTTCGACCCGGTATCTGAGCGCCAATTTCAAGCGAATCGGCGTTGTAGTAGTAGGCAATGCGCTCTGCATCGAGGTTCATGTTGTAGAAGGTGGAGAAAAAAGGGTTGCGTTGGGAGCCTTTTTGTCCCCGTTCCATGACGATGCTTTGTTTACGGATGTCCAGTCGAAGCTGTGCTCCGGGATGCACGATTTCCGAGCTGTCTTCCAGGATCATTTTTGCATCCACATCGTCCCCGACGATGGTGATGCCGCGTTTGATGATAAACAACTCGGCTGCTCCCCGGAATATTTTTTTATTTACTTTGTTAAAAACCTGAATTTCAGCGGGTTCTGCAGTGCTGCCTTGTCCATAGATGGAGCTACCCCAGAGTTTAAAACCACCGGTATATAAAATGCCTTCTCCTAACTTGCTGATTTCCAGCCGCTTGTTGAATGATTCAAAACGGGGGTATTTGGAGCTGCTGTCTTGGCTGCTAACCTCCACATAATGGCTCAGGCTGCCTGCGATGGGCCCTTTTGGGAAATAGAGGGGGTAATAGAGTAGGGCGGTATCGCAGTTAAACAAGGTTTTTTTCACTTCTACTTCATACGCATTTAGAAGGGCGTAAACGGTGGAGTCGAGTCCAACGGCTTCCCAGCTGACTTTGCCGCTGCTCCCTTTCCAGCGTTCTTCAAAGGGCAGGTAAACACCGGAAGTTTGGTAGATGGTGACGGCGTCTTTTTTCCGGATGCCGGTGAGGTTGGTATTTTCGCACTGTAGCTGGACTTGCTTGCTGGTTTCATCGTACAGCAGTTGCCAGCTTCCTCCTTCTAATTTCCAGGTGACGCCCCCTCCTTCGCCCTTCTTCAGGGACTGGCTTTCAAGAAAGTCGGCCGAAAAGCGAAGAAATGGACCAATGTTCTTGGTTTTTCCTTGTTCGGTGCCCAGTACCACTTTTTCTGCAACAGGGTGCCAGCGGACAAAAAGGCTGGTGTCGCTGGCCGATTTGGCGAGTGATACGGCGTTAATATAGTCTTTGAAATAAGGGAATGCTGCGAGTTTTAGATCCCTCAATTTGTTACAGACCCGAATGATTTGCTGCATTTCGGGCTCTGCGATGCGGGCGCTTTTATGTAATTTCTTGAAAACAGAGTAGGATTCGGCCATGTCCGGACGTTTGGAAGCATTCATGAAGCCATCTAGCTGAGAGACGAATTCGGCGGAGTTGTCCGGGAAGGTAGTTGTTTGGGCAAAAAGTGGTTTGGTGCACCAAGAAAGGATTAAAAGCAGGCTTACTTGTGTAATAAAACGGGTCATATTGTACGAACGTGACAGTGAAAAGTCAAGGATTGGGTATCCAACGAGTGGATGGTCTATGGTATTTTGAGGTGGGGGTCCCTTAACAGCTTGCTAACCGGGTTTTTTATTCGAAAAAGCGGTTTTGTGGGCCATAAAGTGAGATTTTATTTTCGGAAAAATAAAAAAAAACACGCGACTCGGCATTGCTGGAAGAGCTGGGGGTATTTCTAGTAAAAAACACCTCCCTGGGGGCCTAATCGCTTGCGCTAAGGTAAGTACCCGCACCGCAAATGCTGTACTGCAACCGGGACTTTTTCCAGAAAGGAACCGAGTGATGCGTTGGGTTCCTGACTGAGGTTTGTAAACGAGGATGTTGGAGGGTGTTTTTGGAAAAGGGATTGAAAAGGGGTGTATTTCGGTTTTTTAATACCCAGGCCAGCCATTTTTTAGAAAATTTTGTCGAAAAAGCCTGGAAATATTACCGTTCAGGTAGAGAAATTGAAGGTAGGTTTCCTGCATTTTTTGCTCTGTTTCGGCCAGGAGTAATTGTCGTTTGAGTTGAAGCTCCCGGTAGCGAAGCAGGGTAAGTAGGCCATTTTTTTCCAACTGGGCCAATTTTTCAGGAGCAAAGGAGGTTTCACTTTCCTTTAGTTGGTTTTGCAGCAGTTGGTATTGTTTCTGCAGGCGCTCCAGTTCCCGCACGAGTTGTTTTTTATCCTCCTTGAGTTGGAGTTGGAGTTGTTGCAGTTCTACACTGGCTTCATTTTGTTCGATTCGGAGTTCTTGTGCTCGGGCGTTGCGGCTGCTGTTGAAGGGCAAGTTGATTCCAAGGCTCACGGCGGTGGCATAGCGAAGAGGGTCGCCGGGTCGGTTGCCATATCGAAATTGGATAAAATCGATCATTTGCCTTGATTTGGCGGTTTCGAGGCGTATTTCGGCGTCCAGTTCAGTTATTTTGGCCTTTTGTTGGAGCGATTCTGGGTTTTCAAAGCTAACGTCGAGGATTTTTTGCAAATAGGGGAGTAGTAGATGGGGTGAAACCCAGTTGCTGGTATCGAGGTTGGGAGCGCCTGGTTGGTGCAGCCATTCGGCGGCTTGCGCTTGCAATTGAGCTTGCCATTGCTCGCTGTCTATCCGCTCTAATTCCAATTTATCGAGGTCAAATTGCAACCGGTATAGATCATCCGGGTCTGCCTGGTTGCTTTGGGCGTTCAGGATTTGAAGCACTGTTTTTTTATCTTGAAGCACTTCAGAGAGTTGGGCTTGCAGGCCGAGGAGTTGTTGGTTGGAACGGTAATGGAGCAACAGTATGTATCGATCCAGGAGGGCTTCTGAGAGGCGTTCTTCGAGTTTGGTTTGGGTGGTTTGCAGGGTTGCGGTCTGGAGTTGACGGTATCGTTTTTGTTCGAGGAAACCATTCCAGCTTAATCGGGCGAGGTATTCTTGTCGGATGAGTTCGAAGCGGTTGGTTTCCGTTCGGAGCTGGGCGCCGTCGATCGGGGCGAGTCGGGGCGATTTATTTTTAGCGAATTGCAGGTGCTGTTGTTGAGCAAACACTTGCGGATCCTGATCGGCCGATTGCAGCAGGACAGCTGGGTCCAGGGTTGCTTGGGCGGTACTGGCCAGGGGAGCCAGGCAGAGGCTCAGGAGAAGGAATGGGAGTTGTACGTTCACCGCAGGTGCTGAAGGATTACTTTTTCTTTTTGTAGAAAATGGTTGGGCGTGGGGATTTCGATTAAAACCTCCCGGCCGTAGGTTCTGATTTCTGGTATTTTTCGGAGCCGTTCCGGGATTTCAACAATTCGGTGTCCGAGTCCACTGATGCGTCCGGTGCTGGTTTCGGTGGGGTGCAAACTGGAGGTTACCTGGACCGAATCACCGACTTGGACTTCGAGGGAAAGGCTTTCATGGACGTAGGCTACCACCATATTGGGATTTTGTTCGTAGAAAGAAATCAGGCTGGAAAATGCTTCCAGGTTTTCCCCTTCTTTGCAATGGAGGGTGCCAATTAGGCCATCACTGGGTGCAAAAATGGACAATTTTTCGGCTTCTTTGCGGGTGAGTTCCAAGTCTTTTCGGTACCGATTGATTTGGGCCTGATCAGGCAAGCCTGCCAGTTGAATGTCTTGAAGGAGCTGGTCGATTTCCCGGTCGTAAGGAAGTAAGGCAAGGCGCATCTCGTTCCGAAGGGCTTGAACCTGGGTGAAAACGGGGCTACCTTGTAGGGACACGGAGTCGGGTAGTTGTACGCTTTTAAGTTGTTGAAGCAGGCTGCGTTGAAGGGCCAGTTCTGCCTCCGCCACCTGTATTTGGGAGAGGTAGGAGGCGGCTTTTTCTGCTTTTTCGGCCCTTAACCGCTCAATTTGTCCCCGAAGATCGGCTACTCTCCATTGGTCCTTGGATTGCAGCTCGGCGATGTTGTTGGAGAGTTCATTCAGGCGGTACTCGAGCTCTGTCCGGCTGACTTCCAGCAATAGGCTTCCTTTTTGGACAAATTGCCCGGGTTTGACGTGTATTTTATGGACAAGAAGGTCATGGTCCAGGTTGATACTGGTTTCTTTGTTTTCGGCAAATCCATAAAAGGAATGTGCGCTGTGGTTTACTTGGGTAAAAACCGTCCACAGGCCCCAGCCGAGGAAGGGGAGGGACAGGTATAATAAGTTGATGCGGCGAAACAATCCGGTCATTTAGTCGTACAGGTTAATATAGGTATCGTCAAAAAAGAGCCGCACGTTTTTGGTGGATTCGAGTGCGCTCAGCTGCCGGCTGAGTTCGAGCCCTTTCATTTCATTTGGCAAATTCAGTTCAAACTGGTACTCTACCTGGGGCTCCCCGGAAGTGAGTTCTGGAAGAATACGCATTCGCTTTAGGACAAAACGCTTGCAGAAAGGGCGGATGATGTCCTCTATTTGTCGGCGATAAGCTTCATCTGCCGGTACTTCCAGTCTAAGTTGTCCGCGGAGGTTATTTTTTCGGCTGAATGGGGTGATCCGTAGGAAAAAGGCACCCAAACTAAAGGCAAGTGTACCGATAATGGCATTGGTAAAGCTGTAAACCCCACAGGCAATTCCCACCGCCATGGCCGCAAAGATAAATGAGATATTGCGTGGGCTGATGAGCTGAGTTCGAAACCGAAGGATGGCTAATGCCCCGAATATACCAAAACCACGCGCAGGGCTGTCTCCAATAGATTGCATAATCATGGTGGTGACGATTGACATCAGGATCAGCGATTGAAGGAAATGGTCGGGGGTTACCACATCCCTGGATACCTTTTCGTAGGTAAATACGAGTAAGGAAGAGAGTAAAAAGGCCAGCAAGACCGAAAATCCAATCAGGGTGATCGATTGATTATCCAGTTGGCTGGTAGACGCAAAAAACTCCATAGAAACAGGGTAAGGTTCGGTTGGTTGGATCAAGAAGTGGGCCGGTACAGTCGCTGCACCGGCCCACTATTGACATTATCAACCGCAAAGAAAAGCGATTAACGGGCAAGTACCACCAATTTTTTTACACTTGGTCCGTATTGGACCAAATAAATACCCGCTGCCCATGTGGCGGTGGATACGGTTAGCTGGTCGGAAGTGGGTGCTTGTTGGAACAAGATCCTGCCTTGTAAGTCCCTAACCTGCAAAGGAAGGTATTCGTAGCCTTGGTTATCTAGCTGAACGCGGACCAGGTCGCTGGTTGGGTTGGGCGCAATCGTAAACCCTGCAGTCCCCTCAGAGGCTTCACCTGTGCTCGTCGCATTGTTATTATTGGCATTAAAGGTAGGGTTTTGAATGACGAAGTTGCCGGTTCCGTTGGGTACCCGAGCATAGCCTTTGTCAGAAACCTGGGCACCAAAGGTGACCTGGTCTACCACTTGCTGGTTGGGGTTAATCAATAAGAGCTGTTCTCCACTCACTGATAATCGGAAATTACAATGCAAAGGCCCATCCGCGCTGTCTTCATCCGCCCAAAAGATGAGGTAGCCATTGGCTGGAATACTCACACCGTTTGGGATTTGGTATTTGGTCAAGTTGTCTGGGTTGTCTGTCAAGAAGTATCCGCTTAGGTCAACTGCCTGACCAGAATTATTGTACAACTCAAACCAGTCTTCGTATACTCCTTCCTCGTCGGTTACGGTTTGGGTATTGGAAGCCATGAGTTCGTTGATCACCACCGGGCCGAAAGCAGACTCTGGCTGTACTCGGTAAATAAACACATCGTGCTCAGCACCCACCGGTAGGTAACTAACCGATTGCGCGGCATTGGCTGCTACAGCTTCCACATAGAAGCGGACCCAGGTTGCAGCAGGGAAGGCGGGTAGGGCAGCGCCATAGAGACCGTCGCCTGCCAATCCATCCTGGTGTAGGCCATCGTCTTGCATGGTGATCAGGCTAAAATTACCAGTCAGTTGATCCGAGTAATATAGGTTAACCGCCGATAGTCCGCTGGAGGCGCTCACGGCGGCCGTTACAAAGGCTTGTTCACCCGCCAAAATGGTGCCCCAAGCTTGACCTGCTGTATTGTGTAGGTCTGCTGCTTGAATCGTGGGACCCACCTGGGCTACCTCCGGGTGGTTGAGCAAGTACGTTCGCCGCGTATTAACAAACTGCTTGAGGGCATTGACTTCTGTATTGAATTGGTTGAAGGTGTAGATTTTCTTTGGATCCTGCTGTACCAGTGAACTGATCATCAACTGGTAGTGGTCGAGTTGAGCAGCGCAGTTGGTTGGATCCAATTCCTCCTGAATAATGGTGCGAAGGTGTGCCAGGTAGCGTTGGCGCCAGGCTGGGACAGACAGCATCTTGTTGAGCAACGGATAGTTAACCTTATTGGCGTTGTAGAAGGGTCCCCAGGTACTCGCATAATTAGGGAGCATGGCGCTGTTGCCATCGAACTCTAGAGGTGTGATTCTACCGGTTTCGGCCTCGTAGTAGAGGTAATAATCCATTTTTCCTTTGTAAACATAGCTATCGTCATCGGTAAAGGCTATTTCGGTCGCCAGGAACCACAATGTTCTGTCAATATCTAGGTAATCTGGTAAAATGGTGGGAAGTTCTGCTATTGGGGTGGTATTTAGGGCATTCGTGGCATTCAAGAGCAAGTCCCAAGGGTTTTCTTGCTCACTGCTTTTCAGCGTGTAGTATTGCTTATAGAGACTGGTATCAGCGCCCAGATAATTAAGGGCAGCAGTGCCATCACCCCAACCGGGACCACCGCCTCCGGGACCACCAGGGCCACCGGGACCGCCGGTGCCGGCAGGGGAATCGGCGCGCCAACTGGTACCGTTGTTGCTGAAAAACCACTCTTTGAGGTAGGTTTTATCCAGCTGCTGGATGTTTGGATAAATACCCCAGTTTTGGCCGTTAATATAGAGCTGAACAAAATTGGCCTTGGCAGCCGGGATATGATTTTTGATTTGGTGGAGGTAAAAGACCTCGCGGAGGAAGGAAGGATCCTGAAAGCTGTTATTGAGGTTCAAGGTTTTGTAGCCAAGTAACCGCTGATTTTCGTTTACCAGATCGAGGCTAATGTTGAAAGATTTTTTTTGGGTATTGCCTGCCATTGAATAGGAGGTCTGACCCTTAAATCGGACCCCCACACTGTCGAACACCAAGCCATCTACGAGTAGGGTAGCGGGGAGGTCGGTTTTGGAGGCATAATTGGCAGTTAGCTGGCTCCAGTAGTTGGACTGTGGGAATTGCAATTCGATGGTTCGGATGGTCGCGGAGTCGTATAGTCCGGAGGGAGCCGCTTTACCAGTGAGTAGCATACGGCCGTCGCTGGAAAACTGCATTTGAGGAGGAAGGTCTTGAGAGAAGGCTGAGGTAGCCAGGAGCAACGAGAATAGGGTGTTTAGAATTCGCATCATGAAACAGCAGTTAAAATAGGAGTAAGACGGGGCTTGTGGAGGGTGGATCCTCTTGCTCCCGAGGACAGCCAGCGAAGAAAAGCTGGAGGCCTTGACTACAGGAGGTTGCAAATTTCGCACAAGGTTGCATATTTTTGAAAAATAATAGAAAGGATGTTGATAGTTTACAAAAAGGGGAGCGTAGGCGTACGATTTTTGTGAACGATTATTAGAGGGTAGCGGGAAAAGAGGGTAGAGTTGGTACAGTTTTTGAATGAAAGGGAAAAAGACTGAATTAGGCAATGCTAATTGAATAAATGCTAAGATTTTTGCCGTTTTGTAGTCGGAAAATTTTCAAAACTGCATGAAATGTAGTGCAGTTTCAAAATATTACCGTACTCTTGCAGTCGAATAGTGAAAAACCTTGAACAACCAGCTCTAACAACCTTAAAGTTGGAATAAACTTTCAGGGGAAAAACAGTCCATACATGATGATTTTCAGTAAGATGTGTGAGTTGTTCTTCTTTTTTTTATGCTTGTTTTTTTAATCGCGCCATCTCGTATAGGATCTTTTTTTTGGTAAAAAAGCATAACATTTACAAATTACAATGTGAATAATACATGGTTATTAATCATCTCTCTATTAACCATCTCATCTAAAATTCTTATCTCGGTATGCATTCGATTAAAATGATGCTGTTCTTTTTAGCATTTACATGCTTACAGACAGTCCCCTCCCACGCTTTACACACGAATTTACAGCCAGTTGTTGAAGTCAGCTTGTTGGCTCCTGAGCTCCCTGCATATAGTGGAGCCGTGGAACTAGCGGAGGACGGATGGGTGGTTTACCACGAATCGGCAAAAATCAAAATGGAGTATCGGTTGGCGGAATGCCACGATACGGCCAATGATATTCATTTTGCCTACTACCTCCTGCGCATCACCAACAAGACTTCCAAAAAGATGAATGTGGGCTTGGTACTGGGCGAAGGCGATCGTACCACGAATGATATCACACTGCGAGACCAAGAGCATTACCGCTCTTTGATTTTGGCTCCCGGTGAAGTATTAGAGTCAGAATGCGGCACCAAGAACCGTGACCTTAGAATTTACGCAAAAGAGTTGAAAAAGACGGATGCCCAACCAGCTACTTTCAAAATTTCAAAAATTCGCGAATATGAACTTTAATTTAATACGCAATACATTTCTATCTCTAAGTCTGTTGCTCACGCAGGTAAATGGTTTTAGCCAAGCGGCCTCCATTTCAGCTAGTCCCAGTTCCGTTAGCGTGAACGGTTGTACCAGCCCTTCGGTTGCTTTTAGTGGTTCGTTCAGTGCTACCACTACAGCGACCGCTTTTACGTTTAATGGGGGCACTTTGCCAGCGGGTTGGTCCAGCTCGCCATTTACGGTAAGTTCAACCACTTGTCCGGGACAAAACTCACCGGATAATTCCCCTTACTTCTGGGCAACCACAACAAGCGGTGGAGTGCGCTTTGTCCAAACGAATGGATTAAATGTTGCTTTAGGTGGATCGATTAACTTTTATATCCGTTATGCGGGCGATGAAGGTGCCGGATGTGAGGACCCGGATGCCCCTGATGAAGAGGTCTATTTACAATACTCTACCAATGGGGGAGGAAGTTGGACCACAATTTTTGATGGATGGGATACTTCTCCCACGAAATCTTTTCCCTGGTATAACTGGTATTCACAAAATATTTCAATTCCGGTAGGTGCGAGAACTTCCAGTACTTTGTTTCGTTGGTACCAACCTACTAATTCTGGTGATGATTTTGACAACTGGGGTTTGGAGGATGTAGAAATATTGGCAAATATTCCAGTAACGGTTAATTCTTGGAACTGGTCATTCGGTGATGGTGGTACAGCTACTGGCCAAAATGTGAGTCACAACTTCCCTAATGTTCAAGGAAATAATACGTACACAGTTACATTAACAACAAATACAACTGTTGGCAATTTTAGTACTAGTACGAACTACTCTGTGTCTATTAATGACGGGATTCCGCCTGTAATAACTAGTTGTCCAAGTAATACTGTTGTCACAGCTGACGCTACTAACTGTTCAGCCGTGGTTAATTATGCCATTCCAACTGCAACCGATGCTTGTTCCACGCCTTCCATAACCCGCACCTCTGGGCTCGCCTCCGGCTCAAGTTTCCCTGTTGGGGTAACTAATGTGGTTCATCGTGCCACGGACGCTGCGGGGAATACCGCCACTTGTGGATTTACGGTTACAGTGAACGACGTTACTGCACCCTCTTTCTTCTCCAACGCTGGGTTTACTACACCCTACAGCATGAGTAACCAGACGGTAGGAACCAGTACTGGATCTGCGACCCCGGGTTTTTGCGATGGTTTTTTGACCTGGCAGCACCCTTATGCATTCGATAACTGTGGATTTGGCACCCTTCGGTATGCTATTTCAGGTGCTACGGTGGTTGGCAGTACCGCATTCCTTTCTGGAGCGAGCATAACCCAGGCATTTAATGAAGGGGTTTCTACCTTTACATACACGGTTACCGATGCTGCTGGAAATGCGGCTACTTACTCCTTCACGGTAACAGTGGAAGATGATGTTGATCCGGTGATTTCCGCTACCAATCAAACGTATAACCATACATTACTCGGCAGTGCTTGTACGGAGCTGGTCACCTTTACTCGGCCTGCCATAACGGCATTAACGGGCGATTGTAACCCAGTGACGATGTCCCAATTGGTGGTGAGTGGGCCTGATCTTGCTTTGATGAATCCACATCCTATCAATCCTGCTACGGGTGGAGGCAGTGTAACGGCTCTTTTCCCGGCGGGTACAACAGTAATTCGTTATTCTTGGGTGGATTCCGATGGAAACAGCGCTTCTGTGGACTACAGTATTGTAGTAACCGACAGTCAAGTTCCAACAGCTGCATGTAAAAATATTACAGTAGAACTAGGTGGAAGTTCCCCTGGGACCTATACACTTAATCCCAATGATGTCAATGATGGATCGGTGGACAATTGCCCGCTTGGATCTACCCTAACGGTAAATCCTTCCGTATACACTTGTACCAATATCGGAACCAGTAATTATGTGTTGACCATTACCGATGCAAGTGGAAATACGGCTACGGCTACTTGCCAAATCACGGTCCAAGATAATACTACACCAGTGGTAGTGTGTCCAGCAAGTGTAACAGTTGGTACCAACGGCAGCTGTACCGCAGCGGTAACCATGAATCCGATTAGCGCTTCTGACAACTGCTCCAACCCGATGCTGTCTGCGACTTGGGTGGTAACTGGCGCGACTACTACCTCAGGCACTGGATTGACTGCCAGTGGAACCTTTAATTTAGGTGCCAGTGTAATCACCTACACGGCAACGTATGGCTCCACGAGCGCTACTTGTTCTGCTACGGTTACGGTTCAGGATGATGATGCACCAACGCCCATAGCTTGCCCTTCTAATATTACGGTTACGGGCAATATTGCTCCAGGTTGTTCCTTTACATTAGGTACCCCTCCCGCAGGTTGGACCTGGAATGGCCCCATTGCCTTTTCTGACAACTGTGGCGTTAACTTTACGCCTGCTGGCCAGCCTTCTCACACCCAGAATTTTGGGGTGGGACCTAATCTGATCACCATTGTAGGGGAAGACGCTGCTGGCAACGAGGGCATCTGTCAGTTTACGGTAACTGTAGTGGATTCTCAGGATCCAGCGGCGGTTTGCCAAAACCTGTCGCGCGATCTTAGTGCAACTTCACCTGGCTCTGTAACGGTATTGGCTACGGAGATGGAGAACGGCAGTTCCGATAATTGCTTCTTTGATTTAGTGTACACCATTAAAAAAGGAACCAATCCAGCAGATCCCTTTAGTTCCTCTTTGGATTTTGGATGTTTGGAAACCGGTGTAAACACCATTACTTTCCGGGCATTTGAAGATGGAGGTGCTCGTTTTGGAACCGCTACCTGTACAGTAACTATTTCGGACGTGACTCCTCCAACGGCTGTTTGTCCGCTTCAGGTATCTTATGATCTAAATACGATTGGAACAGGAAATGTTACAGCCATCAGCGTAATGTCTACTTCTACAGATAACTGCAGTACCAACCTAGATGGAATCAGTCGGAGTGCAACCGGACCGTTCACCGCAGCCATTGCTATTGGCTGTGCAGATGTGTTTAATAACTTTACAGCTTACTTACACTACTCTGATCCAAGCGGGAACACAAACTCCTGCTTTACAGAGGTAGTTGTAAATGATATCACGGCTCCCACGATCACGTGTCCAGCAGATATGACCGTTGATACGGATGCAGGAGTGTGCACGGCAGCGGTGAACTATCCAGCGCCGGTTACAACCGATGAATGCTCCGCAGTAACCGTTACTGTAGAGATGGGTCCGGGCTTTGGTGGTACCTTCTCCTTGGGTACTACCACCGTAGAACTAAAGGCAACCGACGCCAGCGGAAATTTCTCTACTTGTTCTTTTGACGTAACGGTAGAAGACAACGAAGATCCAATGTTCGCAGCGGACATGGCGGGTACCACTCCATACGCTCAAGTAGATGCCACGGTAGGTACCAGTACTGGAACGGCTACTGCGGGTAACTTATGCGATGGGGTATTCACCTGGTCTCACCCCTACTTGCTTGATAATTGTAGTTTAGGTGCTAGCTCATTCACAATGACCGGCGCCACAACATCTGCAAGTGCTCCTTTTGTGGCGGGCGCCAGCCAGTCCGTTACCCTGAATTTAGGAACGACCTTTTTCTCCTATGCCCTGTCTGATGCGGCTGGTAATTCAATCGTTTATAATTTTTCAGTGGATGTAGAAGACGATGAGGCTCCTAAGCTTCCCACAACAACCATCTCCCGCACCTTCAACGCCTTCACGAACGGTACAGACTGCTCTCGGGTAATTCCTTTTGACCGTCCGGATGTAACGGGCGTGGTGGATTGCGGTTCTTTTACTATGACTGAGACCATCATCAGTGGACCAGATCCATTCGTTTTAACTCCACCGGCGGTGGCACCGTTCAATACAGCTACTGGAGGAGGAGCTGTGTTGACAGCACAGTTCCCACGTGGAATTACAGTGGTTGAATATGCATGGATTGATAATGTTGGTAATAAAGCCAGCGTTACCTACACCTTTAACGTAGTGGACAATGTCCTTCCAGTAGCCGTTTGCAGAAACCTCACGAAGAGTTTGAGCAGCACGGTTCCTGGAACCTATTTGTTAAATACGTTTGATGCTGACAACGGATCTTCTGATAACTGCACAGAGGGAACCATGTTATCCATCATTTCCCCAGCTTCTGTAGAATACACCTGCGCGAATATTGGTACATCTAACTATACCCTACAAATTACAGACGCAACTGGTAATACCAGCGTAGCAACCTGTACCATTACCATCGTAGACAATGCAGCACCCAACTTGGCTTGCCCTGCGGCAGTGACAGTAGGTACCGATGCGGGTATTTGCACAACCAATTATTCCCTTGCACCGCTCACCGCG
>JBKDAM010000026.1:0-4878 GCA_046316495.1 Chitinophagales bacterium
GGTATGACCTGCGTCTGAAATTTGAGAAAGACCATTACTGGATTTTTTAACAGTATTGTCTTTAAATTTGTAGACTTGCGTGTAGGTCATATCTGAAAAGAATGTTTTTACCATTGCCATTTCGTCGTTTTCTCCCTCTTCTTCACCAGACATTGCTTTTTTCAGTTCCTCGCCAATATTCGCAGCTCCGATACGTTCAAATTTTTTACCATTAAATCGGAACGTTTCATCCGCTTTAGCATCGTATTTTTCTTTGTTGATAATCTTGATTGCCTTGTTAAGCGCTTCCACGTTGGCAAAATCAAAATGGTAGCCAAACTTAAAATTCACGGTATCGGTTACTTGAACCACATTACTAATTCCGTTCACTCCTTTCAGCGCTTCGTTGATCCCCCCCGAAATGGCATCTCCCATTTGAGAAAAATCATTGCCCGGTGCTGGCTCAGCGGCAGTAGGCGCTGGCGCATCACTGTTCTCATCCTGTGGGTTAATCTCACCAATGGTTCCACCGGTATCTTGACCTTCCGTCATTCCCTTCATCATCTCAATCATGTCCTTTGCTGCACTCATATCGACCATCATGGAATACGTCCCGGATCCATTTTTGGAGAACGTAACTTCTTCCAAGATATTCAAACAACCAGTGAGGGTGGTAGCTGCCACTATAAGGGCTGCAGAATAAATTTTTTGCCAATTTTTCATTAAAAATACAGTTATTTGTGAAAATCTACGGCTTCGACCGTGTTTTATGGCTGCAAATATAAAGGGTACACACCCTAAACCAAGTTTTTTCTATTTCAAGGATCGTAGCCACCGCTTAAGAACATTTTTTAACCTTTTAATATTGTGTCATTTTGAATATTTTAGTTACCGGTGGGGCCGGATTTATTGGAAGCCATACCGTAGTTGCCCTGGTAGAGGCAGGATACCACCCTGTCATTATTGATAATTTTTCTAATTCAGAAAAAACAGTCCTAGCGGGAATTAACCAGATTACCGGGAGGACAATCCCTTGTTACGAGGGTGATTGTAATGATGCTACCTTGGTGCGTACGATTCTTGAAAAAGAATCCATTCAGGGCGTTATTCATTTTGCCGCTTACAAAGCGGTTGGAGAGTCCATGGAGCAGCCATTAAAATACTACCGAAACAACCTGGGCTCTCTGTTGGTACTCCTGGAAGAAATGGAAAAAGTGGGTGTGCAACAACTCATCTTTTCTTCTTCTTGCACGGTCTATGGAGAGCCGGAACATCTTCCCGTTACCGAGCAAACTCCGGTTCAAAAAGCAATGTCGGTGTACGGCAATACCAAACAAATAGGAGAGGAAATTTTGAGGGATGTAGTAGCGGCCCACACGCCTTTCAAAATCATCGCTCTCCGATATTTTAATCCGGTCGGTGCTCATCCTTCTGCCCTGATCGGGGAATTACCGAGGGGAGTACCCAATAACTTGATCCCTTTTGTTACCCAAACAGCCGCAGGAATTCGAAAAGAATTGACTGTTTTTGGTTCTGATTATGCCACCGCTGATGGCTCCTGTATTCGAGATTATATTCATGTCATGGATTTGGCAGAAGCACATGTTGCGGCACTTCAAAAACTGGGGCAATTAAATGAACGCTCTTTTTACGATGAAGTGAATGTGGGTACAGGTGTAGGAAATAGTGTTTTGGAAATCGTAGAAACCTTTCAAGAAGTTACAGCGGTGCCCTTGCCCTATAAAATTGGAGATCGGCGTCCGGGAGATATTCCACAGATTTATGCCGATGTTCAAAAATCAGAGGCTTTTTTGGGTTGGAAAGCGAGTAGGTCACTCAAAGATTCACTTCAGGATGCTTGGCGCTGGCAACAACACTTAGCAGAGAAGTCGTAAGGCCACACTCCAAACACTCCGGCTAACCTGTTCCGAACATCTTCCATCCATTAGAAAATCAGTACCATTATGAATAGAAAAACATCGCTGGAACGGTTGGGGCAACAGGAATTTGATATTTGTATTATTGGAGGAGGAGCTTCCGGGGCGGGCTGTGCCCTGGATGCAGCGGCACGCGGCTGGAAGGTAGCCCTGATTGAGCAAGGGGACTTTGCCTCAGGCACCTCCTCCAAAAGCACAAAATTGATCCACGGAGGGGTGCGCTATCTCGAACAGGCGGTAAAAAAGCTGGATATTTCGCAACTGAAGCAAGTGCATCATGGACTCCAAGAGCGGTATGTTTTATTGAAAAATGCCCCGCACCTTGCTCGGCCACTTCCCATTCTTACCCCGGTCACCTCTTTTTGGGAAGGCCTTTACTATGCCGTTGGCCTGCAAGTGTATGGCTGGTTTGTCTCTAAAAAAGACCCCTTACCCAAGAGTAGATGGTTGAGTAAGGCCGCAGCCAAACGATTTTTCCCAGCTTTAAATGCTCGTTTTTATGGAGCCGTGTTGTATTACGACGGGCAGCTAGACGATGCTCGATATAATTTGGAATTGGTGTTGACGGCGGAGGAAAAAGGAGCTGTGGTAGCAAATTATGTCTCTTGTACTGGATTTAATCGAAACGAGCAGGGGCAGATCACGGCCGCCATTTGTCAAAATACGCTTTCTAACCAGGGTTCACCTTGGCAAATTCGCGCGAAAGCCTTCCTAAATTGCACTGGACCATTCTCGGATGCGATCCGAATACTTGCCCATCCCGGTATAGAGCCGAGGATTCGTCTGTCAAAAGGGGTTCATGCTGTGTTACCCTTTCCTTCGGAATCTTGTAGTACAGCGATGCTGATTCCAAAGACAAAAGATGGTCGGGTGGTTTTTTTAATTCCATTTCAAGGAAGATGGCTACTGGGAACCACGGATGACGAGGTTTCAAATGGGAAAGGGGAGGCCCTATTGGAGCGCAAGGAGTTGGATTACCTGCTGGAAACCCTCAATCCCTTCTTAGACCAACCGGTAGGCCCAGATGCCGTGTTAGCCGGCTTTGGTGGCTACCGCCCCCTTATTTCCGACCATCGAGCTGGAACGAAGGGATTACTGCGCGATCATGCAGTGGAGCTCGACTCCCTTTCTGGTTTATTTAGTTTGCTAGGGGGGAAATGGACCACCTATCGAATAATGGCAAAAGATGCTATTGATCAAATTGCTTATTTCTTAGGAAGGGTGGAGCAGTGCCGTACGGCAGATATTCCGTTAAAAGGAGCTACACAACTTAAGGAATCGGATTGGGAACGTTGGTGTCAGGAACAGGATCTCCCCAAGGATATTGCCCAGCATTTATACCGTTGTTATGGAGCTTGCGCCAAAGAGGTAGCAAACATAATGCAGCAATCTGCGGAATTGGCAAAACGAATTATACCAGATTTTCCGTTTGTTTTAGCGGAAATTAAGTATGCAGTACAAGTTGAAAAATGTTGTACCTTGCGCGACTTCCTCGCAAGACGGATTCGGTTGGAAATTCTAGACTGGAAATCCACCTTGCAGGCTGTTCCGGTGGTAGCCCAAGTGATGGCGAAGGAGTTGAGTTGGAGTGAATCGGAGCAACAGAGCCAATCGGAAGGGTATATTGAGCTTCTGGAGGGATTTATTCAACAAACTATATAGTGATTTTTCAAAATTGTACTGTATGATGTCTGCATTTTCTGCTGAGCTATTAGGGACGGCTCTTCTGATTTTATTAGGAAATGGGGTAGTGGCAGGGGTAGTACTGAAGGGGTCAAAAAGTCAAAACAGTGGCTGGATTGTGATTACGCTGGGTTGGGCGATGGCCGTGACCATGGGGGTCTATTTGGCTGGAAAAGCCAGTGGCGCCCACCTGAATCCCGCCGTTACACTTGCTTTAGCATCGATTGGAAAGTTTGAATGGGATAGGGTGCCCATGTATTTGTCAGCCCAGTTACTTGGGGCGATCTTGGGTGCCACGTTGGTGTGGCTTCAATATCTACCGCATTGGGCCCATACGGAGGAGGCTGCCACTAAGCGAGCTGCTTTTTGTACTGATCCAGCACTGCGACATACGACAGGGAATTGTATTAGTGAATTTCTGGGCAGTTTTGTCTTGTTGTATGGCCTTTTGTCAATCGGAGCCAACCAGTTTGCGGAAGGACTCAACCCATTGGTCGTGGGTGCCTTGATTTTAGCGATTGGATTATCTATGGGTGGGACAACAGGTTATGCGATCAATCCTGCCCGTGATTTGGGACCTAGGATTGCCCACTTCTTATTACCTGTGGCAGGAAAAGGAGATTCAGAGTGGAAATATGCCTGGATTCCGGTAATAATGCCCATACTCGGAGGTGTCTCTGCAGCTTGGGTGTTTCAATGGATGAATAGTTAAGGCACTTATTTTGGGAATACCACGATATTACGGTCATGAGCAAGCTTATTGAGGGTTTCTTTGATCTTTTGTTGGAGTAGTAATAAATCCGTTAGTTTCTCTAGGTTATTTTCTGCACTTGCTTCACGGATACGGGCTGGGTTGGTTTCCTCGCACATTTTACGGAGTTTGCTAATCTTGAAGGCATCTACTGAATAACGCATATCGGCTTCAAAATTCAATTCCGGCATTGGTTGATTTTGAAGGGGATATCCGACTTTGTGCTCCCAATTGGAGGAGTACTCCCAAGGCTCTGTCAATAAGTCAATGGAGAGTTTGCGGATCGCTTCATCTGGATGCTGTAAAAAGGCTTGGGTAGTATAAGGCTGCTCAAGTTGGAGCATCCTGAGTGTCTCCAAAGCAATTTTTGCGTACAGTGGGTGCTCAAAACTCCCTAGCGCATCTTCCAAGTCATGTAAAACATAGCTTGCAACGGTTTCTCCCTGCTCGAGCGTACTGGCTCCGAACTGGATTAGGAGCCGAGCGATATCTCGCTCGTGGATCGATTTTTTGTCTGTTTGCGGCTGC
>JBKDAM010000027.1:0-7702 GCA_046316495.1 Chitinophagales bacterium
ACGACGCCTTGGGCCGGATTCTGTACACAGCGAAAGGCCAGTTTGCGAAAGGATACAACGTATTCACGGTAGACCGGAAGTTGGTAGACGGCGTAGGCAACTTGTACTACAAAGTCGAGACGACGACTGATCAAGCAGTGAGAATAATGATCAATGGTTAATTGTTAATGATTGATTGTAGATGAAAAATGGGTGGTGAGCATTTTGCTTGCTGCCCATTTTTTTTATTTCTATGTTCTAATCTGGATCCATAATTATAGATGAATATTAGCAAGATGGGCTTATTTTGTTGTTTTATAAATAAATAACAATCAGCAATTTAAACAGAAATAATATCAAAAAATACAAGAAATTACGCTATAAAAAGGAAGTATAATTGTCCGTTTAACACGACTGTTATCGCCTGATATTTGTATCAACAAAAGCGCAAACGACTTTTAGATGTAGATGGGAGCAAGGCGCCGGGTAAATGAATCTGGCGCCCTGTTTCAGAACCCAAACCACCAACACCAACGAAAACCACCGACACACGGAACTTTTTCATGATGTAGATATACAGGGCTGATCCCCGCTTGGCAAACGAGTCAGGCGGGGATTTGCTTATGAAGATGACAGGTCGGCCTGCTCCCCGGTTGACAGGCCAGGGACCCTTTTTGGAGTTTCTTGTGCCATTTAGGCTTGAAATAGTAATTACTGAATTTTTGTGGCAGTTAGATGGTCGGAGAGATATTTAGTATATCGGTATAAAGTAAATAAATAATTAGAAAAAATAATTATATATTTCAATAACCTGTGTATAAATGGATTGCTGGAAAATAAAAATTGGCTTTTGCTTGAATATGTTTGGGAAAAGTCAGAAAATTGCACCGACAATCATTTGAGCAGCGAAAACAATTTATTCCTCGGATTTTTCATTGAGTACTTACCCAGTATTTTTCCGTTACATTGTTTTTCTGTTTGACTACAGCTCTCATTTAAGGTCCATTTATTTGATTGGAACTTGGATGTGTTAAGTTTATTTGGATTCCCGGGCTTTGGAAGTCTGGTGTAGCGGTGCCACGATAGGATTATTCACTTGTTGTTGACGTTTGATTTTATGTGATTTTGAGAACAATACTATTTACCTACGACGCAGAGTAATTGCTGTTTTCCCTTTTATGCTTGTTTAAGTTGAAGTTACCCACACTTAGCGCAGTGATCTGATTTGAAGGAGCTGATTTTTTGAATCGGTATCTTTTAAAGGTCATAAGATTTACGTACTTATTCTTGGGCCGATGGATTTGCCCCAAGGATTGGCATCTAATAATACGCCTGTTTTGACAAGAGTCATCTATTTACGGAGCTTAGTAAGGCTTGTATTTAGGATTTAATTTAGAGGGATTTATTTATTAAAACAATTTTTTTACAAATTCAAATAGTTGGAAGAGTCGCTACTGAAGGGTATAATCGAGTTCCATTTATTTTCTGAGAAGACAAAATGGATTATTTTTTTCGGGTGTAGCCTAGGATGTGGTTTGATTTCCACTATTTTACAAACATTCTTGATACAATTATGCTACTAGAAGAAAACGATAGATGAGTTATCGTTTTAGAAACAATCTTTTTTTATAATACATTTTTTACATCATAAGTAGTTTGGAGGCGTCCTTTTGTCCGCATACGACAATAGGTACGCGCTTTTGTTTGGATCTTGTTACGGAGTAATGAGCAGAAAAACATTGCATTTTCGAGTCTGGTGACGGAAGCGGAACCTGTAGGACGTTACGGCTACTTGTAAACAATTTTCTTATTTCATGAAAAGTTCAATGATTCGCAATTTACTTGCGTTCAGCCTCTTATTAGCGGTTCCGTTTGCTGGTATAGGGGTTCATGCCAAAACCACACCGCAAAGGAATTCCGCGGTGGCACCTGGCGACTTTGCGTGTAGTCTGACGATTACGGGGACTAGCGTAGGGGAGTGTACTTATGACGAGACGAGCATGAGTTCAAAGGTGTTGGTGGCAGTAATTGTCGACTGGGCGGACGCACCTGCTGGTCAGACGATTCAGGTTAATTTTCTTGGGGAGACCAAGACCATTAATCCTGCGGTGAGTGGTCACCCGAAGTACGTTCAATTTATTGTCACACCGGATGCATCGACTTCGACGGTTACGGCAGCATTTAGTGGAGGAACCTGCACTGCCACTTCGGTGGATGTGACCTTGCCTCCAGCTTGTGCGCCACCGGATTGCAGTGGTCCTGGGGCCATTGGCGGTCGGGTATTTTTTGATTATAACTCGAACGGTATCCGGGAGGTTGCGGAAAACGGGATTACAGGTGTATCGGTTAAGATTTACGATGCCTTTGATCAGTTGGTTTGCACTACAGCGTCTGGTATCAATGGTTTGTGGGCTTGCACTAATTTGCCTGAAAACACAATGGTTCGTATTGAGTATGTGGTAGACAATTCATTTTTAGATGGTCGGATGGGGCCTGGTAGTCAGACCAGCGTTCAATTTGGTACGACTGGTACATGCAATAACGATTTAGGGATTTATAAGGTAGCGGATTTTATGGATAATGATCCGTGGTTGATTACGCCTTGTTATGGAAAAGGGGACCCGTTTATTGCTGGAAGTCAGGTAGGCGATGATCCGACTTTGGTAGCCAATAAATTCAGTACGCCATACGGTGCTGGAATAACCGGGCCTAACGGTAACTTTTATGTAGCGAAGGCATCTGAGACAGGTGCTGTTTGGGGTGTTGCTTATCAGACCAATAGTAAGAACATGCTTTCCTCTGCGTTTTTACGCCGGCACGCGGCTTGGGGTCCGGATGGTTTGGGAGCCATATACAAGACTGATTTGACTACTTTTTTGAATGGTCCAACGGCAAATGCTCCCTCTTACCGGTACTATGGACACACCTCGTTGATGGTGGATTTGGATGATTTAGGGATATTGACGGGAGATGAGAGTACGATTGTCCGGGACTTGGGTGTAAGTCCAACAGCTCCTACGCACGATTCGGATGCTTTTGATTTGGTAGGTAAAGTAGGTCTGGGAGATATTGATTTAAATGATACACAGGATACGCTTTTTGTGGTCAATTTATTTTCCAAAACACTTGTTACATTGGCAATTGGGAATCCGCTTCAGACGGCGGTATCCTTGGTTTCGGAAGTAGCTATCCCTGATCCGGGATGTTCTGCAGCTGGAGACTGGCGTCCATTTGCATTAAAGTACAAGGGGGGAAAAATATATATAGGTGGAACCTGTTCAGCGCAGACCAGTCAGGATCCAGATGATATGCGCGGCATTGTGTATGAATATGTGAACGGCGTTTTTACCAAAATTATTGATATTTCGCTCAATTACGAACGGGGGGACACCTGGGGTCCTTGCGATGTCTTTATACCGTGGGTAAGCAACTTCAATCAGTTGATTGATGGTGGTGCCTTTTCCTTCCGTTGTGGGCCACAGGCGATGGTATCAGATATTGAGTTTGACAACAGTGGCAACTTGATTTTAGCGATCGCTGACCGTACAGGGTACCAGTTGGGAGGTTCAGATTACAGTCCTGATCAGAGTTCAACTGCTTTGTATAACTCCTTGGCGGGTGGAGAGTTGCTTAAGTTTCACTTGAATTCTGGCCAATACATTGTAGAAAGTAATGGTACGACGGGCTATTATACCTCTAGTGGTGCGAATAATGCACAAGGCGTAAACGGTGGTGAATTTTATTACCAAGACGACTACGGTCCGCACCAAGAAACGGCATTGGGTTCTTTAGCGATGCACCCGAGCTATGACTATGCGGTTGCAACGGTTTTTGACGTTACTGGATTTCTTCGTAATGGATGGAAGTTGATGAGCAACCGTACGGGTAAAACGATGGGAGGCTATGATATCCTTAACAGTGGTTTTGCTATTTTTGGTAAAGCTGCTGGTTTGGGGGACATTGAATTGTTACCTGCTTCTTCTTTACCAAATGCTACCTTAGGCGTACAGGTAGGAAATTATGTTTGGGAGGACAGTGATTTTGACGGTGTTCAAGATCCTGGGGAGGCTCCATTGGCTGGATTACGGATGGAGCTGTATAAAAAACAAGGAGGGGCCTTTACTTTTATTTCTAGCACGACCACTGCCTCCAACGGTACGTACTCCTTTTCCGATTTATTGAGCGGAATGGATTATGCAGTGGTGTTGGGTGATAGTACCAGTTATGTAAACGGTGCTTTAAAAGTGGAGGATTCTTATTATAAAATCACCACTCCTAATTCTACTGCCAACAATGGCAATGACAATAATGATTCTGATGCAGTGGAAACAGCTGCTTTTGGGGGACGTTATGCGATTTGTTTTTCGACTGGAGGTCCGGGTGAAAACAATTTTTCGCTTGATTTTGGGTTGAACGTTCCTGGCTTGGGTAACCTGGTTTGGAAAGATGACAATTTCAATGGCCGACAAGATGCTGGTGAGGCTGGTGTTGAAGGGGTTGTAGTGACAGTCCACACTTGTGTGAACAATGAGCCGACTACGGCTTTGGCCGGTTTTTCAGATACCACCAATACCAGTGGTAACTATATTTTCCAAAATTTACCAGCGGGCACGTATGCTCTGAAGTTTGATTTTACGGACTTACCCAATGCGGCTGACCTGTATTTCTCCATACCAAACATCGAAGGGAATACGGAGGATGAAAGCGATTCGGATGTGAAGTATTCCTTACCTGGAAATACGATGGATTTTACGGGGTGCTTTACTTGGTCGGGTGATTCTACTTTGGCAGATGTTACGTTCGATGCCGGGGTAGTTTGTGATAAAGATTTTGATGGTATTCCTGATGGTTTGGATGCAAATGACAACTTAATTGACCCTCTAGGATATATTTATTGTGAGCACACCGGTGAAATTTTGGATGGTGGTTTGGTGACTGTTACCGGTCCAGCTGGCAGTACTGTTTACATGGTGCAGAACGGTACTAACGGCTACTACCAGTTTTTTGTCGATCAGACTGGTGAGTACATTCTATCCGTAACTGATCCTTCTGGTTTTTCTCCATCTGTGACTTGTTTGGACGGTGGATACCTGGATGCTCCTGACAGTTTAATGTTGAACAACCCATACATTGTAGGGGCGGGGGACGATAATACAGATGATTTTCTAGATGTGTACACGTGTCCGCAGAATCGTTTTTACACAACGATGTATTTGGAGCCTGGTGACTTTATTGTGAACAACAATTTCCCTTACTCTTGTCAGGATTGGGGTGATTTGCCGACGCCTTATCCAACAGTTGGTGCAGAGGATGGAGCTCGTCACGGGGTACTTCAGACACCTACTTTATTTATGGGTGCAACTGTTGATATTGAGGATAACGGTGTTCCAGAGGCATGTGCAGGAGAGACTACTGGTGGTGACGACTTTTCTGGTACCGATGATGAGGATGGGGTAGTGGATATGCCAGATTTTATTATTACCCAGCCTGTTGCACTTCCGGTTAACGTGACCAATACTTCTGGAAGTAGTGCCAAGTTGATTGGTTATGTAGATTTTAATGCAGATGGTGATTTTGCGGATGCTGCTGAGATGGCCATGGTGACTGTTCCTGATGGCTCGAATAATGCAGAGGTGATTCTTGCTTTTACTGTTCCTGATACTGCTGTAGTTGGACAAAAAGTGGGTTTGCGTCTTCGCTTGTCAAACGACACTTCGATCGATCCAACAGGGTCTGAGCGGTTTGGTGAGGTAGAAGACTACATGATTACTGTGATTGGCTTTGACTTTGGTGATTTGCCAGATACCTATAATACAAGTGGTGGCGACAATCCACCTGCGCACATTGTGACGGAGGATTTGAAGTTGGGAAGTTCGGTAGATGCTGAGTTGGACGGTGTTACTGATCCAATGGCGGGATCTATGGGCGCTGGTGATGATGGTGACCCCGGTTTGGCCACTTTCGGCACTTCTACTCCAGCTGGAGATGATGAGAATGGAGTTATGCTGGCGAGCCCAATGGTTCCTGGTTCCACATCAAGCTTTATGGTAGATGCGATGAATATGACCACTTCATCTGCTGTACTGCAGGCCTGGGTGGATTTCAATGGCAACGGTACGTTTGAATCGAATGAGCAGTTGACTACCGGCAGCTTTGCTTCAGCTGGAGCGATCGTTCCTGTTGGTGGTTTGAATGGCGCTAAGTTGACTTTTAATGTTCCTTCCAACGCAGTATTCTACCAAGGTAACGCGATGGCACGCTTCCGTTTGAGCCCAAGTGGTGGTCTTTCCCCAAGCGTACAGCTTGGAACTCCTCCTGCTGGTGAGATTGAGGATTATAAATTCCCTCTGGGTAAACTGGGCAACATTGTCTTTGAAGACCGTGATTTTGACGGGCTTCAGGATGCCGGTGAGCCTGGAATTGATGGAGTAAATGTGATGTTGACCTGGGCTGGCGCGAATGGTACGATTGGCGACAGCGATGACGTGATGTACCAGACGACGACGGGCCCGGTATCGGGTCAGGATGCGGGAGAATACTACTTCTGTGGCTTGATCAATGGTACGTATAAAGTTAAGTTCACAACTCCTGCGGACATGACTCCTACGCGCAGTGAAATTGGCGGTCAGGTGAATGGCAGCACGGTGGACAGTGATGGTTCGATCACGGGCATGGACTTATCCATGGCGATGGAGACCTTTACGATTGCGGACGTAACGAATATGCCTGTGAACGAGAATGGCTTAGGGGATGCGTCTCCTGCTGCGGTGGGCACCTTCCCGGATGGACAGACAGATGAGACCCATGACCAAGGCTTTGCGTTTTTGGATTATGGTGACTTGCCAGAATCTGGCAACGGCGATGCATTCAATACGACGATGGCCGAAAATGGCGCTGTACACGTAATCATCCCAGGCTTGAAACTGGGTGCGAGCGTGGACGGTGAACAGAACGGTATTGGTTCTGCGACTGCTACGGGTGACGACAACAACAACACGGGTAGTGCGGACGATGAAGACGGCATTTCCTTTGTGACACCATTGATCCCAGGCTACACAGCTACTGTATCGGTGAGTGCCATGAACATGACGGGATCAAACGCAGTGCTTCAGGGCTGGATTGACTGGAACAACAACGGATTGCTGGATGCTGCGGAATCGCTGGTGTTCACTAACGGAGGTATTGTTCCAAACGGAGGAGTGAGCAACGCAGGCTACACGTTTGCGGTACCATCATCCGCGATTTTCAACGACGGGATGGTGTTTGCACGCTTCCGACTAAGCCCGAATGGCGGTCAGAGTGCAGATGGACCAGACAAGTACAATGCAGCGACTACAGTACCACAAGGGGAAGTAGAAGACTACAAGCTGAATGTATCGAAGGTTGGTAATATCGTATGGGAAGACTACGACCGCGATGGTCAGCAGGACGGCACGGAACCTGGTATTGGAGGTGTGACGGTTCAGCTGGTATGGGCAGGTGCAGACGGCGATATCAACACAACAGGTGATAACGCGACGTATGTAACGACGACCCTTTCAGCGTTAACCAACGGCAACCTGGTAGGAGAATACAATTTCTGCGGTTTGATTCCAGGTACGTATAAAGTGGTGGCTCTGACGCCGAGTGATATGACTCCTACACTGGACAATACGGGCAACCAGACGAATGGCGGCTACACGGACAGCGATGGTATTGTGACAAGCGATCTCACGATGACGAT
>JBKDAM010000028.1:0-57369 GCA_046316495.1 Chitinophagales bacterium
GTAATCACTGGTTTTGTACTTTAAATAGGGCTCTGTTATTGGCTCCGTTCCGTTTTGGTTACAGCCATACGGAACTGAAAGGCTAATAACGACGATAAATAGGTAAAATAATTTTCTCATAGTATTACTATTATATGCGGGATAATGCAAATTTGATTAATGGCACAAAGGTAATTAATTTTTTTTGAGCAAATTTCAAAATAATTATTAAAAATTCATAAAAATCAGAATAAACAGGATTAAATGAGCTCCATCCCAATGAAATAAATCAAGCTCAATATCTTAGCGCAAAAAAATAAGCGCACTCATGAAGCATCTGTTACTCTTTGCCGTTTTGCTTTACTCGGTTCTGCAACCACTTAACGCCCAAAAAACATTCACCATGTCCGAGGCGTTTCAAAAAAGGATGGCATTATCACCCACTAGCCTCCGCCAAATCAAATGGATCCCTGGAAGCTCCCAACTTACTCACATCCATGACAACCTATTAATTCGAGTCAATGCAGACAACCTGAAAACAGATACCATCGACTTGCTCCCTAACCTTAACGAAGGCTTGCAAATTTTGGGCCAAACTAAATTAAACACGCTTCCTGCCTTCGAATGGCTGGGCAAGGAAGAACTCTGGTTCAATAAAGACGGAGTTTTGTTTCACTGGTCTGCAAAAAAAGGCCTCACTCAAAAAAACAGCCTTCCCTCAGAAGCAGAAAATATTGATATCCACACCCAAACCTACCAAGCAGCTTACACAGTAGACCAAGAACTAAGGATCAGCGTGGAAGGCAAAGAAACAACCATCGCACGAGGCGAATCCGATGGGATCGTGTACGGGAAAAGTGTCCATCGCGATGAATTCGGCATCTCTAAAGGCACCTATTGGAGCCCGTCCGGTAGCAAACTCGCCTTCTACCGAATGGATGAACAAATGGTTACCGCCTACCCAATTTATATCCTTGACTCTATGCCGGCCGTTGCCAAAACCATTCGCTACCCTTACGCCGGAGCAGCCAGCCACCAAGTTACCATTGGAGTATACGACCTAAAAAAGAACTCTACCATCTACCTAAACACCGGCACCCCCGCAGATCAGTATCTCACTAATATTGCCTGGACTCCCGACGAAAAATCCATATTGGTAGCGGTCGTAAACCGCGAACAAAACCACTGCTGGTTACGCCAATACGATGCCCAGTCAGGCACCCTGATCAAAACACTCTTTGAAGAAACCCATGAAAAATGGATAGAACCAGAGCAACCCGCCCGTTTCGTTCCCGGTAGTAACAGCCGTTTCATCTGGCAAAGCGAACGCAATGGATTTAACCACCTCTACCTGTACGACCTAAAAGAAGGACTTCTTCGCCCCCTGAGCGAAGGCAATTTCCCCGTAACTGCCTTCTATGGCTTCTCGGAAAAAGGTGATTACTGTTTCTACCAAACCGCCGACGAAACCGGACTGAACCGCTACGGATGGGCAGCTCCACTAAAAGAAGGAAAAGCCCACTGCCTAAATAACCAACCCGGTGTTCACCAGCTCATCATACACCCAGAAGGAACCTGGGCGATCGATTTCTTCGCGAATACTACTACACCCAGGGTGATCCTCCTTCAAAAGACAAAAGCAGGATCCCAACCCTCTACCTTATTCACCGCCCCTAATCCGTTGGAAAAATATAAAACCGGAACCACCCAGTTGATCACAATCCCCTCTAAAGGAGGCATGAACCTAAATGGCCGACTTATCCTGCCTTCCGATTACAACCAAGACCAGAAGTACCCGGCCCTCATATATGTGTACAATGGACCCCACGCACAAATGGTAACCAACTCTTGGCTGGCCGGCGGAGAACTTTGGATGCACCGGCTTGCCAACGAAGGTTATATCGTGCTTTCGGTAGATGGTAGAGGTTCCGCCCACCGTGGCAGAGACTTCGAACAAGCTATTTTCAGAAAACTCGGCGATGTTGAAATGGAAGATCAACTTTCTGGCGTCGAATACCTGAAACAATATACCGCTGTAGACCCCACCAGAATAGGTGTTTACGGCTGGAGCTATGGTGGCTTTATGACCACCTCCTTGCTCACTAGGCCAGAAGCAAAGGGTATTTTCAAATGTGGTATTGCCGGTGGCCCAGTACTCGACTGGCGGATGTACGAAATTATGTACACCGAACGGTATATGGATACCCCAAGCGAAAACCCAGAGGGATACCAAAAAAACTCCCTCTTCGGCTACATTGATAACCTCGAAGGAAGCCTCCTGATGATCCATGGCACTTCCGATCCCGTAGTACTCTGGCAACACTCCCTCAAATACATCCGAGAATGTGTGAAAAAAGGCAAACAAATTGATTACTTTGTTTACCCAGAGCATGAACACAATGTGATCGGCCCCGATCGCGCTCATCTATTCGAAAAAATAGAGCGATTCCTAAAAGCAGAACTATAATTTTTCTCTTAAATGTCCCGTTTATTGGCATTATTCACCACTAAACGGGACTTTTTTCGTGTAATTTTCAACGCACCATAAAAGCCTTATTAAGCCCCCCTTCTACCTTTACTACATATACCCCAGGTGGCCTTACCCCAAAATCCCATTCCATATACAACTCTTGCAAAATACCTCCCCCAATCACTTTTCCCTGAAGATCCATTACCTCAAATCGCCTCCCCATTAATTGCTCTGACAACGTAATCCGTAATTTCCCTAAAGAAAAATACACCTGCAACAACCCTTGCTCTTCATCAGGTTCTTTAACCGCTGAAATAGGGTAGAGGTACGAATTCAAAAAAATACCCAAATCCACGGTGTGCAACTTCTGTGGTACCGTTAAAATGGATTGATTAAACCGTTCATTGGAAGCATAGTACACCAGGCCGTCCCTTGTGCAAATTCCTTCTACTTGATGAAACGGCAAACTGAGGCCAATCTTTCGCTTATTCCCTTCAAAAAATCGTTCCTCCTCAAAATCATATAACAAGAATAGAAAAGGCTGTAACAGCGGACTGTAACCACAGAATACCACCAAACGCTTCTCTTCCCAATAGGTAGCTCCCGTGATCAAACCCTCCACTGGGAAACTAGCTTCTAGTACTGCCACGTGCTGACCCGGCGTTTTCGGCAAGGAATACACACTGCAACCCTTACTCACCCATTGCTTCGTAAACAGATAAATACGATCAGATCCAATAACAAAAGCCTCACAATCGAAGTCGGTGTTATTTGGACCCGTACCGGAAAAATCTACTTGATCTGAGTAAGAAAAAAACAAGGTATCTATTACCGGAAAACCACTAATGAGGCCACTTTTCTCCACCCGCAGAACCTTTAAATCCGTCCGGTTGCCGTTCACATTGTTACCAAAATCCCCTATATACACATATTGACTATCCTGACTGATTTCCTCCCAATCGTTGTTAGCAACCCCAGAAAGCGGGTACAGCTCATAATCCAACGGATCCATTCCATTCAAAGCATAAAGAACCGTGTCCTGACTGTCATTATGCGTCCAGATTTGATCTTCAAACCAGATTAATCCTGAGCTTTCCGTTAAAAAAGTTGGCAAGCCGACACTTTGCTCAGGAGCCAAATTCACTGCAGCATATACACAACTGCCATCATTTTGCTGAGCGAGCACGTTGAAGTTGAGAGCGAGCGGATCCGTACAGCCGGAAACCTGCGCCCTCAACAACAGCCCGTTCAAGAATAATAGAATACTAAAACAGAATCGGGGCATCTCTTGCGATCAACTAATTATACATAGAATTTTGCCGTTGCAAATGCGCATTTAAACTCTTGGATGCAAAGACTAATGCCTGTATCAGCAGACCAATAATAATCAACACCGCAATCTCAAATTGAAAATGTGCCGCTGTACTATGGTTAATTTGCTGAATCAGTGACATCTGCTTTTCTGCTTCCTTAAATTGAATTTCAGAAAGACCCTCAAGCTGAACGATCGCATCCTTGGCACTCTGCCTGGCCGATTCAATATCCTGATTGACAAGCGACGTTTCAATCGAAATTAAATCCACCACCAATCGGTCAAAATTCAATGCCTCCAGTTCAGTAAGCCTGGTTTTCAAATAAGCTTTGTTTAACTCCTTAGTCTTGGCCAAAATCCCACCGATCTGAAGCGTCGCTTTTGCCCCCTCTGAAGGATGGGTGTCCAACAAATCTAAAATTAAATACGCATGCTGCAGGTATTGGAATAGGTACCGCTCCGCAATCAGGCGATCATCATAAATCGTTTGAATCGCCTCACTCACCTTGCTGGAATTGTCCCGCTCATTGAAATTATTAAATAAAACAACCAACATGACTATAAATAATAGCCCAGCGGCAGCTAATTTATGCTGGATACTATAGGTCCATTTCATACTAAAAGCAAGTTTTCAATAAAAAACAGCAGCAGTTACGCTAGCCTTAACACTAGCGAATCTACGAGATTCCATCGACACAAGCAACAATTTTTTGCAGACCACCTATCAAGCACTTTACCCATTCCTTTCTTTTTAGGCCATCTTTATCTTCCTTCTATAGATTTTTTTGAAAAAATCAATCCCAAAAGGGTAAAAATCCGAATTTAAGACGTTCTATACAAGATTGAAAGCGCAACACACTACCTTTGTGCGCTTTACCCTGCACGAAAGCAGTGGAGGATCAGTTAGTTTCACCTTACTATAGAGGTTTTTATGCCCGACAAAACGAGTATCCACCCACAAATCGATGAAACAAATGTACCACGCCATATTGCTATCATCATGGATGGCAATGGCCGTTGGGCAAAACAAAAAGGAATGCCAAGGGTGCTAGGCCACAGAAGCGGCGTGAAAAGTGTTCGCGAGGTAACTCAAGCAGCAGCAGAACTGGGTGTGCGCTACCTGACTTTATATGCCTTTAGTACCGAAAACTGGAACCGCCCGCCCGCAGAAGTAATGGCCTTGATGAATTTACTGGTGGATACCATCAAAGGCGAAATAGCTGAATTGAATAAAAATGGAGTACGCCTGCTGGCAATTGGGGATATTGAAGCACTTCCAAAACATACCTTCCAAGCTCTTAAAGAAGGAATGGAACTCACAAAAAACAATACCAGTATTAACCTCGTCCTGGCACTCAATTACTCCGCCAAATGGGAAATCTTGCACGCCGCTCGAGTGCTGGCTCAAAAGGCAATTGACGGATCCCTTCGACCCGAGCAGATTGACGAAGCCGCCTTCGAATCGGCCCTCACGACACATGGCATCCCAGATCCAGAACTACTGATAAGAACGAGCGGTGAAACCCGAATCTCGAACTTCTTACTCTGGCAAATCGCCTACGCAGAACTATATTTTACCCCGGTATTCTGGCCTGACTTTGGCAAACAAGAACTAATTAAGGCCATCCAAAATTTTCAAAACCGTGAACGACGGTTCGGAAAAATAAGCGAACAACTCTAAATCAACATTTTTCCCCACCCTTTTTAACACAAAAAAGCCACTCAACCTGTCATTAAGGTGAGTGGCTTTTTTGGTAGCATAAGGAAGTGCCTAGTTCTTGTTGGCTACCCCGTCCAACCGAATCATATCGTACATGATCCGAAGGGTCTCGTACAATTGAACGTCTTTCTCCCGATCCTTCAACCAGTCAGAGTTTCTAGCCATCCGAGATGTATCGCTCTCAATAGTCGGAAGATCCGCAGCCAAATTCATGACAGAGAATCCTTCAATTGGTTTGAACATATCCTCGTACTTGTCTGCCTCCTCCCGCTGACGTTTACTCCACTGCCGGTACTTATCCGCCTGCAACAAGTAAGTCCGCTCATCTTTCATTTTACGAAGTCGGACTGCATTATCATTTATTTTCTTAAAAGTCTCATCCTTCGATACGCGCTTATCACTCGCCGTACGAATAGCTTCCAAGTCAGGCAATTGATAAACACTTTGTTGAAAAGCAACTGGATCTATCGTCGTAGAAGACATGGGATACTCGTTCTCACTTTCACCATTTTCTAATAAATTGAAAAAGTCAGGCAACACAATATCAGGCTTTACCCCATCCAGCTGAGTTGTTTTTCCTGTAATGCGATAGAACTTCTGCACGGTAAGTTTCATCTCGCCCAATGGCTTCAAATCGTCCTGTGAAGAAACTTGATCTAAATCCAAAAACCGTTGAACTGTTCCTTTCCCATAGGTACCGGAAGACCCAACAATTATTGCCCGCTTGTAATCTTGCATGGCAGCAGCCAAAATCTCCGAAGCAGATGCGCTTCCTCCATTTACCATGACGACCAGTGGACCGTCCCACTGCACACTCCTATCGGCATCCGACATGATTTCGGGCTTGCGGCTGCGACTCTTCACCTGTACAATTGGTCCATTTTCGATAAACAAACCCGACATTTTAACAACATCCCGAAGCGAGCCTCCTCCATTGTTTCGGAGATCCAAGATTATACCCTGCACCTTTTCAGCCTTGAGTTTTTCAATCTCCCGAGCCACATCTTCAAAACAAGAAGTTACCCCTTGAGGGGTGAAATCGGCATAAAACTTGGGCAAATAAATGTAGCCAACCCGATCAGTAGCTGCTTTTTCCTGGAGAATAAGCGACTTCGCAAACCCTTCTTCCATGATTACCACATCCCGGACAATGGTAATCTCCTTGGTAGAACCGTCTGCTTTTTGAACAGAAAGCTTTACGGAAGTACCCTTCTTACCACGAATCTTAGACACCACATCATCAATCTCCCAACCCATAATATCCACATAAATACCATCTTCCTGCGCTACTTTCGTGATGATATCCTTGGCTTGTAGGTCTCCCTGTTTCCAAGCAGGTCCACCTGGTACCACTTCTGTTACAGTGGTCTTTTCCCCATCACTTTGCAAGCGTGCTCCAATCCCCTCCAACTTTCCTGACATTTGGATATCAAAATTTTCTTTTTCCTTGGGAGAATAATATCCGGTATGTGGATCAAAAATATTGGTAAAGGAGTTTAAGTAAATTTCCAGACGACGGCTGCGATCCATTTTTTGCAACCGTTTGTACCATCGATCATATACATCCAACACCTTTTCCCTCGATTCCTTTTCTAGGACCTCAAATGATTTCTGCTCCCCTTTAAAATCTTCTTTCTTTTGCTTTTCCTCTTCCTCAACAATTCTGGAAAGCACCTCATACTTCAGCATTAACTCCCAACGACGGCGCAACTCGGTATCATTTTTCTGCCAATTCACCTTTTTCCCATCCATGGTAACCGTCTCATTCGAAGAAAAGCTCATTGGATTGGCCAGAATCTCTTTGTACCAAGCTTGAGTCTTGGTAAGGGCAGCCTCCATGCGCTGGACAGAAATGTCAAAAAATTGAAACGTACCTCCTAAGGCCTGATCGTCTAGCAATAGTTCGTAAGGTTGGAAAAGCGCAATGTCCTCTTGCGTGAAAAAACGCTTCCCACCATCTAAATCTTCTAGATATAGATTGTACAAATTTCGAGAAAAGGAATCATCCAAATCTTTTGGCTGAAAATGCATCCGCTGTAACCCCTCAATCAGGGTCCGCATAATTTCAGCGTCTTTTTGAGGATTGGGGTTACTCCCACCGAACAAAGCAGAGGCTCCACCGAAAGCAACCGCAATGCCAGTGAGCCCAATGAAAGAAAATACAATTACAGACTTCGAAAACTTCATGTCCTGGAATATTTTGGACGGGTCAAAATTACCTGTGAAAAACATTAAAAGAAGGAGATTAGTTGTGAACAAAAAGAACCATCTGGAACAGCAACTGCGCAACTGATCATGGCAAAAGTAACTGACAAATTCAAGATATAACGCAAATCAACGCTTAATATGTTGCACAAGACAATAATTTTCTACAAAAGCAGGTTTGTGGTTTACAAAAAAGAGGTTTCGGCATACGTTTTGTGAATTGGTTGCCCTTTCTGCAAAATCGTTTAAAAAATAACGAACCACCACCGTAGTAAGGCAACCACTTACCTTCTATATGCGTCAACTAACTTCCAACTACATCTTCACTTTTTTTCAGGATTACTTGCTTTTGAGATGACCAAGAGGCGTATTTTTTCTATTCTTGCTTTCGGCGCAGCCACCGCTGCTTTGTACGCTTTTTCAGTTCCTAACCCCGTTAGAGAACGTGTATTAACCGTGTTTTTCCCGGAGGAGGCCAAGCCGGTAGCCCCCTTACTTCCCACTGAATCGTTGGAGGATGTTCCCTTCAATTGGAAGAAAACAGCATCCCCTGCCTTATTTGACACCATTGAACCTGTCAAAGAACGATACGGTGACTTTCTGAACAACCCCAATCAAAATGCGGTAGATCTGAAAGATCCTAAAGTGGTCGAATCCAAAGTGGAATACGATCCATTGACCGGACTCTATATTATCTCCGAGAAAATTGGGGACGAATACTTCCGGGCCCCTACCTACATGACCTTCGATGAGTATGTAGCCTATAGAGACCGCAAACAGCAAAAAGATTACTTCGATCGACTACAAGGCGTCGCTGAACAGGGTAAACGCAGGGAAGCACCCGTTGACCCCATCTCTAAATTTAACATCCGCACCTCTCTTATCGAACGCTTGTTTGGAGGCACCGAAGTTGATATCAAACCTCAAGGAAATATCAACTTGACCTTCGGAGTAGACCACCAAAAAGTGGAAAACCCAATCCTGCCTATTCGACTGCAACGCACCACGAACTTTGATTTCGATATGGATATCAATATGAGTGCGCAAGGAAAAATCGGAGAAAAGCTCAACCTGAACTTCAACTATAATACCCAGGCAACATTTGATTTCGATAACCAAATCAAATTAAAATACGATCCTAAAAACTTCTCCGAAGACGAAATCTTACAAAACATCGAAGCAGGTAACGTTTCCATGCCCCTGCGATCTACCCTGATCAAAGGTGCCTCTAACCTCTTCGGGGTGAAAGCAGAACTAAAGTTTGGCCACCTCAGAACCACCTTGATCGCCTCCCAACAGCGCTCAAGACAACAAGGGATCACGCTTAAAGGGGGTGCACAAGTGCAAAATTTCATCATCCCCATCGATGAATACGACGAAAACCGCCACTTCTTCCTTAGCCACTGGAACCGCTCCGAGTTTGAACCAGCAATGAAGTGCCTCCCCGTCCCCCTTTCTCAATTCAACATTACCAAAATCCAAGTTTGGGTAACCGTCCCAACCAATTTTGTTCCTGGCCAAAACACCCCCCCAACCCGCCAAATTATCGCCCTCGCAGACTTGGCCGAACCGCGCCCCTTCCTCGATGGAACCGATGAGACCAACCCAGCCAATATTATTCCTGACCTCAGCCTGCTAAACCCTCCAGCTAGAGATATAAAAGGTGGGTTCCTACCAACTAACCAAAACAACCAGCTATACAGTGAATTGCTTAGCAATCCAGACCTCCGCCTAGATAACAAGGTGGTAAACGGTCTGACTAATTTGGGCTTGGTGCAAGTACGCGATTACGGAAAAGTGAGCGCAGTCCAATTGGTACAGGGAACCGATTATACCTACAACGAACAACTTGGTTTCATTAGCATCAACAGAAGCCTGCGCCCAAATGATGTCGTTGGGGTATCCCTCGAATATACCTACAACGGGGTGCCTTATAAAATCGGTGAATTCGGCGAAGAAATTAGTATTGGTGATACCCTTAATCAAAATGTACTTTTCCTCAAAATGTTGAAAAGTACCGCACCTAATGTTCCATATCCTATCTGGGACCTGATGATGAAAAACGTTTACGCAGTAGGCGCTGTAAACGTTGATCCCCAAGAGTTTCGATTCGACATTTTCTACGAAGATCCAGGGAAAGGCCAAAAACGCTTCCTTGATCAAGGATTCGTCCCCCAGGGCCTGCGCAGCCGCCCCCTCATTCAGGTGTTTAACCTCGACAACCTAAACCTCCAAGGCGATCCTGGAGCAGACGGTATCTTCGACTTCGTGCCCGGACTCACCGTTAACGTAAAGTCAGGCCGTGTCATGTTCCCTGTACTAGAACCATTCGGAAGCTACCTGCTCGATAAATTTAAAGAATCGGACCCAAGCGCAGACTCATTGGCATTGGCCAAGCAAATTCTCTATACACAACTCTATGACTCCACCCTTTTTAGAGCTAGAGAATTCCAACAATTAAACCGATTCACCTTGCGTGGTTTCTACAAATCAAGCAACTCCTCTGAAATTTCTCTAGGAACATTTAACCTCCCAAGAGGCTCCGTGCGCGTAAGCGGTGGAGGCCGACTCCTACAAGAAGGGGTAGACTATACCATTGACTACAACATCGGAAAAATACGGATTCTAAATGATGGAATCCTTCAGTCAGGCCAAAACATCTCGGTCAATTTCGAGGATAATACCCTGTTCGGCTTCAACGCTCGAACAATGCTAGGCGCCCGATTTGACTATGAATTCAGCAAGGATATCACCGTGGGTGGTACATTCATGAACCTATTCGAGCGACCCCTGACACAAAAAGTAAATTTTGGGGACGACCCCATTAATAATAAGGTATACGGGCTCGATTTCAACTATACCAAGGAAGCTCCTTGGCTTACCAAACTCGTAGATAAGCTTCCGTTGTTCGATACAAAAGCCGAATCTAGGATCACAGCAGCAGCAGAAGTAGCCGCCCTTCAACCAGGCTACAACAAGGCTATCAACCAAGGAAGTGAAAAGGGGGGGCTAGTTTATATCGATGACTTCGAAGGAAGTACCGCCAATATACCCCTGTCTTTCCCAGCCAATAGCTGGATGATCGCATCCGTGCCCCAAGGTGACCTGAGCAGTGGAAATGACCTCCTGTTCCCAGAAAATGCATCTGCTAACTCCACCGGACCAGACTCACTGGCACTCAACGCCAACCGCTCAAAAATGGCTTGGTATATCGCCGACCCAAGCGCTCTCGACAATCAAGACTCCGACAACCCCTACACCAGGTTGTTCCGTTTCCAAGATATTTTCCCCAATCGACAGCTTTCCCCGCTCGAGCAATCCACCTTGCGACCTCTGGACGTAACCATCTTTCCTAACCGTCGCGGACCTTATAACTTTGATATCCCGGGAGGCTATACCGCGTCCAATGGCCTGAAAGTCACCGAAGGACTAAATAACTTCGGTGAACTCGCCGCCCCTGAAACACGCTGGGCAGGCTTCATGCGCGGAATGAACAATAGCAACACCGACTTCGAAGCAAGTAACGTGGAATTCATCGAATTCTGGATGATGAACCCCTACGAAGAAAAACCAGAAGGAGTATCCCAGGAAGGAGAAATGATCATTGACCTAGGAAATGTCTCAGAAGATGTCATGCGCGATTCCAGGCAATACTTTGAAAGCGCCCTCCCCACTCAAACACCCGAAAATGTTGTTACCGTAAAAACCCCCTGGGGCCGAGTACCTGTACTCAAACCACTGGTTCAAGCATTCGATAACGACCCAGCTAAAAGAGGGCTCCAAGATATTGGCTTAGATGGCCTAGACAACGAAGGAGAACGTGACTACTTCAAAAACTGGCTCAACGTCGTCGAAGCCTCCAACATCGACCCTAACGTGAAGGCAGCCTTCCGGGCAGACCCTTCTGGAGATGAATTCGTACACTACCTTGACGGCCGCTATGGAGGACAAAGCAATACAGGTCCCGGATTGCTGGAACGTTACCTAAACTTCAATAACCAAGAAGGAAATACCCCGACCGGAACAGGTAATGATTTCGTAACCTCCTCCACCAACTTCCCAGACGCAGAAGACCTTGATCGTGACCTATCCCTGAATGAAATTGAACAATACTACCGTTATCGAATTCCATTAACCAAAAATACCCCCGGTAACTTGGCCGGTAAATTGGTCATGGATGATCCCGGCGTCGCACTCTCCCAACTAATCACGGATACCGTGGAAGTTAGTGGAGTAACCTGGTACCGCTTTAAAGTTCCCCTCGATTGGACGCAGCGCCAGGCCGTAAATGGAATTCAAGATTTCCGTTCCATCCGCTTTATCCGTATTCTTTGGCGTGGATTTAATAATGTCACCACCTTCCGGTTTGCAACCCTGGAAATGGGTAGAAACCAATGGCGCCGGTTCACTCAAGTGATTAACGATCCTGTGAGCGCCGCCTGCCCAGATATTACACAACCCTCTCCAGGTGTAGCATTCGATGTGAACGCTGTCAGCATTGAAGAAAACTCTGCACGCACACCGTTTAATTACACCATCCCACAAGGAATTCAAAGGGAAAACTCCGTCGGTGCATTCCCTGATGTCCTCCAGAATGAACAAGCCCTATCCATGACCGTCTGCGGTCTGCCAAGTTGTGAGGGACGAGGCATTTTTAAAACACTTAACATGGACCTGCGCCGTTTCGAACGTATCAAAATGTTCGCACACGCAGAACCATTAACCCCAGCCGATGCCTTTGGACCTGACGAAGTAAAGGTGTTTATCCGTGTCGGATCCGACTTCTTTAGCAATTATTACGAGTACGAAATACCTTTACGCGCCTCGGACGAAGCCATCACAGATAACTACTTCTCCGAAGATGATGAGTACAAACGAGAGGTATGGAAAAACGTTTTTGACTTCCCATTAGAGGTGTTTACCGAACTGAAGAAAATACGAAACGCCGCTGGCGGTGACCTCTCCGCCTTATATATCATCAATGACCCCAACCAACCCGAAAATAGGGTAAAAATCATCGGAAACCCAAACCTGGGCTATGTAAAAGGGGTCATGATTGGTGTCCAAAACTATAACCTCAATAAACCTCAGTGCCTGGAAGTTTGGGTAAATGAATTGCGTTTGAATGGATTTAGCGATAAAGGTGGCTACGCCGGAACCGCTCGAGTAGATGTCCAAATGGCAGACCTGGGGAATATCTCCGCTGCAGGCACCTTCACCAGCCGTGGATGGGGTGGAATTGATCAACGACTCCTACAACGTCAACTGGAAGATGTACTGCAGTTCGATATCTCGACCACCATCGCCCTAGATAAATTCTTGCCTGAAAAATGGGGCCTACGCCTCCCATTCTATGCACAGTACTCCAACCTGACCCGTAGGCCAGAATTCGATCCGTACGACCTAGATATCAACCTGAAAGAAAAAATTGATGCCTCCGACCCTGCAGATCGAGACAGTATCCGCACGAATGCCCTGGATGTAACTACTAACAGAGCTTATAACTTCACCAATGTGCGGAAGGAGCGAAAAGGACCAGCCAGAAAAGTTCCACTTCCTTGGAATATCGAAAACTTTAGCCTCACCTACGCCTTCAACGAACAAGATCGCCGAACCCCTATTATTTTTAGCGACAACTTGAAGCAATATAAGGGTGGCCTGGATTACCAATACGCAACCGGCTTAAAACCGCTGCAACCGTTTAAAAACATCAAAATAAGTGATAGATACTTCAAGTTCCTGAAGGAGTTTAACCTCAACCCAATTCCCGAAACCTACGGCTTCAACACCAATATTCAACGTGTTGCAGGAACAACCGTTTGGCGCCCATTCAACTCGGGCGAAACCCTAGAAAACAATACCTACTACAATCGACGGCTCACCTGGGATCGTAACTACGACCTAGGCTGGACCATTGCAAAATCACTTCGATTTAACTTCGATGCCAACGCGCGAAGTATTGTAGATGAACCCCTTGAATACAATCAACTGGGCGAACGCGTAACCGAAACAGAACGGCGCGACTCCATTCTGACGAATATGCGTAGCCTTGGTCGTCCTAAAAACTACCAGCAAAACGCCAGCCTGAATTATACCCTCCCCTTCAAAAGCTTCAAGCTGCTCGACTGGATTAATGTAAAAGCAAGCTATACCGCAGGATATACTTGGTCTGCACAATCCCTCAAATTACAAAATCTGGACGCTGGAGTATATCAACCTTACGAGAACTCCAGAAACCTCGGGAATGTAATCCAAAACAATGTTTCCCGTCAGGTAAATGGCGATTTTAACTTCGAAGGTCTGTATAATAAAAGCAAATACCTGGCAAAAATCAATAAACCATCCTCCCCTTCCGGCAAAAAAAACAAGCAGGATATGCAACCGGGAAGTGGAAAAAATAACAATGGTGATTCCGGTAATGGAGCAGCACCTGGTGGTATCAGACCCGGACGAGATAATGCTCCATCAAATGATAAAAACCAACGCGACAACGCTGATCCAGGCGGCGGTGGAATGATGGGAGGCGCAATGGGAGATAAAAACGCTCCTTCTAACCCCTCCAAAGACAGCCCTCCCACTAAAGACCCAAATAACCCAGGAAACCCCGATAACCCAGTCGTGCCAGCCAATAAAGCACCCGGACGAATCGGGAAAGATGGGGTACAACCCGTCCAACCTGGCCAAAACAACGATCAGAATAATCAAAATAACCCTGGAGCCAAGGAAGATAAAAATCCAAAGCAAGGCGGAAAAGCAGGCCAATCCGGTGGCAAATCAAGCGAAGGGGATAAAAAGAAAAAAGAACGGCAGCCAAGCATGGCCGAACGAATCGCCCTCCGACCACTCATGCTGGTACGAAAAGGCCGATTCAACTACACCGAAAACATCGGAAGTGTCGTGCCCGGATTCACCCCCGAATCAAAACTCCTGGGTATGACCGAAGGATTCGGCGCTCCAGGCTTAGGATATGTGTTCGGCGCCCAACCCACCACACAATGGCTCGATAACGCCGCTAGAAATGGCTGGATCACCCAACGCGTCGAACTCAATCAACAAGTAACCCGAAACTACTCTCAAACCTTGGATGCCGGCCTAACCGTCGAGCCATTCAAAGACTTCAGAGTAGAACTAAACGCCAATAGACAGTACACCCGAAATAGTACCGAACTGTTCAAAGACCAGGTGTTCAACCTAAACCCTGACTCCGTTTTCTACGAACACCGTGCCTACAGAGACATGGGAAGCTATACTACTTCCTTCTTCTCCATGAACACGTTGTTCGATAAAGACATCGATGGACTCTTCAAACGCTTTGTATCCTATGGTCCCATCATCTCAAATCGATTGGGGGCAAGTGTTGGAAATATTAATCCCCACGATGATCCAGAACAAAATCCAGGGTACCGAGAAGGCTATGGAAAAATCCATCAGGAAGTACTTCTACCAGCCTTCCTGGCTGCCTACACCGAAACGGATCCCAATACCGTCGGACTCGATGTGTTCAAAACCCGACCAGCTGTCAACTGGAAGCTGAACTATAATGGCCTATCCAAGGTCGGAAAACTCGATAAGATTTTCTCCAGTGTCCAAATTGCACACGGCTACAAAAACACGTTGACAGTCAATCAATACAACACCGATATCTTCTACGATGCGGCCAATCCCTTCCAAAAGGACGAGGTTAATCTCAACTACATCGCCCGGTTTGAAATACCTCAGGTGGTCATCAGTGAACAATTCCAACCACTGCTTGGACTGGACGTTAAAATGAAAAATGGCATGTCCTTTAAAGCCGATTTTAAAAAATCCAGAACGCTGGCAATGTCCTTCATGGATTATACGCTCAATGAAACACAGGCCACCGCCTATGCAGGAGGATTTGGCCACCGAATCAAAGACGTAGATATTCCATTCCTGACAGGCAGTAACAAAGGGAAAGGAAAGGGGAGCAAAAGCAAAAAATCCAACGGTAAATCAAAAAAAGATCCTGCGACTCCCCCAACTCCAGGAGGAGGCACCGGCTCACAAGCACATGACCTCAATATCAAATTTGATTTCGAATACCGCGATGATATCACCATCGTGCACAGTCTGCAAAGAAACGAAGCGCAACCATCCAGAGGTAGTACCACCATCAGCATCAACCCATCGGTCGATTACCAACTCAACCGGCGGCTCGCACTCCGACTCTTCTGCGACTACCGCAGAACAATCCCTAAAACATCCCAATCATTCCCTATTACCACGCTGAATTCAGGTATCACCGTTCAGTTTAAACTGAATTAAACCAACCGTTTAAACCAAACTTAAGTACCTTTGCCTTTCTAATTTAGAAATCTATTTATGAAATACATTGCAGAAATCGATATCATGCCACACGACGGTTTACTCGACCCACAAGGGAAAACCGTCCTAAATAACCTGAAACACCTGCACTTAGAAGATGTATCGGACGTGCGAATCGGGAAACATGTCACCATGCACCTTGACGCGTCTTCCGAAGCAGAAGCGCGTGAAAAAGTAGAAACCGCCTGCAGCAAATTACTAGCTAACCTGATCGTAGAAACCTACCGCTACGAACTATCACCAGCTTAATTAAAGGTTATTCATGCACGCTCATCAGCGACATACCGACCTGATTCGAGCAGAAGCCTCCCGATTAGGCTTTGATATGATCGGATTCGCCCGCGCTGAGCGCCTTGATGAACCAGCTGCCCGATTAGAGGCATGGCTGAATCAAGGTGCTCATGGACGAATGGCCTACATGGAAAATCATTTCGAACTCCGAATAGATCCTACCAAATTAGTACCAGGAGCAAAATCGGTAATCTGCCTTTCCTATAATTACTTTACACCCGATTACCAAGAGGATCCTGAAGCGCCCAAATTAAGCAAATACGCCTTCGGTGAAGATTACCACCACGTCCTAAAAGCAAAGCTGAAAGAACTCCTCCACTTCATTCAGGAACAAATTGGGGAAGTAAACGGCCGATGCTTCGTCGACTCAGCCCCCATCATGGAACGAGAATGGGCCCAACGCGCTGGCCTAGGCTGGAATGGCCGAAACACCCTTACCATCCACCCCAAAAAAGGCTCCTTCTTTTTCCTAACCGAAATTATCTGTGACCTCCCACTCATTTACGACAACCCCATCCGCGACTATTGTGGAACCTGCAGAAAATGCATCGAGGCCTGCCCAACCCAAGCAATTGCACCAGAAGGATATTTCCTGGATGCCTCTAAATGTATCTCTTACCTAACCATCGAACTACGAGAGGAAATTCCTTCCAACCTAACCAGTCAACTCGACAACTGGATGTTTGGCTGCGATGTTTGTCAAGAAGTTTGCCCCTGGAACCGATTTTCTAAACAACACAACGAACCCAAATTCAATCCACATCCCGAATTACTACAAATGAAAAAAAACGAATGGGTAGAGCTAACAGAAGAAGTTTTTTCCACCCTGTTCCGAAAATCTCCAGTAAAAAGAACAAAATTCGCTGGACTTAGACGCAATATTGATACCCTTATAAATGCCTGATTATGAAGGTAAAAGTTATTTATTTCATTGAATTTGTTTAAATTAAAAACAAAGAATAGTTGGGTTTTGTTACCTTTGGCACTCAAGTGTAATAGTACCAACCAACCAACTTCGGTCAACCATTGAAAATGGGCTTTTTTTGTCAAAAATGAACCCCAACAGGTTAATAACCCGTTGATCTCACCATTGATCAACATTCCCTCTATCCCCCTGGCTACGATTATAAACGGCTATGCAATCACTCAAGGAAATAATTCATTTGCTGAGCCAAAATCAAATCCACCCATTTGAACACCTCAAATCGGCAGATGGAAAAGCCTCTCCGTCTAAATTACTCACCCTCTATGAAGGAGTAGCCAACGGACAATTTAATTCCGATATTGAAGCAGAAAAAGCAATCTATGGAGATCAAGCAGGTCGTTCCGCCTACAGAAAACTGAAATCCGATCTCAGAGACCATCTATTTGAGGCGGTTATGAATATCGATATTCATCAAAGCGATTTCTCCGACTACCAAGCTGCCTATTACCAATGCCACCGACAATGGCTAATGGTCCGCATTCTAACCGGAATGAACGCCAATACCGCCGCACTAAGCCTCGCCGCCCGCCTCCTTAGACAAGCCGATCGATTCGACTTTACCCTGCTCTGCATGGATATCGTATCCTTCCTTCGATTACAATACGGCCTCCGCGAAAGCAACGACCAAAAATTTAATAAAGCACAAGAAGACTTCCTCCAATACCGTAACCTATACGACGCAGAATGCCTCGCAGAAGAACTCTACACCAACCTCATTGTCCGGTATGTCAATCATCGCTCCGCTCAAACGGAAGTCCATGAATCAGCTGTCAACTATTATGAAAAAATTAAGGGGTACATGCAACAGTACCAATCCTATAAGCTACAAATGTATGGGTACCTAATTGGACTACTCAGCCATATTTCCGTAAACGACTACCAACGAGCAGAAGCGTTCTGTAATAAAGCCATCGATTTTTTCGGAAACCGCCCCTATGAAGCAAGAACCCCACTTCAAATATTTCACTACCAAAACCTTATATGCAATATCCAACTAAGGCAATTTGAGGCCGGACGAATCTCCGCCCAAGAATGCCTTAAATACATGGAAGAAGGAACCTATAACTGGTTTAAATACCACGAACTCTTCCTACAACTTACTCTCCACTCAAAAGAATACCAACGAGCAGAAGATACCATACTTCGAATTTTACAACACCCCCAACTCCATACCCTTCCAGAACAAGAGCAATCGCTTTGGTCGGCCTACGGTGCCTACCTGTACTACCTTAGCCTAATGGGCAAAATTCAACATCCTTCACCCGAAAAATACAAAGATGTCCTCTTTGAATCCCCTAGTCCCGTTTATTCCAAAGATAAAGGCATTTTAAGCATCACTACCATTATCATTCGAATCCTAATCCTATTAAAAGAACACAAATACCGTCAAATAATCGATGAACTAGATGATACCAACCAATACTGCTACCGTCACCTCCGCGGCGAACAAACCAAACGCAGCTACTACCTGATTAAAATGCTGCTCTCCATTCCCTTGGGTTTATTCGATGAAAAACAAGTGCAGCTAAAAGCCGCTTCACTTTTTGAAAAGCTACAGCAAACACCTTTCCAGGTTGCTAATCAAACCCATGAATTCGAAATGATCCCTTATGAAGACCTCTGGGAAATGGCGCTCGAAAGCCTCCGGTAAATCCTTATTTCTTTTAATAAACCCTCCCGTCATCCATACTCCCAATTTCCACCACCCACAACACCCAATTCCAACCCATTTCTATCCGAATTAATGGTATCTTTTGGCATCATCGCCAAGAATACAACCGCTCATTACTTGTCTATTTGATTTTTTTATCCAACTTTGCCAAGCTAAATCAGCATCGAACCTAAGCAGCCCTTACGTTCGCTGTAAGTTCCACCACCAGTCCTCGCAACTATACCTATGACAGATCTAGACATTGCCAAAACCATCCAGCTCAAACCAATTCAAGAAATCGCTTCGCAACTTTCCATTTCCACAGAGGATCTTATCCTCTACGGAAAATACAAAGCGAAACTTCCACTGACGCTAATCGATGAATCCAAAATAGCAAAAAGCAACCTTGTCCTGGTTTCCGCAATTTCCCCAACTCCCGCTGGAGAAGGCAAAACCACCGTCAGTATCGGCCTCTCTCAAGGCCTTAACCGAATCGGTAAAAAAACCTGCGTTGTCCTTAGGGAACCTTCCTTGGGACCCGTGTTTGGAATTAAAGGAGGGGCAACAGGCGGCGGATACTCACAAGTACTCCCTATGGAGGATATTAACTTGCACTTTACAGGCGATTTCGCAGCCGTCGAAAAAGCCCATAACCTACTAGCAGCCCTCATCGATAATAACCTCCAAAGCAAAAAACATAACCTGGGTATCGACCCCCGTACCGTCGTTTGGAAACGGGTAATGGACATGAATGACCGAGCGCTCCGGCATGTCTTGGTCGGTCTAGGCGGTACCGCTGACGGCATACCGAGAGAATCTGGATTCGATATCACCGTTGCCTCCGAAGTAATGGCAATCCTTTGCCTCTCCAAAAATATCACCGACTTGAAAGAGCGACTCGGCAATATCTTCATCGGATTTACCTTCGATAAAAAACCCGTCTACGCCCGAGATCTTAAAGCACATGGAGCAATGGCCATCCTACTAAAAGAGGCTATTCAACCTAACCTAGTCCAAACTTTAGAAGGATTCCCAGCAATTATCCATGGTGGACCCTTCGCCAATATCGCCCAAGGCACTAACACGGTCATCGCTACCAAAACAGGCCTCTCCCTGGCAGATTACGTCGTCACCGAAGCAGGGTTCGGGTCTGACCTTGGTGCAGAAAAGTTCATGGATATCAAATGCCAAAGCGCCGGGCTCAGCCCAAAAGCAATCGTGCTGGTAACTACCGTCAGAGCCCTGAAATACCATGGAGGTGGAGACCTGAAAAATTTAACCAGCCCAAACCCAGAGGCCGTCAAAAAAGGACTCTGTAACCTAGAAAAACACCTGGAAAATGCTCAACTGTTCGGGCTAAATGCCGTTGTCGCTATCAACCGTTTCACTACCGATACCGATGAAGAACTCTCCATCATCCTCAACCGCTGCAGCGAACTTGGCTCCAAAGCAGTCGTCGCAGAAGTATGGGCGAAAGGAGGATTAGGAGCCGAAAACCTGGCACGCGCCGTGGTAGAAACAGTTGAAAACAACCAAAATACCTTTCACCCACTCTACAATTGGAACTCACCAATCCAAGAAAAAATTGAAACCATTGCACAAAAAGTTTATGGAGCAGAGGGGGTAGAGTTCACTGCAAAAGCAAAAGCAGACCTCAAAAAAATTACAAAGCTCGGACTGGATGGAGCCGCCATCTGTATGGCAAAAACGCAGAAATCATTTTCAGATAACCCAGACCTAATTGGACGCCCAACAGGGTTTCGAATCACCGTCAGAGAAATCGAAATCGCCGCAGGTGCAGGATTCGTAGTCCCCATTACAGGAGATATGATGCGGATGCCTGGCCTACCAGAGGAGCCAGCATCGCTCCATATGGATATCGATGAAAATGGTAGCATCTCCGGCCTTTTCTAAATCGAAACACCCAATCGAACCCTCGGATCCAACCAAGCATACAGAATGTCCACAAGGAGGTTCCCTGTAATGGTAAGCACGGAAGTCAATAATACGATGCTCATCATTACAGGGTAATCTCCAGTCAATACAGCATCCACCGTTGCATGCCCTAAACCATTAATATTAAAGATCGATTCAGTAATAATCGATCCACTCACCGCTCCCGGCAATAATCCTCCCATAATGGATATAATTGGGAAAAGTGCATTTGGTACCGCGTGAACCCATCGAATCCGCCAAGAAGACAGCCCCCTCGCACGAGCCGTCCGAATGTATTCCGCCCCCATAACTCCCAAGAGCCCCGCCCTCATCTGTAATGCGATTAATGCCGTATAGTGTAACCAAAGCGTTACAACCGGCAGAATTAACCGGCCCCAATTTGCCCACGCCCAATCAAAAAAAGACTGCCGCGCTGGATCATATAAGCTGGTACCCACCCCTCCAATAGTCGATGAATAGAATCCATGCCCAGAAGTAGCAAAAAGATATCGCAACACGCATGCTGTCACTATTACAGGGATAACATAACTCGACACCAAAACAGTTCGGCTCAAACGATCTAGCCATCTTACCCGCATTTGCGTCATCCATACCCCCAGTAAGATCCCAGCAAAAAGAGCTAATAAAATTGCAAGCCCATTTATTAACAACGTCACTCGTAATGAATACCGTATGCGATCCCATGAAGACCCACGCTCCCTCGCAAACTTACCTGTCAGCCAATTATGATACTGATTATCTAAACCGTACCAATATACCTTTGGCATTCCCCATCCCGACATAGGCACCAAAGCACCCAAACACACCCTCAACGTATCAAATTGTTTCTCAAACTCCTGCACGCCCACAATCCCTGCTAAGCTATCCAACCGTTCCAACGCCGTATTTTGATCACTGGCCTTCAATAAATCTGAAAGCGCACTGTTAAAACCAACAGGACGTTCAAGCGTATCATATACCAACTCTAGCTGCCGAACCAACTTCGATAATTGACGATCATACGCTGCTACTGGCCCCCAAGCCCCACACAAACGCGCAAAATACTCCATCCGCTCCCTCCGATGATATGGAAAAATAAGATGCAAGCTGTCCGGATAGCAGTCCGGCAACACAGAGAAATAAAACAAAGGCTTGTCAAGGTGAAAAGACTGAGCCTGCCGACGGTAATGATCCGCCTCCAATAAAGGATCCATAGAGGGTGCTGTATAGGCAACCGCACCTCGCATAGAAAGAGGATCCGCCGAAGCACGCTGACCAAGCCAGAACACTACGACAGAAATAATCAACAACGTCGGAATGGCAAGTAAAACTCGCTGTAAAATATACCTCCTCATGAACAAAAGTACACAAAAATAAGGTAAAACCTGCACAACAAAAGGGAACCATCAGCCTACTTGCCAATAGCATCCAAACCCCTAAAACCCTCCAACGAACTACTGAAATAATAAATCACCGTGCCCGCGATAGACGCAGCCCTGATCCAAAGCCTCATAATATAATCTAAAGGTATCCTTCTCTACGATGGAACTCACATCCAACTGAATCGAGTTGACCCCCTCAACAGCCGTATGAACTAAAAGCTGCCTAGATACCAGTTGCTCATCTACCAAATTAAACGTCCACTTCAAATTCGCCTTACTAACAAAATAAAGCCCCAAAACATTTTCCACTGGATTAGGAAACGCCGGGTAAACCCGTATAAGACCGTCATGAAGACACATAGAGTAGGAATTGGGAGGGAATAATCCCAATTCTTGCTCCAACCAGGTATCATCCACCCTCCAATCTGTGCTGTCTTCTTCATTTAAAGACAACCCATTATGATCAGTCATGGATATACCCCTAAAATACAATCGAGGTACAGGTGGGGGCTCAACAGGCGGCTCTTGCTGACAGGCAACAAGAAAAATAAGGAGGGATAAATAAAGACGCATTTTGTTCCTTTTCAATGATGATTATTATAGTAGTATTCAAGCAGCACCACCCAAGTGGTGCCCCTTATCTGTTTAAACTAATCTCAAGATGCACCAATTCATGGAGCTCCCGTAAATCCAACTCAATCTTCTTAAAGGGGTTATTACTAGCATCCAACCACTTTAGTCGGGTACACCTCCCCAATAAATCAGGAAGATAGGTCAAATGATTGCCACGAAGAATCAGGTGTGTTAATTGTAGAGAATCTTTCAAAAAATCAATGCGCTCCAAAGAGCAACGGGTAATCTCCACCTCCTTTAACGAAGGGAAAGGGCCCAAAAACTGCTCCCCAGAAATAGGATACCCATCAATACTCAGTTTCTCCAATGTGGAACTGCCTAGTGGTGAATGCTCCGCAAAAACCTGCATAGGACTCCTTGGTCGATAGGTGCCTTTCTTGATTGTTAAAGTACGAAGACGTGACAACCCAAATAATAAAGTAGGAAACGTGTCAAGCCGAATATTCTCTAAATGAACACTCTCCAAGGGCAAATGCTGCAGGTGCTCCATCGCAGCCACTAAGTCAAAATTCTTGTGCGCCGGCAACGTAATATATCGAATAAAATCCAAAGTGGCAATCGATGCCGATACACTTCTCTCTGGATAGTTCGCTAAGTGAAGCGTCCTATGCGAAACCTCAAAATAAGCACTGCGCCCAACACTCGCCCGGTGCCACAAGCACATCTTATTCGCTAATATAAAATCAAAAATATCAAACTCCGGGTTCTGATACTTACCCAAATACTCACTCTCGTTATAATGATAAGTGGCCCCCTCCCTTAACTTCTCAGCTTGTTTTACCGTCTCGGGACCAGCATACTGGCGCAAAATGGACAACGCTTGGTCTGCAACCGATTTTTTGGCGTAAAACACAGCGATACCAAACAAATACCCAATAATACGACGATTTACACCCCCGCCCTCTACAATCTCGAGAAGGAGTGGAATATTGTCGGTAGACTCGTCTCGCAACAAGCGGGTAATTTGGGCCGTAAACTCCCCGGTGGTATCTTCTGCTATGTAACCCATGGTACAAAGATAGCATATATCCCTCTGGGAGCACTAAAATTCGGATGGAAGAATCAATAAAAGAAAGATTAATTAATCATTGTCTAACTGGCGTAAATTCTGCTTGATTCGTTGTAAAAGATCTGCTGGTGCTTTGGTAGGCTGATAAGAAGAACGAAGTAACCTTCTAAAATCATCCTCTTCCGAGGTTAATTCCGAGTAGTCCATACAGGGCTCAAAAACAGCTGCAAGATCCGATGGATATTCGTCTGATCTCCCCTGCGATGGGTTGGAGGGAAATGTGTCTTCGTTTGTCTTGTGTGCCTGCTCCTGACTAGCGACACCCTTTACCGCATTTTTCATGTCCGTTACGTTTTTTAATGAAGAAAAAGGATTTACAAACCAGACAACCTAGTCCCCTTGAATGTAAATCCTTTTAGGTTAATGAATATAATTCAAGTATATGTAAAATAAATACTACCCAAAACGACAGTCCTCCTAGTTAGGAATTGAAACAGGAACGGCGACCGTTTCCTGAGTCCCCTCTGGAATGGTCGCCGTTTCTCTTTGCTGAAAAGTAGAGCGGTCCTCTTTTCCTACTCCCTGTGTGAGAGCATACTGACGAAGCTGGCTGGCCATCAGCCCCCTGGCACGATGCAACCGGGAGCGAACCGTACCAATTGGAATCCCAAGCAAGTCCGAAATTTCATCGTACTTAAAATCCTCTAGATCCAATAACAATACTTGCTTGTACTCCGGTGAAAGTTGATTGAGCGCTCGAGTAACCTCATCTCCAAAATGCTGGTCCTTAAGCTCTTCCCCCAACCCATGAAAACTGGTTTCCGTTTCTTCCTCATCCACATACGTCTTCACAGCAACCTCAAAAGCAGACGTTGCGGCAGATTTTTTCTTCGCAGTCCGATAACGGTTGATGAACAGATTCTTGCAGATAGTGAACAACCAAGCCCGGGCATTGGAACCCCGAGTATAGCTGCTCAACGAACGCCATGCTTTCAAATACGTTTCCTGTACCAAGTCCTCCGCCGCTGTCGCATCTCTTTTAGTCAGTTGAGACAAAGCAAAAGTGTATACAGAATCCAACAATGGAAGAAATTCCTCCTCAAATAGTTGGTTCTTTTGCTCTGTACTCATCTCTCCTGTTGTGGTGTTTAAGTTGGTCATACAGACTTGTTATCGTTTTACAGTGAAAAGGAAATTTTTCACTGATTTGGGGTAAACGAAATGGTATCCTGTAAAGTTCCTGAACCTGTTTTTTTTTACGAAAAAAATTTCGGCCTAACTTATTTCCCAAAGCCTCCCAACCACTTACCTACCTCCTCGATGTCAGCCCTGCCCACCTCCAAATGGGTGACGAACCGAACTGTACTGGGCCCAAAAGCAGAGGCTTTTATCCCCTTGTCCGCTAAATATTGCAATAGCTGTGCCGCCGTAAAAGGCGATGAAAGATCGACAATAACAATATTGGTCTCCACCGGTCGAATCTCTTTCACCCAAGGCTGCTCCGACAAAAAACCAGCCAGTGTCCGCGCGTGAACATGATCCTCCCGCAGTCTATCCACATGGTGGTCCAACGCATAGATCCCAGCTGCTGCAAGATAACCCGCCTGCCGCATTCCTCCACCCATCGCCTTCCGAACCCTCCTTGCCTCCGAAATAAAGGAACGACTCCCCACCAATACAGAACCCACAGGAGCCCCAAGACCCTTCGACAAACAAATGGAAATACTGTCAAAGAAGGCGCCCATCCTACCGGCCGATTCACCCGTCTCCACTAACGCATTAAAAATACGAGCCCCATCTAAATGCAAAGCAAGTCCGTTCCGCTCACATACTTCCCGGATACCTCGAATGGCTTCAATCGAATAAATACTCCCCCCTCCTTTATTACAGGTATTCTCCAATACTACTAATCGACTCACCGGCAACCAATCCTGCCTGGGCTTGATAGCTGCTTCGACCAAATCAGCAGTCAGTATACCATGCGACCCTCGAAGTAAATTAACCCCAATACCACTGTGAAAAGCATAACCAGCAACCTCGTACTGATAAATATGACTCATCTCATCACATATCACTTCATCTAATGGCCTGGTATGCACTTTTAAAGCAATCTGGTTGGTCATCGTCCCACTTGGACAAAACAATCCAGCCTCCTGCCCAAACAAAGCGGCACACTTCTCTTCCAAAGCACGAACCGTTGGGTCCTCCCCAAAAACGTCATCACCTACCTCCGCGCGAAGCATAAATTGCAACATCTCCGGCGTTGGCCGGGTAACGGTATCCGAAATTAAGTTAATCATAAAGCAAATATCCGATTTGTAACGCACTTTTGTATCCATTATGCAAAAGGATATCCTAAAACTAGCCCAAATTGCCCAAAAAGAAAGCCGACAGATCATCGGCCTAATGTCCGGAACCTCACTGGATGGCCTGGATGTAGCCTGGTGCGAAATCCAAGGATGCGGCCCCCAATCTAAAGTTACCTTACGCGCTTTCCACACAGAGGCCTATGAACAATCCTTCAAAAACAAAGTAAAAGAGGTATTCGCCCAACCAAAAATTGACTTCCAACACCTCACCTTGCTAAACGAAGAAGTAGCTATTCTCCACGCCTCGATCATTCAAAATTGCCTGGATAAATGGAACCTGGCCAAACACCAAGTCGACTTGATCGCTAGCCACGGACAAACCGTTTTACACGCGCCCGCCCGCCTACACCAACTCCACGACAGACCTAATGCCACCCTCCAAATAGGAGATGGCGACCACCTGGCTCACCTAACAGGTATTCTCACACTCAGCGACTTTAGGCAAAAACACCTGGCCGCCGGAGGAGAAGGGGCCCCTCTTGCACTCTATGGAGACTACCTCTTATTTGGAAATCTCCTCGAAAACCGTATCCTGCTGAATATCGGCGGAATCGCAAATTTCTCTTGGCTACCAGCACTTCACCAACAACCCGACGCATTCGCAACCGATACCGGCCCGGGTAATACCCTGATCGATGCTTTCGCCCAACTACTTTTCAAAGTGCCCTATGATAAAAATGGAAGCCTCGCTAAAGCAGGAATCGTAGATGCCTATCTACTTGAAAAGCTAAAATCAGAACCCTACTTCGCCGAACAATTCCCTAAATCAACTGGCCCTGAACTATTTAATCCTAAATGGGTCAATCAATTCCTCGAAATGCTCCCTAAGGGACAAGCAAGCCAAAATCCCTACAACTTGCTGGCAACCCTAACCGCTTTGACCGCGCAAAGCATCGCTGAAGCCATCCAACAGACCACCCAAAAGCAACCAACACCCATCTATGTCAGTGGGGGAGGAGCACATAACCTTACACTTATGGAAATGCTTCAAAATGCCTTGCCTAACTATTCAATTCATAAAACAGATGCTTTGGGAATCTCCGCGGACGCGAAAGAGGCCGTTTTATTCGCCTTACTAGCTAATGAAACCATCGCTGCCCAACACCTTAGTTACCCACCCGGAATACTCCCTGTCTCCATGGGAAAAATATCACTGCCCAACTAAACACAAAAAAAGAGGCCAACCAAACGGCTGACCTCTCTTTGTGCGGGGAATGAGAGTCGAACTCACATGCCTTGCGGCGCACGCCTCTGAAACGTGTGCGTCTACCAATTCCGCCATCCCCGCAATTGGGAATCCAAAAAATAGGGCGCAAAGATAAAACGAGCCCTGCTGTTTTTCCACCTTTATCTATATTTTATCAAAAAAAAATAAAGATTTCAATTCTAATCCGACCTTTGAACAATGAAGCTGCTCATCATCCAAACCGCCTTTATCGGTGACGTAATTCTAGCAACCCCACTGATTGAAAAACTACACCGTTTTTACCCTTCAGCACAGATCGATTTTCTCCTGCGAAAAGGGAACGAACCACTATTAGCCAATCACCCACACCTTCAAAAGTGTTGGGTTTGGGACAAAAAAAATGGAAAAATTAAAAACTGGATGCAGCTGCTCCGTCAAATCCGCAGTGAAAAATACGATGTCATTATTAACTGCCAGCGCTTCGCTAGCTCCGGACTTTTAACAGTCCTCTCCGGTGCCAAGCAAACCGTTGGCTTCCAAAAAAATCCTTTCTCGTTCCTTTTTAGTCGGTCCATCCAACACCATATTGGTAGCGGAAACTCCCGTTTTGGCTTCCCATATTTTCACGAAGTAGATCGAAATTTAGACCTAATCAACCACCTCACTGATTTATCGGCCGAAAAACCGGCTCTATACCCCAGCAACGCAGAACAACAAAAAGCACAAGCCCTTGGAGAACCCCCTTATGTCTGTATCGCACCAACATCCGTCTGGCATACCAAACAATGGCCCGCTGAACAATGGTTGCAGCTCATTCAAAAAATACCCAACACATTCCATATCTATCTACTCGGTGGCCCGGATGACCTCAATGCCTGTGAACGCATACAAAACCAAGCGTCTCATCCCCATATTTATAACCTCGCGGGCAAAATTAACCTACTCACCTCCGCAGCACTCATGAAAAAAGCACAAATGAACTTTGTGAATGATTCCTCCCCAATGCACTTGGCATCTGCCGTTAACGCCCCCGTCACCGCTGTATTCTGCTCTACCCTCCCTTCCTTTGGCTTTACCCCTCTCTCAGACCACTCCACCATCTGGGAATCTAACCTTCACCTGGACTGCCGACCTTGTGGACTGCACGGCAAAAAAGAATGTCCTCTTCAACATTTCAAATGCGCAATGCAAATTACAATCCCAGACAACCCAACCCATTTACCGTTTTCTTGAAAAAACGACCTTTCCTTTTTATTTTGACACCTTTTTTTTATAAAAAAGAGCAATTTTACAAAATTTACATATTTTTCAAAATTACAAGCAATTCAACTATCTTTTTTTTAATAAAAATGAATTTTTTTTGAAAAAACAATTAAAATAAAGCCAAATAATTAATAATTTAATTTGAAAAATATCGCTTTAATTGCGTTAGCATTAAGTCTTCTATACCGTTTTTGAAAAAAACTCGTTTACTTTGCATCATCAGACGAAAGTTGTGTCCTGTTTGGACGTTTTGGCTTAGAACTGAAAAAAGAAAAAATATTTGAACTGGCAGAAATCTGGTTCAATAAAGATACAACCGAAGGCGGGGGCCCTCCAACCCTTTCAAACGTGAGAGGGTGGAGGGCTGTTTTGATTAGTGGATTAAAAAGTAAATAAAAGGCGCAACGACCAAGAGAGCGGCCTTTAAACAACAATTATCGGTTAGTGAGATTGTTAAAATTTACTTAAAAAATGCCTTCAACAACTACAAAGGTAGTAAAATTCCTTTTTTTTCCTACTTTTCCGTTTTTTTTCTCCTCTTCTTAACTGCTCTTCCGTATGAATAACTGGTGGAAGCCACTATCCACAATGCTTACCTGCTACTGCTGTATCAGCTGCCACTATACCCCCGCTCCCTCTACCTCGGAAGCAACAGCCCAGACAGCCCCTTACCCAGCCCACCCTAAAATAAACGGATTGACACTGGTGGCTCCCCCTAACCCCTTCCCCGCTAATCCAATGCCGCCCGTTCGCGATGTTGCCGCAGGCTGGATCGCAGTAGTGCCTTACGGATTTACCCCGCCCAATCAAGCAACCGTAGTTTTTACAGATCAATCTTGGAAATGGTGGGGAGAAACCACAGAAGGCACCAGCACCACCATCCGACTGGCACACGAGGCTGGAATCAAAGTAATGCTAAAACCCCAAATTTATATCCCTGGAAATTGGACTGGAAACCTAGACTTCCCCTCCGAAAAAGAATGGGAAACATGGGAAAAAGGCTATACCAACTATATTCTCCATTTCGCCCAACTAGCCGCCACCCATCAAGTGGAGCTGTTCTGTATTGGAACAGAATTTAATCTGGCCATCCAAAAACGAACGTCCTTCTGGATACAACTTATTCAAAAAATAAAATCAATCTATCCAGGCAAACTGGTTTACTCAGCTAATTGGGATGACTGGGAGAGGGTCCCATTCTGGAAACACTTGGATTTTATTGGGATGGGAGGCTATTTCCCGCTGGTCTCAGCTCCTACGCCAGATACAAAATCACTGGCCCAAGCGTGGATTCCAATTCGAGACCGGCTCCAACAATTCAGCCTCTCTCAACAACGGCCTATCCTCTTCACAGAATATGGCTACTTAAGCGTAGACTCCTGCGGATGGCGCAATTGGGAACTAGAACAAGGGATTCAGTCAAGAAAAATTAACGAGAAAGCCCAAGCAAACTGCCTAGATGCCTTACACCAAGTGTTCCAACCAGAACCCTGGTGGGCTGGAGGATTTCTCTGGAAATGGTTCCCAAACGGGGAGGGTCACGAAGGATATCCTGAAAGAGACTATACCCCTCAACGAAAAATAGGCGAACAGATTCTGAAAAAATGGTTCACTAGTCAGGAAGGAGCAAGGAACACGATTGTCAACTAACGTAACCGATCCATCGACCGGACCAGCTGCTCATCTTTGCGAATCGCATTTGCGGCCAACCTGGAAAATAAAATCGCTCCAACCGGGGCAATCCAACCCAAACCAAACTGGATCACTTCGCCTTCCGGTAAGTTGCTACGCAAAGTCTGCCCAGCAATCGCTGCTAAAATGAACATCAACGCCGCAATCAATGTTGTTAAAGCACAAAGTTTTGATTGTAACGACCGATTACCATACAAAAATATGGATGCGACCGACAAAATTGCTCCCAAAACCGTTAGCCCGAACAGGCCCACATTGTCTGAATAATTAAATTGGCCATCCTCCAAAACAGGCTGTGCCACCTCAACTCCAGGCATCTCCATTGTCAAATACGGAAGAAAAAAAGCGGTGGAAAAAAAAACAGCCGCCAACAGTAAATAAATTGATTGAATGCGTTGAATCATTGTTATAAATTTGACGCAAAGATACTACTCTATGAAACATATTGCCGCTCTCCGCAAATCCTATTCGCGCGAAACCTTGAATGAAACCGATGTAACTCCAATTCCCTTTGACCAATTCGCTAAATGGTTTCAAGAAGCCCTGCAATCAGAACTGCCCGAACCCAACGCAATGACTATCGCAACCGTAGCCGAATCAGGCAGACCCTCTGCACGAACCGTCTTGCTAAAGGGTTTCGATGAAAATGGCTTTATTTTTTTCACCAACTATGAAAGTAGAAAAGGAAGGGAAATTGAAGCAAATCCATTCGGAACTATCCTATTTTGCTGGCTGGAATTGGAGCGGCAAATTAGAATTGAAGGATCTATCGAAAAAATTGACCGCTCAGCGTCATTGGCATATTTTATTTCCAGACCAAAAGAAAGCCAAATCGGAGCTTGGGCAAGTCCACAAAGCCAGCCCATACCCAACCGTTCTATCCTAGAAGATCGCCAAAACCAGATCAGCGAACAATACGCGGAGGCGGTAAACTTACCTTTGCCAGAAAACTGGGGTGGATATCGACTAAAGCCTGACTATTTCGAATTTTGGCAGGGAAGAGAAAGTCGACTCCACGACCGAATATTCTACCAGCTAATCAACCACGAATGGAAAATAGGTCGGCTAGCTCCCTAAAAATAATTCCCCAAAACAGGAATCAAGTAGGACTAACACTTGCGAATCAACATCAGACCGTCCCGCAAAGGCAATAACAGGTTCTCTACCCGCTCATCATTCAACACTGCGTCATTAAATTGACGGAGCGCAACAGTGGTCGCTTCTTGATCCGAAGTGACCACTTTACTGTCCCACAAAACATTATCCGCAATGATAAATCCCCCAGGACGGACTTTGCTCAAAGCAAGCTCGTAATGCAACGCATAGTCCAATTTGCCCGCATCCATAAAAACCAAATCGTATACATCCGTAAGGGTGGGAAGTATCAAACCGGCATCTCCAACTAACAACTTAACCCGATCCGCCAATCCCGCCTTCTCAAGATGCTCCCGAATTAAATACGCAAGCTCATCATTTACTTCAATCGTATGAACCTCTCCACCTTCAGCTAACCCCTGTGCCAAGCAAATTGCTGAATAACCAGTGAACGATCCAATCTCCAATACTCGATGGGGCCGAATCATCTGGCTAAAAAATTGCAACAACATGCCTTGGTACGGACCTGAAACCATCTGAGGACTTAAAGTCTTCAAATGGGAGGCGCGCTCCAATTCGTTGAGCACAGGCTGAACAGGCGAAGTATGCTCGGTACAATAAGTGAAAATACGCTCTTGAAGTGGGTTGTGGTGCATAACTTCACAAAGGTAACACAACTACTTCGTCATTCCGAAAGGCGCCGTAATACTTAGCCACGGCAATCCAATGTAATTTCCAGAATCACCACCAAATACAGGACGAACCAAGCCAAAGTCAATCGCAATACTTGGGCCCATCCACCGTCCTCCAAAACTCATAATCAAAACAACCTCATTGCCCGATTGCAAGTAGTAGTTCTCCGTTTGAATAGCCCACCGATTACTAGTCCTGTACAACCCGCTTAAGCTAATGGCAGGCCGCCTGCCCCAACTTCCCCCAGCATAACCGTAACCAAGTCCTAAAGTAGCGTTCACATCGCGGCTTCCTACCGTCCCTATTCCATATAAAATTCCAAAACCCGTATTCTGCTGTCCAAAAACAGTACCCATCAATCCTCCCACACCCAATGCTCCTCGTTCACCCTCCAATGGAATACTCAATTTGGGCGTCACCCAAACCGGAGAAGCCGATACACCAAATAAAAACAGGGGAACTACCCCAACCCCCATTGAAAAATTATCTGAAAATCCATAGGAAACCTGATTAATAAACAACCAGGTGTTTTGATAATACCCCTCCCCCTGAGCTAGATTATATCCCGTCGGGCCAAAAAAATACCGAGAAGAGTGAGGGCTACCTTCCTCCTGATACTGCCGACCTAAACCAACAGACGAAGTAGACGAAACAGAAGGAACCGAATCCAATTCCATCGAATACAAGGAGGATGAAACGAAAATTAATAAAAGTGTCAGTCGCATGATAATTAGTTTGAAACAAAGCTCCGGAAACCTTAACTTATACCTGCTGACCTGAAACAGTATAACTGCTGATACAAATCAGGCCAAGATACCATTGACAACTTGCCCCGCAACATCCGTCAACCTAAATCGGCGTCCTTGATAGGTAAATGTAAATCGTTCGTGATCAATTCCCATCAAATGAAGAAGCGTGGCTTGAAAGTCATGAACATGAACTGGGTTTTCAGTAATGTTGTAGCCTAATTCATCCGTTTCACCATAGACTATTCCTGGTTTTACACCACCTCCCGCCATCCAAATGGTAAAACAACGCGGATGGTGATCCCTGCCAAAACTCATATCCAGACCCTGACTATAATTCGTTCGCCCAAATTCTCCGCCCCAAATCACCAACGTTTCATCAAGCAAACCACGCTGTTTCAAGTCTGTTACTAAGGCAGCACTTGCCTGATCAACATCTTTGGCCAGCCTGCTGGTCATTCCCAATAAATCGTAATGCGCATCCCAGCCCATGTGATACAGCTGCATGAAACGAACACCCCGCTCAGATAATCGGCGGGCCATCAGGCAATTAGCGGCAAAAGTACCAGGAATCATCGCATCCGCCCCATATAAGCGGAAGGTTTCATCAGGCTCCGATGATAAATCAAGCAAATCTGGAACAGAGGTCTGCATCCTATACGCCATCTCATATTGTGCAATTCTAGTTTGAATTTCAGGATCCCCAAATTCCTCCGCCTGAAGCTGATTGAGCGCTGCTAGCTGGTCCAACATGTTTCTACGACTTTGCGGATCCATTCCTTCAGGGTCCTTCAAATACAAGACAGGATCTGTGCCCATTCTAAACTGCACCCCTTGGTGTACACTGGGCAAAAAAGCACTTCCCCATAACCGAGACGCAAGTGGCTGAATATTACCCTTTCCCCTCGATAATAAAACAATGTAAGAAGGTAAATTGGCGTTCTCACTGCCCAATCCATAACTAAGCCAAGTACCCATGCCAGGACGACCAGGCTGCTGATTCCCAGTTTGAAAAAAGGTAACCGCAGGGTCATGGTTGATCGCCTCCGTGTACATAGACTTGATGATACACAAATCGTCTACTACTTTTGCTGTTTCTGGTAGTAAATTGCTTAACCAAGCCCCACTTTGACCGTGTTGCTGAAAATCTACTTGAGCCCCTGCTAAAGGAAATCGCTTTTGATTGGCTGTCATACCCGTCAACCGCTGTCCATTACGGATCGATTCGGGCAAATCAGACCCATTCATCTCACGAAGCTTGGGCTTCCAGTCAAACAATTCTAACTGTGACGGTGCCCCACTCTGAAAAAGGTAAATAACCCTTTTGGCTTTGGGTGCAAAATGCGGCAACATAGAAAGGGCGTTTTCTGCTTGCTCATTGGGGGTTGTACCACAACGAGCAAGCAGACTGCCCAAGGCCAAGCTACCAATCCCCACCGCAGAACGGTGTAAAAAGGTGCGGCGATTCATATTTAACAAGTATTCTTCCATTGACCTGTTCTACTTATAAGGCCTAAAAGTAAGAATATCCTGTTTCGTTAGTATGCAATTTTACTCTGCACCATCATTTTTTGCTCTCAAAATAGCGTATTGCCCTACACGCTTGCCGGCTTCCAATCCTTGCTCACAATCCACCCGAAAGTGAATACATCCAAAAATACGAGAATCAGATGCCTCCTTGGCAAATTGTTGTAAAGCTTCGGCATCATTCGGAAATAAATAAGCCAAAACCTCTGCGGCAGCACCTGAAAAAGTAGAATGTCCAGAAGTATACCCTGGGAAATTTGGAATACCGGTACAGGTCTTAACCGCCGGATCCACTTCTGATGGACGCTGTGTCAGGTAATAATATTTAGTATCCCAACAGGATATGCCAGCATCCTGAAGAGCAGTGCTGACCAATGCCATAGTCCTAGCAGACCTAATTTCATTGAGCTCATACCGATGGATCAAATCTGCAGCCCTACGATTCCAGTGCCCAGGAGGCGTATACGTTCCAGGTCCATCAGCCCAAAAAGAGGCAATTCTTAACTGCTCCCGGCTCCGATTTTTCGATAAATCTAAAACCTCTTGTAAATCAGCCTGAAAACCTGGAGTGCCCGGGAGAGGTGGAGCTGGAGGACGAATCGCTACCTTCTCCGCCTCGCCAAAATTCCATGTTTTCACCCCACCATAAAAGGGCAACATAGGTGGTCGAGCTGGATTATCCCGGCTCGTCCAAGTCGCCTGAAACCCTCGACTATTAGCATCCGCAATTAAAGTTGGGTAGAGAGATTGGTTGTTCGCCTTAGACATGTTATCCGTCTTCGCATAAGCAATCACCTTTTGGGCGACTGCCAAACCAATTGCAGCACCCGCATCCAAATCACTTTGGACGTTCGCACCAGCCCATAAACGGCTATCAATGTGCTCAGACGCACGCCCTTCCAAATACTGTACCTCTCCTGGAAATAAAAATTTCATCAATTCCCTGGATGCCACGGCGACCGCAGCATCCTCCGAAGGATAGGAAGGTAGAGAATTAAAGGGTAATAAAGATACAATATTTTTATCATAACTGGAGGGGCTTAGCCGATTGTGCTCGTACTTAGCTTTCCAAACGGCTACTAAAGCATCGTATTGCGCCACCGCAAGCAAGGCAAATGCCCTGGCTGCATAGGGTGGATTCGCAAATGGAAACCGTGGATATACCGTCGGATTCATTGGATCTGGTGCTGGATATGTTCCATCCTCCTTGTTATTAGGTGGAACATTATAGTCAGCAGCGATCTCACGGGCAATCTCATGCCACCTCAACACCCCATTACCGCCCCAATAGAGGGCAGCCTGACGCTGCTCTTCCGTGACCGTTGCAAGTACCGACTTTAAGGATTGCAGCTCCTCAAAGTAATCCACCGAAGTCGGTCCTGCTGGGGCAGGCACCTGCAAAAGTTCTGGTTGATATTCCAAGTACGTTTTCCATTGTCCCCCATCAGGATCCAACGTCAATTCCGCATAAGGAGCCCGAACTTCTAGCTCTGGAGTTTTATTGCACTGAACGAATACCAGTGCTAACGACAAAATCAACAATTTATTTGTAAAGAGATTTCTCATTTTTTTCTTCTTTTTTTTCTAAGTGAACTAAATAGAATATGCCAGCACCAAATGAAGTCGCCTTACCCACGTTTCGGCCACTTAGTACCTGACCATAATTAGCAGATACAGCTAATTTCCCAATCCAGTACCGCCCCCAAAAACCATACGTTATAGCTTGCATTTTATTAGTCAAGAACGGGGCCTCATTATAACGCATGTCATCTCCTGACAGACCGGTACTCCCCTCAAGCCAACCCTCGACTTGAAACCTTGACTTTAACAGACCTAAGCGAAGCGTCGCATCCGCCAAGTTGGGAACTGGAACGTTATTGGTGTAGTACAATTTATCGAAAAAAATGAAGGCATTTCGATCAATTTCCACGTTAGAGCGCCAAGTGTGACCCGCTTGTGCAGTCGAATATATACCAATTGGTAACTGGTAATGAGCAATCAGGCGCAATGAGCTCGTGCGGCTTTGCATCCCAATATTGAGGGGCATGTAATCCGCAACATAGTCGGTAACTGGGCTGGAAAGACCTCCCGTCGTAAACAATTGAAGAGAGCCGCCAAGGATGGACCGATTCAGCAGCCTCCATTTCAGCCAAACAGAAAGATCCTGAATGCCTCTTTGCCCATTTAAATAGGTGTTGGTTGCGCCCGTTTGAACCCAAGGCAATGAAATGAGTGCATTGAGCCTGTCGGAAATTCCGAAAGCACTCATCGCTTGCAACTGACGCTGGTAAATGGTCCCAAAATTAGCATTGCTTCGAAGACGATCGCCCTCCCAATACTGATCCCACTGAGTATGATTGAACTGTACAACCGTGCATAAATCACGACGTGCCATCATCAACCCATCGGTAGGGGTTTGCCCCTCCAATCGAGGTGGTAGCAAAAAAAGTAGAACAATAATTAATGAAGAATAACCTTTAAACATCCTTTAAAGCGATTAATTAATAGGTGATAGTTTTACTGCGGCAGAACAAAAGTAGAAGCACCCATTAAACTAAATAATAGCCAAAGATGATTTTAAGGGCATTTTAAGGAGTTAAAACACCCCCATTCAGGATAGGAATTTATTAAATCAACCACTAAATGACAAAAAAAGCTCAAATACTAGCGGTTTTCAATAGGGAGTTCGGCAATCTTATGGCCAATAATGCTACCCAATCTAGCGCCCTCGTCACAGTCCATTCTAAAATGAACGCCTGCCCAAAGCCTTGATAGAGCATTCTCGTGTGCCATTTCAGTGAAGGAATGAAATGTCCTAGGCATGCCAGCATATTCTTGGCGTCCATCATGGGTGTAATCAGTTAATTGATAGGAACTCCCAAATGCATCTTCCAACACAACAGCAGCGGCAGCGGAAAGCATCGCATGGCCGGCAGGATAACTAGGAAACGGTGGATCCTCTATATAGGGCTGCCAATCACTCTGAATGACACGATTAATGTATGTCTGAGGTCGTTCAATATTATACCGGTACTTCAAGCCCCAACACGCTACCAAAGCGTCCGATAACGCAAGGGAGGTTTTCAAATACACCACTATCGTTTTGATTGAGGAGGGCTTCTCTTTTTCAATTACCTGATTGGCAATGGAGATCCACCGTCCAGCGGGAGTAATGGTAAGACCAGATACATCATCACTCCAAAATTCAGATATCCATTGATTGCTCTTTGACATTGCATGAGAGAGGGTAAATACCTCCATCGCCTGATTGTAAAATGGGCTACCTGGCACCTCACTATAACCAGCTGGCGGCTTCGGCTCTAGGTCTTTAATGCCAATTAAGAACGGCCGAACTCCTCCCCAAAATGGCAACATCGGTTGAACAAACCTGCCCTTCGCAGGCTGCCAACACCCGGCACAAACCGGAATTTGATAGTTTGGATTAAAACAACTCAGATAGGCGTCGTGCCCAATCGTATCCGTTGTTGACCACTTCCAAACCCCGTCTGCAATTTCACGTCCTAACCGTTCCGATTGAAAAATCGTAGCAGAATCACAAACCAACCTAGCCTCTTCAGCAAGCTGTCTTTCTAAAAAGGATGCTTTCTCCAATAAGGCAATTGATGCCTTTGGAAAAAAATACCGAACCATAGCTGAATAACTGGCATTTAAAGCCGCCCCCGTACAAACCTTACTGCCTGAATAACTCCAAGCCGATCGCTGATACCCCTTGAAATAGGCTTCCATAGATGGCAGCTCGGAAAAACCCTCGCTTATTGTTTCATAAGCTGCCAAATTTACATAAGCAAACATTCTTGCGCTTACAGGTGGCTTGTAGCCAGGGGTAAAACGCTCCAATTCCAACAGCATCTGATTCCAATGAACAGCTACCGTCCTAGCATATTCATCAGATCGCTCGGCAGTGCCTCGTAGACCAGAACACTCCCAACCGGTCAGTAACATGACCCAAAACACCAAAGAACGGATTACTTTTGGGGAAAACATAATCGAAAAATAGTGCCCCCCTTGGGATTAGAAGTAATTTCAATTGTAGTCTGATGCAGCCTCAAAATACTGTCTACCAAAGATAATCCAATCCCTGAACCAGGGGCCTTAGCCTGCTGAACCCCTCGATAAAACGGTTGAAATACCAGTGGTAAATCCTTATCGGGTATACCCGGACCATTGTCTTGAATAAAAAGTTCAAATCCTCCACTTACTCCGCGCCTCAATACTACAGATACCGATTTGTCTGGTGAAAACTTACACCCATTTTCAATCAAATTAGAAATTGCCAATTTCAAAAGCGCTTCGTTCCCAAGTACCGCCATCTGCGAATCTTCCGCTGAATTCAATTCAAAATCAACCTTAATTGTGTAGTCAGGATGCCCCCTTAACAACATTTCCCGAACCTGTAAAACCAACGTATCGAGCTGAATATCCGAAAACGAAATCGACGAATCCTCCGAGTACACCCTAGCCATTTGCAGCAGCTTGTCCGTAATATCAGCCATATGCTTGCTATCCTCCAAAACCGATTGCATGGTCTCTTGGTATTCCTCTGAGGTCCTACTTTTCCCAAGCGATACCTCTAACTGAGCAATAATGATTGAAATTGGGTTTTTCAACTCATGAGACACATTTGATACAAAACGCTTCTGCATCTGAAATGCAAAATAAATACGGTCTAATAACCCATTAAACGTTTGAACCAACCTGCCTATTTCATCATGCGTAGTGGGTGATTGCAGAAGAACCCCCAGATTAGAGGGCAAAATCCGCTCCACCTGATCCACAATTCTGGAAACAGGTGCAAGCGCCTGCCCTGCAAAAAACCATCCACCAATCGCAACCAGCGCAACGGCAATGAAAAAACTAAGTAACAAGATATTTCTAAGCTGCTTAAGCTCTTCCGACTGAAAAACGGAAGCCGCGACCACCACATATTCATTGCCGGAAACACTGTAATGCTTGATTCCCAAGGCTGGTAAATCTCCAAATGTAATCCGACACTCCCCTAAACTTCGGATCCCCTCGAAGGTCTGCTCAGGCAGAAAATTCCGGCCCTGGTTCATCGCAAACACCTTCTCCTTCCTATTATTGTAAATGGCAATCGCTTCACTTGCTGGCAATAAAGCAAGGCTGTCCGGAGATTCCTGCTCTGGAAATATTATTTTGTCCTCCTGCCTCAAAACCATTTGGGCCGTCATAATGGCCTTGAACCGAAGCCCTCTATAAAACTCCTCTTCTAACGACCGCTTATACCGGATATAAACAAAACCCAGCGCCAGCGCTAGGATGGACGCCACCGTAAAGATAAACTGAAGTGTTAAGCGGGTCCTGATTTGCATGGTTATCCTCTTAACATATATCCGTTACCAAATTGAGTGTGTAAAACGCGTTTACCCAAATGCTTCTCAATCTTTTTTCTTAAAAAATTAACATATACCTCTACCACATTCGTGCCCGTATCGAAATGAATGTCCCAGACACGCTCCGCGATTTCCTTTTTTGATATAACACGCTCAGGGTGACGCAAAAAATATTCCATCAGCCCATACTCTCGAGGAGTAAGCGTAATCCGATTCCCGGAAACAAACAGCTCCTTTGTAGCTAGATTGAGTTCCAACAGGTCGTACCGAAGCAGATCAAGCACTGGCTGTGGAGAGGTGGTTATTCTGCGTGAAAGTGCTTTTACCCGAAATAGAAGCTCCCTAAACTCAAAGGGCTTAGGCAAATAGTCATCCGCACCAGCAACAAACCCCATTTCTTTATCTTCTATTTGCCCAAGGGCAGTCAGTAGCAATACCGGGGTAGTATTTCCTTGTGCACGAAGCTTCCTCAATAAGTCTATACCCGAATCTCCAGGAAGAATCACATCCGAAACAATTACTGAAAATATCTGATCATTTACCAATAAAGCAGCTGCCTCTGCATTATAGGCTACTTCCACCTCATAACCATTCTCCTGCAAACCCTTTTGTAGGGTTTGGGCAAGCTTTACCTCATCTTCTATGACCAATACTCGTACCATTACTTAACCGTCGACTGGCGCAATTCAATTGCTTTATTCGTCATTCCTGAGGCCTCGTAAACTTCCGCCAAGGCAATCCGAGTGGCTGGCTCTAACTGCTGGGTCAACACCGCATATTCTAAAAATTGCTGGGCAGATTTATTGTCCTTTAATTTTTTGAAATAAAGCTCATAGCCCGTTTTGTATGCAAACTCATTGATCAACGGCGCGTTACTGCCACTCTTTGCCAAATATTTTACATAAGCATCAATATTCGAGCGTAACAAATTTACATAAGCCGCATTATTTAAGGCATACGTCCACTGATTCAACAAGGTAGATACATTCTTGTCCAACTCGAACCGAGCTGCTGCCACATTGGCGTACATCACCCAGGCAGATCCATATTGTGGATAAATCTCTAACGCCCTTTTTACATGCACCTCCATAGTATCCACCCATTGCATTTTCTCCTCATTGGTCTGTGCTTTCAAATAACGCTCCTCATAAATCGCCGTAGAATAAAAACTCTGAGCCCTAGCACTGTTCGGAGAAGCAATCACCGCTGAACGATTAAGCGCGAATGCATTCTCCCAAGCCGGTATACGATTGACGGTTCTCCATGATAAAAAAGCCGCAAAGGGAAGAAACAAGACTATACCAGCATAATGAAAGGATGGATTTTTGAATAATGCTGGCACCTTTTCTACCAAAAACCAAGCAGCTAATAAACAAAAACCCACTGAAGGCATATAGGCAAACCGTTCATTCATAAACGAACCCACAGACACCAACAGATTGGAAACGATACTCAACGTGATTACAAAATATAAAATAGAGTAGGCCACTGTAGAGCGTTTCCGTATAGCTATCACAGACCATGCAATCGCTCCAGCATACAATACAAGAGATAACAGGGCCCGCCAATCCGTCCAATTCACCTTTGGAACATGGTACGGATAATAATCATGCGTGAGCGGAATCGGATAGATTAATAGTTTCAAATACCACAAAAGGGTCAAAAAAATAGTTGCCGTACGCTCTCCCAAATTCATCCCTAGAAAAGAATCATTCATCAAATCTGGTGTCCCTTTTCCGTGGTCAAGCATATAGCCCAACGCATTGTACCTAATTAAAATGAATACAAATGCCGATAAAAACAAAGGCCAAACCCCTAAAATCGCCCGCCCAAAGGAAACCCTGCCGAATACCCAAATTGTTAAGGGTATAACCGCCAAAAAAGTAAGTGTGTTCTCTTTTGATAACAGGCCAAGTAAAAATACTGCCGAAGAAAGCCACATCCAACTGGACTTGCCACTATCAAAATAACGCATAGCAAGATACAAAGCTCCCAAACTGCCCATCAAGGCCATGATTTCATCACGTCCCTTGATGTTCGCTATACACTCCGTGTGTAAAGGGTGTACCATAAATAGTAAACTGCCTATCATTGGAATACTCCACCACCAGTGGCGATTCGCCATCGGAAACAGGGCAAGCAAAACTGCATACAACAAAACCCCATTCAAACCGTACAATATAATATTTATCCAATGGCTGATCTCTGGAATTCCCCTCCCACGGTACACAATACCCTTTCTAGGATCCGCCATCTTTTGCTCTGCTTCCGCTGCTGCTCTTTCTTTGCCGAATAACTCCACCTCTACAGCAAAGGTCACTAAAGATAATGGGCGGTATCGACCGCCCTCCAGCTTGTAAAGGCCCTCTTTTCGTTGAAAGTAGCCCATAAAACTGTCAGATCCAAAAATTTTCCCAATACCACTAAGCCCCTCCTGGACATAAGCATTTTTCCAAATAACCATCTCATCATCCAAAATGTATCCGTACCGTCCAGAGGCCTGATAAAGCCCCACTGAACTTAAGACAATCAGCAGAGCCGGAATCCAATGCCGCTTCCAAAAGCCCGATGCAATAAAAGAGGTACGAACCGGTGCTGAAACAGCCTTCATGGCTGCCGCTGGGCTTCCCTGGCCCTTTTTATTGGTGGTATTCTTTGCCATGAGTATTGGAATAACTTTTTATTTATACAGCAAATACAGTTCCCCAAACCTTGCCTTTTAAAGACCTTCCCAGCAAAGGGGAATTGCTGGACTTTGATACAGGACGGGTATATTCCCAAGAATGTTCTTTTTCAACAATGGTTAAATTGGCAGAAGCTCCTACCTCTATTGCAGGCATATCTAAGCCAAATAACTTACGGGGAGCGGTGGAAACCGCTTCGGTCCAACGCTCCAATGATATTTTATCCGCCAAATACATACAATACATCGACCAAGCTGTTTCTAACCCCGTTATCCCAAATTCCGCATATGGGAACTCCAGGTTTTTTGCCTCTGGATCCCATGGAAGGTGGCCCGTGCTAATCAAATCAATGGTGCCATCCAAAACACCATCCACCAAAGCCTCTCGGTCTACCTCACCACGCAACGGGGGAAGTACTTTGAAATTACTCTCAAAAGGAGCCCCTCCAGGAACCATTGCCATATCCTCTTCCGTCCAACATAAATTCGCAATGGCAACAGAGGCAGTAACAGGTAAGCCCTTCGATTTGGCTTCTCTTACCATCAAAACACTCTCCGCCGAAGAAATCAAATGAATATGCAAGCGAGCAGCAGTCCCTGCATATTCCAACAAGCTCAAATCCCGCTGAAGCATTAAGTGCTCCGCCAAAGAAGGCAATCCTTTTAATCCTAATTCCGTACTGACCCTTCCCTCATGCATCTGCCCCCCTCCAGCAATCCCTTTGTGATGAGGATGATTCATAATTAATCCCCCAAAGGCTGTTGAGTATTGAAGTGCCCGCAGCAATAATCCTGCATCCTGCACTGGATGTAATCCATCGCTAAAAGCCAAAGCTCCTGCCTGATGCATATCGTACAGCTCCGCTAGATCCTTTCCCGCACAATCCTGCGACAACGCACCTATTGGATATACGTTCACTGGACCAGAATTAACTCGCTGTTGAACAAAACTAATTTCAGACTTTGAATGCAACGCTGGTTTGGTATTTGGCAAACAGGCAATGGCGGTAAAGCCCCCAGCAGCAGCAGCAGCAACCACACTACCCAAATCCTCTCGGTGCTCATATCCTGGCTCCCCGGCAAAAACACCGACGTCTAACCAACCAATCGTTGCATACCCATCTTCTAGTCGCACTACCTCCACGTCGTCCCCAATAGGCAGATCAGCCGCAATCGCCGCAATCTTTCCGCTTTTAACCATTAAATCAGTCGGCGCTGAAATCCCCTTGCCAGGTTCTATGATTCGAATTTGCTTGAAGAGTAGGTTCGGTCCAGCCACTTTATTGCTTCTTTTTTTCTGAAAAGATAAATGATGCCCAACCTAGGGCGCACAAAAGTACTGCGTCTCCACACAATTTTAACGTGTTTTATAGCCCATCTCTCTAAATAAAGAGGAATACAACATCAAAACCTAAACACAAGCAACCCTTTTTTACCACACATTGCACCAAACAACCACCAGCAGGTCCAGCTCCTTTCCAATACTAATGAATAAACAACTTTTGTGGCTTGCATCGAAAACCTACACCAGTAACAAACACTGAGTACCATCCACTAGGCAATGTAAGCAAGAATGGCACTCCCTCAACCACCTCTCGGTCCAAAACATGCTGACCCAAGGCTGTACACAACTGCACCCGAATTGACTCTCCAGAAAAATCACCCTCCACTACCAAAAAATCCTGTGCCGGATTTGGAAACAATCGAAACGACACTTGCGGCAACACCAGCTCCTCCTGCCCAACCAATCCGGCAATCTGACTCTTCGTCTTTAATCCACGCTGAATCAAAAAGGGCTTAATGCCATAAGGTGTGTGACTATCTACTGTCTGGTCAAAACCAGCATGAAAATCTGCTAAATCATACCCGTAATCCAATGTCCGGTAGGTATCCTCCGCTGCAGCATCCGTGATTAATGCCTCATAGTCATTGATGCGTGGAAATATACTATCGGGATGTACTACAAACCGAGTCAGCGAATCCAAATAGTAGACAAACTGGCTTTTATAGGCCGGAACAGCCAACAATTTCGTCGCCAAGGGACGGGGATCGCTGTTGTTATGCCAGGCCAGACAATTGCGCGTCGTCCAATCTTTTCCCAACCAGTCAATCCCAAAGGTATTATCCGTATCAAATGTAATAAACTCAAACCGCCCAGTAACTGGGTTGTCATACAAGTAATAATTATTCTTGTTGTAAAAATAATCATCCCAATTTCCTGTAACAACATCAATCGCAAATGCTCTCAGAACCTGATCCACATTCAAAATAGACTCAATCTGACCTGGGAAAGCAGCGTTCACAGGAAGATTCAAAGTAGTGATCAATGCAGCCAATCGGGTGTAATCATCCTCCGCTTCATTCGTCACCAACTCATACGCCCTCGTCTCCGCATCGTGCATCACCTGTTGGTAAGAAACCGGATTCGTTCCAAGGTAAGCTAAACTGGCTGGCCAGGTACATTTGAAAAGGTTGCCATCATTGTCCCCATACACCGACTTTAGCCATAATTTGTCAATCTCCTCCAAATTGGTGTACAAACCTCTATACTCATTATTGATGTAGAGCCGGACAAAGGCAGATCGCCTGTCTGGTAGACCCATCGAACGCCATACGTGTCCAAACAAGTGCTCGCGAACCATCGTAGGGTCATTGTGCGAACCCCTTAAATTAAGCTTTCGAACGCCCTGATACTTCTGATTTTCATCAAATTCATTAAAACTAATCTTAAACGATTTCTTCTGCGCAAACAAGGAGGTATTTCCCCTTAACCGAACACCAACCTCCTGGACCACATCCGTTTGCCCCCCATACGAAAACGAAAAAGAAGCTTTGTAATATCGATCATTCACCAATTCATCCAATAGCTCATTCAGTGAATCAACCGGCAAAATAAGGTGAATAGAAGCAACCTTCGTATCATCATACAACGCAGCTGGCTGGGCAATTAACTGACCCGTCAGTCCATAAATACCTACCCACCACCAAAACCGCAACCTGCCAGTTTGTAAAACCGAGCGCAATCGAAAGGGAAAACAACTTTTTAAAATATTCATTTTCATTTTTTTATACTTCTTCAAAAAAGAACTTACTGTAAATCCTGGCAAGACAATCCAGTTAAAATACAAAGAACCCTCCAGCCAACGCGCCCTCCATCAAGCTACTACCAACCCTTCTTTAAATAAGTTAACCGGCTCCGCTCACCCTGCTGTACCAACTAATTAGGCAAAGCTCAAATGTACAATAAACAGCTGATCGCCAAAGATTCGATTTGCATTTTCAGCAAACATGTGTTATCTTTGCCTAGTAACGACAAATAGCAGGATATGCAGGAAACGGTAGTAGAAAAGATGCCAGAGGAGCTCCCCGATGAGGAACGAAAACTGATCAGCTCCATGTACCGCGATTTACTTCGCTCGTTCAAAAGCAACCTTAGCGAAGAGGATCAAAGACTACTGAGAGAGGCATTCGAAATGGCCGCTGAAGCACACAAACAACAGCGAAGAAAAGATGGAACGCCCTATATCACGCACCCCATTCAAGTTGCAAAAATTTGTGTGGAGGAAATTGGTTTGGGTCCAACTGCCGCTGCTTGCGCCCTCCTTCATGATGTGGTGGAAGACACAGAAGTAACCCAAGAAGAAATTCGAATAAAATTCCCAGACAGATCAGGTCTGCTCGAAAAAGATGGCAAACCCAAAAGTAGGGTAGCAGCCATCGTCGAGGGACTCACCAAACTTGACAGCCTTGATGATTACGAATACCCTCAAGCAGAAAATATTCGAAGAGTACTAGAAGCAATGCTCGCCGATGTCCGAGTCGTATTAATTAAAATGGCAGATCGACTCCACAACCTCCGAACCATCGGCTCAATGCCCGTACATAAACAAATCCGAATCGCCGCAGAAACAGAAAGTATTTACGCCCCATTAGCACATCAACTCGGCCTTTACCAAATCAAGACGGAATTTCAAGACAACTGCCTAAAAATAAATAACCGAAAAGCCTACGATGACATCGCCGACAAATTGGCCGAAACAAAAGTCGCACGAGAAAAATACATCAAGCAATTCATAGCACCACTCCTCGGCCCACTTGAGGAAAATGGACTGGAGGCTAAAGTATTTGGACGACCAAAGAGTATCCACTCCATTTACGAAAAAATGGTCAAGAAAAAAGTCCGCTTCGAAGACATCTTTGACCTGTTCGCCATACGAATCATCCTCTCCACTCCACTAAAAACAGAACGAATGGCCTGCTGGCAGGCCTACGCCGTCGTAACCGATATCTACCAACCAGTCCCTGAACGCCAAAAAGACTGGATATCAATGCCTAAAACAAATGGTTATGAATCCCTCCATACTACAGTGGCAGGACCCGATGGACGCTATGTGGAGGTTCAAATCCGCACAGAACGAATGGATGATATCGCGGAAAGAGGATTCGCCGCCCACTGGAAATACAAAGGCGTCCAAGGCTTCGGAGCACAAGCAGGGGTTTTTGATAAGTGGCTGACTGACCTACGAGATGTCCTCAAAGATAAAAACAATGCGGTTGAATTCATCGCCGACTTCCAAAGCAGTATTTACGTAGAAGATGCCGTTCAGGTATTTACGCCAAAAGGCGATATCAAACTCCTGCCCAAAGGTGCTACCGCATTGGATTATGCCTTCGCCATCCACTCCGATATCGGGCAAAGCTGTCAGGTAGTTCGGGTAAATGGGGTGCTCCAACCCTTCAATTATAAACTGCAAAACGGCGATCAAATTGAAATCGTCACTAACAAAAATCAAAAACCAACGGAAGACTGGCTTTTGTTTGTAGTCACCTCAAAGGCAAAAACCAGAATAAAGGTAGCCCTAAACGAGGAAAAACGCAAATTGGCCGCCCAAGGGAAGGAAATACTCGACCGAAAACTCCACAATTTGTTCAAAGTCACTACCGATGACAATGTGGACAACCTCGCCCGTTGGCTAAGCTATCCGAACCGTCTCGAACTCCTCTGTGCAGTTGCCCTCAAGCAATTTAACATGAGCTTGCTGAAAAAATTTAGAGCCGAAGGGAAATACCTCGTCCAACCTGAACCCGCTGGCAAACCTGATACTGCCCTCCAACCTGGCGAGGTAAAGCCCTCTCCTAATTACCGAAGAAGTGTCAAACAAGAGGTCATTATCAACGATGAGCCCGGAGTCTATTATAATTACAGCTTTGCTAAATGCTGCAACCCAAAACCTGGAGAGCCTATCTTCGCCTACCTTAATGGCGAATCAGGCGCAAATATCCACTCAGCAACTTGTAACAATGCCAAATACCTGCTCTCCAACCACGCCTACCGAATCCTAAAAGCCGAATGGGGTAACACCATCCGCTCCAAATTCTCTACAGAAATCATCATTGAAGGCCGAGACATAGGAAGAGGCGTCATCCGACAAGTATCTGAATGCATAGAAAACCTGGGCATTAACATGCAGTCTTTTAATATGACTGGAAATAAAGGAGGAGACTTTGTAGGAAAAGTAAAATTGGAAGTAAGCACACCTGAACACCTTAACCTGGCAATCGCAGCCCTAAAAAGCTTTGATTATGTCTCCAATGTAGAAATTATCCCCTAAACATGTCCCTAACAATTCTATTCGAAGACGATCAACTCCTGATTGTAAACAAACCTGCTACCACAGCCATTCAATCCGCAAACCCAATCGAAGCAACGTTGGAGCAGGAAGCAAAGCTCCATTGTGCCAACGGTATCTGGCTGGTTCATCGAATCGACCAACCTGTGAGTGGTATCGTACTTTTCGCAAAAACAGCGGAAGCCGCCGCCGCACTCAGCCAACAATTTAAAAATAGGTCCATCAATAAAGAGTACTTAGCCTTCACCCCTAAAACAGACCTGCCTAAGGAAGGCATCCTAGTGCACTATTTTGAACGATATGCTAAAAACAACAAAACCAAAGCCTACACGGATAACAAACCCGGTCGTTACCAAGCAGAACTTTCGTTTAGAAAAATTCACGCTACCGATCACTACCAGCTTCTATTGGTAAAACCGCTCACCGGTCGACAACACCAGATAAGAGCTCAGCTTTCCGCAGCAGGCTGCCCTATCAAAGGTGACGTGAAATACGGAGCTCGTCGTAAAAACCAAGACCGATCTATTCACTTACATGCCTGGAGATTGCACTTTTTACACCCAACAAGCCAGCTGCCTGTACAGATCACTTGTGAACCACCTCAGCAGGACGTCCTTTGGAACTCAACTAAAGAGACCCTCCAACAGCTTACTCATCCAAAATACCTAAATCAGGCTCCGCGTTGATCAGCGTTTCAATATCGCTTCCCCAATCCAATTCGCCATTGCCTGACGATTGCTACTGATGACCAACCGCTGCTGATCCCAGTCATTTCGAATATTGGCCAATTCAATGTAGACAGCCTTTTTGGTATTCGTTTCACGGAATGTAAAAAGGTCCCTCGTAGATACAGAACCACTGTATTCGCGGGCAGAATTGCGCCGCTCTTTGTAATTATCCGAGAAAACCTGCTGCATCGTTTCCGCCAATCGCATACTGGGTGTACTCCCAGATTTATAATAAAAAAAGACATCAATCTCAGTCGCCACACTCCTCGAATCAATATGAATCTCAATTATAGTCTGATCGGACTGCCCATTTTTCTTGTGGTAATTACTTAACTGGTTGATAATATCAGTCCGCTGGGCCAAACGTTCTTTTTGATTCAATGGAATTTCACGATTTCCCCAAACTACCTCATCCTTATCTCCCTTCAAATAATTTTCATCACGAATACCATCGTTAGGGTCGCGCACGATTAGGTAAGCAATAGCGCCATGACTAAGTAAAAACCGCAATAAACGCAACGTAACATCGTAAGCATATTCATCTTCACTTAAGGTGACACCCGCCCTCTTCCCTTGTGCCCCAGGGTCAGGCCCTCCGTGTCCACTCACCAAAAAAAAGACCTTCCCACTTAGACGAGAAGATAAAAGGGGCGTATAACTGTGCTTTTTCCCGAAAATTGGAAACGATCGCTTCCCCCCCTCCACTGGCACTTCCCCTTTCCCTTTTACCATACCCCCCAAATTTGCCCTACCTACCGCTACTCCCTCCGGATCCTTCTTGGTCGCAGCTTCTTCCTCGGACACACAGGCTACCTCATGCCAGGGCACCCAAAGTTGCTTACTTTCTGTAAATACATCCGATCGCAATTTTTTTCGAGCAGCCAATGTATTGAAATCCCGGATGCGAACTGCCGTATCCCAATCAGACAACCCAACCGTCGAGCGAATACTTTTCCCATTGTACGCCATAACTTTTATTGGCAAGACGTACGTTTTCCCAAAAACCATCCTATAATCCCCCTCCGGCAGTCGATTGAGCTTAAGAAATTGTGTAATATTGCAATCGTAATCTGCTAATCCATACAGCTCTAGCACTTTAGGTATATCATCGCCATTTTTAGCAATAATCGACAAAAACGGCGCATTATTAAAGGCGTTTCTGGAATTTTGAGCTGCTAAAAAAAGCGCTTTCAGGGACAATATTAGGATCAGTAAGCAACGCATTAGGCGTTTATTTGACAGCAAAAATCGTAAATTTATCGGAAAACCCTTTCTAGATTGGCTATGAAAGAAAAACTCCTCAGCTACAACCTTGAGTATACGCAAAAAATCGAGGCGTTATTGTTGGATTTGAGCCGCTTTTCAGATCAACAACTCAACCATAAATCCAGCCCAGAAAGCTGGTCGGCACTTCAAGTTGCTGAACATCTCGCTCTCAGCGAGGCTAGCTCGCTGGCCTACGTCCGCAAAAAAATAGCCTTCACAACCGAATTCCCCACCGTTGGACTCCCAGAAATCGCCCGGTCTCTGTTTATCAGGGCACTCTTATACCAACCCATAAGATTTAAAGCACCGCCTGTAGTAGGAACTGCCGCTTTACCTTCCAAAAGCAGCTTGGAAAAAGTCAGACACCACTGGATGGCGACTCGAAGTGACTGGCATGATTTCTTGGAATCAATGCCCGAGGAGCTAGTAAACAAAGCCGTTTTCAAACATCCACGAGCAGGCCGAATTGGATGGTGGCACCTAATCCGCTTTTTTAATGATCATTATTCCAGGCACCAGCAACAAATCAAAAAAGCGCTCTCCAGCCAATTGAGCGCCTCACTCTAACAGAGGCGGGAGCAGTACCACTTCCGTTTGCTGGTATTGGACAGTTTTTTTATTTTATTTCAAAAAAAGCAAAGGCCTTCCTTTGTTTTTGAACGAAATTAAGCAACTTTGCGTTAGGTATTCCAACCCCAAAGCTACTTTTCGCTTTGCTCGCTCTTTCAACGAATCAAGATTGTATTGTGCTGACTAAAAATTCCCTGCTTTCCGTTTTTTTCCTGCTAGTGTTACGTGCGCTTTCTGCACAACCAACCAACCAACCTGTACCCGCAGCTTGGTGCGGAACGCATGAATATTCCCCTTGGTTACACTGGTACCACGATCACAAAAGTGAGTTGAGTACACTGCGCGACTTGGATACAGCTTGGTTGTACGTGCCTGTAACCATCCACATCGTCGGAGATGACAATGGATCCGGCCTTTACCCAGAGGGCGAAACCTTCCGCATCCTATGCGAAATGAATGAACAATACGCTCCTGCTCGGATTCGATTTTACTTCATGCCAGGAGAACCCTTTGTTTACCACTTCAAATCGTCTTGGTATGAGCACAATTGGGATGGAGGATATGAGATGATTACTACGACTAAAATTGAAGACCGCTTAAATTGCTACATAGTAAAGGATCCCGCTGGCAACTGCGGATATTCTTGGATTGATGCCATCGTTATGGGCAGAGGATGTTCAGGACCAGGCAACTCCACTTGGGCCCATGAAGCAGGCCATCACTTTTCCCTTCCACACCCATTCTTTGGTTGGGAGGGAACTGCTTGGGATTTCGCCCAACCTGCCCCTCCTTCAGTTGGAGGAGTACCCGTAGAAAAAATGGACAGCTCTAACTGCTTCATCGCCGGGGACCGTTTTTGTGATACCCGCCCAGATTACCTGAGCTATAGATGGACCTGCACCCCAGACAAGGAAAGTACTGTCTTACAAACAGATCCAAATGGAGTCACCTTCCGATCCGATGCCACTTTATACATGGGATATGCGCTGGATGCCTGCACAGGTCGATTCACGAATGAACAAATTGAGGCCATGCGGGCTAATTTATATACAGAACACCTCAGTTACCTGCAAGCTTCCTCCCCTGAGCCTAATCTTCAAGATGACTTCGGAGTATCTTATGTCAGCCCGATTGACTCTGCCACCGAACAATTTAATAACGTTTGGCTGCAATGGGCGCCAGTACCCAATGCAGAATTTTACCTAGTAGAAGTATCCAATTCTCCGTTCTTCTCTGTAGTCTTTTTTAGTAAACTAGTATCAGGAACGACTGCAGTTAATGCAACAAAAGGGATTCCTAATAACCGGACGCTTTACTGGAGGGTTCGTGCCTTCAGTAGCTGGGACCTTTGTACGCCCACCACTGCTCAGGCGCCTGCTATTTTCCGTACCAGGAACTTATCTTCAACCAATGAACTTGAGCGACTGGCAGAAATCACACTAGCCCCTAACCCAGTTAATAGTGGAGCTCCAATGGTTCTTTCTATTAACAGTAGTGAATCCTTGGATTTGTTATTGACGGTAAGTGACGCATCCGGTAGACTCTGCCACCAAAACAGAACCTTTATCTACCCGGGTGACAACCGACTGGAAATTCCAACGTACCAGTTGGAAGCCGGCTTTTATTTTGTAACCTTACAAACCACCCAAGGTACATTGGTAAAACGGCTGGTTATTACACAATAACCATGGGCGTCATTCAGCGTCAGGGATTTAAGCACTCCATTGTTAACTTCTTAGGCCTCGCCATTGGCGGAGCGAGCACCCTTTGGCTTTATCCCCTGGTAATTGGCGAGTATGGAATTTTCCAACTGATTCTATCTGCCGGGGTTGTTGCAATGCCGATTCTGGCCTTGGGGGCAAATACCGTTGCCATCCGTTTTTTTCCACACTTTCAAGATAAAACAAGTGGACACCACGGATTCCTACCCTTTCTTTTTGGTTTATTCCTGACAGGAAGCCTCCTCGCAGGGGGTATTCTGCTCATTTCTTGGGATTGGCTGATTACCTGGATGCCCTCCCAAAAAGCGAGCACCCTGAGCAATCACCTATTTCAGGTAATACCTATTGCCTGCCTGTGGGTACTCAGCTCGCTTCTGAGCGTTTACTCATTTAACTTTAAAAGAATCGTTGTACCCTCTATACTCCTTGATTTTTCCCAAAAAATTACTGTCCCAATCCTGCTTTGGATGGTATACCGTTGCTGGCTAACCTTAGACCAAGCTATTTGGGGTTTACTCGTACATGGAATCCTTGTCTTCCTTGGCCTCCTTTATTATATACATTCTATAGGTCAACTACACCTCAAGCCAGATTGGCGTTTTTTTACACCTTCCCTGAAGCGAGAGCTAGGACGTTTTATACTCTTCAGTTCGCTTGGAACATTTTCCATATTGATAATAAGTAAAGCTGACCTCTTTTTAGTTGGCTCTTTGATGCCCATTGACAATACTGGAATTTACTCGATTGCTGTCTTTTTAGCAGCTGTAATCGAAGTGCCCACCAAAAGCCTATACTCCGCTAGCGTATCTAGCGTCGCCCTACACATCGCCAATAATGACCTGGGAGCTTTGGAAAGCCTTTATAAAAAAGTATCAATCAACTTATTATGTATTGGCCTATTGCTTTTTGGGGCACTTTGGATTGCCATTGATGACCTCTACAGCATCATGCAAAAAACGGAAATTGTTGCCAATGGGAAGTGGGTATTCTTTTTTATTGGATTAGGCAAACTAGCAGATATGGCCAGTGGTTTGAATAATTACATGATTGTTTACTCCCCCCATTATATGAGGGCACTCGTTCCGATGGGTATTCTAGCAACCGCCAATATTGCCTTTGGGCTTTACCTGATTCCTGCGTATGGGCTAATGGGAGCTGCCCTTTCTACCTTCATCTCCATCTTATTGTACAATACGTTAAGTATCCTGATCGTATGGCGAAAATTCAAAATTTTCCCATTCGATCCACATACTATATTGGCGTTGGCACTCGCCTTCGTTGTCTATTTACTCGTCCTGATTATCCCACGCATTCATGGATTTCCAATCCTAAACGCCGCATTACATGTTGGGCCCTACCTTTTGGGATTGGGAGGCCTTTTTTTAAGTCTTAGAGTATCCAGCGACCTAAACGATCTGGCACGGCAACTTTATGGTAAATGGAGATCATTTCTCCGATAAGTTGACCAGCTGATCTGCATTTTAATAGGGATTGGGAAAAACATGTCTACTAATTTTCCCGTAACAAATACCGGTTCAAGGTACTCGTATCCGAGTTTGTTTAAAATGTGACCAGAAAGTGGCTTGTAATCACTAGCCATTACGATACCTTTGAGGATAAAATAGAATGATATGAACCGAATTCTTGCATTTGTTATCACAGCAGCAGTTACCTTAGCATCCTGCCAATCGGAGAAAAAGGGCCCTTTACCCATTTTAGGGAATAGAGATGTTACACCAACAGGCGATACCATTTATCCAACTGTACGGGAATTTTCTTTTATTAATCAAGACAGTCAACTAGTGAACAATGCTACCTTTTCAGGCAAAGCCTACGTGGTAGATTTCTTTTTTATCCACTGCCCAACCATTTGCCCCAAAGTAAAGGCGCAAGCTAAACGGGTATATGATCGGTTTGCAAATGAACCCAACTTATTGCTACTATCCCATTCTATTGACACCAAGAATGATACCGTCGCTGCACTACATCAGTATGCAAAAAAGCTAGGGATCGACTCAAAGCGATGGCATCTGGTTACAGGAGATCACGATGCTATTTACTCCATTGCAGACGATTACTTCAGTGTAGCTCAAGAAAATCCCGATGCTCCAGGCGGCTTTGATCACTCCGGCCGACTGATTTTAGTCGATAAAAATCGCCATGTTCGCGCTTTCTGCGATGGAACCGACCCCGGATCGGTTGATAAATTCATGGAAGACATCGAACGGCTTCTGGAAGAATACAAGTAGTCAACTTCCCTCTATGAGCGGCCTAGTCTAGCAGCCTTGCTAGTCACCTTATTGATTTATTGAAGATGGCCAAGTATCTTTGTCCCTAACATGAAAGTTGTAATTCCCGTAGCAGGGGCAGGCACCCGCTTGCGACCGCATACCTATACGCAGCCCAAGCCACTAATGCCCGTGGCAGGAAAGCCGATTATCTGCTTTATTATCGATAAACTAGTAGAAGCTGGTATCCACGATTTTGTCTTTGTGATCGGCTACCTAGGAGATAAAATCAGGGACTTTATTGAGGAAACCTACCCTACGATTCAAACCGAGTTCGTCTATCAAGAGCACCGCGAAGGATCAGGTCACGCCATTTGGTCGGCTCGTGAAGTCCTAGAAGATGAAGATGAGGTGTTTATTGCCTTTGGTGATACGATCTTTGAAGTAGACCTCCAACAATTTATTCAATGCCCGCACTCATGCATCGGCCTCAAAAAAGTAAGTGACCCTCGGGACTTTGGGGTCGCTGAATGTGATCCAGAAGGCAAAATAACCCGTCTAGTTGAAAAGCCTAAAATACCAAAATCGAACCTAGCCCTCGTAGGGCTCTATAAAATAAAAGAGGTAAACGCGCTCCTGAAAGCTGTTGAATACCTCGTCCAAAATAATGTTCGTACCGTAGGTGAATTCCAACTTACAGATGCGCTTCAACTTCTGGTGGAGCAACAAAATACCATCCAAGGCATCCATGTTGATAACTGGTTCGATTGCGGGAGAAAAGAAGTACTCCTCGAAACCAATGCCATGCTTCTAAACCAGCATGAATACTCCAATGACGCTTTCAACCTCCCCGCTTTTGAAAATACCATCATTATCCACCCGGTAAATATTAGCCCCTGCTGCCGTATCTCCAATAGTATCATCGGACCACATGTGACAATTGGCAAAAACGCAGACCTGAATCATGTGATCGTCCAAGATAGTATCATTGGGAACTTTGCCGTATTAAAAGATGTTGTATTACGACATTCGGTTGTTGGAATCGACGCCAGCATCCGGGGAATGAATCTTAGCCTTAACATAGGCGACAACACAGAAATAGACTTCGACTAAACGTATGGCGAAAGAATGGACCCTCGGAGAAAAAGCCGCAGGACTAAAAAAAGAAACAGAATATGCCCTGCTCGTTGGGCTTATTACCCCAAATGTCACCGAAACACAAGCACACGAATACCTAGATGAGCTGGAATTCCTAGCCCTCACCGCAGGGGCAGTCACCGTAAAGCGATTTACCCAACGACTCCCTCATCCAGAACATACTAGCTTCTTGGGTAAAGGGAAAGTAGAGGAAATCAAAGCATACATCGACCGACATGAAGAAATAAATGTCGTTATCTTTGATGATGACCTCTCCGGCAAACAAACCAACTACCTGGAAGAAGCCTTGAAGGTTAAAATTGTGGACCGCTCCTCGTTGATCCTGGATATTTTCGCCGCGAGAGCACAAACCGCCCAGGCAAAAGCACAGGTAGAACTGGCACAAATGAAATACTTGCTTCCTAGATTAAGGGGCCTTTGGACCCACTTGGAAAGACAACGCGGCGGTATTGGTATGCGAGGACCTGGAGAAACTCAAATTGAAACAGACCGACGTCTAGTACAAAATAGAGTTAAAGCGCTGGAACTAAAACTCCTCGATATCGATCGCCAGTTCCAAACACAACGCAAGACAAGGGGGGAATTGATTCGGGTGGCCTTGGTAGGCTATACCAATGTGGGGAAAAGCACCTTGATGAACCTACTTAGCAAAAGTGAAGTCCTCGCCGAAAATAAGCTGTTCGCCACACTCGATACCACTGTTCGAAAAGTAGTATTCGATCGGATGCCCTTCTTATTATCTGATACCGTTGGGTTTATCCGAAAATTACCCCACCACCTCGTCGAAAGCTTCAAAAGCACCTTGGACGAAGTGCGGGAGTGCGATATCCTACTTCATGTTGTCGACCTGTCTCACCCACAATACGAAGACCATATTCGGACTGTCCAACAGACCTTGCTCGACCTTGGAGCGCAGGACAAGCCTACCTTGATGGTTTATAACAAGATTGACCGTTACAGGGAAACAAATTACGACGATTTGCTGGACTCCGAAACAAAACGGCATCTGGAACAGGAGCTCGCTGAATACTTACAACACACTTACGGTGACCTTGTGATCATTTCTGCTCACTCAAAAGAGGGAATCGATCAGCTAAGAGAAAAAATGGATCGAATGATTAAGGAATCATACGTAGTGCGTTACCCCCACCAGGCAAAAGCCTGGTAAATATAACGGGGCCGTCTCACAGCTAATGTTGTGAGGCGGTTTTTTTTGTTAACTATTGATTGACCAATTGGAGTTTTAGGTTGGTGTTGTGTGGCGCTCCTGGAGGGTTGACAAGATAAAAAATCGTTTTCAGGGCATTTTTAGCGTTTTCAGCTAAGATTTGGACGGATTTAGGGGGTATATGAGGCGGATTAGGCAGACCCTTGGCTAGCTGTAGTTTAACCCACATCTTTTTGAGGTTGTGAGCGATAGCTATCAGACCGAATTCACAACTGACTTTGGGCAACCCACGAAGGCTGAATCGTTTGAATCCTCTATTCCATTTAATTTGTCCAAAGACTGGCTCAGGCTCGATA
>JBKDAM010000029.1:0-7337 GCA_046316495.1 Chitinophagales bacterium
AGTCTCCTGCACGCAAGAATGCATCCCCCAAAACGCCGCTGGAAATATTGGAGTTATTAATTTTGGAGCTGTTTTTTTTGATGCCGTCTACACAAGACTTAAAGTGGTCAAAAGCACTATCATAGTCCTTTTTTTTCAGGTAATTATAGCCTTGTACGTAGTTTCCCATTGGCAGGCTGCTTTCCTCCGGAAGGTCATTGTATTTACCAGCTTGTTGAAGGAAGGCCCTTAATTGTTGAATACTTTTATCATATTGCCCTTCCTCATGTGCCATGGTTCCCAGCCAATAAGAACAAAGGGTAAGGATTCGGCGATCTATTGGATAGTCAATGGATTTGTTGAAAAACCGGGAAGCCTCTGATTTTTGGTTGGTTTGATACAATTGAAGCCCGCGCAAGTAGGTAACTTTTTGGTAGATCTCGTTGAGTCGGGTACTACGGTTTTTGACCGATTCAAGGGCGGCTACCGCTCGATCGTAATCGCGGGTATTGAGGTACACTTCCCCCATAAGGGCTTGTGCCTCATCGTAATAGGGCGAATTGGGACTAAATTGTTGGAATGCTTTGAGTGCGTCTCGGTCTTGTTTGAGCTCCCAGCTTAATTTGGCGTAATTCATCAAGGCCGCCTCTTGGATGGAGGGATTGTACTTTACCGAAGAGGCTTGACTAAATGCATTTCTGGCAGCCATTTTATTGTTGGTCTTCAAATAGCTGTCTCCTAGGTGGTAAAGTGCGTTTTGGCCAAGAAGGGAGTCTTTTTTGGAAAGTTGTACAAAATTTTCAATGGCCTGTTTGTAAAAGCCATTTTTGTACTGGGCGAAACCAAGTTGATAGAACGAGCTGGCATCAAAGCTGGCATTCATTTTTGCAGCAAATTCTAGGTATTTCTGGGCGTTAGAATAATCCTCTTTTTGGAAATAGGCTTGTCCGACCAGTTGGCTGATTTCAGCTTGGTTACGCATCTCCTTGATATTTGCTTTGGGAACACCATACCGGATAACCTCGTCTATCTGGTTTCGCGCAAACAGAATTTGAGTTAGGTAATAAGGTACCACCAGCTCGTATTTCTTAAACGATTCGCATCGTTGAAATGCCTTCTGCGCATCTTCGTAGCGTTTCTCGTAAAAACAACAGCAGCCATAGTAGTAGGTAGCTTCCTCCATGAATTTGCTTTTCGGCTGCTCCTTTAAGCTGCCGAAAATGGACTTGGCCGCAGTAAACTTTTTGGTTACAAAATAGCTGTACCCCGTTTTAAACCGCAGCTCATCACGGGTAGCACCGGTTGCAGGAGCCATTTCATAATATACGAGTGCCTTTGGATAGGCTTTTTTGTTGAAATAGTAGTCGCCAATTTCAAGCGCCGCTTGTCCCGCAATGGGGTCCGGCACTTGATCTCTCAAAAAATCAAGGGCCCTTTTTTCAGCATCTGGTTGATCCAAACGAACAGCACAGCGAACATAATGCAGGGCAGCACTGGTTTTTACTTCCTGCCATTCTGGTTCATTTACAGGCCGAAGTCCTAGGATAGCCGTCTCTAATTCTTGTTGGGCCAGTCCAAACAAGCCCTGATTAAAAAGTTCGATACCCCTGTGGTAAGCCAAGTTGGGTTCAGTGTATACGGTACTCGATTGTGCCTCCAGTTGGAACGCCATTCCAAGGAGTACACCCAGTAACAGGCATGGCCGAATTTGCATAACGTGTTTAGTTAATTGTTCGATGTAAATAACGGGTATATTTGGCTTTTTTATATGTACTTACAGTCGAAAATAGGGAAATGAAGATAAATTCTTTGAAATTAAGGGTTTTTTAACGGAAAACAGCACTGTATTGATGCACAATACAATAAAAATGGGGAGGAACAATCTAATAGAGGGAGAGGTGATCCCGGCAGGGATCGAACCTGCGACCGTCCGCTTAGAAGGCGGATGCTCTATCCACTGAGCTACGGGACCAAAAATTAGGGAAGCGAGCCTGCTTTTTTCCTAACGGGCCGCAAAGGTACATTCATTTGTTGATTATTACCAAACAATAACTAGAAATACCAAAGGATTCGAGTTACTTTTGCAGGAAGTGGAATTTCAACTTAATGCATGCATCTATGGCGGAGATTAAACTGGAGGAACACTGGAAGGAGGTTTTAAAGGCAGAGTTTGAAAAACCGTATTTTCAGTCCTTGAAATCTACATTGGTGGAGGCAAAAGCAGCTGGCAAAATCATCTATCCCCCGGGTGGATTGATTTTTAATGCTTTTGAGCAGACCCCTTTCCCTAAGGTAAAAGTGGTGATTTTGGGTCAAGATCCGTACCACAATCCTGGGGAAGCCATGGGCCTGTCGTTTTCGGTGCCCCGAGGTGTGCCCATTCCTCCATCCCTAAAAAATATTTACAAGGAGGTGCAACGCGGTTTAGGCGTTCCAATGCCAGCGCACGGCGACCTGAGCGGTTGGGCGCAGCAGGGTGTACTCCTGCTCAACGCTATGTTGACCGTTGAAAAAAACAGCCCCGGCTCCCATCGAGATATCGGTTGGCAGTTGTTTACAGACGCCGTCATTCAAGCCATTTCCAAAGAGAAAAAAGGGGTGGTCTTTTTGCTTTGGGGTAATTTTGCAAAATCTAAAAAAAATTTGATTGATACGGACCGTCACTTTGTATTAGAGGCAGCGCATCCCTCTCCACTGGCGCGCAATGCCTTTGCTGGATGTGGTCATTTTGAAAAAACCAATCAATTATTGGCTGAACAGGGACTTGAACCCATTAACTGGGCACTTTAATCTCGTAAAAATCGGATAGCACCTTCTATGCAAGTAAAAATAGTAAATCACTCCCCTTATCCTCTCCCATCCTATGCTACGAGTGGGAGCGCTGGAATGGACCTCCAAGCTTTTTTAGAGGCACCTATTACCCTTCAACCCATGGAGAGGACCTTGGTCCCAACTGGTTTGTATTTGGAATTACCGGAGGGTTATGAGGCACAAATTCGACCTAGAAGCGGACTGGCAATCAAACGGGGACTGACTATGTTAAATTCACCTGGAACCATTGACAGTGATTATCGAGGTGAAATTAAATGTATAGTGGTCAACTTGTCTGGCCAACCACAGGTGATCGAACCGGGAGAGCGCATCGCTCAAATGGTTATTGCGCGGTACGAACAAATTCGCTGGGAGGAAGTTTCAGAATTGGGCACCTCAGAGCGAGGAGCGGGTGGATTCGGAAGTACAGGAGTTTAGAAATGGTTTTTAAGGATTAATGCAGCAGCACTCATGAACATTATTATCCCAATGGCGGGTCGAGGAACTCGTCTACGTCCTCATACATTAACAGTCCCCAAGCCTTTGATCCCGGTGGCTGGCAAACCGATTATTCAACGATTGGTGGAAGATTTAGCAAAGGCCTACGATGGCAAAATTAACGAAATTGCCTTCATCGTGGGGGATTTTGGACCGGAAGTAGAAAAGGAGCTCATTCAGATCGCGGAGCAATTAGGGGCGAAGGGGAAAATTTACCATCAACAAAAGGCCTTAGGAGTTGGTCACGCTATTCATTGTGCCTGGGAGAGTTTAAAAGGGACATGCATGATCGCCTTCGCTGACACCCTGTTTAAAGCTGATTTCTCTTTTGATTCAGGGGTAGATGGGGTGGTGTGGACACAAAAAGTGAAGGATCCAAGTTCGTTTGGGGTAGTTAAATTGGATGATGCTGGAGTCATCACCGATTTCGTTGAAAAGCCAACCAGTTTTATATCAGATTTGGCGATTGTTGGGATCTACTATTTTTTGGAGGGCGAACGATTGAGGGCCGCCTTACACCATATTATTACGAATGAAATCAAAGAAAAGAACGAATTTCAGTTAACAACCGCCCTAGAATATATGAAGCAACAGGGGGCGAGGTTTGTGACGGGAGAAATTGAAGAATGGCTGGATTGCGGTAACAAAGAGGCTATTTTGTATTCGAACGAGCGGATGTTGGAGTTTCGCCGGCACAAAAATCTGGTCTCCGACACCGCAGTGATTGAAAATAGTGTCATTATCCCACCTTGTTTTGTAGGGGAAAATGCCGTGCTCCGCAATTCTGTAATTGGTCCTTACGTTAGTGTAGGACACGGTTCAACTGTTGAATCCACGGTGATTCGAAATTCAATTATTCAGAATAAATCACTGATCAAAAACGCAGTGTTGGAGGATTCGATGGTAGGCAACTCCAGCCGCTTTGTTGGTTCTAAAGATGAGCTGAATATTGGAGATTTTAGTAATTTTACCAGACGATGATGCTATTTTCCAAAAACTCAATCCGATTTATCTCTACTCTTAGTGGTTTGGTGTGTCTACTTTGTATGCCTTGGGCACCATTAGGCGCTCAGAATACCCTGGATGGCCTTCAAAAGGAGGTTCCTCAAGAAGAATTATTGCGGCAATCTGCCTTTCTGGATGCGGAGAAAGCCCGTATGCTAGGTCAAACCGACGAGGCAATCGATTTGTATCGGAAATTTCTCTATAAAAACGAAACCGCAGATGCAGCTTGGTATGGCCTGGCACGCTGTTATGTGGAGAAGAAAGGGTACGGTACCGCACTGGAGACGATTGAAGAAGCGATCCGTCTTCAGCCTGAAAATCGCTGGTATTTTTTGTTGAAAGCCGATATTTTTGAAAAAAACGGTCAACACGCTTTTGCTGCAGAGGTCTACCGCCAACTGTCAGAGCGCTTTCCAAAAGAACCCGTTTTTTATGAGAAATATGCTTACTTGCTGGTCCTGGCGGAACAACCCAAACCAGCACTGAAAGCCTTGGATAAATTGGAGTCTTTGGTAGGGGTTACAGAATCAATTTGCACCAAAAAGCATCTGATTTGGGTGGCACTTGGAGATTCTAAGCGGGCAGCGGGGGAGTTGCAGCGCCTGGTGGATGCTTACCCTGAAAACCTGAATTTCAGAAAATCATTGGCTAGGTACTGGGCAGAGTTAGGGGAGGTTGGGAAATCGGCTGTTATTTGGGAATCGATCCTCCAAAAAGACCCAAATGATTCAGATGCTCGCTTGGCTTTGATGGAGAAAAAGGCGACTAAATCGGAAGATAGCCGCTATTTGGAACAGCTTTTACCCTTGTTCAAAGATCCCACCGTTCCAATGGATACTAAAGTGGCAGCTTTGGCAAGTCCTCTTCAGCAGTTAAATGAGGGAAGTTCGGCTACTGTTGCAAAGGCAATATTAGACTTGGGGGCTGCTTTGGAGCAGGTGCACAAATCGGATCCAAAGGCCTGGAGTCTTTCTGGGGATTTATACTACTTGTTGGGAATGGAAGAGCAAGCCTTGGAACGGTATAAGACCTGTATATCTCTTCGTCCCGGAGTTTATGCGGTGTACGATAATGCCCTGCGGATTCTTTCGGGCAAAAAAGCGTATGGGGATCAGTTGGAATTGGCTGAAAAGGCAATGGATATATTTCCCAACCAAGCCGCCGCTTATTTTTGGTTTGGTGTTGCTGCTAATTCTTTAAATAAACCAGAGGAGGCACTTTCTGCTCTTGAGACTGCCACCTTGATGGCGGGAAGAAATCAGGCGCTTTGGCTGGATGTAGTAGATCAGATTGCAATTGCTTTGTTGATAAAAAAGGAGCCAGACAGCGCCCTAAAGCGCTTGGATGCTGCGTTGGGGAAGGGAGGTGATCAACATCCCGGAGTTCTGGAGCGGTACGGTGATGCTTTAGCTCAGAAAGGTCAGATGGAGCAGGCGGTCCAATGGTGGAAAAAAGCCCAGAAAATCAGGAATACCCCAGAGTTGGATAAGAAAGTGCCACGTATTTAGGTTTTTTTTAGATCAGACTGATTTTCAGGTGAAAAGTCGAAGAAATCCCTAAATTTGTGGGACTTAATTCCAGACGCTTGATTAATCCTTGTTATGACCAGCTGTTAAACCTTCATTTATGTCGAACGAACTTCCTTTATTGCCCAATATTGGGGACCTTGCTCCCTCTTTCAGTGTTGAAACTACCAGGGGGCTTGTAAGTTTCCCGGACTACTCGCGAGGGAGCTGGTGTGTTTTTTTCGCGCATCCTGCTAACTTCACTACTTGTTGGACCATGTTTTCCGCTTTTTTAGGAAAAAAAGAACGCTGGTTAAACGAGCGCAACACGAAGGTGTTAGCCCTCTCCAATGAACCTATTTCTTCTGGAAATGACTGGGCTGAAAAAGCGAGGAGGTTTATAGGGATCTACCTTAGTGCGCCAGTAATTGAAGATTTGGATTTTACTATTGCAAGGATGTATGGGCTGGCTTCTACCCGACGCCCCCAACCAGGGCTAGAGCGCCTGGCAGTAATTGTAGATCCGGAAGGGATCATTCGAATGGTAATTAATCGACCCTTGCCGAATGTGATGGAGTCCCTGGATGAGATTGCCTTGCAGCTGGACCTTTTACAAGGTAAAGGCCAGGAAGGACTGCCACAAGTGACCTTTAGAAAGGAGGAAATCCGGGAGGAAGCAGATTGGGAACCGGGAGCACTTTTAGCGCATCGACCAGCGCATTTTCCCAAAAAAGGTTTTGCTGCCAACTAAACAGCCTGTATCAGCACTTTTTACAGAGGATCAACCGCTTACTCCCATCCATTAAGGTAGTAGCAAACAAGTAGAGGTCTCCTCCGTCTTTTATGCGGAGTTTCTTCTTGATTTGCTCAGGGTTGTCCGGGAAATTGCGGGTGGACACATTGGCTTTTCTATTGGATAGCCACTCAGATATGCTTTTTAAATCGTATTTCAAGACTGCTTTTATGCTGAATTGTCTTGCTGGAATCCCTGAAATAGGCGCGGGAGCAGTGTAGAGGTGGGAGTCTGGATGTAATTTAGACAAGCCATACCGGAACGCAAAACTTCGAAAGGCCCCTGCTTTTAGGATAGATACCTCCGGCTCCAATAAATAATGCTCCGGAACGGCGTATTGAATAGGGGTATTGGCCTCCTCTTTTTTGGTAAAAATAAAGGGTGGTACGTCCATAGACAGCGGGATAGCGTGTATGGGCACCTCATCCAGGGCGATTGGTTCCTTTTCCAATAGAAGTAGCACCTCCTTACATTCGTTGTCTACGGATAGTATCCATACCTGGCTGACTGTTTTAAGTTGCCGGAGCGCCTCTGTAATATCCAGCATAGGTGCAGCCTTTATAAGGACTCGGTCAGCTTTTTCCAGCAACTGTTCACGCAATTCAACCACGTTCGGTTGGCAGTCAGACAACCGAAAAACCTTGTTTTGATGGGAATCTCTTCGTGCAGGGTCAATATAAATTAAATCGAAGTGTTCTTGAGATTCTTGTAAGAAAACTTCGGCAGACTTGCAATGAACCTCGATG